>PLRS01000060.1 GCA_003164035.1 Bryobacterales bacterium | reverse complement strand
ACAGAGCGAGGGAATCCCAAGGATCGGGAGGAACGCTGGGGCCGCTCTGCACGGCCAATTTGGTGGCGACGGGATTTGCGTGGAGAGCCAGAGCCATCGCGAAGAACGCACAGGCCGCTCCAGAAACCAAACGATTTTCAAACAATTTACGCATTTTCTATAAACTCCCTTTTTCCAATTTGAGTTCTGATCGGAATTTCCATGGAACCGTGCCAGGGCGGGCCGGATTACGATTCATCACTAGCCATCGCCGGGAGCGAACCATGTACTAAACTTCTACCACGGTATGCCCATAAGGCCTAATAGTACTTTGAATTGTGGCAAGTACATTAAACATAGGGTAAATACCCCTTGCTCGGTCCATAAGCCCTACAAAATGGGCGCACCAATGGATAAAAACGTTGAAATTAAATGGGTTGCAGGAACATCCAGCGGCGAAATCCGGGCAATTCTCCGAGGCTTTGTGGCCGACGGGAATCATTCCAGGCCGGCTACCCGGCAGTCAACCTCGGGGAAGAACGCGGGCCGGGTACTGGGGGTGGACGGTAAATGGGTGATCGACGGTACGTTCCAGCCGCATATCGGCGGCAACCTCATCGAGCATGTCCATGGTTACGGTCTTGTTTTCCAGGGCGAATGCAGTCAGTAAGAGGTTGTCGCAGATCGCATTGATAATGCGAGGGATGCCTTGTGAACGCAGATGGATGGCGCCGGTCAACTCGCTGGAAAGAATTGTCTGGTGCGGCATGCCGGCGCGTTCCAGGCGCGATTCTATGTAGGCCACGGTTTCGTCGCGGTCGAAATTGCGCAGGGCACACCGCAGGGCGATCCTTTGTTTGAGCTGCCGATATTCGGTAGCGTCAAGCTTACGGTCGAGTTCCGGTTGGCCGGAGAGGATGATCTGTAGTAATTTGCCCCGCCGATTTTCGAGGTTACCCAGGAGTCGTACCTCTTCTAGAACGTCCCACTCCAGGTTGTGGGCCTCGTCAACAATTAAGACCGTGGTACGGCCGGCCGCGGCGCGGTCGATGAGCATGCTGTTGAGGGCGAGCAGCACCTCGGTTTTCGAACGCTGGTTGCATTCGAGGTCGAAATCGTAAGCCAGCATTTCGAAAAACTGCTCCACGGTAAGCCGCGAATTGAACAGCGAGGCGAAGGCGATCTGCTGGGCTCGCAGGAAGTCGCGGAGGCACTCGAGCATGGTGGTTTTGCCCGTACCCACTTCACCGGTCAAGGCGATGAAACCCTTGCGGGTCATCACGCCATACTTCAGATTCGCCAACGCCTCCTCATGCTGGGGACTCCGGAACAGGAAGGAGGGATCCGGACTCATATTAAACGGATTTTGAGTGAAACCGAAGAAGGCGTTATACATACCGAGTGGACTGCCGAGTTGCAAAACTAGAGCAATTTTATCACGCACCCACCGACGGCGCTCCACCCGGAGTACCGATTCAGTACTGTACGACCCAGAAGTCAGTTGGCCCGGGCGGAAGGAGCCGGCGGAGGCGGCGGCTCACCCGGGCCGGGCGCCTTGGCGCCCCCACTAGGGGCCGGTTTCACCACAGTTTTGACCGGGCTGATCAGAATGTGCGCGTTGCGGCCTTCGAGCCGCGGCAGGCTTTCCACACTGCCGTAGGCTGTCAGGTCGGCGGCAAATCGCGACAAGAGTTTCTTACCCAAGTCCGCGTGGGCGATCTCCCTGCCGCGGAACTGCACCACGGCTTTGACCCGATTGCCTTCGGCCAGGAAACGGATAGCGTGCTGCTTCTTGAACTCGTAATCGTGATCGTCGGTGTTGGGCCGGAATTTCAGCTCTTTCACCTGCACGACATGCTGCTTCTTCTTGGCGTCGTGCTGCTTCTTTTTGAGATCGTATTGGTAGTGGCCGTAATCCACGGCTTTAGCCACCGGCGGCACCGCGGTAGGCGAGACCACCACCAAGTCAAGCCCCATCTCCTGGGCCTTGCGAATGGCGGCTGCGGTCGGCATGACCTCGGCCGTTCCGTCGGGGAAGACCGCCCGCACTTCGCGCGCGCGGATGGACTCATTTACGTTCTCTCTGCGATGCTGCCTGCGAGGAGGAAAATTTCTGCCAGGATACATTTCTTATGAGTTTTGTCGGGAAGGGTGCGGAATGGCGGGCGAGGCGAAGCAGCCCCGCGGGGCAATGCGACGAAACGGCGGTAATTCGTTAGCGAAGTGCAAGCGATAATCTGTCACCTCAAGTGTACACCAGAATTCACGGCCAAAGTCAAAGGGTTTCTGGCGCGCGGCACGAATGTGGAGGCCAACGCGATTCGCTAGTGAGACATCTGGAATCCGAGCGTATATGCAGACAGGAGGCTGGTGCCATGGTGGGGCAGGCGATTCGCCTGCCATGGGCCGGGCGAAGCTCCGCCGCGTCCGCTACGCGAAACGCGGAAAAGGGCAGGCGGAACCGCCTGCCCCACCATGGCAGCATAGCCGTGAGCGTTGGGCCGCGAATCGCCTACAATAGATTAACCGGCCTGGTCGCCGGGGCACCATGGAACCGAGCAAAGACGGCCTCATCGCCTGGGACGCACCGGAATGTCCGTTTCGGATCGAGTACGCGCCACAGGTGCTGGACGAGATACGGCTGGCGGTGGTAGACGCGTTTTTTTCGCTGCCGCGCGGCGGTGCGGAAATCGGCGGGATACTGCTGGGCCGGCACGGAGAGGGAGCGGTGACCATCACGGGCCATCGCCCGATGGAGTGCGAGCATTTCTTCGGGCCTTCGTTCACCCTCTCGCCGCGAGACGAGAACAATTTGAGGGAGCTGCTGGCTTCGGTTGGCGACGGTGCCCAAACGGTCGGTTGGTACCATTCGCACACGCGCAGCGGCATCTTTCTTTCCGAAGAGGATCTGGACATCTACCTGCGGCATTTCCCGCAAAGCTGGCAAGTGGCGCTGGTTTTGAAACCGCACTCGTACGACCCGACGCGAGCGGGCTTCTTTTTCCGCGATGCGAAGGGGGCGATCCGGGCGCAATCGAGCGCCGTCGAGTTCGCGCTGGAGGCCCTGCCGGCGGGCGGTCCGCCGCACGTGAATCCCGCGCCCGAAGCCGCGGAAGTTTCCGCCGTGCTGGCGCCCCCGCCGCCCATGCCCCGGCAATCCGAGCCGGACGATCACGCGTTCTACGCGGAAGCGGACGACACATCCGCCGCCGAGCCCTCCGGCACCGTCGCCACGCCCGCCATTCCCAGGTTTCTGGTAACCGAACCGGAAGAGCGGCACTCGTGGCGCTGGTTGCGGATGGTGTTGTCGGTGGCGGTGGGAATGGCGGCCGGCGCGGTGGCGTTCGATACACGCCAGATGTGGCTGCCACGGCTGGGAGCGGCCCGCGCCGTCTCGGCTCTGCCGTCCTTCCTCTCCTCCAGCCGGCCGCCTTCCCTTGGATTGAATTTGCTCGACCACAACGGTCAAGTGCAGATTCGTTGGGATGCCGCCGCGCCGGCTATGGCCAACGCCAGCGGCGCCGTACTGGATATTGTGGATGGCAGCGGAGTTCCCCACTCGATCACGCTAGACCAGGCGCACCTGGAGTCGGGAGCTTTCACCTATGCCCGCGAGAGCGGGGAGGTCGACGTGGTCCTCACCATCGACCGGCCCGGCGCGGCTCCCGTGAAGGAAGCCAGCAGTTTTTGGGGTAAGCCTCCGGCCGGGGCAAACGCCGGCGGCGATACCGAACTTCGACAACAGCGCGACGATCTGGCCGTGGAAGCGGCGCGCCTGGAAGCCGAACTGAAGGCGGAAACCGAAAGGAATAAGAAACTGGAGCGATCCCTGGCCGAGGTTCGGGAGCAACTGAGAGGCCAGCAGCGGAAACGGATCGAGAACCAGGATCCGGGCCGATAGGCCGCCAAGCCGCTACGCGCCGCCCACCGGGTCCTCATCCACTCGAGGCTCGCGGACGATGCGGGGGTCGGTGAAGATGTCGTTCTCGTCGGTGCTCCGCGTGGAGAACTCCGAAACCACCGCTCCCTGGTCTCCGGCCTGGAACCAGTGCCTGGTGTCGGGCGCGAGAGTGTACTGCTGACCCGGAGCGAGCCGGATTTCATGCCAGACCGTGTAATACGCCTCCGAACCAGCCGGGGGCCGGCAGGCCGGTGCCTGGGCGGGATGGCCGGGCACGTAAACGTACACGGTTCCCCACCGGCAGCGAAACGTTTCCTCCTTGCCTGGCTGGCCGCCGGCCGGAGGGTGCCTGTGTTCCGGACAGGTTTGGCGCGGCGCCAGAACCAGCTCCTTGGCACAGCATCTTTCCGTGTTGAGATACGTCAGGAGTTGGAGCCCGGACTGGGCGAGTTGGCCCAAACCGAAGTCGGCCACTTCCAGGCGCGACCGCTCCTCTGGCGTAATCGCGATACCCGCCTGGCGCAGCATTTCGGCGGCCCGCCCGGCCGCGCGTTCATATTCCGCTTTGGAGATCAAGCGTTCACCTCACCTACAGATCATAGCCCGTGGCGCGGCCGTTGGCTGCCGGCGCCTCAGGTTCGGGGCGGGCGCTTCCGCAGCACTTCCTTCACTTTGTCAAGCAGTTCGGCCGCCTTGAACGGCTTCGGGAAGATCTCGAATCCCTGAAGGAACTCCCGATTCTCCAGACGATCGTCCTCGAGGATGCCGCCCACGATGAGGACCGGAATTCCGGGGCACAGCTTGCGCAGGTACCTGGACGCCTCATGCCCCGACATGTTCTGGGTATAGTGGCGGACCATGAACAGGTCCGGCGTGGATTCCTTGAGCCGGTCTACCGCGCCACCGATATCGCCGGTCGCGCGAACGGTATATCCCGCGGATTCCAGCACCTCGTGGATGACTGTGCGAATCACCGGGTCCGATACCAGAAGCAGAATGGTGGCGTTCATCGCTTTTGGACATATTACCGCATGCGGGTTAGTTCCGGATGCCGGCCGCTTGCATGAGGCGGTCGGTTTCGGTGTAAGCTTCCCGCACCCACTCCACGATCTTCGCCGGCTCGGGCGAGTATTCCAGTTCGATACTGACGGCGCCGTCGAAGCCGGTGGCCTTGAGCGCTTGCAGGTAGGGCGGAAAATCGACCACGCCGCGGCCGGGAGGCAGGTCGCCGTGCCTGGAGCCATCGCAATCGGAAAAGTGGACGTGAGCGATGCGCCCGGCCAGTCCGGCCAATTCCGGCGGCGCCGTCTTCGCCAGCGCCAGGTGCGAAACGTCGACATTGGCCTTGACGGCCGGGTGCGACACGTCGTCGAGAAAGCGGATCATCTTGGGGAGATCGTTAATGAGCGAGAGGTGGAAAGGCTCCAGTTCCACGGCGATTTCAAGACCCAGGCCCGCCGCGTGTTCCCCGAGTTCCCGGACGTGCTCCACGGCCCAGTTCCACTGGTCGCGCGGCGCGATGACTTCTTTCTGCCAGATATACTCGCCGACCACCAGCAGCAGGTTGCGGCCCTCCAGCTCATAGGCCAAATCGAGGTAAGCCTTGGCGCGCCGCACGTGATAGCGGCGCACGGGAGCATTGAAATCCGCGATTCCCAGGGCGCAGCAGACGGTCGAGACCACAGGCAGCTCGACCTCCCGGCAGGTGTCCTTAATGAGCCGCCTCTCCCGGACGTCGATCTCCATCGGGTCGGCGAAAATGTCGATGGTATCGAATCCGATCTCTTTCGTCAGACGGATGCCTTCCGCTGTTCCCACGGGCGAGCCCAGCCACGCGGAACCGATCAATCCAAGTTTCATGGTTTGCCTAATTGTATGGTAAATATTTCCGTGGGGGTATAGTCGATGAAGGTATCGCGGGCGATCGGTTTCGGGGCTGTGGCAGCGGCGGCCGCTCTGGTGATGCTGGCCCAAAGCGGGCAACCGCGGGACGAAGAGTTCGCGCGGCTGGTGAAGGAATGGACCACCAGGCCGGAATTCTCGAGCCCGCTGGTGGACCACCTGCCCAAAGCGGCGGGAGTGCCGGAGCCCATCGCGGTGCTGGGTTACCACATTGGCGCGCCTAAGAAGCTTACCTACACCAAGGACATCTATCGTTACTACCGCGCTCTGGAAGCCGCTTCCAAGCGGGTAAAGGTCTTCTCCGCCGGGAAGACCGACGAGGGCCGCGAGCAACTCGTGGCGGCCATTTCCGACGAGGCGACGATTCAAGACCTGGACCGGTATAAAGGGTACCTCGCACGCCTCGCGGATCCGCGAGGACTGGACGCGGGAGAAGCGCATCGCACGATCGCCCAGGCGAAGCCCATCTACCTGCTGATGGGCGGCCTGCACAGCGCCGAAACCGGTCCGCCCGAAATGCTGATGGAACTGGCCTACCGCCTGGCGGCGGAGGAAGGGGCGCTTTACGACCAGATCCGCAAGAACGTGATCGTGATGATGATCGTCACCGCCGAGCCGGACGGGCGCGACCGCTACGCGGACTGGTATTACCGCTACAAGCTCTCGGAGGAAAACGACGACGACCGGCAGCCGGCGCCGCCTTACTGGGGTAAGTACATTTACCACGACAACAATCGCGACATCAATTACTCCCAGGCGACCATGCGGAACTGGCTGAAGTTCTACCTGGAGTGGCACCCGCCCATCCTGCACGATTTGCACGAATCGGTGCCGTTCCTCTACACTTTCAGCGGCCAGGCGCCGCAGAATCCCACGCTCGACCCGATTCTGTATACCGAGATGCCGTGGTTTTCGAATTTCGAAATGACCAGGATGGCCGGCTATGGCATGCCGGGCGTGTGGGACCACGCGTACGTGGATATGTGGTCGCCAGGCTACCTGGGTTTCATGTCGTCGAACCACAACGGCATCCTGCGCATGTACGAGACGTTCGGCAACGGCGGCGCCAATACGATGAAGCGCAACGTGGAAAATCCGGAAGCCGGCGGTGTGCCGGAGCCGGTGGGCGGGCGCGGCGGCGGCATGACCTCGCGCGAATGGTATCGGCCGCTGCCGCCTTATAAGCAGGTAGTCTGGTCGATGCGCAACAACACCAACTACATGGAAACGGCGGTGCTGTCGGCGCTGGAGCTGACCGCGAGTTTCCCCGAGACGGTGCTCGAGAACTTCTACCGCAAGAGCCTGCATTCGGTCGAATCGGGCAAGACCGAAGGGCCCTTCGGATACGTGCTGCCAGCGGGGCAGAAGGACATTACGCGGGTGGCTTTCGTCGTCAATATTCTGCGCCTGCAAGGCATCGAAGTGGGGCGGGCCACCGCCGAGGTGAAGTTGAAAGACGCGACCTACCCGGCGGGGTCGCTGATTGTGAAGCGGGACCAGCCGTACGGGCGGCTGGCCAAGATTCTGCTGGAAGTGCAGAAGTATCCCGACCCCAATCTGCGCACCTACGACGACGCGGGCTGGACGATGGGTCTGATGGCCCACGCCGAAGTACACGAGATTGGCGACCGGGCGATTCTGGGCGTTCCCGTGGACCCGGTGGATACGCTCGAGATTGCGGGAACGGTGAAGGGCGAGGGCCCGGTGCTGGCGGTGCTCGACAACGGGGCCAACGCGCTGATCACCCTGCGCTACCGTTTGCACGACCTGAAATTCCAGGCCATCGAAAAAGCCGTGACCGTGAATGGAAGCGAGCTTCCGGCCGGAACCATGCTGCTGGAGAACGGCGCCCGGGCGAGGTCGGAAGTGGAGAAACTGGGGTTGACGGGTGTGGCGATGCCCTCGGCGCCGGCCGGTCCCAAGCACGACCTCGACCTGCCGCGCCTGGCCATGTATTCCACCTGGAGCAACACCCAGGACGTGGGCTGGGTACGCTATGGTTTCGACCACTTCGAGATCCCTTACGATCTGATTTTCAAAGACCGTGTGCGGCAGGGAAACCTGCGCGCGAGCTACGACGTGATCGTGATGCCGGCGCAGGGCCGGGGAAGCGCCAAGTCGCTGGTGTTCGACGTCGAGTCCAAGGGCAAGCCCATCGCCTACGACAAGACGCCCCAGTTTCCCTCGCTGGGGATGTACGGGGAATCGGCGGATATTACCGGCGGCATGGGTCTGGAAGGAGCGCTCGAGCTGGAGAAGTTCGTGCGCCAGGGAGGCGTGCTGATTACGCTGGGCACGGCCAGCTACTTTCCGCCGGAATTCGGCCTGGCGCCCAACGTGGAGGCGGCGCACCCCAGCCCGCAATTTTACGCTCCGGGCCCGATCGTGGAGGTGGCCATTGTGCGTCCGGAGCATCCGATTTTCTACGGCTATACCGGCAAGACCATGCCGGTGCGTTACGCGGGCGGTCCGCTGCTCCGGCTTACGCGGGAAGCCCGGCCCGGCATGCTGATGCAGTTTGAAGGCACGGAAGCTTCGGTGTTGAGCGGTTTTGCCAAGGGCATCGGGGAAACGCGCAACCGGCCGGCGGTGGTGGACGTACCGCTGGAGCGGGGCCGCATGGTTCTGTTCGCCACCAACCCATGCTATCGCTGGCAGAACCTGGGCGAGTTCCACATGCTGACCAACGCGATTTTGAATTTCAACGATTTTCCCCCGCCGGCACCGCCGGGCGGCGAGTTCTGACGGGGCATCCGCCGACGCAGGGGAGATTCTTCACCGGCGGTTCTACGCAGCCACAGGGTGCCCCTAATCGGTCGGCGGGCTGCCGACTTGCCTCAGGGGAAGCATGGCCGCGACAAAGGGCACCGGCGACAAAGATCGCCGGCGCTACGAAAGACAGTTCATTTTCGTTCATGCGGCGGCGGCTGAGGACTTGCCGAGACAGCAGTGTTTGTATTTCCTGCCGCTGCCACAGGGGCAGAGCTCGTTGCGGCCGATTTTGGGTTCGGGACGGCGGTAGGTTTCGGGCGGTTGTGCAAAATTGTGCAACTGGGAGGCGGGTTCGGGCTGGGCGTCGTTGTGCAACGTTGTGCAATTTTGTGCATCGTTTG
>PLRS01000040.1:183-49406 GCA_003164035.1 Bryobacterales bacterium | reverse complement strand
TCAAGCCCGCGCTGGCCCGCGGCGAGCTGCGCTGCATCGGCGCCACCACCCTCAACGAATACAAGAAGCGGGTGGAAAAAGACGCCGCCCTGGCGCGCCGCTTTCAGCCCGTCGTGGTAGGCGAACCCTCGGTCGACGACACCATCGCCATTCTACGCGGCCTCAAGGAGAAATTCGAAATCCACCACGGCGTGCGCATCAAGGACGCGGCCATCATCGCCGCCGCCGTGCTGTCGCGCCGCTACATCGCCGACCGTTTCCTGCCCGACAAGGCCATCGACCTGATCGACGAAGCCGGCTCCGCCCTGCGCCTGCAAATCGGCTCGATGCCGATTGAAATAGACGATCTCGACCGCCGTATTTCGCACCTGGAAATCGAGCGCCAGGCCCTCAGCAAGGAGAACGACCACGCCTCCCACGACCGTCTCCGCATCGTCGAAAGCGATCTCGAGCGGCTGCGCGGTGAAGCGGCAACCCTCAAGGAACGCTGGAACCGCGAGAAGAGCGCCATTCAGCGCGTCCGCCAGCTCAAGGAGGAGCAGGACACCACGCGCCAGGACGAGGAAAAGGCCACCCGCGCCGGCGATTGGGAAAAAGCCGCCCAGTTGCGCTACGGGCGCCTCTCCCAAATCGACCGCGATATCCAGGCCGCCGAGCAGAATCTGGAAGCGGTAAAGGAAAACGCCTTGCTGAAGGAGGAAATCGGCGAAGACGATATCGCCCGCATCGTGGCCAAATGGACCGGCATCCCGGTGACCAAGATGCTCGAAGGCGAGGTGCAAAAGCTGATCGAAATGCCTGCCCGCCTGAAGGACCGGGTGGTCGGCCAAGATGAAGCCGTGCGCCTGGTCTCGAACGCCATCCTGCGCAACCGCGCCGGACTGAGCGACCCCAACCGGCCCATCGGCAGCTTCATTTTCCTCGGCCCCACCGGCGTGGGGAAGACCGAACTGGTGCGCGCCCTGGCCCGCTACCTGTTCGACGACGAAAAGGCCATGATCCGCGTGGACATGTCCGAATACATGGAAAAGCACGCCGTGGCGCGCATGGTGGGCGCCCCTCCCGGATATGTGGGTTACGATGAAGGCGGCCAGCTCACCGAACAGGTGCGCCGCCGGCCGTTTTCGGTGGTGCTGTTCGACGAAATCGAAAAGGCGCACGCCGACGTATTTAATATGCTGCTGCAGATTCTCGACGACGGTCGCCTCACCGACGGGCAGGGCCGCACCGTGAGCTTCGCCAACACGGTGGTGGTAATGACGTCCAACATCGGCACCACCATGGTCGAGAAAAACACCATCGGCTTCAGCGTACACGCTCGCGACTCGCGCAGCGAAGAAACCCGCAAGCGCCTGCTGGAGGCGTTGCGGCTGCACTTCCGCCCCGAGTTCCTGAACCGGATCGACGATATCATCGTCTTTAATACGCTGTCGCGCGAGAACCTGAGCCGCATCGTCGACCTTCAGCTCGAGCGGGTGGCCGGCCTGCTTCGCGATCGCAAACTCACCCTGGAAGTGAGCCAAGCCGCCAAGGACAAGATCATCGAGGAGGGTTTCGACCCGCAGTTCGGCGCCCGTCCCATGCGCCGCGCCATCCAGCGACTGGTGCAAGACCCGCTGGCACTCAAACTCCTGGCCGGCGAGTTCGCGGAAGGAGAAACGGTACTGGTGGACGCTTCGCCCATGGGCGTCATCGAATTTGGAAAGAAGGTGCTGGTATGACGTTCAATACTTTGAAGACCGTGCTGTTGCTGGGGCTGCTCAGCGGTGTTTTGCTGGTGGGCGGCGAAGCGCTGGGCGGCCGCAACGGCCTTTATATCGGTCTGGCAATGGCTGCGGTAATGAACTTCGGCAGTTACTTTTTCTCGGATAAGATCGCGCTGGCATCGTACTCGGCCCAGCCGGTCACCGAAACGGAGCACCCCGACGTGTACCGCCGCGTCGCTCCGATCATTGGCCGCCTGGCGCACCGCATGGAGATCCCCATGCCCAAGCTTTACATTTTGCCCGAGGAGTCTCCCAATGCATTCGCCACCGGCCGCAACCCCCAGCACGCATCGGTGGCGTTTACGGCCGGCATTTTACAGTTGATGAACGATCAGGAGTTGGAGGGGGTGGTGGCCCACGAGTTGGGCCACGTGCTGCACCGCGACATCCTGATCAGCTCGGTGGCGGCCACCATGGCCGCCGCCATCACCGTGCTGGCCCGGATGGCGCAGTGGGGGATGATGTTCGCCGGCGGGCGCGACGATGAGAGGCGCGGCGGCATCGCCGGAGAATTGTTAATGTTGATTCTCGCTCCCATCGCCGCCATGTTGATTCAAATGGCGATATCCCGCTCGCGCGAATACGACGCCGACGCCGCCTCGGCCAAATACGTGGGTTCGCCCTATCCGCTGATCCAGGGCCTCGGAAAGCTGGAATCGTGGTCCAAGCGCATCCCCATGCAAGCGTCGCCTTCGACGGCGCACCTGTTCATCATTAAGCCCTTTACCGGCCAATGGTTGGGCAAGTTATTCTCAACTCATCCTTCAACAGAAGATCGGATCAGGCGCTTGCAGGCCATGCGATGAGGGGAGTAGTAGGACGGAAAATGGGAAACACGTAGCCTGTCACGGGTTTTTTGGTGAAGTCAAAACAGGCAATGGCACTTCAGTGCGACGGGCGTGATACGTCAAGTTGACCGCCATGCCCAACTTCCGGATGGCGCGTAAACCGGACGGCATCGCCGGATCGAAGCCGACTTCTCGACCGAACGGTTCTTACTTTTCCGGGCGTCTAGATTCTCTTGACAGAGACATCGCAGCGGATTTTGCTACGCTTTCCGTATGTACCCAGAGATGTCGGACCAGGAAGGAGCCACCGATGATGCTCTTAGAACGCCTGCCGCCCTCGCCCTCGCTGCGATCGCTGGTATCCGGTTTCGAGGAGCGCAGTGCGCACTTCGGCCAAACAAGCCTCACTCACCCGCTCCCCGCGCGCCCGGACCTGTTCATTGAAATCTATCTCGCCCAACCCTATCGGGTCTCCCATCAGCGTCAGGACTTCGAAACGTCGCCGGAGGTTGCCCTGGTTGGTCCGCATGGGGTTGGCACCACGCGCCTGCTGATGGCTGGGGAAATCAAGGCTTTCTCGATCCGCTTCCAGCCCGGTGCGATCCATCGCCTGATCCGGCTTGACATGAACTCCATCGCGAATCACGGTGTCGCAATGGCCGACGTTTTTGGACGAGTGACTTCCGGCCTGCGCGATGCCGTGCTTGGTGCCGCGGATTTCCCAAACCGAGCCGCGGCCGCCGAGCGCTGGTTAGGTTACATGTTGCGTGAAGCCCGGCCAATCGACCGGATAGACATTGCCGCGAAGATGCTCCTCGAGTCCGGTGGTCAGAAACGCATCGATGCGCTCGCCGGGTGGGCTGGGCTCAGTGAGCGCCAGTTCACCCGGCGATTTGCCGCCCAGGTGGGACTGAATCCTAAGTTGTATGCTCGTGCCGTCCGCCTCAATGCCGCACTGAAGGCAAGGCAGAGCCGGCCGGAGGCGACTTGGACCGAACTCGCTCATGACACCGGTTATGCTGACCAGGCGCACTTCGTGCGCGAATGCCGTGAGTTGACTGACTCTTCTCCGTCGGCGTTCTTCGCCGAGTGGACGCGCATCCCTTCCACTTGAATTCAACGCCCTGCCAACTGCCCGGCCAGCGCTCGCACAATGGGGATGAAGGCGATCGGACCCAACGAAAGAGGCAGGCTGACGATGGCTCCCACACCCCACCACCATGCCGGATGCACCCGGCGGTACTGCGCCAGATCAAAGCCAATCCCAATACAAGCATAGAGCAGCAGCATCCCCGAGATCGCAGAAGCTCCCCAGGGACCGAGCAGTGGCATGGGCAACAAACGCCCGAAGGCCGGTGCGATCAGCTCAAGCGCGGCGCAATACATCAGCCGTCGATGCCAGTCCGTCCGCCTTCGCAACACAATTGCGGCCGCGACCAAAGCTCCGACAAGCAGCAGTCCCAGCACATTCAGTACAAGAAAGATGTTCGTCGGGAAGAAGAAGGGCACAGCACCGCGCTGGATCGCCATGATGGTTGTGATAATGCCCAGCGGCACAACCACCCCTGACAGCACAGCGCCGAACCAGCCAAGCCGGCGATGAAGCGCGACGGATCCTCGATCCACCAGCACGCACTGGACCAGATAGAGCAGGATCCAACAGCCAAACGCCATCCCATGAAAACGAACCAGGGGCGGAAGAGTCGACGCTTGAACCCGGCCCAGCGCGAAATTGAGTCCGAAACCGCAGAACACTGTTACCACAAATACGGCCGCCATCCACACGTGGAAGCGACGTTCGGAAACGGCTGTCTTTGCCGGCACCGCAACGGTAGTAGCCATGATGCATTTACCTCATCCAGAGCTGATAGGAGCAATCTAACAAACGAATCGGCAGTGCAATTGAATATTTCCGACATCGCGGCGGGAACCTGAACCAGCAAACGCACGATGTCGCATTTGTTCAATCTGGCGTCTTGCCTGCTGCGTTACGCTGCAAAATGCAGGTAGAAGAGAGGGGACAAGTCAAATGCTTACGACAAAAAACACTCAGGCAATTCAAGAGGCGGTCACAACGCTCGGAGACGCCTGGAACGCGAACGATATGAAAGCGTACGCGTCATGCCTCACGGAAGACTGCGACTGGATCAACATCGTGGGCATGCACTGGCGCGGGAAAGCGGCTGTGATGAAAGCTCACACGGTCTACCTGTCGACGATGTTTCTCGGAGTGCAGTTGGAGATATTGGAAAGCGAAATAGCCGAGATCGCACCGGATGTGGCTTTGGTCGTTGTGACGATCAGGATGGGGGACTTCACCACGCCGGATGGAAGACTCGAGAAAAATATGCAAGATCGCATGACCTACGTAATGGTCAAGCAGCCGGATGAGAGCTGGCTCATTCGCGCCGCCCATAACACCACAATCAATCCCCTGGCAACTAAACATGACCCCACGATCCATGTAGCGGGAAACGCGCTTGCTTAGGCCTTCCGTCCGAATCGTTGGCGAACCGGAAGGAAACCACGTGAGCGTGTAGTCGCCGACCCACCGATTGGAATAACGGAATCGCCCTCGCTGGCACGCGGAACGGTCGGGCGTTTCCCATCCAAGTGGGTACTGATAGCTCTACGCTGCGCGACTTTGCGCGATCTTATATCGGGACCAAGCGGTGTTTCAGTCCGTGCAGGCGAAATGGATTGGCGATGGGGGAAGTCCGGCAAGTAGCCGCCACGCTTCCCTCCACGCCGAATTGGCTTCGGGTGACTCCCGGTTCTCTTCGAGAAATGCGCGGAAATGAGCGATGGCGTCGCGCCGCAGCATATCGGGATCGGTGGTTGGCCTGTTTGTACCATCGAGTTCGACCGCCGGGTACGTGAGGATCAGCCGGGCCGCGTAAGCGCGGGCCAGTGTCAGATGGATGTACGACTTCCATCGGCTGGCGGGAAAATCCCGCAGCAGCTTTTCTCCAAAACGAATCATTCTACCTTGCCAGTTATTGTGGCCGTCGTCAAAAGGAAAACCCGTGACAAAGGAAAACCCGTGACAGGCTACGCGTTTCCCATTTTCCAGGAAAACCCGTGACAGGCTACGCGTTTCCCATTTTCCAAGGAAAACCCGTGACAGGCTACGCGTTTCCCATTTTCCAGGAAAACCCGTGACAGGAAAACCCGTGACAGGCTACGTGCTTCCCATTCTCCTGGGGAACCCAAACAAGGAAGAATGACCCCTGCTCCGGCTTCTCCGGCCGAGGAAAGCCGGGACGTTGCCGCGCCCGATCACCGCACCTAACCGGCTCAAAACAGCTCCCGGACGGTTAGCCGCTTGCGTGACCGTGGTAACCTGGGCGCGGGAGTGAAGACTTTTGAAATCAGGAATTTACCGTCGCGCGGTCATTTTTGCGAAACGAACCCATTTTTCGCCTCCAACCGTAAGGAACGAAAAGCACTTATGTCACGCTGAGACGGAGCCAACGGTTGGGCTTGCTACTCGCGCCACAACTGCGGACATGTGGGCCGAACCGCGGTTCGGGCTCGCGCGGGCAGGCGAAAGCGCCTGCCCCACAGGGCAGTTGTCTTCGCGTTGGCGGGGAGCGGGGCAGGTTGCGCGAGACAAGCGCCGGGACGAGTCCCGGCGTGGCAGACTGAGAGTCCGCTCCACGAAAAAGCCGCTGCGGCGGGAGAAGAATCCGGCGGGCTGTAATACAAGGTTCTCCGCCGGGGAGCCAGGATGGAGCCCGGCTGGACCGGGCCTAGTGGGCGCTCCCAACGCCCCACAACCTGCCCCACAAGTGAGGCTTCCATGACCCAAGTTAAAGTAAATCGTAAGGCTGCCAATCGCGTCGCTTCCGGTCATCCGTGGATTTTCTCGAGCGACGTGACGGACCTCGGCGGCGCGCAGCCGGGCGACCCGGTCACGGTTCTCGAGCCCAACGGGCGCCCGCTCGGCACCGCCCATTACAGCTCCACCTCGCAGATCGCCTTGCGCATGTTATCGTCCAAGGTCGAGGAGACGGGCCGCGAGTTTTTCCTCCAGCGTCTGCGCGCGGCCGAGGCTCACCGCCGCGCCGTCGTCACCGGTTCGGACGCGTATCGGGTGGTCCACGGCGAGGCCGACCTGCTGCCCGCGTTGGTCGTCGACCGCTACGCCGATTACCTGGTGCTGCAAACCCTGGACCAGGGCATGGACCGCGCCCTTCCCGAAATCGCGAGCTGTCTCGAGGAAATCTTCAACCCCAAAGGCATCATCGCGCGCAACGATGTTTCCGTGCGCTCCAAGGAAAATCTACCGCTCGAATCGAAGGTCGTCAGCGGCGAAATTCCCGCGTCGGTTTCGGTTTCGATGAACGGGCTCTCCCTGACCGCCGATCTGGTTCACGGGCAGAAAACCGGCATCTTCCTCGATCAGCGCGAGAATTACCTCGCCGCGGCGCGCTACGCCAAGACCGGGAAAGCGCTCGATTGTTTCACCTCCACCGGCGGATTTGCCCTGCACCTCGCTCCCAAGGTGGAAAGCGTCGAAGCCGCGGATAGCTCGGCCGCGGCGCTCGACCGAGCCAAAGCCAATGCCCGCTCGAACGGCATCGGCAATATCGATTTCCGCCAGGCCGACGTCTTCGATCTGCTCGCGAGCTATGCCTCGGCGCGCCGCCAGTTCTCGCTGGTGGTGCTGGACCCTCCGGCTTTCGCCAAATCGCGCCGGAATCTGGATGCCGCCGCGGCGGGCTATAAGGAAATCAACCTGCGCGCCCTGCGCCTGCTCAGCGCCGGCGGAATTCTGGTGACATGCTCCTGCTCCCACCACATCGGCGAAGCCATGCTGCTCGAAGTGGTTGCTCAGGCCGCGCTCGACGCCGGCAAGACCCTGCGCATACTGGAGCGCCGCACCCAGAGCCAGGACCATCCTATTCTATTGACCGTCCCCGAAACGCACTATTTGAAGTGCCTGATCCTGGAAGTAGTGTGACAAGCAGTGACCAAAAACCGGAATTGAGTTCCGGGTGGGACAGGCCTCCTAGCCAGTCGCTGGCCGGAAGAGCCGCTTCGCGGCTCTAGGCCGGCTGAAAGCCGGCTCTTCCCGTTGCCCACCTGCCCACCTATTTCGTGGACACCACGCTAGAAGCTCAGTGACTGCAAGTCCAATTTGATCGGGGCATGTTGCGGCAGAGGCACTGACCGGTCGCTCCTCTCATCCTCGATTCGCACCTCGAGGCGGAGCCTCATTCCCAGTTCCGAGGCTTCCAGCACTCCGGCAGCGTTCGAGGTGTTCCCAACCCGACGATGGAACTAACGCTATGGCTGGGCGTAATACCCGGACCGGGTGCGCGCCGTTACTCCAGGCCTGTCGATCTTAATATCGAGCGCGTGGTACTCGTCCGGGCCGTCGCCGGGGAGACTGTCGAAAGAGAGGACGTAAAACGCGTTCGCGTCGGCAATACACGCCGCGATCTCGCCCGCCACATCGTTGGATGAATTGAGAACCCGGCCTCCACTTTGAGCCGCGAGAACCTGCAGTGCCAGGTTGCCAAACTGAACTTGGCCCGCCGTCTTCATCCCCTTTAGAAACGCCTTATATTCGAAGGTTCGGAATCCGGCCGCGTCCTCCACACCCAGCGGGTCCGCGGCATAAAGAGTAATGCGGGCCTGTCGCAGCCCGTCCGAGAAACCGACAATGGAGTCGAAAATCTGCCGCTGCTGTTTGGGGGTTATCTGCAGGTTCGGGCCGGACAGAATGGGCCAACCCGGGCTGATCCAAACTACCAGCTTTCGTCCGGGCCTGGTTTGTCCATAATCGATGAGCTGTTGGAGCCCGTGGAGAGACAACTCCAGCCGCTCCTCGGCGCCGTAAATTCCTTGCGACCTGCCAACGGTGCGCAGCGCGGGCCATTTTTGGCGCAAATCCGCGATCAGGGCGTTTCCATCCTGGGATGGCGCCCCCCCAACGGTCATTCCCGAATCGGCCAGGAAAACCATCGACACCGGCCGGGTAAGCGCGCCGCCGTTTCCCCGTAGAAACCTCTCAATTTGATCCCGCTCCGAACCCATCTTTGTGAATGTTGTGTTCACCTCGTCGACGAGCAAAATGACTTCCACGGGCGGATCGGCCGCCGCGGTCACGGCATCGAAGGAAAGGATCTTCTGCGGCAGTTTGTTATCCAGGAGCGTAAAGTCCTGTTGTTGCAGGCCCGAAACCGCCTTTCCAGCCTTGTCCGTCACGGCCACGTCGAGCGTCATGGGGCGACGCGCACTGCCGGGCGGGACACCGTTCTGTTGAGCAAATCCTGAAACAAGGGAAAGCCAGAGTACGCAGACCAACCCGCCGCACCGAGTACGCATTGGACCTCCTCGCATTGACCATCTGACACAATAATCCCCTCGTGGCCCAAACTCAATAGCCCTTGAGAGCGAGCTATGGCTGGGCGTAATACCCGGACCGGGTGCGCGCCGCTAACCCGGGCTTATCGATCTTAATATCGAGCGCGTGGTACTCGTCGGGACCATTCCCGGCGAGGCTGCCGAAAGAAAGGATGTAAGACGCGTTCGCGTCTGCAATACACGCGAGGATCTCGCCCGCCACATCGTTGGAAGAATTAAGAACCCGGCCGCCGCTTTGAGCCGCCAGAACCTGCAGCGCCACGTCACCCATCTGCGCCTGCCCGACTCTTTTCACTCCCTTCAGGTACTGCTTGTATTCCGAGGTTCGCAATTCGGCCGCATCCTCCAGGCCCAACGGGTCCACGGCATATAGGGTAATGCGAGCCTCTCGCAGACCGGCGGAGAGATTGACAACAGAGACGAAAATCCCCTGTTTCTCCCTGAAGGTCAACTGCAGATCGGGGCCGGCGAGAATAGGCCAACCCGGACTGACCCAGACGACGAGCTTTCGTCCGGGCCTGGTTAGCCCATAATCGATGAGCCGCTGGAGTGCGTGGATCGACAAGTGCAGCCGTTCCTGGTCGCCGTAAATTCCCTGTGATTTGCCAATAGTGCGCAGGCTCGGCCATTCCCGGCGCAACTCCGCGATCAATGCGTCTCCATCCCGGGAAGGCCCGCTTCCAAAGGTCAGGCCCGAATCGCCAAAAAAGACCAGCAAGACAGGATGGGGAAGCGCGCCGCCGTTTCCGCTTAGAAACCTCTCGATCTGTTCCCGCTCGGACCCTAGCTTTGTGAATTGAATGTTCACCTCGTCGACGAGCAAAATGACTTCCACGGGTGGACCAGGCGCCGCGGTCACGGCATCGAAGGACAGGATCTTCTGCGGCAGTTTGTTGTCCAGAAGTGTAAAGTCCTGTTGTTGCAGACCGGAGACCGGCCTTCCGGCCTTGTCCGTCACAGCCACGTCGAGAGTCATCGGGCGGCCCGCGGTACCGGGCGGTGCGGACCCGCCGGCCGATCCGCTCTGCTGAGCGAATCCGGAGACAAGGGAAAAGCAGCACACACAGATCCAACCGCCGCGCCGAATACGCATACGGCCACCTCGCGTTGGCCACCCGACACCATAGCCTCTTTCCCGCCCAAACTCAATAGCCGCCAAGGGCGCGCTCGCCGCCGTGCCCCCGTCGTCGCGTACGATGAGGCTATGCGGGAGATTGCCTACGCGACCCGGTCGCGCGAAATGACGGCTCGACTCCTCTGGCTGATCTTGTGCCTGGCACCGGTCGCCGCTCGCGCAGGGCTGTGCTCGGAAGCAACCAGGGAGCCGCGCGACGATTTCGAATTCCTGGCCGGCTATTCGCCCGATACTTCCACTTTCCTCGTTGGTCGGGCGCCCGATCGCCAGTTCGCCATCGCCGGTTTCGCCTATAGCTATCGCTGCTGGCTGCGGAACTCGGTTGCCATCTCCTATACCGCAACCGTCCTTCCCGCGGCCATCCTCTTCCAGCCGAAGCAAACTTACTATATCCCCGCGCCCGCCGGGGCGTTCGGCATATTTTACGCTCCGGCGCATATCGAACGCCAATACCACCGCCGTGAATCCGGGCATCGATAACCACGTCCTGTGGATGGGATTCTCCTGGTCGCGCTAGCAACAAGCCCGTGGGTCTCTCGATCGATCATTCGTTTCTGATTGCCGTTGCCGGATCCACGCGGCTTGCCCTGCGCGCCGGGAAAATGCAGGCGCAACCGGCTACCGCAAGAATCAGCGGCGGGAGCAGAACGAAAGTGGCCAGATCGTTTGGGACGACGCCGAACAGCCACGTTCTGATCGTTTGCGTCAGCGCCAGCGCACCCGCAACGCCGATTACCAGCCCAATCGCAACTAAGCCCAGCCCCTGTCGACCGGCAGGTTGACGGAAGTCTGCTCAAAACGCGGGATGTTGCCTGGATTGAGCTGCGCCAGCGCGCGAACCCCGCCCAACGCCAGCGCGATGCCCAGCGCGCCCCCGAGCAATGCCAATAACAGGGACTCGGTGAGCAACTGTCGGGCGAGCCGGCCGTGTCCGGCGCCAAGGCCGGCGCGAACGGCGATCTCTTCGAGTCTTCCAGTTACCCTGGCCAGCAGCAGGTTGCCGATATTTCCGCAGGCGATCAGAAGGACCAGCCCAACCGCTCCCATCAGCAGCCACAACATCCGTGTCACCGGGCCGAAGATCGTATCCGTCAGCGAGACAACTAGCGCTTGCCAGCCTTGCATCCAACCCGGCGGATTGAGGGCGTCCAAGCGTTTCTCGATGAGGGAAAGCTCGCGCTGCGCCTGCTGGAGGGAAACACCCCGGCCGAGACGCCCGATAACGGCATCACCACCGTCGACAGCTCTGCGGTCGGTCTTTTGAACATCGCTGAGAGCGAGCGGCATCCACAGGTCCTTCCGCTGAATGCCCATGGCGCCGCTGTAAGGAATACCGCCTTCGAACGGGTAGCCGAACGGCTTCGGCATGACGCCGATGACGGTGTATTTCCGACGGTCGATCGTCAGGGTCTTGCCGATGGCGTCGCGTCTGCCCGAGAAGACTTCGTGCCATATTGCGTCGCCGATGACGACGACGTTTCCCTCCCCGGGCAAGTCGTCCGCCTGGCCGATGGTCCGGCCGAGCCGCGGCTTCGCCCCAAGCGTTTCAAAAAAGCCGGCACTGACGAAGGCGCCCCCGAGCCGCTTCACCGAATCGCCACTCGTCACATTGACCGCTCGCTGGCGAAGGGTGGCCAGGGAAACAAACGAGTGGCTCGAACGCTGCCAATCGTAAAAGTCGGGAAAGCTCGGCGGGAGCTCTTTCGGAACCGCCGGACCGGCTTGCGGATTGGGCGTCCAAAGATAGACGAGGCTCTCCGGATGGGAATACGGAAGAGAGCGAATCAGGACGGCGTCCACCAGGCTGAAGATGGTTGTCACTGCACCGATTCCTAGGCCAATCGCCAGTACGGCAATGATCGTGAATCCGGAATTCCTTCGCGTCTGGCGCAACGCAAAACGCATGTCCTGGCCAAGCTCGTCGAGCCAGCGGGAAACGTCTGCGTCGCGAGTGCTCTCAAAGTGCCTGGCGTGGCTGCCAAAGCGCCGGCGCGCCTCCGCCATGGCTTCTTTGTCGTTCAACCCTCGCGCGCGAGCGTCTTCCATCAGCAAACTGAGATGGGTTTCCATCTCTTGCTCAAGGGCTTTATCGACTCTCCGCGAGAAAATGCCGTTCCAGATTCTGGTCAACACAGACACCGGACCCTCCTAAGTTCATAAGTTCTGTAACGCATTTCCGGGCAACCGCTCCCTTACGGTCGCGGCTCGGTTTCGCGCGTTTCCGAGCCGCGACCGTAAGGGAGCGGTTGCCCACTGAAACACGTCACTGTAATTCCCAAGGTGAGTACTAAGCGAATTTCAAAACACGCGACACTGCATCACTCAGATCGAGCCAGCGATCCTGTTCCTGCTCTAATTGTTTCAGCCCCAAAGGCGTGATTCGGTAAAAGCGGGCCTTACGATGCGTCTCGGTGACTCCCCATTCCGCCTTTAGCCACTTTTCGTTCGCCATGCGATGCAGCGCCGGATAAAGAGATCCCTCTTCGATCCGCAGGCGATCTTGGGTCAGCTCGTGGATGCGCTGGGCGATGGCATATCCGTGCGAAGCCTTGGACTTAGCCAGCACCTTGAGAATCAGCAGGTCGAGTGTGCCCTGGAGGCGGTCGTTCTGGTGCTTCGGCATCGATCCCTAGCGTACCATACAGAACCAGCTATGGGTAGCTGACTGGGGAGCGCGGGGGAAAGCGGCTACAGTCCGGCGCCAGCCAACGCCGCCCGGCAGGCCTTCAGAATCCCGACGGCGCCGGGGGTATCGCCATGCACGCAGATGGTATCGGCGCCGGCGCGCGCCAGGGCGACAGCCTGGCTTGCGGCGGCTTCCGCGTCGGTAATCAGCGCGCCGGGGAGCTTGCGGTTACGCAGCGAACCATCCGGCTCGTAGCAGCGGTCGGCGAACGCTTCGGCCGCAACGGCCAGGCCCATGCCGCGCCAGACTTCGAGCATGGGCGAGCCCGCCAGTCCGAACAGCCGCGCCTGCGGGTTCCATTTCGCCACCGCCCGGCCGATGGCTTCGGCCACCTGACGGTTGCGCACGGCCACGTTGTACAAGGCCCCGTGCGCCTTTACGTATTCGATGGCGCCGCCCAGCCGCGTCACGATCGCTTCCAGCCGGGCGATCTGGTCGAGCGTCGTCGCTTCGATTTCCGCCGGCGTGAGCGCCATTTCGAAGCGCCCGAAGTTGGCGCGGTCGGGATAGCCCGGATGGGCGCCGATGCGCACCCCGCGTGCGATGGCCAGGCGCGCGGTCCGCTCCATAATGGTTTCGTCGCCGGCGTGCGCGCCGCAGGCGATGTTGGCGGAAGTGACGCACTCCATCAGGGCCGCTTCGTGGGCGGCGTCTTCCAGTTCCCCCATGTCGCAATTCAGATCCACGCGCATCGTACTGGTTCCATATTAATCCGGTAGCGTGGGTTATGGCTTCCCCTGGAATTGAGACAACGGAGAGAGCACCGGGAGGCTGAGGGATGCGCCGCGATCCGGGCGCGGCAATGCAGATCTTAGAGGCATATGGGAAGGTGGCGGGACGGGCCGGCATAGCGTAGTGTCCGCGAAATAGGCGGGCAGGCGCGCGACGGGAAGAGCTGCCTGAAAGGCAGCTAGCCGCTTCGCGGCTACGACAGGCCGGGAGGCCTGTCCCACCAAATACGAACGCTGAAAAAGCGCTATTGCCAAGAGCTTCGTCCGAACCTGTTGGCCCACGAGGACCGGCACAACTTGACTGCCTCAGTAACCCATGTTGCCATCGCCCCCGCCAGAGTTTACCTTCTCGGAAACTTCTTCTCCGGTAGCCGCGTCGACGCCGAACAGTTCGATATAGCGAACCGTCGGCACCACCAGCACCCGGTGCGTAGTCACGTAGATTCGTTTCAGGTAGGCCCGCCGTCCGGCGATGGTCGTCTCGGCCCGAACCGTGTCGCCCTGCCGGTACACGTAGACGGTCCTTTGCGGCTGCGCCGCCAGTTGCAGGCGATAGCGCCGCGGATTGTCGCTGGGCGCGACGGTGAATCCATAGGCGTAACGCTTTTCGATCCCGGTCAACTCCTCACGGCGGCCGTTTTCGTCGGCCATAACCCAGTACGCCGCCACGGGCTGTCGCGGGTCCAGTTCTCCATTCGGCATGAGATTGGCATCGTAATGCACGCTGTTGGCGTTCAGGCTTCTCTCGATCACGAATAGAGGCTGTCCGATTTCCTTCCCTCCAGCTAGAACAGAGCCGGCCGCCAGCCACAACCCCAAGCCGGCTATTCCTCCAAGCGCTCGAACCGTTTCTCCCATTTACATTCGGAAAGGCATTTCGAAAGCCAAAGGAGTGCCGCGGCCGGACGGCTTTAGATTCGATGCTTTTGCGCACCGGCGGTCCGCCCTGAAGTGCCGACGCCTGGGTAACTGACGGCATTTCGGCAGCAGAAGCCGAAAAGTCAGTCACCTTGGGTGCGAAACGGCGTGTATTCCCAGATCGCCAGGTTGGCGCATGAATTGCTTTGGGACCCGTATGACGCACTCGTACACAGCCAAGTCGGGCACGGCAAGACCGGAAATTGAATCCTCGCTCGCGCTCAACTTTGTGAACCAGCGTAACGAATTGCTTTGGTTGGCGTACCTGTTGACGGGCAACCGAACCCTCAGTGTGAATGCCGTTACAGACGCCATGGATCACAAGGATGTGGCCAATCCGTTCTTCAAGAACTGGATGGTGTCGTGGGCGCGCAAGCTGGTCATCGTCAAAGCGCACAGCGAGGTAGAGGCCGAACTGGCGGCCTCGGCGCGCCGGATCCGGCAACGGCAATTCACGGCCGGATGGGACGTGCCTCAACCGGTCGATTGGAACCTTGCCGATTCCGATAAGCCGCAGTTGGAACGGGCCCTATTGGCTATCGACTTTCTACCCCGCTGGGCGCTCGTGCTGACCGTCTTCGAGAGAGTTTCCATCGAAGAAGCCGCCAATCTGCTCGGCGTGGAGCGCGATCTGCTGTGGTTTGCCCGCGCTGCCGGCCTCAAGGAACTGGCCTGCAATCTTGCCCGCGAGCAAGGTTGGACCCCGGCCCTCAGCGTGGTGTCCGCGGGCGCTGTCGGCGCCGCGGTTCCCCTGCCCCTCTAAGGCCCCGCGCAGTCAATGACACGGTGGCAGACCACAAAAAACGATCGTCTGCCCCACGGACCGCCCCACTGCCCCGCGAGCCGAAACCTGGCTCAACCCGATTTCCGCGACTTCGCCTGGGCTCGTAAATCCGAGACAATCTCATTGGTGTTATGATGACGCTGGCCGCCGAGCCGCGGGCTGGCGGCGAAGGTTGCGCGCTGGATTACGATACACCGAGGTCGTATGACGGTTCTGGTCGTCGACGACGATGCTTCCCTGGCGGAGTTCTGCCGCCAGGTGTTGTCCAAGGCCGGCCACGCGGTGCTGATGGTGCAGTCCGCCAGGGACGCGCTGGCCGCCCTGGACGAACACGAGATCGATGTCGTGCTCACCGACGTAAGGATGCCCGGCATGGACGGAGTCGACCTGCTCCGAACCATTTCGCCGCGCCACGCCGGCCCCGACGTGGTGCTCATGACCGGGTTTGCCTCCGTCCGTTCGGCGGTCGAGGCCATCCGTCTGGGCGCCTACGACTACCTGGTGAAACCCTTCGACGCCGACCACCTGGAGGCCACCGTCCAGCGTCTGGCGCAGCTTCGCGCCGTGCGCGCCGAGAACCTGGTGTTGCGCTTCCAACTCGATGCGGAGCGGGGCGTCGGCGGGATGATCGGCGCCTCGCCGGCCATGCTGGCCGTGTTCCAGGGGATTCCGCGCATCGCCGGGAAACGCCAGCCGGTGCTGATCACCGGCGAAACCGGAACCGGCAAGGAACTGGTGGCGCGGGCCATCCATGAGCAAGGACCGGACAAGGACCGGCCTTTTGTACCTGTCGACTGCGGCGCCCTGTCGGCCGGAATCGTGGAAAGCGAGCTATTCGGGCACGTCCGCGGCGCCTTTACCGGGGCTGTCGGCGACCGGCCCGGCCTGCTGGCCAGCGCCGCCCAAGGTACTCTCTTCCTCGACGAAGTGGGCGAACTGCCGCTGGCACTGCAGGCCAAGTTCTTCCGCGTTCTGCAGGACCGCGAGTTCCGCCCCCTGGGCGGCGACGCGGTGCGCCAGTTCGAAGGCCGCGTCATCGCCGCCACCAACCGCGATCTGGAAGCGGCCGTCGGCACCGGCACGTTCCGGCCCGAGTTGTACTTCCGGCTGTGCGTGCATCCGGTCCATGTGCCCCCGCTGCGCGCGCGCAAAAGCGACATTCCTGCCTTGATCCGGCATTTCATCCACAAGCACGGCGGCGACGAGGTACTGGCCATCACTCCCGAGGCAGCCGCGGAACTGGCCGCCTACCACTGGCCCGGCAATGTGCGCGAACTGGAAAATTGCATCCTCAGCATGCTGGCCAACTGCGAAACCAGAGTACTGGATACGGAGCACATTCCCAAGGCCCTCTGGATGGCCCTTCGCCAGGCAAGCCCGGCCCACCGCACCCCGCTGGAGGAGGCCGAACGGGCCGCCATCGCCGCCGCCCTGGAGGAAACCGGCGGCAACGTCGCCGCCGCCGCCCGCCGCCTGGGCGTTTCCAAAGCCACCCTCTACCGCAAGCTGAGCGCCCACGGCCTGACCCCGCCCAACCGGGGTGCTTAACCGATTTTGGGGGAGTTGTTATAGTACCCGGCGACCGCTCCCTTACGGTCGCGGCTCGGTAAGTGACTGCAAACACGCGGTATCCGTAGCCGAGCCGCGACCGTAAGGGAGCGGTCGCCGGGCCGAAACCGCGAAATCCCCAGATCGGTTAAGCACCCGTCCAACCGCTGACCCGCTCCCGGGCGGCGCAACTCCTCACCGCCGCAGCTTCAGCACCTCCGCCACCTTGGCGAGCAGCGACTCGGCGCTCACCGGCTTGGCCAGCACGGCGTCGGCCCCCATCACCTGAGCCACCGCCAGGAATTGGCCCCCAAAGGCGCCCGAAATAGCGATAATGCCGACACCAGGCAGGTCCCGGCGCAAGGCGCGGATGGTCTCGATTCCCTCCCGCTCCGGCATGACGAGATCGGTGATCACCAGGTCCACGTGTCCGGTCCGCGCTTGCCGGAGCGCTTGTTCGCCGTCCGCCGCCTCCATCACCTGGTAGCCGCCCTCCTCCAGGGCCATCCGCAGAAAACTCCGTACGCCGGCTTCGTCGTCCGCCACCAGCACACGAGCCGCCCGCGGCGCCCCCAGCACGGCGCGAACCGTCCCGGCCAACTCTTCCGGAGTGAATGGCTTCCCGATAAAATGGACGCCTTCGTCCAACATCCCATGGTGCAGGATGAAGTCGTCGGTATAGCCCGACATGAATAGCGCCTTGATCCCGGGCCGCATCTTTTCCAGCCGGCTGACCAGTTCACGGCCGCTCACGTTCGGCATCACTACGTCGGTCAGGACCAGGTGTATCGGGTCGGGCCCCGACTCGCATTGCTTCAGGGCGTCGTCGGCGTCTTTCGCCTCGATCGTGCGATACCCGTATTCCCGCAATACCTTAGCCGCGTAGGCGCGAATTTCAGCCTGGTCCTCCACCACCATCACGGTTTCTTTCCCGCCCAACACCGGAACCGGCGCCGGCGTCCCGGCATCGGCCGCCCCTTCGGCCAGCGCGGGCAGGTAAATCCTAAAAGCCGTTCCCCCGCCCGGTTCGCTGTAGACATCGATAAAGCCGCCGCTTTGCGCCACGATGCCCTGAATCATGGACAGCCCAAGCCCAGTGCCCTTGCCGACTTCCTTGGTGGTAAAAAAGGGTTCGAAAAGGTGCCGGCGCGTCTCTTCTTCCATCCCCACGCCGGTGTCGCTTACCACGAGCATGACGTAGAGGCCCGCGCGCGCCCCGGGGTGCATGCCGGCTTGACTCTCGTCCCACTTCACGACGCCCGTCTCGATGGTCAACCTGCCGCCACCCGCCATGGCGTCGCGGGAATTAGCCGCCAGGTTCATCATCACCTGCTCCAACTGGTGCGGATCGGCGCGGATCATGGCAGCGCCCGGAGGCGACTCGACGCACACCTCCACGTCCTCGCCAACCATGCGCTCCAACATCGGCCGCATCTCCGCCACCAGGCGGTTGAGATCGAGGGTGCGCGGTTGCAGAACCTGTTTGCGACTGAAGGCCAGCAGTTGACGGGTCAAACTGGCCGCGCGCTCTCCGGCTTTGTGAATCTCTTCCAGGCTTTCGCGCAGCGGGTCGCCGGCCTCCAGCCTGCCGAGCAACAACTTACTGTATCCATTGATCACCGTCAGCAGGTTGTTGAAGTCGTGGGCCACGCCTCCCGCCAGCCGGCCCACGGTCTCCATCTTCTGAGCCAGCGCCAACCGGGCTTGAAGGCGCGCGTTGGCCTCTTCGGCTTCCGTTTGCGCGGTGACATCCTCGGCGAATCCGACCACCCGCGTGGCGCGTCCCTCGGCCGAGAGAATCGCCTTCGCTTTGACGCGGATATAGCGGTTGGGTCCATCGGCGCGCACGGCCCGGTAGCGCACTTCGGCCAGCGGGTCCCCCTCGTCCAGGATCCGCCGCAGGGCCCGTTCCACGGCCGGGCGGTCGTCGGCATGGACGTTATTCATCCAGAAGAACGGATCCCGGTAAAGGTTCTCGCGATTGCTGCCCCAGATCCGTTCATACGCCGGGCTCAGGTAGCTGACGCGAGGACCGGACGGGGCGAGATCGAGCACGAACAGCGGCGAATCGATGTTATCCGCCAGTTGCCGCAGCCGTTCGTCGCTCTCGTGGAGAGCCGCTTCCGCGGCGCGCCGCCGGAGCCGCTCCTGCTTTTCCTCCAGCGAACGGACCACGGCCGATCCCAGCCGTTTGATATGTTCCTTAATTACATAGTCGGCGGCGCCGGCCTTCATGCACTCCACCGCGGTATCTTCGTTGATGGCGCTGGTGAGAATGATAACCGGTGTGTCGGGCGCATGTTGAAGCGAGAGCTTCAAAGCCGTAAGTCCGTCGAAGGCCGGCATGCGGAAATCGGTGATGACCAGCTCGGGCTGGAACTCGGTCAAGGCCGCCACAAAGTCCTCCCGAGTTTCGACGCGCCGAAACTCGGCGTTCGGCACCACGCTCCGGAGCTCGCGGCAGGCCAGCTCGAAATCCGCTACCAGGTCTTCGGCGATGAGAATTCTAGTGGGTTCAAGCATTGACGTCGCCGCCTCCGGCGGGCGCCGAAGAGCGAGTTCCCGGTGCGGCTGAATGGTGCAAATCACTTACTCGGCTGGGACCCAGCCATTCTCGATGGGGCGCAAGGCTGCCTTCACTGGCCGGCGTCCCACACAAGGGTCCGGGTTCCCGCGGGAGTCTCTCCTTAATTGCGAACCTTCGGGGAAATGATTATTGTACAATGCTTGCCGTCGGAATTGGGTGGGAACTCCAGGTGGCGGGTGCTTAAGCGATTTGGGGGAATTCGCAGTTTAGGCGCGGCAACCGCTCCCTTGCGGTCGCGGCTCGGTAACGGTCTCCGAGCCGCGCACGCACTTACAGAGCCGAGATCGAAGGAAGTGGGATCTCTTCACGGACCCAGGAACAATTGTCTCGTCATGAGTGTTACTTCTGTACGGTGAACTGTGCGCTTGTGGCCGCGGTAATGGCGCCGGACGTGCCGATGAAGTTGATAGTGTAGGTGCCCGGCGTGGTTTTGGGCGGGAAAACGATGCCCGATAGGGCAAGGGCCTTGCCATTGAGATGCACGGTAGTGGGCAGATCGGCGCAGACCGAGCCCGCGGGGCCGCCCGAGCAGCTCAGTTTTACGTTGCCGTTGAATCCGTTGACAGAGTTCAACTGAAGCGCGAAGGCGGCCGCGTCGCCGATGAACACTGTCTCTTGACCCGGAATGGGCGCGATGGTAAATGGAGCTGTCACGGTGAAGATGTACTTGGCGGAACCGGCCAGATAGTCGGCGGTAGCCGGTACGGTTGCCGTTACCGTGCAGGATCCGGTGCCGATCAACGAGAGCGTTAGCGCGGACACGGTGCAGACGGTGGGCGTGGTGGAGGCGAAAGAAGCTGTGCCTTTAGAAGTTGAGGTAGCGGTCAGCTTGTAAGACTGCAGGGCCGTCGGGTTCGATATGGCGTTGATGGTAACGGTTTGCGCAATCTGGGTGGCTGGAACGTTCAAGTTCGCCGTGGCCGAGCCGTACTGCGAGGTCGCCGGCCATTTCGCCGTCAGGGAGCAGGTGCCGGTGCCCGAGGTCATGGTGACGGTTGCGCCGCCGATCGTGCACGGTCCGGAAGCAACGGAGATGACAGCCGTCGCGTTCGAGTTGCTGGTGGCGACGACGTTGAACGTGGAGCCGTAAGGCGCCGACGCCGGACCGGTCAAGGAAACGGTCGGCGCGGCGATGCCGGTGCCGGAAAGCTGGATGGTGTGGACGCCTGCGTTATAGAGCGAGTTATCGTCGATGGTGACGAGCCCGGTCAGCGGGCCCGATGAGTGCGGCGAGAAGGAAACGCGCACGTTGCAGAAGGCGTTCGGCGCAACCGGTTGGCCGTCCGCGCAGTCGCCCGTAACGCCGCTGAGCAGGGTGAAGTTGAGGTCGTTCGCATCGGTTGCGATGGCGGAGACGACCAAGGGCGAATTGCCGGTATTGGCGAGCTTCGCGGTCAGGGTTGCGCTTTGCCCGATCGCGACGTCGCCGAAACTCAGCATGTTGGGGCTGGGCGAATCGACCGGGTCGCACTTGCCATATTTGCCCGCGGCGAAGATGTTCAGCACCTCGCTAGGAGTTAGCGCCCGGGAATAGGCGGTTGGTTCGTCAATGAGCCCGTTGAAGGTATCCCAGCCGTTATTGGCATCTCCCCAGTAGAGAGTGTCGCCAGTTCCGAGTTGATAATAATAGGTGGTCGCGTAGCCGTATTCGTAGGTGGACTGGCTGGCTATTTGCTCCCCGTCCAGATAGACGGTCTGGGTCGCTCCGTTATCGGTAACCGCCAGGTGATGGAATGCGCCGTCATTGACCGGATAAGAGCTGGTTAAGATGAAGTCTCCGTAGAACAGATACACATTCAGCTTTCCGTCCGTGCCGACATAGGCCCCGGGAGCGTTGGTCCCAGGCGTCAGGTAAGGTGCGACATTCTGCTGGCTGAGTATGACCCCTCCGGACGACGTTTCAAACCAGGTCTCAAACGAAAAGGGCGTCTGGTTGGGGAACGGGAAGACGGCGCTCGGCAGGGCGACATACGGTGTAGCGCTGCCGTCGAAAGAGAATGCCTGGCCGACTTCCCCGCCCCGAAAGCCGACATCGCCTCCCAGCGTTGCGTTGTAAGATCCGGTGACGTCAGTGGCGTTGTCCTCGCCCTTCCACCAGGCGGTCAGATTGGGTGGGGGAGCCGCGCATGCCCCGAGCGGAGTGTAAACCAGGAAAGGCTGGGACGTGGCGGTTGTGGAACCGGTGGCACTGGCCAAGAGAGTGTAGTTTTGGCCCGCGGCGTTCAAAGACAAGTTGCTGAAGGTGGCGATGCCATTGGCGTTGGTAGTCTCTACGGTAGCGCCGGAGAGGGTTGCGTTGCCCGGGTTGGCGGCGAGAGAGAGCGTCACCTGGTAGCCGGTGACGGGCAGGCCGCAAGCATCGGATAGTTTCACTTGAACAGCCGGAGCGATCAATGAGCCCGGGGTCGAACTGGCCGGGGGAATAAGGAACGACAGGGATAGCTTGGTGTTATCGAAGACATATCCGGTAAGAGAACCGTAGACGTCGCTGTTGTCTTCGGGACTGCTACATGCGCCGTTGCTGGCGGTGTTGCCGGAGAAGGTTGTAGCCGGATCGACCGAAGCCGACGCCCCGCTTAGAACGAAGATTGCCCCAGCCTTCCCCTGCCCGCCGCCAGCGAGAGAGCTGACGCCCTGTCCGGGAGTGGCCGAATTGGTGGCGAATGAGCTGGAAGTGATCGCCAAAGACCCCGCGCGCAGGAATATGGCGCCGCCGAGACCCGCTCCACCGCCCCCACCGGGGAGGATATTGCCACTCCCGTGCCCCGCCCCCGGGGGGTCCCCGCCGCCGTGACCACCGAACAGACCGCCCGCACCGTAGACACCGTAATTGTAGAAGCCGGCGTCGGAAATGGAACCTGCGCCTCCGCCACCTCCGAACCCACCCGCTCCACCGGTGGTGAGGGCGCCAGTACCGCCGCCGCCCCCGCCGCCGCCGAAAGCGCCCGGATCGCCTGTGCCGCTCGGAACACCTCCGTTTCCGCCGCCGCCGTCACCGGCCGGGTTCTGGCCCGAGGTGGCGCCGAGATTGCCCCCGGGGCCGCCATTAGTCGCGGCGCCCTGGCCTCCATTTCCACCGGCGCCGCCGCCCCCACCGCCGGCGGCGCCCGAGTTGCCCGGGCCGTTCGAGCCGCCGTTGCCACCGGCTGCCTTGTTATTGACGAACGCCACTTGGTTGAGGAATAGGCGGGCGTTGTTGGCAAACAGAGCGCCGCCCATGCCGGCGCCGCCGCCTCCGCCTCCTCCGGTGTAAGTGCCGTCGTCCTGACTGATTGCGCCATTTCCGCCTTGCGCCAGGCCATTGGCCAGGGTCATACCGCTGATCTTCACTACCGGGGAGGTCACCGGGGGACCGGTGGTGGCGCCGGGCGCTCCGGCGTTTAGGAAGAAGATGCGCGAGGCGTTATGGCCGCTAATAGTGAGAACGCTGGGGCCCGGACCTTGAATCGTGAGGTTCTGGGCGATCGCCAGTTCACCCGAGGTCAGTGTGATGGTATAGACGCCGGAAACGTAGCCCGGATCGGTCGTAGGAATGTTGAAAGTAATCGTGTCGCCGGGATTCGCGGCCGCGATGGCGGCGCGCAGGCTGCCCGCGCCACTGTCACCGGTTGTTGTAACTACTTCCTGCGCGAATGCAGGGAACGTCAAGAGCAGCGCCGCCGGCGCAAGGATGCGGACAGCCGAGAATAGGCAAATTCCGTAATTGTGTCGCATGAGCGAATCCCCTCTATGGGAAGCGGCTTCGGGCGTTTCTTGGCCGCCTGAGCCCCCCTCCTAATAAGTAGGGGCGGGAAAACTCGGTTTGGGCGATCATGCGGGTGAACGGCAGACCACACACGGCCGTCGGCTGGAAGGTGAAGAGGGTACCGGTTGACCGAGCCTCCGGGGGAATCGGACGGGGGTTGACGCGGAGGGAGTCCTTCCTTTATCGGACTATCGAGCTAAGCACTTTGTTTTGTATGGTGCGCCTGAGAGAACTCGAATCTCTGACCTCCTGCGTGTCAAGCAGGCGCTCTAACCAACTGAGCTACAGGCGCGCGCGCAACTGGCACCGAAGGCGTGCCAAATTCGTTCCCGGTCCTCGTTAGTCCCCGGTTCAGCAACCGTGCCTGGCTCTAAGCGACCGGGCCGCGGGCCGGCCCCAGGGGGAAGACTGGTTCCCCGATTGTAGCACGCGGGGAAAGCGGCGGAAAAACCGGTGACGCAACCCGGCGGGCGCGGCTTTCGTCACTGGAACCAGGCGGGCGCCGGGCCGATGTTGACCGGGGCGGCAATTCTTGGGAGATTTTAATATCCAGGCAATGGAATCGCCAGTGGCGGCGTGGTAGTTGTGAGGAGAGTGGATCACATGCGTAAGTTCTTGTACGGATTTGTGCTGGTGGCGGCAGGCTGCGCCATGGCCCAGGATGCCGACCCGCCGTCGCGCGTGGCGCGGCTGAACCTGATCAATGGACCGGTTTCCTTCCGGCCGGGCAGCGTGGAGGACTGGGGCGCGGCTACCCTCAACTACCCGCTCACCACGGGCGACCATCTTTGGGCCGACGACGGCGCCTACGCCGAGTTGCACATCGGCTCGACCGCCATTCGCATGAATGCGGCCACGGCCCTGTCCGTGTTGAACCTGGACGACCGGGTGGCGCAGTTGAGCGTGACCCAGGGCGCCATCGACGTACATGTGCGCTTTATCGGCGATCAGGAAACCTACGAAGTGGACACGCCCAACGTGGCGATTGCGCTGCTGCGGCCAGGCGATTACAGGATCAACGTGGACGGCGACAATACGGTCACCGTGGCCACGGTACGCACGGGCCAGGCGGAAGTGACCGGAGGCGGGCAGGCGTTTTCGATCAGCCCCGCCGAGAGCGCCACCATCACCGGAACCGACCAGATGGCCAACCAGATGGGGCAGGCGCCGCCGCCGGACCAGTTCGACCAATGGTGCATCGACCGCGACCGGACCGAGCAATCGACGGTATCGGCCCGCTACGTGCCGCGGGAGACGATCGGCTACGAAGACCTGGACCAGTACGGCGTTTGGCGCAACGTTCCGCCGTACGGTTATGTGTGGATGCCGACCTCGGTTCCGCCGGGTTGGGCGCCCTACAAGTTCGGCCATTGGGCGTGGGTGGAACCTTGGGGTTGGACCTGGGTGGACGACGCGCCGTGGGGGTTCGCTCCCTTCCACTACGGACGGTGGGCGTTCGCGAACGCGATGGGAGCCTGGGTGTGGGTGCCGGGGCGGCTGGTGGTGGGCGCGCGGCCGGTATATGCGCCGGCGCTGGTGGCATTTGTGGGTGGGCCGGGATTCGCGGTGGGCGTGGGCGTAGGCGGAGTGGGCATGGCTGCGTGGTTCCCGCTGGGGCCGGGCGAAGTGTACCGGCCGGCTTACGCTGTGAGCCCGGCTTACGTGACCAGCATCAATATCGTGCACGTCAGCAATGTGACGGTGATCAATAGCGTTGCCGTCGGGAATGTGCGGTACATAAACCAGGGCGTGCCGGGGGCGGTGGTGGTAGTGCCGCACGAGGCATTCGTGGGGGCGCGTCCGATAGGGGCGGCCGTGGTGGTGGTGCCGCGGGAGCAAATCGTGAATGCGCGGGTGATCGGGGCGGCGCCGCCGATCGCGCCCACGCGGGTCAGCCTGGGAGTGGCGGTGGGAGCGAACGTGCGTGTGCCGCCGGCGCGATTCGCGGACAGGGCGATCGTGGCGAAGACGGTTCCACCCCCGCCGCCGGTTTCGTTTGCGGCTCGGGAACAGGAACTGCGCGCCAATCCGGGGCGGCCGCTGGATGCGGCCCGGGTCAACGCCCTGCGGGCCTCGGCGCCGGCGGCGCGTCCGATGGTGCGAACCGTGGATGCGGGCGGCCACTTGAGCCGTCCCGCCGGTGCTCCCGCCGTCTCGGGCCGGCCAGCCATGAATCCCAATCGGCCGATGAACAACGACCGGCCGGCCAGCACGCGGCCGAGCTACTCGAATCCGCCGACAGCCGAGCACCCGGCCAATACCGGAGGCGAGGTAAATCGGCCGGCGGAGCATGAACCGGCGCATCCCGCCGCGGCGGCCGGCAACACGCCGAACACCGAGCACCCGGCCAACGCCGATCAGAGGACCCAGGTTAAGAAGGACACCCGGAAGAACGCAAAGAAGACCGAGAAGTAATGCTGGATGTCCCCGATACACTAATTAGCCGGTCCGGCAGCTCTTGAACAGCCCTGGCGCCGAGCGGTAGGATGATTGGTAGGACTATGAGCCGGCCATCCAGTAAGTCCGATCGCAAGGCCAGGAAGAGCTATACGCTTTCCCTTCGCTCTGTCGAGTTTCTCGAGACGACAAAAGCGCAGCGCCGGGCGGCATCGGTTTCCTCCGTTCTGGAAGAGATTCTGCAAGCCGCGCAGCATGAGCAGGAACGTCTTTCCATCGGGCGCGCAGTTTCGGATTACTATAGTTCGCTGTCGGACGATGAATTGACCGAACGGGGGCAGTGGGCTGAGTTCGCTCTAGGGGAGTTCTCGAATACGGAGCGCGCCTGAGTGCCACCGGCGCCGAGGAGCCCTCTTCGTGGGGAGATATGGTTTGTCCAACTCCCTGCCGATCCTCCGGAAAAGGGAAGGCGGCCAGTCGTCATCGTCTCTCTAGACGCGCGAAATCGCCACGAGCGCGCCGATACGGTTCTGGTTGTACCTCTCACCACGAGCGTGCACAGAGAATCGCCGACGCACGTCTTCCTACCAGCCGGCGAAACAGGACTTCAGGCGGACTCCGCGGCGCGTGCCGAAGACATCACCGTAGTTCGCAAGCGGAGCCTGACGGAAGCGAGCGGGCGCCTACGCCAGCTCAGCGACAAGCGGATTTGCGAGCTCGCCGGGAAAGTCGGCATCGCGATGGGGTGCTAACGGCTGCTGGGCGTAGAGTCAATCGGTTTTCCCAAACCGTCTACATCCGGTTGATTAGACTGGCTACGTAGCCGGCACCGAAACCGTTATCGATATTTACTACTGTTACGTTGCTGGCGCAGCTATTGAGCATGCCCAGCAGGGCGGCCAGTCCGTGAAAGCTGGCGCCATAGCCTACGCTGGTGGGAACGGCGATGACGGGACAGGAAACCAAACCGCCGATGGCGCTTGGCAGAGCGCCCTCCATGCCGGCGCAGACGACGATGACGCGCGCGGCCACCAGGCGTTCGCGATTGTACATCAGGCGGTGGATGCCGGCCACGCCGATATCGTGAATCGTATCCACGGCATTTCCCATTGCCTCGGCGGTGATCTGGGCTTCTTCGGCGACCGGCATATCGCTGGTCCCGGCGCAGACTACGGCGATGGTGCCTTTGCCGGACAGGGTACGATCGCGCCAGAAGCGGATGGCGCCGGAAAGGGGGAAGAACTCGCCTCCCGGCACTTTCTCCTGAACCAATTGCGCACAGGCTGCGCTGGCGCGCGTAATCAGCACGTTGGGGGCGTGATCGAGCAAGGCACGGGCGATGGCGGCAACCTGTTCCGGGGTCTTGCCTTGGGCGAAGATGACTTCCGGCATGCCATGGCGCAGCAGGCGGTGATGATCGACCTTGGCGAATCCCAGGTCTTCGAACGGAAGATGGCGGAGGCGGGTGAGGGCGGCATCGATATCGACCGAGCGGTCCCGCACCTCTTCCAGCAGGGTTCGAAGTTGTTCCTGATCCATGTGGTCAGCATAACAGAGAGCTTGACCGGTCCGGGAACGTGCTTTCCGAAAGGCCGGGAAGGAGCATAGCCGCCGATGGACGCGGAGGGAAGGTCCTCGGGGAGCTTTTTCGCGCAGAAATCAGCACATCGCCCAAGCCGGCGAAGCGCCTGGAGCCCGAAGCCGCGGCCTGAGATAGGGAACTTAAGGGAGGAAGTATCTGACCAATAGTACCAGCGGCCCCTTAATGCACCCTAGAGCTTTCAGCCTATTGTATCTCGCAGCGTACTCGGGCAACATAGATAGACGGCTTATGGACCTTCAAGGCAAACAGACATCAGATCAACAGCCGCTTGCGGATTTCGGGGGAACGGAGGAACGGCGGGGCAATAGCCGGTTTCCTCTACGTGAGGAAGTGAAGTACAAAATGCTTCACTCGCGAAGCAAGCCCGTAACCGGCGCCGGCAAGACACTCAATATTGGCAGTCGCGGCATTCTGTTCACTACCGAGGAGCAGCTTCCGATCGGACACGTCGTGGAGCTTTCGGTCGACTGGCCAGCCATGCTGGATGGCACTTGCGCGCTGAAGTTCGTGGCGGTGGGGCGCGTGGTTCGGTCGGAGCGGCACCGCGCGGCTGTGCGCATCGACCGGTATCAGTTCAAGACCCGCGGAGGCGCCGCCGCACGGGCAGCCGGAGGGTAGATTTGGTTTCCACGTAAGGGTTTGCAACGAATGCGAGGGCGCGCCTCAGCGGCCAGGACGTGTGCCAGCGTGTCGGAGAACGCCGGCGGGCGAATGGCGAGATACCCGGCGCCCCTACTTCCGGCGACCGTAGCGGAGCCACTCACCGCGTGTGGCGACAACCGGCCGCAACCGCATCAAACTTTCCCCGCAGCAATGCGCAACCAGCAACAAACTTTGTGGCCGCCTGCACCCAAGCGGGGGCGGCGGGCTGTCGGCGAGAGCTCGCGCCAGTGCGCCGAAATCCAAAGCGGACTTGCCGACAGTGGCAGGGCATCGGTATACTGTCATTTTCGCTAGTGCCCGTTTTATGATGGCGAAGGACGAGTTCGATCCCCTGGCCCCGCAGCGCGAGGCGGCCTTTTTCTACGGGCTATTTCTGCGCGGCCACGACGTGGAGGACTTGCGCCAGGATATCGACGTACCTCGCGCGACGATCGATAAGTGGTTGAAAGCCAGGGACTTTGAAGCTAGTTTTAGAACCAGTCTGCAGCGCATCTATGCCTACCGGAAGCAGGTGCTGGCGATCTTCGACGGCCTGGTGCTGAACGAGCAGAACCGGCCGCGGGTACAATAGGGTTTTGCAACCAGGTTAGTCCCCCAGATTGGTAATGTTGGAAAAAACCGGCGACGAGATCGTCGGCGCTACCAGGCGCCGCTACTCCCCGCTTTGCTGCAGGAGTTTCGCCACCAGGCCGGTCCAACCGGTTTGATGGCTGGCGCCCAGGCCGGCTCCCGTGTCGCCGTGGTAGTACTCGAAAAACAAGACCAGGTCGCGCCAGTAGGGATCGTTTTCGAACATCTCATGGCAGGCGCAGACGGCGCGGCGCCCGTTTTCGTCGCGCAGAAAAATGCGGGACAGGCGGCGCGATATTTCCGCCGCGACTTCCCACAGAGTCGCCATGCGGCCCGAGCCGGTAGGACACTCCACCTTATAGTCGTCGCCCAGGTAGTGGTGGAAACGCTGCAGCGATTCGACGATCAGATAATTGAGGGGGAACCAGACCGGGCCGCGCCAGTTGGAATTACCGCCGAATAATCCGCAGCGCGATTCGGCCGGCTCGTAATCCACCGAATGCACCTTGCCGCCGGCGTTCAGGACATAGGGATGGTCGCGGTGCGCGCGCGACAGGCTGCGAATGCCGTAGGGCGAGAGAAACTCGTTTTCATCCAACATGCGGCTGAGGATGCGCCGCAATTGATCGGGGTTGACAATAGCCAGTAACTTCCGTTCGCCCTTGCCGGGGACCGCCATGGAGGCCACGTTGTGGGTCAGGTCCGGGCGATGGCGAATGAACCATTTCATGCGGCGGTCAAAGCCGGAAAGCCGCTCCATCACGCGCGGCTCGATGGTCTCCACCGCAAACAGCGGGATCAACCCGACCATGGACCGCACTTTCAGCGGCCGGCGCTCGCCGTCGGGCAGGCGCAGATAATCGTAGAAGAAACCGTCCTCCTCATCCCACAGGCTCACGCCGTCGTCGCCGAGATGAGTCATGGCCCTGGCGATATAGAGAAAGTGCTCCCAGAACTTACTGGCGACATCTTCATAGGAGGAATCTTCGCGCGCCAGCTCCAGGGCGATGGCCATCAGGTTGAGACTGTACATGGCCATCCAGCCGGTGGCGTCGGCCTGCTCGATGGTGCCGCCGCCAGAGAGCGGCTCGCTGCGATTGAAGACGCCGATATTGTCCAGGCCGAGGAAGCCGCCCTGGAAGACGCTCCGGCCTTCGGCGTCCTTGCGGTTCACCCACCAGTTGAAATTGAGCAGGAGCTTGTGAAAGATGCGCTTCAGAAAGTCGCGATCGCCGCGCCCGCGCCGCTTACGCTCGATTTTGTAGACGCGCATGGCGGCCCAGGCATGCACCGGCGGATTGACGTCGGAGAGATTCCACTCGTAAGCGGGCAACTGACCGTTGGGATGCATGTACCATTCACGCAGCATCAGCACCAACTGATCCTTGGCGAAATCCGAATCGATGAGCGCCAGCGGCAGAGTGTGAAAAGCCAGGTCCCAGGCGGCGTACCACGGATACTCCCACTTATCCGGCATGGAGACGACGTCGCTGTTGTAGAGGTGAGTCCATTCGTGGTTGCGGCCGCGGCGGCGTTCGGCCGGGGGCGGCGGGTAGGCGGGATCGCCGTTCAGCCAATCGCGCACCACGTAGCGGTAATACTGCTTGGACCAGAGCAGGCCGGCGAAGGCCTGGCGCATCACCGAGCGGGCGTCGGCGGAGAGGTTCTGGGGAGTGACGGCATCGTAGAACCGATCGGCCTCGCTGGTGCGGTCGGAGAAGACCTGGGAGAAATCGGCCCCGAAGGGCTCGGCGGCGGAGGCATCGGTGAAACGCAAGGCGATGGTCTTCGATTCACCCGGGCCGAGCGAAAGACGGTGCCAGGCGGCGGCCTTGGTGCCGCGCGGGGCGGGATTCACCGCGCCGGCGGCGCCTTCGACCACGCGGCGGGCGATGCCGTCCTTGACGAAAGGCGCGGAATTGGGGGAGCCCCAGAGCGCCAGGTTGTCGGTTTCGTTTTCGGTGAACAGCCAAACGGGCGAGGCATCGGCGTGAAGCCAGCGCCGGCCGTAGTGGGGCTCGTCGAGTTCGATGCTGCCGGGCGACGAAAGGCGAAGCGAAGGCTTGGGTAGCGTAGCCCTATCCGGGGGCCACCCCCAGCTCCAGGTATTACGGAACCAGACGGTGGGCAGCAGGTCGAGCGAGGCCGCCTCCGGCCCGCGATTGGCCGCCGTCACGCGGATCAGGATATCTTCGGGAGCGGCCTTGGCGTATTCCACCAGCACGTCGAAATAGCGGCTCTGGGCAAATACTCCGGTATCGGCCAGTTCAAATTCAGCGTCGTTGCGGGTGCGGCGCCGGCTCTCTTCGCGTAATTGCCGGTAGGGGAAGGCCGCCTGCGGGTACTTATACAGATACTTCATGTAGGAGTGGGTGGGAGTATTGTCGAGATAGAAGTAATACTCCTTAACGTCCTCGCCGTGATTGCCCTCTTCCCCGGTGAGGCCGAACAATCGTTCTTTGAGGGTTTCGTCGCGGCCGTTCCACAAAGCGATGGCGAAGCAGATGCGCTGGTGACGGTCGGAGATGCCGGCTAGTCCGTCTTCGTTCCACCGGTAGGCGCGGCGGGCGGCGTGTTCGAAGGGGAAATATTCCCAGGCGTTGCCGTCGGAGCTATAGTCTTCGCGCACCGTACCCCAGGCGCGTTCGCTCAGGAAGGGGCCCCAGCGGTTCCAATGAGCCCGCCGCAGGCGCGATTCCTCAATGCGCGCCTGTTCGGCCCCGGGCGCGTGGTTGGGCATCAGGCCACCAGCAGGGAATGGTCCGGGCAATCGAGAGGAATCTTGGATGCGATCCGGTCGATCAGGCCAAGACCGTGTTCGGCAAGGAAGGGAAGGATGGAGTAGAGACGCTCCTGCAGGTGCCGCTCGGGATAGATGAGATTGTAGAGAGAGTGCGCCTCGCGGGTGGCTTGCAGGTCGCGGCGCAGAATTTCGCGCGCCGTCTTACGCCGGATCTTGTCCACCTGGTGGTGGATTTTTCGGTTGCTGGTATCGAGAGCCTTGGCGAGAGTGGGATCGAAAGCCAGCAGGTCGGTGCGCAGCCGCGCCACGGCCGCATCCACGGTTTCGGCGGCGGCGCCGAGAGCGACAGTGAGTTTTTCGGGCAACAGGCGCGCGGCGATCTGTTCGCGCAACCGTTCTTCGCCGTGGAAAAAACTACCGAGGGAGAGGCTGTAGCGCTCCAGGCTCGATTCGCTGGCGGCGTCCAGAATGGTGAAACCGGCGCGCGGCACCACGACCGGCATACGGCCCAGCACCACGCGATAGATGGCTTCCGATTGCGCCAGGTAGGCGATTTCCGCCGGTCCACCGATGTAGGCCACGGTGGGCAGCACGGAATCCTGGATGACGGGACGAAGCAGCGCGTTGGGCGAGAGAGATTCGGCGTGGGCGGCCAATTCTTCGTTGGTCAGGCGGCGCGCCCCCAGCCGATAGTCGCCGCCGCCATTGCGCCGCAAGGTGAAGCGTTTGCCATCCTCCAGCAGGAAGAAAAGCGAGGTATGCGGCTCGACATGCACCTGGGCGTGGTAGCCGGCTTGGGCCAGCGCTCGATTGCGTTCCAGCACGTCGTGGGTGAGCTCGCTGGCGGCAGCCACGGCTTTCCGCATGGCGGGAGCGGCCAGGGCGCGAAATTCCGGCGACATGGGATCCAGGTGGGGTATATCGTAGCGCGCCAGCAGGCGGTCCAGCAGGCGGCTGAAAGCCTGCCCCATGGTGCAGCCCGGGCGATACGCTTCCGCCACCAGGTCGGCCACTTCCCCGGCGTTCGGCAGGCCCGCCAGAGCCTGGCGCAGCCCGTCCACGGGGGGAGCGTTCAAAACCACTTCGCCCACGGGTTGGCCGGCCGTCTGGGCGGCCACTTCCAGGCGCGACGGGCGATGTTCGGCACCGTATACCCAGGCGTGGTTCACCTCGGCGAAATCGTGGTCCTCGGTCGCCAGCCAAAAAACCGGCACGGCGGGAATTCCATTTTCGGTAAGCCACTGGGCCAGGCGGGCGGCGTGCAGTGCCTTGTAGATGGTGTAAGCCGGCCCACCGAACAGCCCCACCTGCTGGCCGGTGACCACGGCCACGGTACCGGCTTCGGCCAGCCGGTCCAGCGCCTTGCTGCCGGGGTTGAAGCGCGCCATGCCCCGGACCAGCGCGGCGCGCCGCTCCGGCGCGAGATCGATCGACCGGGCGGCCGCGCGATACGCGTTCAGATCGCGAAACGGATGGCTGTAATAGGGGACCGTGCGCTCGGGATGGTAGAGCACGTCCGAAAACAGGCGGGTGGTGTGGGGCAACTCGGCCTGGCGGACGCAGGTAGGCGACATGGCAATCAATCAGCTTAGCAGATGACGGGCAGACACCCGAAGTTGCAAATCATATGGCAGACGACATGGCGCGGCAAGAAAACGCTCCCTTTGGCCGCGGCTCGGTTGGCGGTCTCTACCCCGCGGGCAGCATTTTGGAGATGTCGTTGTAGATCACGAAGGCCACGATCACCATAATGAACACGAATCCGAGCTTGAAAACGGCTTCTTTCACGTTCAGGCTCATGTCGCGCTGCAGAATAATTTCGATCAGCAGCATGAGAATCGAGCCGCCGTCCAGGATGGGGATGGGGAGGAGGTTGAAGATGGCCAGGTTGAGGCTGACGATCGACATGAACCCGAAGAATTCGGCCGGGCCCTCGCGCGCGGCCGCGCCGGAAAGCTGACCGAGAACGATCGGCCCGGCAATCGTCTTGGTGGACATGCGGCGCTCCGCCATGCCCTTCAGGAACTGGACGATAATCAGAGCGTTCTTGGCATTTTGCTGCACCGATTCGCGCAGCGCGGGGCCGAGGGCGAGGCGGGTGGTCACCAGGTGCAGTTTGGGCTGCGGCTGCACCCCGATCATCCACTTGGCGGGGCCATCCAGTTTGGCGTAGACGGGCTGGGCCGTGAAGGTTTCGGTTCGGCCCTTGCGGTCCACCTGGATTTCAATCGGCTTGCCGCCGCTGGCGGCGATGGTTTCCCGAAACTTCACCTGGGAATGAATCGGCACACGGTTCACCGAGAGGACCAGGTCGCCCTTTTTGAGACCGGCCTTTTCGGCCGGGAAACCTGGCTCGATGCCCCCCAACTCGATCTGGCCTTCCTCGTCCCAACCGGCGTATCCCACTCCGGAAAGCTGGCTCAAGTAGGGAGTCACGGTAAAGTCGCGGCGGTTGCCGCTTCGCTCCACGGTGAGCCGCATCGGCCGGTAGGCGCTTTGGACTTCCTCCAGGTTGACATCGTCCCAGTTGGGATTGGCCTTGCCATCGAGCGCGACGATCCGGTCGCCGTCTTGTAAACCGGCCTTGGCGGCCGGCGAGCCGGGCTCCACGTGACCGATCACGGCCTGCAGGTCGATATCTGCCGCGCGCTGATACTTCACCATGTACAGCCCGGCCAGCAGTCCCACCGCCAGCACGAAGTTCATGAAAGGCCCGGCGAAGTAAATAATCAGCCGTTGCCAGCGCGGCCGGTTCATAAGATGGCGGGGATCGTCGGAGCCTTGCTCGCCCGCCTTCTCACCCGCCATCTCGGAGAATTGCTCGCCGGCCATTTTGACGTAGCCGCCCAGCAGGATCAATGAGAAACGATAGTCGGTTTCGCCGCGGCGGAAACCGAACAGCCGCGGCCCGAAGCCGAAGCTGAACACTTCCACTTTGACGTTAAAATAGCGGGCCGCCCAATAATGGCCCGCCTCGTGGATCATAATCATGACCCCGATCAGGACCAGCAGCCAGAGAATGTCTTCACCCCAAGCGAACATAATGCCTCACGCCGTGACCGCGCCGGCAGCTCGCGCCACTACCAGTTCCCGCGCCAGCGCTCGCGACTCGGCGTCTATATTCAGGATATCCGAGATCGATTGAGGAGAGCGCGCCGGCATGCGCGCCAGCGTCTCCTCGACTACCTCGTAAATGCCACTAAACGGAATTTGACCCTCCAGAAAGGCCTGCACGGCTATCTCATCGGCCGCATTCAGCGTGCAGGTAGCGGAACCGCCGGCCTCCTGGCAGCGGTAGGCCAGTTTCAGCAGCGGGAATTTGGCGAAATCGGGCGGCAGGAACTCCCATTGGCGGGCCTGGGACCAATCGATTTTCGGTACCGGCGCCTGGTCCCGCTCCGGGTAGCTGAGCGCATACTGGATGGGCATGCGCATATCGGTGGCGGAAATCTGCGCCAGCACGCTGCCATCGTGGTATTCGATCATGGCGTGGACGCTCGATTGCGGATGCACCACCACGTCGATCTGGGAAGGCGGCAAATCGAACAGCCAGCAGGCCTCGATCACCTCGAAGCCCTTATTCATGAGCGTGGCGCAATCGATGGTGATGCGGTTTCCCATGCGCCAGGTGGGATGCCGCAGCGCCTGGGCCGGGGTGACCGACCGCAGCGCGGCGGCCGGCGTGTTGCGGAAAGGGCCGCCGGAAGCGGTCAGAATCAGCCGGGAAACGGCCGACCGGTTGCCCGCCCGCAAACACTGATGGGCGCCGTTATGTTCGCTATCCACCGGTACCAGTTCGGCGCCGTACTCGCGCACCGCCTGCATCACCAGCTTACCGGCCGAAACCAGAACCTCTTTATTCGCCAGCCCGACCCGCTTTCCCTTCCGAATGGCCTCGTAGGTGGCGTTCAAGCCGGTGACGCCCACGATCGCCGAAATCACCGTGTCCACTTCGGCCGCGGTGGCCGCCGCAATCCGTCCGGCATCGCCCCAACCCAATTCCGGCCATTCCGAACGTGGCAAAGAGGTTGTTTCCAGCCGGGCGGTGAGACGATCCAGATCGCTGGAAGTCGCAACCACGGCCGCCTTGGGACGGAACTCGAGGATTTGTGATGTGAGTTCACTCACATTTTGGCCCGCCGCCAAAGCGTGGATGGTATACTTTCGGGGATTTCGCCGGACGACATCGAGAGTATTGGTTCCGATGGATCCGGTCGAGCCGAGGACGGTGATCGTCTTCATTACAGGTCCAAGAATTGAACTGCAGGCGCTTTCGCCATCATAACACGCAGTTTCCGCGAACTGACCCCCCGGTCGGTAGGGCTACGAGAACTGGTGAACGGCGTAAGGCCTGAACTCAGGCACATAAAACCTTAGCCGGGTCGGAATTTCTGTTTTTGGAAGAACCTCTAACCCTTTCGGGCGCCGGGGAGGATTGCTTCAGGGGTCTTTCTTAGAGGTTAGTCTCGCTTTGGTGGGAGTTGCCTCCCCGGCTTACTTCTAATAATAGTAGATTCCGATTTTGGAAGCAAGAGAAATCTCATTTTTTATTTTGGTCTTGGATCGATTACGCAAACTCCTATAACACATTGATAATAAAGACCGAATCAAAGATCCCAATGGCCTTTGGCAAGGGAGCAGCGAAAGAAATTGGTTTGCCTTCAGTACTAGTAGCGGGAGAAGTAGGGTGCCGTGCCGACTTGGGGAAGTTCCGTTCCGGGCCAGCGCTACCTCTGAAGACGTGAGGAAATATAGCCGCCGATGAACGCGAATGAACTCAGATGAAGAGATCAAAGGAGTTATGGGCACTTGTCCACAGCCTGAATTTGATTTTTCATGGCACCAAAGAAACGGTCAGCCTCTAGGGCCAGTGAGGAAATGACCATTCCAATCACCGGAGGCCACTCCTTTGGGAGCTGTGGAAAAATCACAGGTCGCAGGCGGAACCGCCTGCGCCACCGAAGCAAGTACATTGTTTTCAATGGTGGGCAGTCGGTTCCGTCGGCGGTTGCGGGACGCCTGCCTTACGCCGCGCGGCGCCGGAAGCGGGTCCGCACGGCGACGCCCGCCACCAGCATCAGCACCGCGCCGAGCGGCAATAAAGAGGATGGCTCGGGCACTGTGGTGATAGTCGTGTAATAGTTGTTATCGGTCGCCTTGTACGTCTCGGTCGCCACCGCCCCGCTGGGCTGGATGGTGATGGTGCCGGACGCGCCGTTCGGGTCGGCCGATAGCAAAGGCGTAGAGTCGTCGGTCTCGAAATAGCTGAGGGTGAAAGTGCTCCAATTGGTCCCACCGGGAGGGCCGGAGAGCGTGACCACGAAATCGACGAAGGTGCCGAACGTAATCGCCTCGTTGAAGTCGTTGTAGGACGAGTTGTCCAAGGCTCCGTTGCCGATGGTGACGGTGCTGGACAGCTCGCCTGAGGCATCGCCGATCACGCACGAGGCCTCGGGCACGCAGCCTCCCAGGGTCCCGTTAGATGAGAATTCCGTAATCGTCGCAGTGGAGAGTCCCGCGCCCGAGAGCGCGTTGTACTGCAGGTCGACGTATCCTGTGTAGCCCGACCCGAATTCCGTCAGGATCGGCGAAGTATCCGTCTCGACGATGAAGGTCGTATCGGCGCGCGCCGCCCCTGGCGCCAGCACGACAAGCGCGAAGCAGCCAGCCACGAATACGCGCGTGCACTTAGGTCCGAACATTAGAAAGCCCCCGAATATGCAGTGATCGAGATCGGAATCAGGACATTGGATGGATTGGAGAATTCGGCTGTGACTGACGCGGAGGCGCCAGCCGCGATCGCGGAGGCGATCGTCATATACGGGCTGTTATTGGGCGCCGTGCCCGCCGCATTCGAGAGCGTGATGCCGCTGGGCAGACCGTTGAATACCAGCTCGATGGGAGCGGCGATGGTGGTGCTCCCGGTGTTGGTTATGGTTACCGTGACGAAATAAAGCCTGCTGGCGCGATTATAGATCGGCCCAACGCCGGAAATACTGAAGTTGGCGATTTGCGTGTAAGACGGCACGTTGATCGAGCCGCTGGTGCCGGTGATAGACGTCGCTATGTCGGTAGCCGTGATGGTCTGGTTGCCTGGCGTGGCTAGCGTCGCCGAAAATGTCGCGGTTCCCGAATTGCCCGCAGTAAAGGTGTAATTGCCGGGCAGTGTCGCGGCGACGTCGCTGCTGCTGAGATGCACGGTGCCGGTGTAGCCGGTAACCGTGTTGTTGCCCACGTCCAGGGCCGTCACGGTGAAGTTAAAGGACACGCCCTGAGTGGCCGCGCCCGGCGCCACCACCGAGAAATGCGTGGCGGTTCCAACCTTATTAGTTAAGGAGAAGTCCACCGTGGTGAGGTTCGTCGCCGCCGCCGTCACGTTATACCCCCCCAGCGTCAGGTTAGCGGTAAACGTGCCGGCCGAAGCCACACCCGATGCATTGGTCTGCACCGTGGCCGTGTTGGTGCCGCTACTGGCGAACACTCCCGATGCACCCGATGCCGGCGCGGTGAACGTCACGCTAACGCCCGATACCGGGTTCCCGCCCGCATCGAGCACCGTCACCGAAAGCGCCGTCCCGAACGCGGTATTGATGGCGGCCGATTGAGGCGTTGTGCTGCTACCGGCGGTCATGGTATGCGGCACCTGCACCACCGGGAATGAAACCGTACCGCTGGTGGCGGAAGCCAGCGCGCCGCCGCCGGAAGCCGTGGCCGCGCTGGTGGTGGTCGGGTTGGGAGCGCTCGATGGAACGCTGACCACGATGTCGATCACATTGAAAGACGCACCGTTGGCCACCTGCTGGCTGCTGGAGCAACTCACCGCGCTGGTTCCGGTACAGGTCCAGCCGGTCCCCGTATAGGATGACAAGGCGTAACCCGTGGGCAACGTTTCGGTAACCGTGGTGTTGCCTTGGGTCAGGCTGGTCGAAGTGGCGACGTTCGAGACCGTAACGGTGAGCGTGCCGCCGGTCTGCCCCTGGGTGAAGGTGCCGCTGGAGCCTTCGCTCACGCTAAAGACCGGCGGCGCGACCACGGGAATGTTGTCCGGCGAGCTGAGCCCGGTGGGCGTGCCGAATGTGCCGGACGGGCCTTCGGATACCACGGTCGGGTTATTGCCGCCGGCGGCGTTGCTCGCTACGTTCAGATTCAGAACCAGCTCGCTGTCACCGCCGCCGCCCGCCACCACGTCCGCGTCGGTGCAGGTCACGGTGGTGGTGCCGGAGCAGTTCCAGTCGGTTCCGGAGGAGATACTCGCGTAGCTCAACCCGCCCGGCAACGGGTCGGTAATGGTCACCGGATAAGCGCTTCCGCCCGAGGTCACGGCCGCCGCGCCGGTATTGCTCACGTTGATCGTGATCTGCCCCGTGCCGCCTTGAAAGAAATCCGCGGGGCTGTGGGTTTCCGTAATGGTGAAATTGGGAACGTTGGGCGTGATATTCACGCACCACCCGCCATTCGAGCCGAAGCCGGCGGAAGCCAGCGAACTGTTGTGGTTATCGAAGTACAGGTCCCAGTTCCCGTTGGGGCTCGAACCCGCGAAACTGGAGGCGAACGAGTCGCCCCCGATGGTAGCGGCGTTATCGATCGTCCCCGGCATGGTGTAGAACGGGCTGCTCGGGAAGCTTATCGGGGGGAAACCGTCGGGAGGGTTCCCATAGGTGGTCGGCTTGTAGGGGCCGCTGCCAAGCGACGAGCCGGGCACCAACCCGGCGGCTGTGTCTTCAAAGGTGAGGCTGGAAATAGTCGAGGTGGCTGTGTCGCCGCCCGCCCCCGAAAAGAAATCCAGATTTCCGCCCGGACCCACCACGAGCGAGGTCAGGTCTTCGGGCGAAACGTCGTAGAAGTTCTTCAGCGTCACGCCGACGGCCTGCACCGTGCCGAAAAGGCCGGCCACGGTGATGTTAGACGGATAGGGATAGGCCGGGCCGCCGTTTACGCTATTGGGATTGGGGATCGTAATGGCGCCGGTATTGCAGTAAGTGACCACCCCGCCGCTCACGGTCGGCGTCGTGGTGGCGTTATTGATTCGCTGGTCGTAACTGTTGAAGCTCTCGTTGTAGGAGCCCACCACGCCCGAGTAGGTCGCCGTAATGGTGTGGTCGCCTTCGGAAAGCGTGGACACGTTGCAAGTCGCCTGCCCGCTGCCATTGAGCGCCACGGCACTGCAGCCGGAAATGACGGCGTCCGCCTGGCCGTCCTTGAACGACACCGTGCCGACGGTCACGGCACTGCCGGCGGTCACGGTCGCCGTAATCGCGACCGATGTTCCGGCGGTGGCTGGATTGGGTGTGCCGCTCACCGCGGTGGTGGTCGATACCCCCGAAGCTGGCGTAATCGCCAGGCACCAGCCCCCGATGCTCATGGCGTTGTCGTCGGGGTTGGCGAACAGGCTCCAGAGTCCGTCGGCGGTGGTGCCGCTAAAGGTGGAGAACAGCGTCGCGGCCGCGACCGTTTCCGGGATCCCAATACCGGTAAAGCTGGGGCTCGATCCGGTAGCGTTGGTCGGCACGGTAGCGGCGGCCGGGGCCCCCGCGAGCGTCGTCGCGTACGGGAACGGAAGCGAATCGAAGAGCGTCGGCGCGTAGGAAAGCGCGCCGCTGCCGTTCAGCGGGTTCGTCCCGGTTGCCTCCGAGCCGCTGTCGGTAAAGGTGACGCTGCCGGTATTGGTGGCGTTGGTGCCGGCGGTATCGCCGCCAAGGTGCCCCATCAGCACCATGGCAGTGCCGTTCGGAGCTCTCAGCAGCAGCCCGGCGTCGAAGGCCTGGTTGGCGAAACTATAATTCTTTAACTCGACCGTCACGTTCTCGACGGCGTTACCGATTCCGGTCACGTTTACCATCGAAGGATACGGCGAGGTGACCGTGTCTCCGGCGCCGCTTGCTGCAATCGTCCCCGGATTGCAGAAAATGTCGGTTCCGCCCGACGTGGTGGTGTTGTACACCCACTCGTTGAAGGCTGAGGTAGTGGAGCTGCCGACAAAACCGCTGCCCGGGTTGTAAGTCGCGGTGATGGCGGCGATGCCCTCGGTCGTCAACCCGGTGGTGGCGCAGGTTGCGGTTACGGTAGCCCCGCTGCCGCTCAAGGGAGCATCGCTGCACAGCGTGGTGGCCCCGTTGCTAAACGTGACGGAACCGGTCGGGGTCGCCGACGTGCTGGTGTTGGTCACGCTTGCGGTAAAGGTGACGCCCGCCCCGGTCGAGACGGGGTTTAGTGTCGAACCTGTGATGGTGGTAGTGGTCGAGGCGTTGCTTGTGGTGTTGTAGGTGAGCGTCAGGCTCCAGCTATCGAATGAGAAAGAACAGCCTGGGTTGTCTTCGGAGATGAGATACAATTTCCAGTCGCCGTTGATCTGGGCCGTGTTAAACAAAGCGAACGTGCCCGAGCCGTTGGGCGCCGCCACGTGGGCTGCCGTCTCGGCTCCCGGACCGGGACTCGGGTAAACGTCGATCTGCGTGCCGTTCGAGTCTCCGTAAAACCCCTCCGACGTATCGGAGCCTGGCAAATAGGTACCCAGGTTGCCGCTGGTGGCCGTCCACGCGGCGGAGAACGGCAGCGTCTGTGTACCCGCCGAGCTCAGGGTGACGCTGCCGCTCGAAATCGATTGCGAGCCGTCCCCGGCATTGGCGATAATCTCCAGAAACTGCCCGCCAGGAGCTTGCAGTCCGAACGCCACCGCCTGGGTGCTGGTGCACACCTGCCCCTCGATCGTCGACGTGGTTGTCGCTTGGATCCCGTTAATCGTTACCGATACCGCGCCGGTTTCGAGTCCGCTGTCGCCGACGTTGATCGAGAAGGGATAGTTCGAGGAGGGTGTGCACTGGTTCGTGTTCGTCGGAAAGGAGCCGTTGCAACCTGTAGACGGTATAGTGACGGCGGTCGTGGATGTGGCCGAATTGTAAGTCTTCGTGGTCTGGGCGGCGGCAATGCCCGCCCCGAGCGTGCCGGCCAAAAGTAACACAAAAAGTGAATCGCGCACCGACAGTCCCCTCCGTTCGGTGAGAGTAGCCTACCACAGGCACGCTCGCGCCGTATAGACAAAAGCGCACAAACTAGTACTTAGTCGAGCGTTTGTTGGGATTTTCCGCGATTGTAACCGGTTGTAACCTCGGAAAGTTCCTCGACAATCGCGCCGGAAAAATATTTCGATGGAGCCGTTGAAAACCGGTACCGCCGGTGATATGTTTTATAAACGATCTAGGACCGGCCGCGAATTTCCGTGTAAGTCGCGTAACTCGAGGTTCCGCGCTCGCGGGGCTTGGACGGCTCCTGGTCGCCAGCCGACAACTCGGCTCTTAGGAGGGTGCTTCATGTCGCAGCCGTATGTGGGACAGGTGATCTGTGTCGGATTTAATTTCGCCCCCGTCGGGTGGGCGTTGTGCGACGGATCCCTACTGCCCATCCAGCAATTCGAGGTGCTGTACAACCTTATCGGAACCACCTATGGAGGCAATGGAACCAGCACCTTTGCCCTGCCGGACCTGCGCGGGCGCACGCCTGTCCACCAGGGAAGCGGCTATGTCGTAGGGCAGACCGGCGGGGCGGAGACGGTCAACATCAACCTCTCTGAATACCCCACCCATACTCACCCCGTGGCGGTGACCGGATCTTCGACAAATTCGCCCAGCCCGGCCGGCAGTGTGCTGGCCTCGGCAACCAGCGGCAATCTTTACACCTCGGAGGCGCCCAGCCCAACGGAATTGCTGAGTAATGTCATGTGCACGGTCGCTTCCGGAGCCTTCCAGCCGCACGCCAACCTGCAGCCGTTCGTGGTTTGCAATTGGATCATCTCCCTCTATGGACAATACCCCTCTCAGGGGTAGATGGCCGGCACTGGCAATCGAAAATGAAAGGAAATGCATGTCTACACCGTTTCTAGGACAATTGATGCTATTCCCCTTCGGCTATGCGCCCAACGGATGGGCTCAGTGCAACGGGCAGATCCTGTCGATCCAACAGAATCAGGCTTTGTTCGCGCTGCTCGGGACCACTTTTGGCGGCAATGGCACTACTACGTTTGCGCTGCCGAACCTGATGGGCCGAACGCCGATCATGTCCAGCGCGGCCTATCCGCTTGGCTCCGCTGCCGGCGAAGCTACCCATACGCTGACCATCAATGAAGTGCCCGCGCACGTTCATTCCCTTCAAGGCACCGCGAATGCCGCGAACAGCCCTTCGCCCAAGGGCAACTTACCGGGAAAGACTACCTTCAATGCCTATGTCCCTTCCAGTGCCAATCTGGCTACCGCACCGATGCAGAACGGAACGCTGCAGCCAGCCGGCGGGAGCCAGCCGCACGAAAACCGCACCCCGTTTCTAACCATGAACTGGTGCATTGCGTTGACCGGGATATTCCCGTCCCAGAATTAGAAGGAACCAAAAGGAGAAACGAATATGGCGGACGTATTTCTCGGATCGCTGATGCTGGTACCCTACAATTTCGCGCCCTATGGCTATGCCTTTTGCCAGGGCCAGATACTGCCCATCTCTCAATACGCGGCTCTGTTTTCGCTGTTGGGGACGTATTACGGCGGCGATGGCAAGAGCAACTTCGCGCTGCCTAACCTGCCCGGCTGCCTGGTGGTGAGCCAAGGCAATCCGCCCGGCTTGAGTCCCTACAGTATCGGCGAGTCGGGAGGCAGCCCCACGGTAACGCTGACTTCCATTACGATTCCTTCGCACGCGCACGGCGTTGCCGCCAATGCGTCGCCCAGGGGACTCAATCAGCCCTCGCCGGTGGGCAACTCGTTCGTCGCCACCGAGGCCAAGAGTCTCTATTCGAACACTGCGACCAACCTGGTGAATTTAAGCGTCGGCCCCGGCGGGTCGCTGGCGCCGGAGGGCAAGGGCCAGCCGCATAACAATATGATGCCCTACCTGACGCTGAACTGGATCATCGCGCTGCAGGGCATTTTCCCGGCCCGCAACTAAGTACCCGGTTTCGCGATTACGGTCACACGGTCTGCAACCGCTTCGCCGAAGGAACCGTGAAAAGAATCACAAGTCGCAGGCGGAACCGCCTGCGCCACCGAAGCCAGTGCATTGTTATCAATGGTGGGCCAGGCGGTTCCGCGTGCCAGCGCGTTTCGACGAGTTTTTGTCACCTTCTCACGGTCGCGGAAATGCCCCAGTCCGAGCCGGGACCGTGAGGGAGCGGTTGCGCGGTGTGCTAGGTTCCCGTTTTCGGGCCGTTGAAAAACGCGCCAGCTTCCCCGGGGCCGCTACGCCATACAATGGCACTTGTGAATACGACATCCTCCGGAGGTTGCGTTTTGCGGGCCGTCCGGCATCGTCGAGCGAGTTGGCTAGTTGTTCCGCTGACGGCATTGGCGCTGACTTTCAACGGTTTGCTGGGGGCGGAGACTCGTCCGCCGGATCCTGTCGACGACTTTCAGGGCCGTCCCCGTTTGATCGTCATCAGCGACATCGGCAACGAACCGGACGATCAGATGTCGCTGGTTCGCCTCCTGTTGTACTCGAACGAACTGGACATTGAAGCGCTGATCGCCGCGACGTCGACGTGGCAGAAGAGCGCGGTGCACCCGGAGACGATGCGTGCGCTGATTCAGGCCTATGGCGAGGTGCGGCCCAACCTGCTTCCGCATGCGAAGGGCTGGCCTACGGCCGAGGAACTGGCGGGACGGGTTTGTGCGGGGCAGCCAGGGTACGGCATGGCCGCTACGGGCGTGGGCAAGATGTCGGGCGGCGCCAAGGCGATCGTCAGTAGCGTGGATCGCGACGATGCGCGGCCGCTATGGATCTCGGTGTGGGGCGGAGTGAATACTCTGGCCGAGGCTCTGATCGAGGTGCGGGCCACGCGCTCGCCCGCGAAAGTGGCGAGATTTGTGGCGAAGCTCCGGGTCTACTCGATTTCCGATCAGGACGATGCGGGGCCGTGGATCCGCCGCGAGTTTCCCGACCTGTTCTACATCGTGCAGCCATCGGGGCCCGACGGAGGCGGATACTATTACGCCACCTGGACCGGGATCAGCGGAGACGTTTTCTACCGCAATGGCGCGGGCGCGGACTTTTCGAAGGTGACCAATGCGTGGCTGGACGCCAATATCCGGAGCAAGGGAGGGCTGGGAAAACTGTATCCGCGATTTGCCTACATCATGGAAGGCGATACGCCCTCGTTTCTGGGGCTGATCGACAATGGCTTGAATGCGTATCGGAGGCCGGACTGGGGCGGCTGGGGCGGGCGCTACGTCTATCGCCAGCCCTATGGCGAAACCCATGCCATATGGACCCAGGGCGGCGACGTGTCCTCGCGCGTCACGTCGCAGGACACGGTGATAGGAGCGGACGGCGGGACTTATACCTCGGACCAGGCTACGATCTGGCGTTGGCGCGACGCTTTCCAGAACGACTTTGCCGCGCGGATGGACTGGACGATTCAAGACCACTCCCACGCCAACCACAACCCTCTGGTTGAAGTAAATGGGAGCGCGGGAACGGCTCCAATTACGATCGATGCCGAGGTTGGCAAACCGGTGGTGCTCGATGCAGGCGGAAGCCGCGACCCCAATGGACAGAGCCTGCATTACAACTGGTCTCACTATGCCGAGGCCGGTGGTACCGGGACGAATCTCTCCTCGGTCACGCTAGCGGGGGCTGACACCCCGAAGGCAGTGGTGACGCCGACGGCTGTTTGTCGCCAGGCTTGGTTGCCGAACGTTCGGCCTTGCTCCGGCACGGGCGTGGCGCACATCATTCTGGCGGTCACCAACGATGGCTCGCCGCGGCTGACTTCTTATCGGCGAATCATTCTGATCGTACATGCCGCCAGCGCGCGCTAAGCGGGGACGCGCGGTTGGCCGATCCGGGCGAAAAAGGAGGGATTCCCGTCTCACATCGACCTGAGCGAGACTCGCGAAAGCTTCTTTTAGGCGATCTTGAGACGCTTGAACAAGGGCACCTTAGCAAAGTCCACGAGGAATGCGAAGACGGCCGCCGCCACAAGGGTTCCTCCCACAACGAGTATAGGCAGAGGACTCATGGCGATTCCGCAGGTCGCCAGCGTGGAAGCGATCAGCAGATCGAGTGCGGAGCACCCGACGAGCAACGGGCTTGGGCGACAGGACCCCAGGTGCTGGCGTTCCCGATTCGTGTAGGTGGTTGCTTGATTTCCATACACGACGGCCACGAAGGCCAAAGTCCTCAACATATCGATGCCAAAACCCAGGCGGAACTTGGCGATGCCCAGGACGGCGGTACAGAAGATCAGTTCGCAGACCCCCATGAAAACACCCGCGATCGTCAACGCACCGATCCGCCAGCGATTGGGCAATGGGGACGGCCGTACGTTGTCCGTTGTCAATGACATTCCCAGGAGATCGCCGGTGAGCATGATAATCACCATCAGCATGGGAGTCAGAATGGCGTGCCCGGTCATGGCCAGACCTGCGGCCAGAAAGAACACTTTTGAGATCTTGCCGGTAACTGAGTTGAGAGTGTAAGTCAGGATGCGCTGGAACGTGACGCGGCCCTCTTTTACCGAAGCGACAATGCCGCCGAGGCCCGGCTTGGTCAGCACGATGCCGGCCGCCGACTTGGCGACATCGGTCGCGGTGGACACCGCAATTCCCATTTGCGCCTGACGGAGGGCTGGCGCGTCGTTGGCGCCGTCGCCGCACATGCCGACAGTATGGCCGCTGTTTTGGAATGCCTTGACGAGGTTGAATTTTGCCTCGGGAAGAACGCCGGCGTAGACTGCGAAATCCGCGGGGCGTACCCCGGCGGGGATTGGTCCGGGCGGCGAGACGGCTCCTTCCAGGCCTATCGCGCGGGCCACGATCTCTGCCGTCGCCGGGGCGTCGCCCGTTAGCATCACGGTGCGGACTCCGAGGGTGTGCAACTCGGCGATGAGCGCAGCCGAATCCGCTCGCGGCGGATCGCTCAGGGCAATGATCCCCGCTATCTTCAGCGCCTCTGGTGGGCCCACCGCGACGGCCAGCACCCGGTAGCCCTGTGCCTCCAGTTGGTCCGTCTTCGTGGAGGCGTCCGGCGGCGCTGGCGCCAGGCCCGTAACTGCCGTGAAGGCTCCCTTCACGACCCGGACCGTGGCGCCACTGGCATCGACAGCCGTCGCTTCAGACATCTTCGTGGCGGGATCGAAAGGCACAAATTTGCCCAGTTTCGGTAGATCGGAGGCAACTTTCTTGGCACTGGCGCCACGGATGGCGGCATCTACGGGATCTTGACCGCCGTCCGAACTGGCCAGGGCAGCCCACCCCAGAACGTGCGGCTCGTCGAAGCCGGGCATGGCATGAACGGCGGTTACGGTCAGCTCGTTTTGCGTCAGCGTGCCCGTCTTGTCGGCACACAGCACCTCGATGCTTGCCGCTTCATCCACAGCGGAGAGGCGCGTGGGGAGGACACCGAGAGCCGCCAATGCCCGCGCGCCAAGCGCCGCCGCGAGCGTAAAGGTGGCGGGCAGCGCTACCGGGATCGACCCCAGAACGGCCGTGAGCACCAGCGGAATGATCTCACTCACCGGCATTTTGAGAGAGTGGGCATACCCAACGAGGATCACGATGACGCAGCCACTGCAGATGGCGAGATTGCGCACCACGCGCAGGACGGCCTTTTGCTGGGAACTTTCGACGTGCGCGGTGCGAACCAACTCCGCCGTGCGTCCGAACTTTGTGCGCGGCCCGGTGGCTGTCACTTCCGCGACCGCTTCGCCGCGCCGCACCAGTGCTCCGGCGTACGTTTCGAATCCGGCGCCGGCTTCGATGGGTACGGATTCGCCGGTGAGCATGGACTGGTCAAGCAGGATCTCGCCCGCGGTCAGACGCACGTCGGCGGCAACTACAGCGCCGAGCGACAACTTCACCATATCGCCGGGTACGAGCCCGGAAGCGGGCACGGTGGCCCAGGCATTGTCGCGACGGACCGACGCGTTGAGCGCGAGCCGCGATTTCAGCGCGGCGAGAGTCGCCTGCGCTCGCCCCTCCTGGAGGAACCCAAGAGCGGCGTTGAAGGCCAGGAGAACCGCGATAACTCCCGCTTCGACGTACTTACCAAGGACAATCTCGAGCACGACCGCGGCTTCCAGCATCCACGGGACCGGCGCCCAGAGGTGAGTTAACGCCCTGCGGAGCGGATGCAGGGCCGTGTCGGGCACTGCGTTTGGACCGAACTTTTCGAGCCGGCTACGGACTTCCTCGCTCGTGAGGCCGGTGGGAGTCTGCGCATCCATAATTCATACCTTACTTCGTTAGCAGCTTGCGGATCGACTTCAATTCCTTCGCACGTTTCGCGGTAGTCTTGGGATACGCCATTTTCAGTTCATCCAGAGAATCCAGCACAATTTGGGAAACAACCAGACGGGCGTTCTCCTTATCGTCGGCGGGAACCACGTACCAGGGCGCGTGATGAGTGCTGGTCGCGCTCAGGCAGGCTTCATATGCGTCCATGTATTGTTTCCAATATTTCCTCTCGTGAATGTCGGCGGAGCTGAATTTCCAGTTCTTGTCGGGCTCATCAATGCGCTCGAGGAAACGCTTTCGCTGTTCTTCCCGCGAAAGGTGGAGGAAGATCTTGACGGTTCGCGTCCCGTTGCGATAGAGATGGCTCTCCAGGTCCCGGATGGAGCGATAGCGCTCTTCCCAGATGGTTTTCTCGTCGCGCAATTCCAGCGAAAGCCCCTGTGCGCGGAGAATCTCGGGATGGACTCGAACCACCAGCACTTCTTCGTAATACGAACGATTGAATATGCCGATGTGCCCGCGTTGAGGCAGCCGGCAGGTGGTGCGCCAGAGAAAATCATGTTCCAGCTCATCGGCGCTGGGCTGTTTGAAGCTGAAAACCTGGCAGCCTTGGGGATTGATTCCGGACATGACGTGTCGAATGGCGCCGTCCTTACCGGCGGCGTCCATCCCCTGAAAAATCAGCAGCAACGCATAGCGGTTGGAAGCATAGTGAAGGCGTTGCAATGAGCTCAACTGCGCCACGTGTTCTTCCAGGAGTTTTTGATAGTCCTTCTTCGATTCGAAAACCGGATCCACACTCGTGGGCCAGTCCTGGAGCTTGACCTTGTCCGCCGGCCGCACGCGGAAATCCTTGGAGTCGATTTTCATTTTGATCCCTTCGGCGTTAACGCTTCGAAGCCGGAGACAACGTCGAACAGCTCCTCGTCGATGCCGTTCTGGCGCAGACGATGAAATGTGCGATTGAGGTCCTCCAGCAATTCGTCGATATTCTTGTCGGCGCGTTGCATGGCTGCCAGGCGGCTGGCGTTTTCGCTCGCCAGCGATTCGGCACACGCCCGGAAGATCGACACGAAAAGATATCCACTGATGAATGCCCGCAAAGTCGCAGTGCCGCCACCGATGACTTGGGGCAAGTTTCCCGTCGGCCACGGTACCGCGGCAAGCTTGTGCCGCCATTCTTCGTCCAGCGGCAACAGGCGCTGGTTGACGGGCTCATAAACTGCCCCCGACTTGGGGCAGTTGTGGAAGAGGTGGATTTCGGCTACTTCACCGCGCTGTTCGCGCGCCTCGGCGCCCAGGAGAATCTGGCCGACGAGCGGGGTAATGGCCTTGACGGAGTTCGGCACGGGAAAGAGTCCCCGCAGGGCCAGGCCCGCGTCCGCCAAGCGCTCATGAACGCGCTCGCCGACGGCCCAAACCTCGTGCTTGCCTGGCAGGGCCGACAGGGTTTTGATCGCAAAATCGGCCACCACATCGTTGAACTGTCCGACCAGTCCCTGGTCCGATCCGAACANNCGGCCACGGCCTTCATGGTGCGGACGACGGATTGGAGATCCCCGGCTCCGGCGATCTTTCGCCGCATTCCGGCCGTGGTGTCGCTCATGTCTTCTTCTCAGGTTCCGGTTTGGGCTGGAAACGAGCCAGCGACTTGCGCGCGACCGCGACAATCGCGTCACGATCCTCAGTGCTCAGTTTTGCGGCTGTATCCAAGCGCCCGCATACATCGGCGGGAATATCCGGGGTCGCATCGCTAAGGGCGCGCACGGCTTCGTCCATCTGGTCCAGGGGCACGCGGTCAAAGAGTTCCGCCGTCAATGCCAACAGCACGGCAATTTGCGCGGCCACGGGCACCGGGGCGTATTCCGGCTGTTTGAGGCAGGCGCGGATTCGCCGTCCGTGCTCGATGGTCTTGCGGGTGCCTTCGTCCAGGCGGGCTCCGAAGCGGGAGAAGGTCTCGAGTTCCTCAAACT
>PLRS01000040.1:0-147 GCA_003164035.1 Bryobacterales bacterium | reverse complement strand
AAATCAGGTTGGTCGGAATATAGGCCGAAATGTCCTGCGCTTCGGTCTCGATGATTGGCAGCGCCGTGAGGGATCCGTTGCCGAGATCCTTGCGCAGGTGGGTGGCGCGCTCCAGCAGGCGGGAGTGAATATAAAAGATGTCGCCGG
>PLRS01000135.1:313-13768 GCA_003164035.1 Bryobacterales bacterium | reverse complement strand
GATCGTCTATGTCGCCGCGCCAATATCGCTGGGCGATGCGTAGGATACCAGTCTGGAGATCGACGTGGCACCACTTGAGCCCCAGGATTTCGGAGATCCGTGCGCCAGTGGCGATTGCGGTTTCCAGCACGAGCAGGTTGGGATCGGTCAGCCGCGCCAGCACCTTCACGGTTTCCTCTTCCGTCAGAATCCGTTCGGGCCGCACGCTCCACTTCTCCCCAATCTTGACGCGGGAGATCGGGTTGCGCCATCCCTCAGGCTAGTAGCCCCATTCCTCCGCTTTGGGAACTTCCGGACGGCCTTCGTGGTGCCGTCCGCTTGCAGGACATCATCCCAATAGCGGAAATACCAATACGACTCGCCGCAGTCGGTTCGCTCGTGAATACCAGGGTGCTGAATCCGCACTTTCAGTCGCAGGCCTCCAGTTAGCGCCTGAAGGTTACCTTGGGTTCCGAGAATCATTCAAGTCCAATCGTTCCAGATAGTTATATCAGAAGCGCCGGTTTTGGCCGGTCCTTACTCACAATACTCAGAATCCTCAGAATTCAGACCCATCCCCGTATTCTGAGGATTGTGAGTATTCTGAGAAGCCCACAGCGGATTCACCTCAAACCTGGGACTGGGTTTACGGCCAGGGCCGCCGCCTGACGGCTCTGGCCGCCTGCCCATATACCCATGGGCAAGCAGCAGGGCCAACGGCGCATCCAGTTCCTCAATCCGCTTGAATCTTCCCCTCAGAGCCTGGTGCACATCACGCTTTGTGAAGTGGCGGGCACGGTCGCCTTGGTGAAGCCGGGCCGGGGTTCCTCGCCGTACCAGGCGAAGAATTCGTCCAGGCCCAGATTGTAGACTCGTTTCGTGATCGGGGAGGAGACGCTATCCAGCACCAGGGACTTGAGCCGGCGCCAGTCGGTAGCCTGCGGAACCACAATCAAATCAGTCATTTAGGTCCTCTTAATGGGCCATATCGGTAGCCATTTGGACCTTACCTCCCCTGCGGATGGGTCCTGCAGGGGACGCGTGACGGCCATGCGCCGGTTACCAAAGAATGGGAATACGGGTCTCGTCGGGCCCTTTGCGAGAGCGATATGCGGCAATATCGGTAGCCAGAACGGCCAGCGCCTGAGCCACGCGGCCCGGTCGCTCTTGGAATCTTAACTTCTGCTGGCGGCCAGTATTGTGAGAGCCGGTTATCTTCGCCCATAGCGACAAGTCTTGCGGCCGTGCTCTGGTGGACCGATGTGGCCTGACCAATTATGGGCAACATTAACACGGATCCATTTTCGCGTCAATAGAAGCGCTTCGCATATCATTGTGGATTGACAGCCCAGCCAAAGGTTGATACGGTAGAACCACATCAGGCCAGTCATCGAAAAAGGAGTAATACAATGATCAGTGAATGGGGCCGATCCCGACAGTTCTTTGAGCGTTCTCAGCGATCGCTTGCCGGCGGGGTAAGCAGTCCGTTCCGACGTAATTTGGCAGAAACGCTTTTTTTCCAGGACGGCAGCGGCGCTGAAATTCAGGATATCGATGGCAATTGGTATACCGACTACGTCCTGGCATGGGGACCTCTCATACTGGGACACAAGCATCCTGCGATTGTGGAGGCGCTGCGTAAAGCGGTTGAAGCGCCGCACAATTACGGCGCGCAGCATGAGTTGGAGTTCGTCGTCGCCGAACTGATCTGCAGCCTGATTCCGTGCGCGGAACGAGTCGCACTGACCTCCAGCGGCAGCGAAGCCGTGCAACTAGCCATGCGACTTGCCCGGGCGCATACGCACCGCAACCTGCTAGTCAAGTTCGAGGGGCACTACCACGGGTGGATGGATTCGGCGCTCCTCAGCTATCACGCCTCGGGCACGGAGATCGGTCCGGCTCAGAAGCCGAATGTTGTGTTGGGATCCCGAGGGCAGGTACCGAATGCGGCCGATAACATCATTGTTTTGCCATGGAATGATCTGCAGGCGGCCTCGGCGGTTTTCGCGGAGCGGGGGGACGAGATTGCGGGTATTATCACCGAGCCAGTTCTGTGCAACAGCGGGTGCCTCATGCCGGCCGAAGGGTTTTTGCCCGGCCTGCGGCGGCTCGCCGATCAGCATGGAGCCCTGCTGATCTTTGACGAGGTGATTACCGGGTTCCGCATTGCGACCGGCGGCGCGCAGAGCGTATTCAATGTGATACCGGACATTGCCACCTTCGGCAAGGCGATCGGGGGCGGCCTGCCGCTCAGTGTAGTCGCGGGCCGGAAAGAAATCCTCGAACTGATCGTCGATGGCGGGGTCGTTTTCGGCGGTACTTTCAACGGGAATCCGATCTCCCTGGCGGCCGCTCACGCGACCATAGCGGAACTCATCCGGGACAAGGGCCGCACTCTGGGCGAAGCCGTGAAATCCGGGGAGAGGCTGATGAACGGCCTTCGGGAGGCCGCGAATCGCCGGGGCGTTCCGCTCGAAGTAACCGGGTTCGGCACCGCCTTCTCCGTTCACTTTACCGAGAGGTCATCTCTCGGCAATTATCGTGATACGTTGGGCGACGAGCGCATGGTGTTGCGGTCCTGGTTGCGCGAATGCCTCAAAGAGGGTCTTTATCTGCTGCCGGATGGCCGCATGTACACTTCGGTTGTCCACACAGACGAACAGATCTCCAGGACTCTTGAAGCCTTCGACCGGGCGCTCGCCCGTTGTCTTGCCGGCGCAACCGCCCAGTGAGCTCTAGGAAGGATCTTCGTATGTTGATGGCTGGTAAGACAGCGCTGGTAACCGGTGCAGCCAACGGCATCGGCGAGGGGATTGCCCGCTTGTTTGTCAACGAGGGCGCGCGCGTTTGGCTGCTCGATAAAGAGCCGAAGAAACTGGAGCTGGTCGCCGGCGAATTGCGAAAGCAGGGCGCTTCCGTCGAGATGCGCGTGGCGGACCTGAGCCGAACCGAAGAGGTGGAATCCGCGATTAACGGATTATTCCGGCAGACGGGCGCTCTCGATGTTCTGGTAAACAACGCTGGAATCGATCCGCGGCAACCGTTTCTCGAGATGAAGGAAGAGCAGTGGAGTGAGGTCCTAAACGTAAATCTGAACGGGGCCTACCGCTGCACGCGCCTGGCTGCCCCTTACTTTGTACAGCAACGTGCCGGCAAGGTGATCAATATCTCTTCGGTCACTTTCTACTGGGGCATGAAATATCTGGCCCACTACGTCGCATCGAAGGGCGCTCTCATCGGCTTCACGAGGGCGCTGGCGCGCGAGCTTGGCGAATTCAACATCCATGTGAACTGCATTACTCCCGGAGCTATTCAGACCGAAAGAGAATCGCAAACCGTCACTCCGGAGCAGGCTGGCGAGGTCGTCGCTTTGCAGAGCCTCAGGCGCCGTATCCTTCCATTGGACATCGCGAGAGTGTGCGTGTTTCTGGCGACGGAATTGAGCGACGGAGTTACGGGACAAACGGTCAATGTAGACGGCGGTTGGATCATGCATTGAGGAGCTCGCATGCAAAACGCAGGTTGGAGCGGAATTATCACCGTTCTCATCGCCGGACTGATCATGGGGTCCGTCCTGGTTCCCACAAAGCTCGTCAGAAAGTGGGCATGGGAGAATACGTGGCTTGTGTTCTCGGTTTGCGCCTATCTGATTTCCCCCTGGCTCGTTGCCTATCTGACGATTCCGAAGCTGGCTGCCGTGTACGGGCAGACCGGAAGTACGGTACTCATCGTTACTTGTCTACTCGGATTCGGTTGGGGCCTCGCCGTGGTCCTGTTGGGAATCGCCGTCGATCTGGTGGGACTATCGATCAGCAGCGCTCTGCTGTACGGCGCGTCGGTTGCGTTCGGCTCGCTTGGTGCATTGTGCCTGATTGATCCCTCAAGGCTCTTCACCGCGGCTGGGCTGAAAGTGTTCGCCTGGGACCTGATTTTGCTCGTCGGAGTTATCTGCTGTGCCCAGGCTGGACGCCTGCGTGATCCGCCAGCGACGCACGACCGCATTAGAACACGGCGGGGTGTCACCATCTCGTTAATTGCCGGTGTCTTGTCTACACTTTTTAATATCGTTCTGGCATATGGCGAGCCCATCCGCAGAAACGCCGTGGCCTTGGGGGCGGATCCAAACCTGGCGTCAAATGCCATTTGGAGCCTTGCGGTAAGCTGCGGATCCCTTCCCAGTATTTTGTGGTCCTTTCGGCTCTTGCAACGAAACTCGAACTGGAAGCTCTATGGCATATCCGGGGCAGGCAGGAATCTGGCAATGAGCGTTGGGATGGGCGCGGCCTGGATCGTCGGCACCGTTTTGTATGGCGTCGCGGCGACTCGGTTGGGGCGCTTCGGCGCCGCGATCGGGTGGCCGGTCTATATGTCGGTTATTATTCTGGTCGGCATTGCCTGGGGCTGGCTGCTGGGCGAGTGGAAAGCGGCGCCCCGGCTATCGATTCATCTGTTGTGGGCCGGCGTTGCGGTCCAGATCTTCGGGATTACACTGTTGAGTCTGGCAAGCTGAAAATCATGAGAATTGCGATAGGATCCATCGTTCAGGAGAGCAACGATTTTTCACCAGTCAGGACGCGCTATGGGGATTTCGACTTCGTTTTCGGCGCGGACGCGGTAGAACGCCACCGCTCGGCCTTTACCGAGATGGGCGGCTTCCTGAACGTGCTTGGCAAGACAAGCCACAAGATCGCCCCACTGTCAGCCGGATGGGCTGTTACCGCCGGGCCGGTGGAGCGGCGGGATTTTTCCAGGGTGCTGAGCGAGTTTCAAAAAAGCCTCACCCGCGTCCGCCGCCCCGACGCCGTGCTGCTGGCGCTACATGGAGGGCAAACGGCGGAAACGGTTCCGGATGTTGCGGGCCATCTGCTGGCGGCAGCGCGCTCCATTGTCGGTCCGAAAACTGCGATTGTGGCCACCCTGGACCTACATGCCAACGTGACCCGCTTAATGGTCCAGAGCGCCACGGCGCTGGTCGGCTACAAGACCTATCCGCACATGGATCTATTCCAGACGGGCCAGCGGGCGGCAGAACTGTTATTGAGGACCCTCTCCGGAACGGTCCGCCCGCGAATGGCTTTTTACAAGCTGCCGCTGATTGTTCCCGCGGAGAATATGCAAACGACGTCGGGCCCGTTCGCGCGCCTCATGGATGAGGCCATTCGGATCGAGGACCAACGAGAGGCCGAAGTGGTATCCGTGTTTGGCGTTCAACCCTGGCTTGACGTGCCGGAGATGGGCTGCAGCGTCGTGTCCGTGACGGACAACGATCCCGAACAAGGCCGGCGACAAGTGGAAAAACTCGCGCGCGGGTTTTGGGAATCGAGGCGCGAGTTCGCGGTGAAACTGACGCCGGTAAGGCGGGCGATTCTGGAATCGCTGCGCGCCGATGAGGGGCCAATCGTCATCTCCGAGCCCGCCGACAGCACCGGGTCGGGATCTCCAGGCGACAGCACGGGGCTTCTCAAGCCGCTGCTCCAACTCGGACGGTACGTTTCAGCCGCCTTGTTTATCGTCGATCCGGATGTCGTAAAAAAGGCCATTGCCGCAGGCGTAGGCGCTACGATCCACACATCCGTTGGCGGCAAGTTCGACCCGGAACACTCGCGCCCGGTGCGCATCGCCGCGCGCGTCCGGTTGATTTCCGACGGCCGCTGGACGTGGCAGGCGCCCGGGTACAACCAGGGAGTCGAGACTTCGATGGGGCGGGCTGTGGTGCTCGACATTGGGCAGATGCGGTTGTTAGTTGCCGAGCGGCCCACCATGACCGTCGATCCCGAACTCTACCGAAGTCACGGCATCGAACCCGCACGCATGCGCATCGTGGCCGTAAAGAGCCCGAACGGGTTTCGGGGCCCGTATCAGTCACTTGCCAAACAGGTGTTCTTAGTGGATACGCCCGGTGTCAGCACGCCGCAACTGAAGACGCTTCCATACCGGCGCGTCCCGCGTCCCATCTATCCGCTGGACCCGCGCCTAAGGATTCAGTGGCCGAACAGTTGATTCGTAGCCTACTCCCTCGATATCGGCAGAAACCCGAGCGGCGGTATCGGCAGGCGCCGCAGTCGAGGCACGCACGATCAGTTCTACCGGGACTGTCGTGCGCTGGTTCGGTGCCCGCCCCGTTTCGATCCACTGGAGCAGGGTACGGGCGGCGATACGGCCCACTTCCATCAGATCCGAGCGAATTGTCGTCAGCGAAGTAGAACCCTGGCCGAAATTGTCGTAACCGACGATGCTGATATCATCGGGCACTAAAATCTGCGCCACCGCAAGTGCCTCCATGGCTCCCAGGGCGGCGAAATCGTTAGTAATCAGAACTGCAGTCGGCCTCTGCCCGGCTCTCGCGATCAGTTGCCGCATTGCCCGATAGCCGGCCAACATTCCGGGCCTCAAGTCCGACGAATCGAAAAACTCCACGTACTGCGGCCGGTAACGAATGCGATACGCCTCCAGAGACTGCCAGTACAGGATGTATTTCTCGCTATTTGGAAAACCAATGAAGCCGATATCCCGGTGGCCGAGACCGACCAAATAATCGATGGCCCACCGTGTTCCCGCGGCATAGTCAATCGATACCGAGACGCCATCGGTGGAATTCAACAGATCGACCAGGATCACCGGCTTCTCGAGCCCGTTCAGCCGATCCATCCATCCGCGACTCAAGCCTCCAACGATGACCGAACCAGCCAGATGGCCCGGACCCGAATCCTGTTCAGGCTGAAACTTCGATTGGTCGGTGACTGGGTAGAAGTCCAGGTCGCAACCGGTAGTCCGGCACACCTCCGCAAACCCGCTGAGGATCTGATTGTACCCCGCCTCGGCGAAATGGAAGACCGTCTCGTCGATCCAGAACCCAAGGTGCTTGCCACTGGAGTGAACGCCGGGTACGCCGGCGGCGCGGTCCACAACAAAGGTGCCTCTGCCGTTGGTACGCACCAACAGACCGCGAGCTATCATCTGCGCCACGGCTTCACGAACGGAAGCCCGTGACAGGCGGTACTGCTGCGCGATGTCTCGCTCGGAAGGAAACCGTTCGCCGGCGGGATAGGCGCCCTGCTCGATTTCTTTAGTCAGAATCGTCAGTAGTTGACGCGTAACCGGAATGGCGCTCTTCGTCTTGATGACTGCGGTTGCGCGGCCGTGTGGCAGGGGCATAGCCAGACTTCTCCAGTATACGCCAGGGCGCCCGTTTTCCGGCGAAAAACCGTTCAGAGCGGCTGGCGCAAGAACGATTGACGAGGGCTGGAACCTTTGTTAAGATGCTGGTCAGACCATGACAGTCCACTTGTGGAGAAATTTCGGCCTCTGGCGGCTTGCGCTCCTCCTGGCCGGCTTTCACGCCGTTGCGGCAGCAGCGGACCTCGATTCCCGCCCGGTTCAAGTGAAGATCGATGCGGCTCGCGTGATTGGCCGAATCAAAGCGCTCAACGATGTTGACAATGGTCCTCTTTGCCAGCGGGGAATCGTGGACCTGAGCCGATACTACAAGGAAATCGGCGTCCGCAATGTCCGCCTGCACGATGTCGCGTGGACTTACGACAACGTCATTGATATCAACTACGTCTTTCCGAAGTGGGCAGCCGATCCTGACCGCGCGGAAACTTATGATTTCACCCAGACGGATTACTACTTGAAAACGATATCGGCGCTGGGAATCAACATCATCTTCCGGCTGGGATATAGCGCCGAGTACAAGACCGCTGTTCGTCACAACCAGCCGCCGGATTCATACGAGAAACTGGCCGATATCTGTGTACACATCATCCGGCACTATAACCAGGGATGGGCGAACGGCCTAAGACTCGGAATTCGGTATTGGGAGTTCTGGAACGAGCCCGACGGGAAAAGCCTGAGCTTTTGGGCCGGTACTCCCGACGAGTTCTATCGCCTGTACGAAACCGTGGCAAGAAGTGTAAAGTCGGAAGATCCGACGTTGAAAGTCGGCGGGCCTGGATTGGCTCACGATCTTAACTTCCTGGAAGGGATGTTGCGCTATTGTCAACAGCGCCGGGTGCCGGTCGATTTTGTTTCCTGGCACATCTATACGCCGGATGTTCACGAGGTCGCCCGCCGCGCCGGACGTGTCCATGACATGATGACGCAATATGGATTCGCCGCTGCCGAGAGCATCCTCGACGAGTGGAATTATGGTCCGGACGACTGGAGCCGGCTGTTCGTGGACCCCGCTTACTCCAGGCAGTACTTTGACGCTACTCAGAACGCGTTTGGAGCTGCCTTTGACGCCACTGCGCTTACCGAGCTACAAGACGCTCATGTGGATATCGCCACTTTCTTTTCCGGGACAACGTTCATGTGGGGACTGTTTACCTCTTCGGGTGCGCCCCAGAAGGCATATTATTCGTTTCTGGCGTTTCGGCGCATGCTGGATTCGCCGGAGCGAATCGCAGTCGAGCCGGGCAATCCATCAGGTGTCAGTCTCCTGGCTGGGGTATCTGGGGACGGGAAATCCGTTCGTGTCCTGCTCAGTAATGTCGCCCGTGAATCAAAAGTCGTAAAATTGGATTTCGTGAACCTGCCATGGAAGGGCCGCACCCGTTGCGACCGGCAGAGAATCGCTGCCACAGCAGATTTTGAAACCGTGGATGCCGGCGAATTGTCTGCTCCGGGGGCGGCCGCTACTGAGGTGCTTGCCGGACCATCGGTTAGCCTGTTGACACTAACACCCATACGCTGATAGACCTGCTCGTCGGGAAACGGAGATTACCGTGAAGGAGCTGAATGACGCCACTGCCGTCCGCAAACACTATGGTGAGCCGAGCCATATGTCAATCGCGAAGCAGTTGGATCGCCTCGACCAATACTGCCGGCAATTTATCGCGCTTTCTCCACTGGTAGTGATGGCGACTTCCGACGCTCAGGGCCGGGCGGACGCTTCGCCTCGCGGCGACGCACCCGGGTTTGTGGCCGTGTTGGACGACCGCACTCTGCTGATCCCGGACAGGATCGGCAATAAGCGTGCCGACACGGTTTTGAATCTCATGGAGAACCCGCATGTCGGCTTGCTGTTCCTGACTCCCGGCATCAACGAGACGCTCCGCGTAAATGGAAGGGCGCGAGTTACGGTCGATGCCGAACAGCTCGGCCCACTTTCGGTGGAGGGGAAGGCGCCGGTATGCGGGATATTGGTGGCCGTGGAAGAAGTGTTTTTTCACTGCGGAAAGCCATTGATCCGATCCGCCATCTGGAACCCAGAGTGCCGCGTTCCCCGCGGAGGCTTTCCATCGCTCGGCAAGATTATCGCCGACGAAATTGGCGGCGCTAGTGCGAAAGAATACGAACGGGGCATTGAAGAGCAGTACCGCACCAGGCTTTACTGAGTTTGCCCCAATGCATGAGGCTCTGGACAACGCAGGCATTCAAAACGTCTTCTACGAATCGCAGGGCACGGCACACGAATTTCAGACAAGGCGTCGCGAGCGGAACGATTTTACCCCACGGCTTTTCAGATAGCCCGGCGTGCGAAATGTCTGGGATCGTGACTGGAAGGCATTGGCGGATCTGTCTTTGGAACGATAGCGCGACACCGGTTGAGTTCCCTTTGGCCCAAAGTACATCAACCCGCTCAAACGTGGGAGCAAAGTCCCGGGTAACCCGCAGATTCGATATGATCGACATAGAGTTGAGGGCGCGGTTACCGCGCGACGGGAAGGTTACCCCATGTCGATTCGACGCACGGCATACTTTGGGTTGGTTCTTTCGGCAATGTGCCTGACTTCTGAAGGGCAGAGTTTCCCGTACTGGCCCTCGCAGGAATGGCGGACCGCGCCACCGGAATCGCAGGGCATCGATTCTCAGAAGCTGGCTGCCGCGATCGACCAGGCGATCGAGAAGCATCTGGGTGTTCACAGCCTGCTTGTCATCCGCCACGGATACGCCGTGGTCGACGCAGCCTTTTATCCGTATGACGGCCGAACCCCGCATGACCTGGCCTCCGTGACCAAGACCGTTACCTCGGTGCTCACGGGCGTAGCGGTGGCTCAAGGGCTGATCCGGCTCGATCAACCTGTTCTGCCCTTGTTCCCCAACGAGCGCCCCACGAACGCCGAGCGACAGAAACAGAAAATTACTATTGGGGATTTACTGCGCATGGAATCCGGGCTGGACTGCGGATACGCACCGGGCGAGCGGGAACTGGAACAGATGAAACGCTCAACGAACTGGGTGCAGTTCGCGCTGTCGCTGCCGATGAAATATGATTCGGGGACGCAATCGTCCTATTGCAGCCCCGGATATCATCTGCTGGGGTCGGCGATTGGAGCGTCGGCGGGCATGAGCGAAGCTGTATTTGGAGAGAAATACCTATTCGCCCCGCTTGGAATCCGCGGTGTGGTGTGGGCTCACGATGCGCAGTCTCGAAGCCATGGATGGGGCGACAGCCATATGCTTCCGCAGGACGTAGCTAAGATCGGCTATTTGTACCTGCATGGCGGCAACTGGGACGGCAAACAGATAGTGCCCGCGGATTGGGTCGCGGTGTCCACGGCGGCGCCCACCGGCGTGCCTGGAGGCCATGGAGCGATGGGCTACTTATGGCACGTAACGAACGAGCCGAACGGGCGTCAGTACGGCGGCATTGGCCGCGGAGGGCAGTCGCTGATTGTGTGGCCTGACCTGGAAATGATCGTCGTGAGCATGGCCGGGGGCAACGCGGGCCAGATTGCAGAGTTGGTCCGGCAGGCTGTAGAGTCCGACCGGGCGCTGGCACCGAATCCCGTGGCTTACGCGCACTTGAAGGAGCAAGTGCGATACGCGGGGGAGCCACCGGCGGCGCGGCCGTCTTCGCCGCTTCCTTCGATGGCCGCCTCCATCTCGGGGGCGGTCTACGAGTTTCCGGTGAACGCGTCCCGTCTCGACAGCCTGTCGCTGACGTTTGGGAAGAACGGTGAGGCGCGGGTGGATGTGGGGTACTATGGGCAACTCCTGAGTTTCCCGATTAACCTGGACGGAGTGTATCGCCTCGGCCCGAACGGCCCATTTCACATGCCGGCTGGGGCGACCGGCAAATGGATTGCGGATAACGAGTTGCTGCTGGACGTGAACTTTGTTGCGAATATCAACCACTACATGTTGGACATTCGGTTTGATAGGGATCAAATCGAAGTAACGGCGACTGAGGCTTCGGGGCTAATTCGGAATGGGCACCTGATCGGAAAGCGGCGATCATAGCGGATGCGGACGACGATGCCATGCTCGCAAATGTCGGCGTTAACCCCTAATATCGGTAGCTTCGCCACGGCCAAGCCCACGTTTGAGGTCACCTCCCGAGTCGCCAACCAGCGAGCTTGGTTACGTCTTGATCGTGCCGAAGGGAGCAGTTCTCACGTCCAGACGCCCAGCCGCGCTCCCGGCAATCTGCTAGCGTAGTCAATCGAAGCCTATGCGTACCCTCCGCGTTCTTCTTTCTCTGCTGGCGACGTGGCCAGCCTTCTCAGCCGATCGGGACTACAACGGCAGATGGGACATCACAACCGCAACCGGCGAGCGGGCGTGGTGGCTCGAACTGACAGGCGTCGGAACGACGAATCCCGCCGGCAAATTCGTGAGCGCTTATGGCGGCGATCTGAATAGGATCGATACCATCATTGTTCAGAATGGCGAACTGCACTTCACCATCCTGGCTCCCAGGCCGGATCCAGCCCGGCCGCGAAAGGCGAACCAACCGCCGGCCCGCAATTCGCTCTTCGTTGCGCGCCTCATCGGTGGAAAGCTGGAGGGCGCCTTGGAGTTGGAAGGCTCGGACAGACCACCCACCAAGTGGACGGGCGTCCGGGCGCCGGTGATCAAGGACAAGGACGACGGCACCTGGAAAAGGGGCCAGCCCATCGCGCTCTTCAATGGGAAGGACCTCACCGGCTGGAAGGCGCTGAACCCGGCCGTGCCCCTGACATGGACAGTTCAAGACGGGGTCTTGAGAAACGCGCCGCCGACCTCCGATATCCTATCCGAGCAGAAGTTCTGGAATTTCGAGTTGCACGTGGATTTCCGCATCGTGGAACACTCCAACAGCGGCATCGGCCTTCGCGGCCGCTATGAGATCCAGATCCTGGACGACTACGGCAAGCCGCCCAACTCTCACGGCGCGGGCGCACTCTATAGCCGCATCGTTCCCGCAGTCAACGCCAGCAAACCCGTCGGCGAGTGGCAGAGCTATGACATCCGCCTGGTGGGAAGAGATCTGACCGTGGTGTTCAACGGCAAGAAGGTCCTGGACAAGGTCGAGATCGAAGGGCTCACCGCCATCGCCACCAATTCCGATGAAGCCGAGCCTGGCCCGTTCATCGTTCAGGGCGATCACAGCTACGTGGAAATCAAGAGCTTCGCGGTTACCCCGCTGATTCACTAACACTAACAGGGGGCCGGGAGGGCCTCCGGCGTCGCCTGGGAGGGCGCATTAACTACCAATATCGGTAGGGCAACTGGCGGTGGGCGCCTGTTTTCGAGGGCCCGACCAGCCGACCGGAGCGGGCCGGACACTTCCCCCAACGCCGTTGGGGGACCTCCGACTCGCCGCCGTTCGATAGAGCGCCACTTTCGGCTTGGCGTTAATATACTGGAGGCTCATATTTACTCCATCTCAAGGCACCCCGGTAAGTCCGTCTTACCGCGTCACACGCGGCATGCTGATACCGTACTACAGCCTCAAGGAACTCTCGAAAGCAATCGGGCGTGAGGACCGTAATCTGCCGTTACGGTCGGTGCGCATTGGGCCGAGCCCTAATAAAGCACTCAATCTCACTAGCGTTAAGATGCTGCTCGACAGGTGTGGCTACCAGCAAGTCAGCGTCGACGCATCAAGCACACCGTACCGCGGCTAAGGGCTCGTCAAGAAACAACTGTGCCATTTCGGCGTGGCGCACGCACTCGTGCGTGCCGCGTCGGCACTTTTGCCGACGCTCGGCGTACCGTACGCAAGCGGGTGTCGAGAAAAGTCTCGACNNTGGTTATTTCATGACGATTCCTAAGAGGGGTCCGCGGTGCCCAAGTCCGCTTGGGGGGAACTGGCGACAGAATGGCTTCGGGCGGATCACCGCATACTCCCGGGAGTGCTCCCAGAGGGGAACGCACGGGATTTGATAGACGGCGTTATGGCGTGTTATCGGTAGCGCTTGCCCGCTGGTCTCTCCAGTGCCAACCCACATCCATCGTTTTAGTGTTCCTCGCGCCACCTGGCTGCGGGTTTGGATGTGGAGAAACTCCTTTGAGCGCGGCTTTCTCCGAGTGGCCGACAATCCGGGAGGCTCCACTTTCTATCAGTACGGCGTTACACGGTCAAAGTGAAACCGTTGTTAGTCGATAACATACTTTTCGGAGTGTAGTAAAACTCGCTTCGTTAGGACCCGGAATGGCGAAATCGCGCAGGTTTCAACGGCTACCCTGATTTGATTCCCGCCGTGAACCTACTGATGCAATGAGAATTCGGTCGGCAAAGCCGCCTCAAGATTGATTTGTTCTCCG
>PLRS01000135.1:0-278 GCA_003164035.1 Bryobacterales bacterium | reverse complement strand
GCCCGAATTTAGGCTTACCTCAAATATTGTGATGTTGGTCGTGCGTGAGATCACCTTTGCCAATGACTTTGACGGTTTGCCACTTGGGTTGGCGGCCCACACGGAACCGATGAGCGGGTGCGGTACGAGGCCGATGGGTGCGAGGATTTCGTAGGCGTCGTGCTGTGCAACGTTTTGAGCCAGCGCCCGGTAGATTTTTTGAATTTTGAATGTGTTCCAGTTTGCGAATAGATTTGAGGCCGCCTGCGGTGTCTTGGCGAAGAGGACGATGCCGGTGG
>PLRS01000141.1:88540-161413 GCA_003164035.1 Bryobacterales bacterium | reverse complement strand
GAAAGCAAAGGAGAAACCTACGATATCGCGCGCGAGTACCCGCGCCAGTCCCTCCCTCCGCAATTTGATTTTTCAATCCCGGAAATCGCCCGCCTCGCCACCCACCTCACCCGCCTCGCCGAGGCCAAAAAGCTCCTCCAGGCGACCCAAAGGCCCCTCCGGAAGGCCGCCTAAGGCCGCCGGATCGAAAAAAAGTCACTCGTTAAGGCCGCCGTGGAGCGCACTCTGCCCTAAGTGTGTCTGTCCTCCGCAGATTCTGCCGTGGGGCCGACCACCGTCGCGGGTGGGACAGGCCTCCTGGCCTGTCGCTGGCTGGAAGAGCCGCTTCGCGGCAACGACAGGCCGGGAGGCCTGTCCCACCAAACACCAACCCCTGGTCGCGCCCTAGCCTGACGCGAGAACTCCGTTTGCAGTCCGAATGCCTCGGGGAACGCCGTCGGTTAAGTACTCGTCCTCCACTCCGTGGGGCTGCGGGAGTAGCGGCCCTGAAATGCGGTGGCAAAGTACTGGCTGGAAGAGAATCCGCAGCGGAGGGCGATATTGGTCACGCTCAATTCCGGCTCCCTGCGCAACATTTCCGCGGCGGCGTCCAGGCGGAGGTGCAAAAGGTATTGCCACGGCGGCCGGTTGGTAAGGGCGCGCACCAGCCTGACGAACTGAGTGACGCCGAGGCCGCAGGATGAGGCCATGCCGCCCAGCGTCCAGGCCAGCGCCAGGTGCTCGACGTTGTTGCGCAGATCGGCCAGAAATAGTTCCACGGTGCGCTCGGATGGAGAGATGTCCGGTTCCGGGCGAACCTTGTTCTCGCGATAGAGATCGAGCAGCGCCAACAGCAGATCGTTGATGCGGACGGCCAGGCGGGAGGCGCTGCTGCCATTGCGGTCGTGCTCCAGCGCCGCGGCGGTTTGCTCGAAGCAGGTGCGGATGCCGCCGGTCGCCTTCCACACGGAATTCTGATTGTGGCGCAGGTAATTGGTCAGCTCAGTGAGATCGGGGGGACTCAGCAGGACCCAGGGCGGCCAGCGCCACTGCTGGTTGGGGCGGCGCACGCCCACGTCCACGATGATCCAATGCAACCGGCTGGGCCCGACCAGCGGATTGCCCACCCGGTGCAGTTGCCAGGGCCGAGTCATCGTCACCTGGCCGGGCGAAAGGCGATAGACATCGCTATCGGCCGCGAAGTCCAACTTGCCGCTTTCGAGGAAAGTGACTTCCACGCCTTCATTGCGGTGCCAGTCCAAGCCCCAATCCTGATTCTCCCTCGCATCCCAAAATCCCACGCTCTTCACCCCGGGCAGAATCTCTTTTGGCAGACTTGTTCCGGGATAGTGCCCATGACACAGGGCGTGCAGGGAGACCTGACCGCGGGCGTGGGCCTGAATCAGCGGCCCGCAGGTGTCGGCCCGGTAGGTTTCGTCGTGATCCTTGAAGATCGGAATGCTTCTCGGCATGGCCGCGATGTTTGAAATCCGCCACTGGAGGCTTATCTAACGCAGACATTCTAGCACCGGGATAAACTTTGCCTATGACTCGAAGAGGATTTGTCGCTACCGCGGCCGCTGCCGCCAGGGTCCTGGGGGCGAACGATCGGGTTCGCCTGGCCTCCATCGGTTGCGGTGGACGCGGCCAGCACCTGATGCGGATGGCAAAGCTGGCCGGCGGGGCTGAATTCGTCGCCGTCTGCGACGCCTGGGACGTCCGCCGGCGAGAAGGCGCCGCCACGCTGGAGAAGGAACTCCCTGGCACCAAGGTGGAACAGTACGCGGACTACCGCAAGCTGCTGGAGCGGAAAGACGTGGACGCCGTGATCGTGGCCTCCACCGACCACTGGCACTCGCGCATGACGGTGGCCGCGCTCGAGGCCGGCAAGGACGTCTTCTGCGAAAAGCCCATGACCTCGCTGCCGGAGCAGGGCCTGGACGTGGTGAAGGCTGTGCGGGCCAGCGGCAAGCTGGTGCAGGTGGGCGTGCAGCAGCGCTCCATCAGCCACTTCATCGAGGCCAGGCAGCGGTTTTTCGACACCGGCGCGATCGGCCCGGTGCACCTGGTGCGCACTTACTGGAACGCCAACAGCGGCTACCTGACGCCCGTCCCGCCGGGCATGGAGACCAAGCCGGAAGGGCTGGATTGGCAGGCCGTGCTGGGCTGGCTGCCGCAACGGCCATGGAATCCGAAGATGTACTTCAACCGCTTCGCCTACTGGGAGTTTTCCACCGGCGGCCAAACCGGAGGACTGTTCGTGCATATGGTGGACGTGGTCCACTGGTACCTGGGCCTGACCAGGCCGCTATCGGCGGTGGCGCTGGGCGGCATCTACCAATACAACGACGGACGCGACACGCCCGACAATATCAACTTCATTCTGAATTACCCGCAGAAATTGAACGTGACGTTCGAGGCCACCATCACCGACATGATCGACCGCGAATCGGCCGATATCGTGTTCTTCGGTGAGAAAGGGCGGCTGAACATCTTCCGCGGCGGCTACCGGTTCCTGCCGGCCGGCGGCGGGGACCCGGTCCTGGCCAAGGGTGGCCCGGAGCCCGCCCACATGGGCAACTTCCTCGATTGCGTTCGCTCGCGCAAGCAGCCCAACGCCAATGCGGTGGACGGCCACTATGGCGCCATGGCCTGTCATATCGGGAACATCGCCTACCAGACGGGCCAACCCGCGCAATGGAAAGGCGAGTGGGACGTATGATCGAGCCCGGCATCAATATGGAATTCATCCGCTCGGAGGACAAGAGCTTCTCCGCGGGGGTGGAGCGCGCCGCCCAAATCGGCTACCAGTACATCGAGCCGATGGTGCACAACGGGCGCGAGCTGCTGAGCGAGGCGGGCTATTTCCACTCCGTTTCGATGGACGAAGACGCGCTGTGGGCGAAGGACGTCTGCGACGCAAACGGCGTGAAATGTTCCGCTCTGTCGGCGCATTGCCCGCTGATGCGGCCGGAGATCAGCGTACCCTATCTCGAAAAAGCCATTCGCTTCGCCAAGGTGCTGGGCGCTCCGGTGGTGAATACGGACGAGGGCATCCGGCCATCCTGGTTGACCGAGTGCGAGTGCTTTGAAGCCATGCGCTACACCTTGAAGACGGTGCTGCGCACGGCCGAGCGGCACGGCGTCTATGTAGGAATCGAGCCGCATCAATCGATTTCGAAGACCACCGCCGGATTATTGCGCATCGCCACGCTGGTGGATTCGCCCATGCTGCGGGTGAACTACGATACGGGCAACGCATTCCTGGGCGGCGAAGATCCTTATGAGGGGCTCGAGGCCGTGCTCGGCTTGGTGGTTCACGTTCACGCCAAGGACATTTCCATCGAGCACGCCGAAGCCGAAAAAGGAAAAGTGACGGGCACGCCGGTGGGCTGCGCCTGCGGCGACGGCGTCATCGATTGGGGCCGCGTCACCGCCATTCTGCGCGGAGCGGGCTTCAACGGCGTGATGTCGGTGGAGTGCGGTACCCCTCGTCAGGCGGAGCGCTCGCTGGCGCATTTGAAGGAGGTACTGAGCCGTGCGTAGACTTGCGGTTTTCTTCGGTGCGAACCTGCTGCTGGCTGCCGGCGCCGCGGCCCAGACAGTCCCGGATCGGTTCTTCTTCGAGGAAGGCAAGATCAGGGTCCTGATTCTGACGGGACGCAACAATCACGATTGGCGCTCGACCACTCCTTACCTGCGCCACGCGCTGGAGCTCGCCGGAGAGTTCGACGTTCGCGTTACCGAGGAACCGGGCGGGCTCACCGAAGAGACATTGAAGCCGTACGACGTTCTGGTGGCCAATTACTGCGGACCGCGCTGGAGCGCCCAGGCGGAAAAGGCGGTGGAGGAGTTTGTGCGCGGCGGCAAGGGGTTGGCGGTGGTACACGCCGCCAGCTACGCCTTTGGCGAACCCGCCGTGTTCGGCGAAAAGATGAACCAGACCGGCGTGTTTCAACAACCCTGGACGCAGTGGGGCGAGATGGTGGGCGCGGTGTGGTCGGACGCGGAACCCAAGACCGGACATGCCCCGCGGCACGCCTATGAAGTGAAGTGGCGGGATACGCAGCATCCCATTTCCGCGGGATTGCCGGCCACGTTCCGGATCAGCGACGAGCTCTATCACAATTTCCGCATGAAGCCGGGCGTGCATGTGTTGGCCTCGGCGATCGACTCGCGCGACAACGGCGGCAACGGCAAGGACGAGCCCCTGGTGTGGACAAACGCTTACGGCAAGGGCCGCGTCTTCCACACTGCCCTGGGCCACGACCTGGATGCGATGCAGAGCCCCGGCTTCACCGTGAGCTACGCCCGCGGCGTGGAGTGGGCGGCGCGCGACCGGGTGAGCTTGCCGGCGCGAATCGACCCCAATCCGAAAAACCGGGACGCGGTGCGCGTGCTGCTGGTGACCGGCGGGCACGATCACGACGCGATGTTCTACAACGTGCTGGACGGGCGGCGCGACATTCGCGTCAACGTCGATCCTCACCCGGTAGCGTTCCGCAACGACCTGCGGCCCAACTATGACGTGCTGGTGCTGTACGACACCATCCAGCGCGGCCAACTGTCCGAAAAACATCTTCAGAACCTGAAGGACTTTGTGGAAGCGGGCAAGGGAGTGGTGGTGCTTCATCACGCCATCGCCGATTTTCAGGACTGGGAGTGGTGGTGGAAGGAGGTAGTGGGCGGCCGCTACCTGCTCCAGGCCGAGCCGTCCTATCCCGCCTCCAGCTATCTGCACGGCGTGGAAGAAGTGGTGACACCAAAGCCGGGGCACCCGATCGTAAAGGGGCTGCCGCCGATGCGCGTCTTCGACGAGACTTACAAGCAGGTGTGGCACTCGGGCAATGTGACCGTGCTGCTGACCAGCGATCACCCGACCAGCGATCCGGATATCGCGTGGGTGAGCCCGTACCGAAAGTCGAGAGTAGTGTACCTTCAGCCGGGCCATGGGCGGGAAACGGCTGAAATGCCCTGGTACCGGCAATTGGTGGGGAACGCCGTGCTGTGGTCGGCGGGCCGGATGTAGCCGGCGTTGTGGGGGCGCCGAGGGCGGGCGGCGACTGGAGTGTAGTGTCCGCGAAATCAAAAGCGCCGGGACAGGCCAGGAGGCTGGCGGAAGAGCCGCCTGGAAAGGCGGCTGCAGCCATGATTGGCTGCTCCACAGCGCAGCTTAGCCGCAACCAAGAGCGCCGGTGGCCAAGGTCCATTTTTCGCGGCGGTCCGAAGCCGATTTGTACAGATGGTTCGCCCGTGCCGCCTGCGCCTTTCATCTCGGAGTGGTAGAATCCAGATAGAGATCGGGTAAAATCTATGTCTTCTTCCATTCAGGAATCGACTGCCCTTCGCCAGACCTTTGAAGCCCAGCACGATCAAGTAGTTCGGGCTGAAATCGAAACCTTCCGCCAACGCGCCCAGTCGTTTCTTGCTGGGGAAATCACCGAGGATGAATTTCGTCCCTTTCGACTCAAGCATGGTATTTATGGGCAGCGCCAGGCGGGCGTACAGATGGTCCGCTGCAAGATTCCGAGCGGCCTGCTGACGGCCCCGCAGGTGGAACAACTGGGCCGCATCGCCGACGAGTTTGCCGGCGGCAAAGGCCACCTGACCACGCGCCAGAATATCCAGTACCACTTTGTGCCGCTGGGCCGCGTGGCCGATCTCATGCACCTGATGGCCGACGCCGGGATGACCAACCGCGAAGCTTGCTACAACACCGTTCGCAACGTCACCACCTGCGCCTGGGCCGGCATTGCCGCCGACGAGGTCTTCGATCCCCGCCCCTACGCCCAACGCGTCGCCTACGCGCTGCTGCGCAAAGACCTGACCGGCAACCTGCCCCGCAAATTCAAAATCGCCTTCGATGGCTGCCAGTCGCGCGATTGCATCGCCGGGGCCATCAACGATGTCGGTCTGCGCGCCCTGGTGCGCGACGGCCAGCGCGGCTTTCGGGTCGTTGTCGGCGGCGGCCTCGGTGCGCTTCCCCGCGAAGCCCAACTCCTTGACGACTTCCTGCCCGAGGACCGCCTGCTCAATCGCATTGAAGCCGTCATCCGGGTTTTCAACCAGTACGGAAACCGCGAGAACCGCAACCTGGCGCGGCTCAAATTCCTGGTGCGCGACCGCGGCTTTGCCTGGCTCAAAGAAGAAATCGACCGCCAGTACAGCGACATTCTCACTGGCGGCGGCATCGAATGGCCCGAGCTGGTGCCCGAGGGTTTCGGCGGTTTCAGCGCCAATCCGCCCCCCCGCGCCACCCTTCCGGTCCTGGACCATCCACCCGCCGGCGCCGCGTCAACCGCAGCCTACGACGAATGGCTTGAAAGCAATGCCATCGAGCAGCGGCAGCCCGGCTACGCCGCCGTCAGTGTCCGCGTCGAGCAGGGCAATCTTACCGGCGACCAACTGCGCGCGGTGGCCCGCATTGCCTCCCAATCCGGCGACGGCACGGTGCGCGTAGGTATGGACCAGAACCTGGTTCTGGGCTTCATTCCCCTGGCCAACCTGCCGCGCGTTTATCGCGAGCTCGAAGCGGCCGGGTTAGGTCTTCCCGGCGCGCGCCGCATCGACGACGTGGTGACCTGCCCCGGCGCCTATTCCTGCAACCTGGCCCTCACCAAAGCCATGACGATGGGCGCCGCCCTGTCCCGGGCGGTCGCCGGCTATCAGGACGCGCGCGTGCGCCAACTCGCCATCCGCGTCAGCGGTTGCCCGAATGCCTGCGGCCAGCACTGGATCGGCGATTTCGGCTTCTACGGCAACGCCCGCAAGATCGACGGCCGAGAGGTTCCGTATTACCTCATGCTCCTCGGCGGCGGCTTCGACGAAGCGGGCGTCATGCGCTTCGGCCTCGCCGTCCAATCCATCCCCGCCCGTCTCGCTCCAGAGGCCGTCCGCCGCGTGCTGGATCACTTCATCGCCAACCGTCTGAGCGAGGAAACTTTCCGCCAGTACGTGCTGCGTCATAAGGTGGAAACTTTCCGGCAACTGACCGCCGACCTCGCCAAACCGGCTGAAATGTTCCCCGAAATCTACCAGGATTGGGGCGACGACCAGCCCTTTTCGCTCGAGCTCGGCCGCGGCGAGTGCGCCGCCTGATTCACAGGCCGTCAAGGACTACAGAGCCGAGAGTTTAGAATGCTTGTAGGCGCCTATGAGCGATTGGAACGAATGGCCCATCGATGGCTGGAAAGGACTAGTAAAGTACCATCGGGACGATCTAAAACAGATTTCCAGTGAAATGACAGCGGGATTCCGTGCGTATTCCTGGGGCGGCGTCGAGGTGGGCGGCGTTCTGATCGGCAGTCGCGATGGCAACTCGTTTTCGATTGCGGACCATCGCCCGGTGGACTGCGAACATGCCCACGGTCCTTCCTACGAATTGACCCCGAAAGACCTAGACTCCCTGCGGAAGGCCGTTGAGGCGATTCGCGCCGAAGGGCTGGAGCCGGTCGGATGGTACCAATCCGTCAGCCATCGGGATGTGGTTTTGACCGAAGCCGATGAGGCAGCCTGGGCGGAGTTATTTCCGGACGGCGTGCTGCTGATCCTGAAGCGATCGAAGGAGGGGGTCGGCGGCGGAGCGACGTTCTGCCGCGCCGACGGCCGGATTTGGACCGGGCGGCGCGACTTGGCAGCGGAGCCGGCCACAACCACACCAAGCGAAGCGGACCCGATCGCGTCACCGCCCCCGGAGGCGGCTGCAAGCGTTGAATTCCCCGTGGCCGAGGCGGCCGCTCCGGCACAGGCGCCGATCGAAGTTGCGGAGCCGGCCGCGCCCGCCGCCACGGCCGCCATTGAGCCGCGTGCGCCCGCCGACGCTTTCGCGCTCACGCCCGACCCGGAGTTTTTCTATCCCAGCTCACAACACCGGGAAGCCCTGGCAAGCCTCGAATACGGCATCAAGAGCCGCAAAGGCTTCATCATGCTGGTGGGAGATGCCGGCACGGGAAAAACCATGCTGCTGGAGTGTCTGACCGACCGGCTGCGCGCCGCCGGTATCGAGTACGGTTTCCTTTTCAACTCCAGGGTGACCCGGCTCGAGCTATTCGAACTGCTGGCCATCGACTTCGACCTCAAGCCGTTTTCCCTCACCAAAACGGCCGTACTATTGGCCTTCAACGAGCATTTGCTTCAGCGCGCCAGCCTGGGGCGAACGACGGCGCTTCTGATCGACGACGCCCAGGAGTTGAGCACCGATGTGCTGGAGGAGATCAAGCTGCTTTCCAACCTGGAAACCCGTAAAGGAAAGCTGTTGCAAGTGGTGGTGGCAGGTTGTCCGGAATTCGAGGCTCGGCTGGACCAGCCGGAAATGGCGGGCTTGCGCCAGCGGTTCGTGCTGCGCCCGCGGCTGGGCCCGTTGAGGGTTGAGGAGACGGCGGAATACATTCGCACCAGGCTCGAACGCGCCGGCGAAAGTGCCGCGGTTTCCACTCTGCCGGTGGAGGAGATTCATCGCCTTTCCGGCGGCGTTCCGCGGCTGATCAGCGCCATCTGCGCCCAGCTTCTGGAGCGCCGCCCATCCGATGGAAGGAGCTCTCTGCGAGCGCTGGAGGAAGTGGCGGATCAACTCGGTTTGAGTCTGGCTTAAAAGTGCTATACAATACGTGTTGCACTCTGAAAGGCCTGGGCCCACGTGCCGACGCTGTGGCGGAAGGCTTCATCGGGAGCACCGTAGATGGTGGCAAAAGGCGATATACCATTCGACATACAAATGCGAGGCATGCGGCGCGCGGGAAGCGCACCGGCATAGGATCGTACGGCGGTATTTCTCGACGCACTGCCGGTGCCCGCGTTGCTGGTCGGAGCGGTTGGAGGTGTTCCGCAGGCGCGACCGCATCGAAGGCTTTCGGAAGGGCCTGCTCCGCCGCGTACAGGGCTGGTTTGGCGCACCGCTATATTATTGCTCGCGATGCCGCCTGCAGTTCTACGACGCGCGTCCGTGGCGCTATCCGGACTGGGAGCTTGACGAGCGATCCGTGGAGGACAGGCAGTCCACACCGGCGGCCTGAGGGTTCCGGGAGGCGTTATCGCGCCCGCGGCCGGCGCAGATGCGACAGCAGCCAATATCCGAAAATCAGAGCCGCGATCAGTGCCACCACCGCCCAGCTCATGTCTCCCAGCACGGCCGATAAGGCCATCACGCGATCGCTGAAGTATCGTCCCAGCGAGATATAGACGGCGGCTCCGGTGAGTTCACCGAGAGCGTCCCAGAACAGGAATCGGTGCCACGGGTAGCCGGCCGTGCCGCTGGCCAGATTGATCCAGGGTCCCAACGGGGTGAGCAGGCAGCGAGTGATAAAAATGCCGGGACCGCCCCAGGCTTGCGCTTTGGCTTCCATCGCCCGCACGCTCTCACGGGCTCCGAGCCGCCGGCTGAGCTTTTCGACGGCCCCCGCCCCGCCCCATCGGCCGATGGCGTAGCCGGCCTGATCGCCGAGAATGGAACCGGCGCCAGCCGCGGCGATGGCCCACCAGAAGTTCATGGCGTTTTGGGAAATCATGGAGCCGGCCAGGATCAGCAGCAGCGTGATGGGCAGCGGCACTCCGACGGCGGCAATGGCCACGATTCCGAAAAGGGCCGGGGCGCCGTACAGGGAAACCAACGCGAGTAGCCGATCGTTCATCGCGGTTGGCCGCCGGATGGATGCGCGGCGGCATCGAGGGCGCGTTGCAGTTGGGCGATCACTTCGGGAACGGGACGGTTCAGGTCGTGAGCGAGATGGCGAACGGATCGCCGGTCGCGCGGTTGGCGCGGCGCGACCCCAATCGCCTGAAACAGCACCGCGGCGGGGACATGGTGGGCATGGGCGATAAATGGAACCGACATCCAGGCGCGGATGGGCTCGTCGGCCGCGCGCAGGTACTGCGCCTGCCGGCCGGCCCGGTAGGCGAAGACGAACGTACCCGCCGTGGCCAGCACGAAAGCCAGCCCGACAATCAGCGTTCGCCGCCAGTTTTCCCGCACAATCTAATTATTGCCACTATTTGCTGGCGCATAGGCATGACGGACGATGGAAAAACGATCGTTTGTCCCCGATCGCTGGCTCGGCTCGATGGCCGCAGTCGTGGTACAGTCATTTCTGAGAAAGTATGGCGGACGAACAGAAACCCAAGAAAGAACGCAAGCCGGCCGAGCCGGGAACCAAAGACAGCGCCGCGCGCCCCGCGAAAAAAGCCAAAGCTGCCGTTGCAGCCCCGGAAGCGCCTCCGGCGGAAGCCGCGGAACCGGTCGCTAAGCCGCACACAATTTCGACGAAAGTTCCGAAGCTCGAGAAAAAGAACAAGTCCCGCTTGCCGCGCCGGCAGAAAAAAGCCCGCCAGAAACTTGCCGCCACCTAGGTGGAGTGTCCACGAAATAGGTGGGCAGGTGGGCGAAGGGAAGAGCCGCCTGGAAAGGCGGCTGCAGCCATGATTGGCTGCCCCACAGCGCAGAGCGATACTAAGCCGCCGAGCCTTTGTGGAAAACGTACAGGAATACGGTCAAGCTGAAGCTCGCCAGCAAGTGAATTCCCGATGCCAGCAGCGCAATCGCGGCAACCGCGCCGCTCATAAAGGCCGATAGGTCGCGGATAAAACCCGCTGCCAGTAGAACCGTCAGCACGGTCATCCCGATGAATGCGAACAGCGCCGCGTTCCTGAGTCTCATGCTTGAAGTATACGGCGGCCGCCCGGCGTTTGGTGCGAAAATGCCGCCGCGATGAAGGGCAGCCGATCCGATGGGTTAGCATAGGCAGGAGAGGAGCGGAAGCATGCGGCAGGACGACTGGACCGGATATGCGCGCTCGGTGCTGCGCATCGTCGTTGGACTCACTTTTTCCCTACACGGCTTTCAGAAGCTGTTCGGCATGTTCGGAGGCATGGGCGGCCACGGAGCCACGGCACATATGTGGTCCCAGTTCTGGGTGGCGGGCGTGCTGGAGGCGTTGGGCGGCGTCCTGCTCATTCTCGGCCTGTTCACCCGGCCGGTGGCGTTTCTGCTTTGCGGCGAAATGGCCGTTGCCTACTTTGGCACGCACTTTCCCCGCGGCTTCGCGCCGATTCAAAACGGCGGCGAACTGGCGGTTCTGTACTGTTTCGTCTTCCTGTATCTGGCGGCCGCCGGCGGCGGTCCCATCGGCCTCGATCGGGCCGCGCGGCGCAAGTGATGGCCCGGCCGACTCCTGGGTTAGCGCACCAAGATTAGGCCTAATGCTGTTCATTTAGACAGGAAAAGCCGAGATGACTCTCGGCTCAACAGGCTTGACAGCCTGCGCCAGGAGTTAGGGAACAGCACCAAGGCTGGGCCGCTATGATCGCTCAAATGCGGACCGGCCGCGCACCAGGAAGAAGAGGAATACCGCCCAGAAGGCCGCCGTTAATAAAGTGGCCCACACGGCGCCTGGCAAGGTAGTCGGGGCGCCGGCGGGGAACAGTTTTGGCATCGTGGTCTCGATCTGCCGCACCATCTCCGCGTAACCCGGGCTTATCAACGAAACCACGCCGCTGGCGATGGTGAAGCAGATATAGCCAATGGTGGCGACCCGTGCTCTCTCTCGCAGGCGTAGCAGCCCGGCGCCGCAGTAAATTTGAACCGCGGCGAAAACCGCGTACAGCGCAAATGCCGCCCCGCCTTTCAGGACGGCGCCAAACAACATGGCCGGAAAACGAAGAAGGGCCAGCGCCGCCATGCACGGAACACCAATCAGCAAGAACCAGGCGATCATGCCGACACTCAACAGGCGGGCGCTCTCGGTTACCGGCGCCTGGCCGGCGAAGTATTCTTTGGTGCGGCTGCGATTAAACAGCACCAGCCACCAGACACCGATGGCGGCCAGGACGCCGTAGAAGGCGGCGATTCCCCTACGGAAAGCCGGCATCAGGGCGGCCGCGTCGCTTTGGGGCGGGGCGGGCAGTGGGACGAACAGCAGCGCGACCATGGCGCTGGCGCCCATGAACGTCAGCAGCACGGCAAAGACGAGCATGGACGTGCGCGCCCACCGGCGGCGGAGAAAAATGGCGACGGCGGTGGAAATTCCCCAGGCGCCGAGAGCCACAAACACCGCCGCCATCACGGCCATGACGGGTTTGAGAGGGATGGGCGAAGGGGAGGCCGGCGGCGGCGTGAAGAACCCGGCGAACAACATCAGCCCGGCAAACAGCAGGGTCACCGCACTGCCCAGAATCGAGAGCACGGCGCTGGCGCGGATTCCGATCCAGTTTCGATGCATATCGTCGAATCAGTGTAGCCCCGTTTGCCGTACGGGTCTACCTCCCCAGCAGTTGCAAAAACGCCCGCCGCGCGTCGGGGTCGTCGCCGTCAGGGTGATCGAGATAGTAGCCCAGCCACTGGCGCGCACGCTCGCGGTCGCCGGAGCGCAGGTACAGGTCGCCGAGGGTGCGGGCGCAGAGCGAAAGGCCGGGCTCGCGTTCCACGTGCATCCGGCACTCGTCCTCCAGGTGCGAGAACACGCGGCCGGAATCGAGCACGCGGACGCCGGCGGGCACATCGCGGACAAAGACCACCGCGGCGGGGTCGTCGTAAACCAGTTTCCAATCACCCGTGGAAGACTGCGCCAGATCGAGCAGCAGCGGATAGAGCGCGCCGGAGTTGTACTCGAATCCGTTGACCAGGATGGCGCCGATGCCGTACCGCCGGAGGGTCTCGGCGCGGCGCCGGTCGCCGGGCGGCGTGCCCAGGATCAGGCGGTAATCCTGGAAGACGGCTTCGCTCAAGGCGCGTCCATCGATGAAAACCCGCTCGCCCCGCCAGATCAGGTAACCGCCGTCTTCGTAAGTGTTGAACAGCGGTGCGCGAATGCCCGATTGGCTCAGGAACGTGGCGGCGCCGGCGGGGAATCGCCATTCGGCCGCGCGCAACTGGAAAAATCGGCCCTGGGCGCAGCCCGCCACCAGGCCAGCGGCAACGAGGGCCATGGCGGCAAAAATGGCGAGCCGCTGGAAACGGCTGGGCGGGTTGAACTTTTTCGGGAAATAAGTCGCAATCAGGACCGGTGCGACCACCCCCACCAGCATTTCATTGCGGAAGGCCATGAGCGCCGCGCCCGCGAAAGCCGCGAACAGAATCCAATCGGCCAGTCTGACCTTGCGCCAGCCGAGTACCAGCACCGCGGCCGAGCCGTAGAGCAGCAGGTCGAACGCATACGGCGACCCCCAAAGGCTGGGGCGCGACCATTCGATAAGGCTGGATTGCAAGGCGCTCCGGCGATACCGCAACAGCGCGGCCACGGCGAAATACCCGTTGGGATTGAGAGCCGACGCCAATACCGCGGCGGCGCTCCAGGCCACCAGCCGGCGGGCATCCGGAGCGCGCCGCACGAAGGCTTCGGCCGCATAGGCGCCGGCTACCACCCAGCCGAGGAAGAACCCGCCATGGCAGTTGGCCCAAACCAGGGCGAGCGGGGGAAGCAGCCAGAGGCGGAGGCGACCGTCGAAAATCGCGATCCACAGCGCCGTGAAAAAGTAGCTCAGGATGGAGGGCCGGTCGTGGGCAAATTCAATCGCGAGCGAGGCGGCGGCCATGGCAGCAGCCACGCCCCACAGCAGCGAGCCCCGGCGGCATCCCGCAACCCAGCCGGCCAATGCGCACGTTGCGGCCAACAGCAGAGCCTTCCATAGCACCAGGCCGGCGAACCCGCCCGCAAGCTGAATGCCGTACCAGACAAGCTGCGCCAGCCACTCGTGCGTCAGGTTGAAGTGCCGCACCGAATCTTCACCGGGATAAGCGGGCGGCGCGGTAGCGCTGGTGAAGGCAAACGGATCGGGATCGGGCAGCCGATGCGCGCTGGCGATGAACCGGCCGGTGGCCAGGTGCCACCAGGCGTCGGTATCGGCGAACTCGGTCGAGAACAAGCCGACCAAAAACAGCGCTGCGAGCGCCAGCAGAACCGGTGTCGCCCAACGGGGCGGAGGCAGGGGAACGGAGACGGCGGGCTTGGACAAATTCCGAGGATAACAGACCGCGCCAAACGGGTGCCGCGATCGGCCGCCGGCCACGGCCCTTCCGGTCGCGCCCGTCCCGCCGCCTCCCTCGAAGGCGGGTATTAAATCGCACACTTGTAACAACATCCTACACAACCGCCCGCCGCCTACGGCCGCCGATCCGTTGCGGCAACCTGAATATAGCCGGCTAAATCGTTGCCGAGGCGAACGGGGCTGGAGCGAGCCTGGACGCGCACGGCGAAGGCGGCGGGAGTGCTTTGCTCGACCGTCAGCGCGACTCCTGGCATCAATCCCAGCCGTTCCAGTTCGCGGAGCGCGACGGCATTGCGGTCGGAAACGCTGCTGATGACCGCCGGCTTGTGAAGCGGCCAGGCGACCAGCGGCACTTCGGCGCGGTAGGGACCGGCTTCGTGTTTGGGCGGGATGGCGTGCCCGTGCGGATCGACTTCCGGGTCGCCCAGGATGGCCGCTACGCGATCTTCGAAACGCTCGGAAATGAAGTGTTCCAGGCGTTCGGCTTCCTCGTGGACCTCGTCCCACGAATACTTCAGAACGTCGTGCAGAAACAGCTCGATCAAACGGTGATGGCGGACGAGTTCCCAGGCCCTTCGCTTGCCGTTCGCCGTGAGCCGGACGCCCCGGTAGCGTTCATACCGGACCAACGCGGGATGCTGCGAGGCGAGCTTCTGAAGCATTCCCGTCACCGAAGGTGTGCGAACGCCCAGCCTTTCGGCCAGGGCGTTGGTGGTCACGCGCGAATCCTCGGCGCCGCCCAGCTCCAGAATCGCTTTCAGGTAGTCGTCGACGGCTTCGGACGTTTCCATCGCTAGAAATTTAGCTGACACTAAACAATATGGTAGGCCGAAGAACGCGTTCTGGCAAGCGGGCGGATCCGGGGGGCAGGCGGAGCGGATCGGCCGGGGAGCGGACTAGCGGAACTGCGTGAGCTGAAGCGGCCCGTCGAAAGGCGGCTTGGAGGCGAACACGTCTGTTCCCGGAAGCCATCGGGCACAGGGCAGACCACCGAAGACAATGGTATGCCCTACTGGGTAGCATGGCCGCGGCCAAAAGCGCCGGGAGGAGTCCCGGCGTGGCAGACTAAGAGTCGGCTCCACAAAAGAGTCGCTGCGGCGGGCTGTAATCCAACAGTTTGCGAGACAGGCTCGGACCGCGATAATATTAGGTGTGCCTAAAATAAGGAAAATCGTTCCCGTTGTTTTGTGGCTCGGTTGCCTGGCGGCTTTGGCCGCGATTCCGGAGCGCCTGCGCGCCCAAGGCGAAACCACCAGCGCCATCGGGGGCACCGTCGCCGATTCCACCGGAGCCGCCATGGCCGGCGCGGTGGTAACCATCGTCAGCCAGGAAACGGGGTCAAAGCGAAGCGAGAAAACCGACGCTGCCGGGCGTTTCAACTTCCCGCAGTTGAAGCCGGGGGCTTATACTGTCAAGGCCGAGGCGGCCGGGTTCGAGCCGCAAAGCCGCGATTCGGTTTCCGCGAGCCTGGGGCAAACCAAGCCGGTCGGCTTCGTGCTAAAGGTCGCCGCCCAACGGGGAGAAGTGCTGGTCACCGGCGAGGCGCCGCTGGTCAATCCCGACAATCCGAACACGGCGACGACGCTGACCGCGGCGGCGCTGGAGGATCTGCCCAATCCCGGCGGCGACATGACGTATCCGTTGCAGTTCGCGGCCGGCGCGCTGATGAATACCGCCGGCAGCGGCAACGACTTCGTCGGCGGCACCAACGGCTACGGCAACGTCCAATTCAACGGACTGCCGGCGCTCGCCAACGGCTATATCGTGGATGGCCTCGAAAGCAACGACCCGCTCACCAATCTGAATAGCGGCCTCTCCACCAACCTGGTCCTCGGCCTGAACTCCATCGCCGAGGTCACCGTGAACACGCTCTCCTACGCCGTGGACCAGGGGCGCTATGGAGCCTCGCAAGTCAATTACGTCACCAAGTCGGGGACCAACCAGTTTCACGGAAACCTGTACGAGCTATGGAATGGATCGCGGTTCAACGCGGCCGATTTTTTCACCAGCGCCACCGCCGGAAATCACCAGCCCCGTTCGACGGTGAACCACTTCGGCGGCAGCCTGGGAGGGCCGATCCGGCGCAACAAGCTGTTCTTCTTCTTCGACACCGAATGGGTGCGGATCGCCCTGCCGATCGTCTCCGCCACCACCGTGCCGACGGGTGCTTTTCAAAGCTACGTGCTGCAACAACTGCCGCTGGGCGGCACTGACACCGTCACCGGCTCTACCTACCAGCCGGCGCCGCAACAGGTGCCGTTCTACCAGAAGATGTTCCGCCTGTATACGAACACCGCCGGAACGCCGCTGGCTGTTCCGGGCTGCCCCTTCAACAGCGACGGCAGCCAGGCGGCCGGCTTTCCCCAGGACGGCAATGGCTGCGCGAACCGCCAGAGCATCTCGCATTCCAGCGACGACGGCGAACAGGTCCAGACCGTCCGCATCGATTACAACATCGACGAAGCCAACACCACCTGGTATCGCTTTCAAGCCGATACCGGACTACAGGCAGCCTACACGGACCCGATCAATCCCTTATTCGATTCGGCTTCCCCGCAACCGCTCTATTCCTTCGCGGCCGGCTACACCCACATTTTTTCGCCGAAGCTGGTGAATTACTTCAATCCGGCGTTCTCATGGTATGAGAGCCTCTTCGGGCCGAACGATTTCGCCAAGACATTGTCGGCGTTCCCCATCGTGCTCCAGGGCAATGGCGTGAACGCGCCGTTTACCACCGTCGGCGGCCTGGACAATACCTGGGTGCAAGGGCGGCGCGCCAGCCGCTTCTTCCTCAGCGACAACCTGGCGTGGACGCTGGGCGCGCATGAACTCCGTTTCGGAACCAACACCAGAATTTTCCGGCTGAACGATTACGACTTCGGCGAGGGAACGGTGCCGCTGGTCACTTACACCACGCTGGCGCAGTTCATCTACGGCGTGGCTTCCACCGCGTCCCAGACGTTTCCGCTGGCCGACTCGCAGCCGTATAATTTCCTGAACGTCGATCTCTACGCGCAGGATACCTGGAAGCTGACCTCGAAGCTGACGTGGACTTTCGGCCTCCGCGCCACGCACAATGCCAACCCGGTGAATCCGCACGAAGCGGTGTCGCGGCTGACCGGTTCTTTTGGCGCCATCTCCCACGACGTGAACCAGCCTCTGAACGCAGCGCTCCATACGGGACTGGGAAATATTTTCGATTCCACGCCGCTCGCGATCCTGCAGCCGCGCACGGCCATCGCCTGGCAGGCCGCGCCCAAAACCGTGCTGCGGAGCGGCTTCGGCCTGTTCAGCGATCTGCTGCCGGGCAGCGTGGCCGACCTGGTCGGTGTGAACCCTCCCTACTCGGAAACGTTTCAGGGCGGGCTGCTCGGAACCGTCGGCGGCACGGCCATCGCTCCGGGCGTGCCCAATAGCGCCGTCGACGCCACCGCTGCCGCCAGCCGCGCATTCCACACCGGATTCGCCTCGGGACAACTTTCCTGCGCGTCGCCGCTCTCCAGTCCAAGCGCCTGTTTGCAGCCCGTCGCGATCGCCGCGGTGCCGGATGGAAAGCTGCGGGCGCCTTATTTCATGCAGTGGAGTTTCGGTGTCGAACACGAGGCCGGCAACGTTCATTTGCGCGTCCAGTATGTCGGCACGCGCGCGGTAAACCAGCCGTACACCACTCAGGTAAATGGCTACCAGACGGTATGCCAGGGCTGTTTCGCCCCGTTCCCTTATGCCGCGCCGGTTGACCCCAGATTCGCCGCCGTAACGCAACTCGCCACCGGCGCCAACAGCCACTACAACGGCCTTCAAACCACCGCCGAGAAGCGCCTGGGACACGGATTGGAGATGCAGGCGAACTACACTTTCAGCCGCTGCATGGACACGGTTTCGAACGGCGGCTTCCTGCCGTTCTCCGCCGGAGGAATCCTGTCGCCGATTCCGGGCGATCTGGGGCGCGACCGCGGCCCGTGCGATTACGACGTGCGCCACAACCTGACCGCCAACTACGTCTACGAGCTGCCCATCAAACTGCGCGGCCGGCTGGGCTACGCACTGAACGGATGGCAGGTTTCCGGATCGGCATTCTGGCACAGCGGGATTCCGTTTTCCGTTTTGAGCGCGCCCTATTCCGCCAACGGAAACGGCATCGTCAACGGCAGCGGCCCGGAGTTTGCCAGCGTCGCCGCCAGCGTGCCGCTTTATCAGCACCACGCCATTTCCGGCGTCACCCAGCCGGGCACGCTTCAGTGGCTGAACCCGGATGCCTTCGTATCCACCGTCGATCCCAGCACGGGCGCCTGCGCCGGAGGCGACACTCCCCGGAATTGCCAGTTCGGCGACCTGGGCCGCAACGCGCTGCGCGGTCCCGATTTCGTTTGGAGCGATTTTTACCTCACCAAATGGTTCCGGCTGAACGAACGCCTGAAGCTCCGCGTGGAGGGCCAGTTTTTCAATTTGTTCAATCACCCGAATTTCGCGCTGCCGGCGCCGGGCTACGCCGGCACCCCGGGTAAGCCGTCTACCCAGACTGGCTTTGGCGCCCTCACCTCCACCGCGTCGCCGCCAACCGGACTACTTGGGGTTGGCCTAGGCGGTGACAGCTCGCCACGAATGATCGCGTTTCAAGCGCGGCTGGAATTCTGACCACGGAAAACAACGGCCTGCTCCCCAGTGTGCTACACTTCTGGTTTATGGCAGCCGTCACCGTCGCCCGGGGTCACCATCATCATCACGTCACCTCTTTGCGACGGGCGCTCGGCTGAAACGATTTCGAGCTTGAACGGAAAGGACGCCCGCCGCGAAAACGGCGGGCTTTTTTATTGTCTCCACGATGAATCTGGATTTTGAAAAGGCCGGCGGTCTGATTACCGCCGTCATTCAGGACCACGCCTCGGGGCGCGTGCTGATGGTCGGATACATGAACGAAGACGCGTTTCGCCACACGGTGGAAACCGGCTTCGCCACCTTTTATAGCCGCTCGCGGCAAAAGCTCTGGCTGAAGGGCGAAACCAGCGGCCACCGGCTGGTGGTGAAAGAGATTGCGACCGATTGCGACCGCGACGCCGTGCTGGTGAAGGTGGAAGCGCTGGGACCCGGGGTCTGCCACGAGGGCTACCAGAGCTGCTTCTTCCGGCGCCTGGAAAACGGCGAGTGGAAAGTTACCGATGCGCGCGCGTACGATCCCGCGGCGGTCTACGGAGGCAAGCGGTGAAACTGAAACTGGGCATCCCCAAAGGCAGCCTCGAGAACGCCACCATCGATCTGTTCCGCCGCGCCGGCTTCCACATCAGCACCAGTAGCCGGTCGTACTTCCCCGCTATCGACGATCCGGAAATCGAGTGCATGCTGATCCGCGCACAGGAAATGGCGCGCTACGTGGAAGACGGAATTCTGGACGCCGGCCTGACCGGGCGCGATTGGATCCAGGAAAACGAAGCCGACGTCAAGGCCGTGGCCGACCTAATTTACGCCAAGCAGAGCTTCGGCAAAGTGCGCTGGGTGCTGGCCGTGCCGGAAGCATCGGGATTCGCCAGCGTACGGGACCTGGAAGGCAAGATCATCGCCACGGAACTGGTAGCGACCACTAAGCGCTACATCGCGGCGCACGGGGTGACGGCCAAGGTGGAATTCAGTTGGGGCGCCACCGAAGTGAAACCGCCGGTGCTGGCCGATGCCATCGTGGAAGTCACCGAGACCGGCTCTTCGCTGCGCGCCAACAAGCTCAAAATCATCGATACGGTGATCGAATCGAACACCCAGTTCATCGCCAACCACGCCGCCTGGGCCGACCCCGCCAAGCGCCGCAAGCTGGAAGACATTCAGATGCTGCTCGAAGGCGCCATCAATGCGCTGGGCAAAGTGGGGCTGATGCTGAATGTTCACCGCGACAACCTGAAGGCCGTGCTGGGTGTGCTGCCGGCCTTGAAGCGGCCCACCATTTCGAACCTCAGCGACGAAGACTGGCTGGCCGTGAATACGATTCTGGACGAGTTGTCGGTGCGCGAAATCATTCCCCGGCTGAAGCAGGCGGGCGCCCAGGGAATTGTGGAATACCCGCTGAATAAAATAGTCCTGTGATTCGCATTCTCACTTCCCGACAAATCGGCCGGCTGCTGGAGCGCAAAGCCGCGCGCCTGAGCGAAGCCGAGGCCACGGTGCGGCCCATCCTGGAGGATGTGAAGCGCCGCGGCGATCGCGCGTTGATGGAATATGCGCGCCGCTTCGACGGCCTGGCGCGGCGCTCGGTGCGCGTGCCGGCCGCCGAGCTGGCCCAAGCCCAAGCCAGGCTTGCACCGCCGTTTCGCAAGGCCGTGGCCGCCGCCGCGCGCAACATTCGGGCGTACGCCCGCGCGCAGATGCCGCGCCCGTGGCGGCGCAAATTCGCCCCCGGCCTCGAACTGGGCCAGCTCGTGCGGCCGCTCGATACCGTGGCCGCGTATATCCCGGCGGGCCGCTATCCCCTGCCCTCCACGCTGCTCATGACCGTGATTCCGGCGCAGGTGGCCGGCGTGCCCGCGATCCTGATCGCTTCCCCCAAGCCGGTAACGGAAGTACTCGGCACCGCGGCTCTGCTGGGTGTCGAACGGGTTTTCGAGATGGGCGGGGCGCAGGCCATCGCCGCATTTGCCTACGGCACGCGCACCGTGCCGCGCGCCGACCGCATCGTCGGTCCGGGCAATATTTATGTGGCTGCCGCCAAGAAACTGCTGGCCGGCGAGGTCGGTATCGATTTTATCGCCGGCCCCACCGAGATTCTGATCGTCGCGGCCGCGGGCGATCCGCAATACCTGGCGGCCGACATGCTGGCCCAGGCCGAACACGATACCGACGCTTCGGCGGTGCTGCTCACCACCTCGCATCGGCTGGCCGCGGAGGTGGGGCGGGAAGTGGATCGCCAGTTGGCCGATCTGCCCACAGCGCCGGTGGCGGCGCAGGCGATCGCCCGTAATTCCGCCATCGTCATGGTGAGCTCGCTCGAGGAAGCCATGGAAATTGCCAACCGCTTCGCGCCGGAGCATCTCAGCATTTCCGATAGTTCGCTGCTGGCCCAGGTGCGCCACGCCGGCAGCGTGTTCGTGGGGCCGTTCAGCCCGGAGGCCGCCGGAGATTACGCCGCCGGTCCCAATCACGTGCTGCCCACCGGCGGAGCCGCCCGCCAACGCGGCGGCTTGAGCGTGAACGATTACCTGAAAGTGATTTCGGTGCAGCAACTGACGCGCCCCGCGCTGGCCGCGCTGGCTCCCTCGATCACCACGCTCGCGCGTGCCGAAGGCCTGGAGGCTCACGCCCGCAGCGTGGAGGTGCGGCGATGACGGCACGTGGGACAGGCCTCCTGGCCTGTCTCTGGATTTCTCAATTGACCTGGGGCGGGCGCTATCGCTTGCTAAAGAGACAGGCCAGGAGGCCTGTCCCACAAAGGTGGCGCGCATGAAGCCCAAGCTCCCCAAAGGCGCCGTGAAACCGCGCGCGGCGGTGGTTTCCATGGCGCCCTATTCGCCCCCCACCGGCGGCCGCCTGGGCAAGCTGCGCCTCGATTTTAATGAAAATACGGTGGGCTGCTCACCGGCCGTGCTGGCCGCGCTGCGCGATCACCTGACTGGTGAACAACTCGCCGTCTATCCCGAATACAGCGCCGCCCGCGAGGAGGTTGCCCGCTACTTCCGCGTCTCGCCGGAGCAGTTCGTCTTCACCAACGGCACCGACGAAGCCATCCAGGTGTTTATTAACACCTACGTGGACGATGGCCAGGAAGTGGTGCTGCTGAAGCCTTCCTACGCCATGTACCGCTTCTACGCCGAAGTGGCTGGCGCCAAGGTAACGGAGATCGCCTTTGCGCCGCCGGCGATGGAATTCCCGCTGGACGAGTTGCTGGCCGCGATCACGCCCGAAACCCGGGCCGTGCTGATCGCCAATCCCAACAACCCCACCGGCACGGGCGTTTCCGAGGCTGCCCTCGACCGGATTCTGCGCCGTGCCCGCCGCGCGGCCGTGCTCATCGACGAGGCCTATTACGAGTTCTCCGGCGTAACCATGCTGGGCTCGCTCGACGCCCACCCCAACCTGTTCGTGTGCCGCACTTTTTCGAAGGCGTTCGGAATGGCCGGCATGCGCCTGGGCTGCCTGTTCTCGCATCCGGTCAATATTCAATACCTGCACAAAGCCCAGTCGCCCTACAGCGTGAATTCGCTGGCGGTGGAAGCCGCCCGCGCGGCGGTGGCCGATACACACTATCTCGAAAACTACGTGACCGAAGTGCTGGCGGCACGCGAGTTGCTGTCGGTGGGACTCGAACGCCTCGGCATTCCCTACGTGCCCAGCTCGGCCAATTTCGTGCTGGGGTACTTCGGCAAGCGCGCCATCGAGGTTCGCGACGCCCTGCGTGGCCGCGCCATTCTCGTGCGCGACCGTAGCTATGAAGCCCCCGGCGCCGTGCGCATCACCGTCGGCACCCGGGAACAAACCGCCCGCCTGCTGGCCGTCCTGGAGGAGGTCTTGAACCCATGACTCAACCCATTCTCATCTTCGACATGGACGGCGTGCTGGTGGACGTCGCCGAATCCTACCGCGAAACCATCGCCCGCACGGTGGAGCATTTCACCGGCGCCGCGCCCACCCGCCAGCGCATTCAGGAGTTGAAAAACCAGGGCGGCTGGAACGACGACTGGAAGCTCTCGCACCACCTTGTAACCGTCGCGGGCGTGGAAGCCGGCTTTGAAGAAGTGACGGCCCATTTTCAGAAGCTGTTCCACGGCAACGGCACGGACGGCCTGATTCTGCGCGAACGGTGGGTGGCGCGGCCAGGCACGCTCGAAAAGCTGAACCAACGGTTCGGATTCGCGCTTTTCACCGGCCGGCTGAAATGGGAGGCAGAGCTCACACTCGCCCGCTTCGCGCCGCGGCTTCGCTTCGATCCCATCCTGGGCATGGACGAAGTGAAAGAGGGCAAACCCGCCCCCGAAGGCTTGCTGACGATCGCCGCGGCGCACCCCGGCGCCAAGTTGTTTTACGTCGGCGATACGGTGGACGACGCCCGCTCCGCCCGCTCCGCCGGCGTCCCTTTCATCGGCGTCGCCGCGCCCTCGAACCCGCTCTATCTCGACCTGGTCTTCCTGTTTCAGGAACACGGCGCCTACGCCATCGTCGACGATATCAACTACCTGGAGGAGGTGTTTGCCGAATGAGCCGGGCGAGACGCGCCACCATCCGCCGCCATACCAAGGAGACCCGCATTCAGGGCACGCTCGCGATCGAAGGCCGCGGCCGCTACGAGATTCAAACCGGCATTCGTTTCTTCGACCACATGCTGGAGCTCTTCACCAAACATGGCGGCTTCGATTTGAAGCTCCACGCCGAAGGCGACCTCGACGTGGATCAGCACCACACCGTGGAGGACGTGGGAATCGTGCTGGGGCAGTTGTTCGCCCAGGCGCTGGGCGACCGCAAGGGCATCAATCGCGCCGGCTATTTCGTGCTGCCCATGGATGAGACGCTGGCGGTGGTCGCGGTCGACCTGGGCGGACGCCCGGCGCTAGTCTACAAGGACCTGGTGCGGGTGCGGCTGGTGGGCGATCTGCAAACCGAGCTGGTGGAGGATTTCTTCGGCGGCTTCGTGAATCACGCCGGCGCCAATCTGCACGCCAAAGTACTTTACGGACGCTCCAACCACCACAAAATCGAAGCGATCTTCAAATGTTTCGCGCGGGCCATGAAGTACGCCTGCTCGAAGGACGGGCGGCTGAAAGACCAACTGCCGTCCACCAAGGGGCTTCTATGATTACCATCCTCGATTATGGCGCCGGCAATCTGCGCAGCGTCCAGAACACGCTGGAGGAGCTGGGGTGCGCGTTCCGGCTGGTGCGCGATGCCGCCGGTCTGGAAGCGGCCGACAAGATCCTGCTGCCCGGCGTGGGGCACTTTGGCCAAATGATGCGCGCGCTGGACGAACTGGGCGTGCGTCAGGCGCTGATCGCGCGCATCCGCGCCGGCGTGCCGTTCCTCGGCATCTGCCTGGGCCTGCAGGCCCTGTTCGACGCCAGCGAGGAAGCTCCCGAAGCCCGCGGGTTGGGCATCTTTCCCGGCACGGTGCGCCGCTTCGCGGCCGGGGTCCGCATTCCACACATGGGCTGGAACGAGCTCGATGTGAGCCCCGATTCGAAGCTTGCCCGAGGGCTGACCGTGCGGCCGTACGTCTACTTCGCGCACAGTTACTATGTGCCGGTGGACCCGCGCGCCGCAGCCACCTGCACTTACGGCGTGCCCTATATTGCCGTGCTCGAAGCCGGCCACATCCACGGCGTCCAATTCCATCCCGAGAAATCCGGCGCGGTCGGATTGCACATGGTAAGGAACTTCGCGTCATGCTGAACGGCAGCTTGTCCGCCATCGTTGCGCACGCACTTCTGCGTGCCGCGTCGAGTCTCTACTCGACGCCCGTGCGGCAAGGGGAGGCGTGCGTCGAGACGAGTCTCGACGCGGCACGCAAGAGTGCGTACGCCACATTTTCCGGAGGCCCACCATGCTAGCTAAGCGCATCATCCCTTGTCTCGACGTCACCGCCGGCCGCGTGGTGAAGGGCATCCATTTCGTCAACCTGCGCGACGCGGGCGATCCGGTGGAATTGGCCGACCGTTACAACCGCGATGGCGCCGACGAACTGGTATTTCTCGATATCACCGCTTCCTCCGACGCCCGCGACATCATGGCCGACGTCGTGGCTCGGACCGCGCGCAAGGTCTTCATCCCGCTGGCGGTGGGCGGCGGTATTCGCAGCGTCGCCGATGCGCGGCGAATCCTCATGTCCGGCGCCGACAAAGTCTCGGTGAATACGGCCGCCGTTCGCCGCCCGGAGCTGATCACCGAGCTGAGCCTGGAATTCGGCGCGCAGGCCGTCGTGCTGGCCATCGACGCNNCTGCTCACCTCCATGGATACCGATGGCGTACAGGACGGCTTCGATTGCGCCCTCACGCGCGCCGTCTCCGAAGCCACCCACATCCCGGTAATCGCTTCCGGCGGCGCCGGCAAGCCCGAACATTTCGTGCGCGTGCTTACCGATGGCTGCGCCGATGCCGCCCTGGCCGCTTCCATCTTCCATTACGGCACCTACACCGTCAACCAGCTCAAGGAAGAATTGGACCGGCGCGGCATTCCGGTGAGGCCGGCATGATTTTCCCTTGCATCGATCTGATGGATGGCAAAGTCGTGCAACTGGTGCAGGGCCGCGAAAAAGCCCTGGAAGCCGATGCGCCTGAAACCATGCTCCAGCGCTTCGCCGCCTTTCCCGAAATTCAGGTCATCGACTTGGACGCCGCCATGGGCCGCGGCTCCAACGACGAGCTGGTGCGCATGCTGGCCGGCCGCGCGGCGACCCGCGTCGGCGGTGGGGTGCGAAGCGTGGAGCGGGCGGGGGCACTGGTCGAACAGGGAGCGCGCAAGGTGATCGTGGGAACCTCGGCATTCACCAAAACCGGCGTCAACCAACCGCTGCTCGCCGCCATCCGCGATGCCATCGGACGCGACCGCCTCATCGTTGCGCTCGATTCCAAAGACGGCCGCATCGTCGTCGAGGGTTGGCGCCAAGCTACCGATTTCACCGCCGCCGGGATGCTGCGCTCGCTGGAGCCCTATTGTTCCGGTTTCCTCTGCACCTACGTGGATAAGGAAGGCATGATGGAGGGGACCGACCTCGAATGGTTTCGCCGCCTGCGCGCCGCCACCGCGCTGGAGATCACCGCCGCCGGCGGCATCACCACGCTCGACGAAGTCCGCGCCCTGCTGGCCATGGGCGTCCACGCGGCCCTGGGCATGGCCATCTACACCGGCCGCCTGAGCCTGTCCGACCTGGCCGGGCTGCAGTAGGACAGGCCTCCTGGCCTGTCTCGTGGGGCAGACCATCGTTGTTTGTGGTCTGTCGCCAGCTCGCCCTATTCCGCGCCGCCCGCCGGCGGTTCCACCTGCTCCGCCAGCGCGCTTTCCACGACAGTTTCCGGCGACACCGGCCTTGCCTCCAGCCATTTCGGATACCGGCCCAACCACAAACCGAAAATAAAGTGCGCGATCAGCGTCGGCGTTTCCGCATATTCGAAGGCCACCAGCGGCAGCGCATGGCGATAGATCAGCTTATAAGCCACCACGTACCACGCCAGCGCCACGCCCAGCGCCAGGAGGCGCACGCGGTGCGAACCCACCCGGGCGCCCACCACGGCGGCAAACAACCCGCCCAGCGCGCCGTAGATCGCCACGTACACCGCCAGCCCCGCCAGCGTGGAATAGGCAAAATCGTCCCGCCAGCCGGTGCCCGGATAGAAGGCGCCGGCCATCAGGTTTTCCGCCGCCCAGAAGCTCCGCCCCCGCCACGTAGAGACGATCCCCAGCCATCCCATCATCCATCCGGCGCCGGTTACGCCCCGCGCCAGGCCGGCTACCCAGCCGGGGATCGGAGGCGTGGAGGGAACCTCGGTAGCATGACACATCGATTTCAGCCTATACTGACCATAGCGTAAGCCGAAAGGCAAAGCCAGAAAAGGCCAAAGCAAAGTACATGAGAAAAGTGGAAGTCCGCTAGTGGAACGCCACGTAGTGGTAACGGGAATCGGGGCCGTCAGCCCCAATGGGATCGGCCGGGAAACGTTCTGGGAGGCGACCAAAGCGGGGAAGAGCGGCGTGCGGCGCATCGCCCGCTTCGACCCTTCCGAATTTGTAGTTCAGATCGCCGGGCAGGTGCCCGACGAGTTCGACGAGAAGCGCTACGTCGAGGTGAAGGATCGCCCCCACGTATCGCGCGCCGTGCCTCTGGCGGCGGCCAGCGTGGCCGAGGCGATGGCCGACGCCGGCCTCGATGCCGGTTCCATGACGCGCGACGAGCTGCGCGAGATCGGCGTTCTGGTCGGCTCCGGCGGCGGCAGCCAGGATTTCACCGAAGAACAATACCGGCTCTATTACACCGGCCATCTGAAGCAGTGCAGCGTGTATACAATTCCTACCGGCACCATCGGCACGCTCGCCAGCGAAGTCTCCATGCGCTTCGGGTTCCGCGGTTTGAGCCACATCGTTTCCACCGGCTGCACCTCCTCCACCGACGCCATCGGCTATGCCTTCCGCCACATTCGCATGGGCATGCTGGACACTATGGTCGCCGGCGGCGTGGATTCGCCCATCGCGCCCCTGATCCTGCGCGGGTTCCAGCTCATGCGCATTATGAGCACCCGCTGGAACCACGAGCCCGAGCGCGCCTCGCGGCCGTTTTCCCGCGACCGGGACGGCTTCGTGCTGGCCGAAGGCGCCTGGTTCTTCGTGCTCGAGGAGCGCGAACGGGCCAAGGCGCGCGGCGCCCATATTTACGGCGAAATCGTGGGCTACGGGTCCACCTGCGAGGCCTACCACCGCGTGCGCCTGGAAGAGTGCGGCGAGGAACCGGCCCGCGCCATCGGCCTGGCGTTGAAAGAGGCCGGCATCGCGCCGTCCGACGTGGACTACATCAACTATCACGGCACTTCCACCGAGCTCAACGACCGCATCGAAACCCGCGCCGTTAAGTTGGCTTTCAACGGCCACGCCTACCGCCTGCCCGGCTCGTCGCTGAAAAGCCTGATCGGCCATCCCCAGGGCGCTTGCGGCGCCGCCGGCATCGCGGCCACCCTGCTGGCCATGCGCGACGGCGTCGCCGCCCCCACCCTCAACATCGAGGAGCCCGACCCCGATTGCGACCTGGATTACATTCCCGGCCAGTGCCGCAAACTGGATATCGAACACGCCATTGCCAATTGCATCGCGTTTGGCAGCAAGAATTCCGCTCTAGCCCTGCGCCGCGGCTAGGACGGTTTCACCGTGGGGCAGACCATCGTTCCTTGTGGTCTGTCGCCCGTAGCAGCCTGACAGACGACGAAAGACGATCGTCTGTCCCGCCCTCTGGGTTTCTGGAGAGTTCGGAGACTCGACGCGGACTGTTTCTACGCGAACAACACCGTCCAGCCGCGCTCGCGCCGGCTCAGGTGCGGAGCATGCTCGGCCACGTCGGCGATGAACGCGGCCGCGTTCGCCGGCGCAATCCGCACTTCCGACCGCGCTCCATAGCGGATGCTCACCCCATCCACCGCCAGCGCCGTGCTCACGCCGGTGCACGGCGCCACCATCGTAATCGCATCGTAGGGAATGAACCGCCGTATCAGGCCCGTCTGGATGATCAGACCCCCTGCCGCGGTTCGATACGTTTGCGGGTACAAACACAGCATCAGCACCAGCAGCGCCGGACCGCCGACCCAATACAGGCCGGCGGTCAGGGTCACCGCCACTCCGGCCGCCACGGCCAGTATCAACCACCAATCGCTCTTTCCGTAGTGCGTCATACCGCCCTACCTTTCACTCCTTCTGGCCTTCAGCCCGGCCAACAGGCGCTCCACCTCGTCCTGCTTTTCCAGCGCGGCGAAGCGCTCCTCCACGTCGTCGCCCACCAGTTCGGCGGTGGCCTGCGCGGTCGATTCGGTATGGTCGACCTTGTTTTTCATGCGCTCGAATGCCGCCGCGGCGGGATCCCCGCTGATGGGGTGTCCGGCCTCGGTGGCTTTATTCATGGCGCGGGCGCGGCGGTGCTGCGCGATCAGCATGTCGCTCTTGGCGTGCGCCTCGGCCAGCTTCTGTTGCAGTTTGAGCAGGGCGGTCTTCAGACTTTCCACCTGCAGCTTCTGGTCTTCCACCTGTTGAGTAAAACCCGCCGCCATGTTGCGGTAACTCATGGCGCGCTCCAGTGCCGCCCGCGCCAGGGCCTCGTCCTTTTTGTCCAGGGCCAGATCGGCGCGGTGCATCCACTGCTTTTCGCTTTCCGCGGTTTCCGCCAGTTTCTTCTCCAGCACGTGCTGGTCGGCGATCGATATCGCCACCTGCGTCTTGACCTGCAACAGTTGGTTCTCCATATCGAGAATCACCTGCTTGATCATTTTTTCCGGATCTTCGGCCTTATCCACGAGGTCGTTGATATTCGCCCGTATTAAGGTTGAGACTCGCTCTAACAGTGCCATGGGATACTCCTTGCTTACTCGGACTTCGGTTTGGGTGCTTTGTCGCCAATCGTTCGCACCTTGGCGAACAGTTCGCTGAACGGCATGCCGGACAAAGTTTCAAACAGCGCCGGGACCTGCGCCGCCATCTTGGTCAGGTCGCCGGTAATCTTATTCAGTCCGGCGGTGTCGCCGTTGCCGGTCGAGATGACGGTGATCTTGTCCACGTTGGCCAGCGGCGCGGCCAGCGCTTTCACGATTTCGGGCATGCCCGTGATCAGCTTGTCCACGATCGCCGCCTGGTTGAATTCCTGGTACGCCGCCGCCTTGACGTTCATGGCCTTGGCTTCGGCTTCGCCCTTCTTGAAGATAATGTCGGCTTCCGCCTCGCCCTGCATGCGGATCGATGCCGCCTGGCCTTCGGCTTCGATGGTGAGCCGCTGCTTTTCCGCCAGGGCCAGGGTTTCGATGCGCTGCCGCTCGAATTCGGCCGCCTTCAGCACGGTCGCCGTCAGCTCGCGATCGCGGCGCATGATCTCGGCTTCCTGCACTTTGACTTCGTGTTCCTTTTCGATCTGGTGAATGGTGACTTCCTCGGCGCGCACCTGCTGCTGCATCACGTTGGCCTGGATCTCGTACGCTTTATCGGCCTGCGCCTGCTGCTTCTTCACCGTCTCCTGGTATTGAGCTTTCTTGATTTCCAGGTCGCGCGTCGCCTCGGCCTGTTTGGTCTGGGACAGCGTTTCGGCCAGCACCCGCTCCTGATCGGCATTGGCTTTGGCGATGGCCGATTCGCGCGCCGCTTGGGCGCGCTTGATGGCGGTATCGCGATCCGCTTCGGCCGTGGCCACGTCGGCGTCGCGTTTGATGCGCGCGATGTCCGGCCGGCCCATGTTGGTGATGTATTCGTTCTTATCGCGAACTTCCTTGATGGTGAACGAAATCACTTCCAGCCCCATCTTGGTCATATCGTCGGCGCAGGTGGAGCGCATCCGGTCGCCCACCATTTCCGGCTGTTTCACGATCTCTTCCACCGTCAACTGGCCGATGATGCCGCGCAGGTGGCCTTCCATCACCAGGCGAATGAGAGCTTCCCGCTCATCCGGCGACTTGGTCAGAAACTGCTCGGAAGCGGTCAGGATCGACTCCGGGTCCGACTTCACCTTGATCTGCGCCACCGCTTCCACCGTTACCGCCACGCCCTGCCGCGTGTACAGGTCCTGCTTGGGAGCCACGTCGAACGACATCAGCTCCAGCGACAGGCCGCGGCAATTCTCCACCATCGGGAAAATCATCGTGCCCCGGCCCTTCACCACGCGTGTGCCGCGGAAGCCGTAGACAATCAGTGCCTCGTGCGGGCCGGCCTTGCGAAACAGCCTGGCCAGCCCGCTCAGCAGGAACAGCAGCGCCAGTATCCCCAGCGCCACAAACACATAGATTTGGTTGTTCATAAACTTGAACCGGTCTTTTCCCTCTCGTCCGCTCTTCGCCGACGCTTATTGCAATTCGTCCGCGGGATCCACCCACGGCTTCACGTACGCTATGCCCTTCTCATAGCGCGCCACCATTACCTCGGTTCCCCTGGGGATAGCCACGCCATCCTCGGAGCGCGCGCCGGCCACGCGGCGCGTGCCTTGTTGCGAATAGATCAATTCCCCCGTGCCGCCGAGGCGGATGGAAATGCTGAGCCGTCCCAGCACGCCCACCATGTCGTAATCGGCCGGGTCGAGCGGGGCCTCATGCGCCATCAGCACCTTCGCCAGAAACCAGAAGGCCACCGCCGCCGCTCCCAACCCGCTCAATACCGCCACGCCCAGCGCCACCACGTACCAAACCGCGTAGTAGCGCGACAGCAGATAGCCCACTCCGCCGAACCACACCAGAAACGCCGCCAGGGTGGCGAAGTTGAACACCGGCGTGCCCCTCCCGCCGGAAGCGTGCGGCACGTGCAACCCGTGGGGCACGTGGAGATGCGGCACGTGCAGGTGCGTGCCGCCCCCTACCAGGGCCAGCACGCTTAACCCGAAGCCCGCGATAAAACATGCGAAATAGAAATCCACCCAAGTCACGATTGCCTCCTGGCTTCGGCCGGCCGCAGCACTTCGAGCAGCCGCTCCGCCAGCCCGGGATTCTCCAAAATGCGGCTCAGCACCACCAGGCACATGCGCGAATCGGCGTGCTTGGCGATCCCCAGCAGCGCCCGCGACAGCTCCGGTTCGCGACGAAACCGCTCCGCCCCCGATATCAGCCACAGGTCCAGCTTGTCCTCCAGCGCACCCACATCGGAAACCAGCTCGTTCTGAAATCCCTCCGGATCGTCCACCAGGTATCCCGGATGTACCTGGAAAAACCGCGCCAGCAGCATGCGCGTGGAATTCGTCAGGTGCGGCCGCGCTCCGCTTTCGATCTGCGAAAGGTAACTCTGGCTGATCGGCTTGCCCAGTTCCTTCTGGATCAGCCGCGAAAGCTCCTGCTGCGACAGGTCGCCTTTGAGTCCGCGAAGCGTGCCTTCCACCTCCCGGAGGTAGCGAAGTTTTTCTCCCAGCTTCATATCGACGATTGCGTTTATCGCAATATGAGATTAATCTATTGCAATTTGTGATTGAAGTCAAGAAGAAAATTCATAGTGGGCTCAAGGGGATAGCGGGGGGCGGGGTTTCGCGAGAAGAAAAATACCGAAGAAGCCTATTTTGCGGCAGGAAATGCGCTGACGGCTGGCCGCTGCGGAATTACGGCTACTATTAAGAAAACCGCTCCCTGGCGGTCGCGGCTCGGTCACGTTTGTTTCCGAGCCGCGACCGCCAAGGAGCGGTTGCCCTTATGAAGACTTAGTTGTTGTTAGGGTTGCCGTTGCCGTTGCCACCGCCGCCGTCGCGGCGTTTCAGCGTGGGACGGTCGTCGCCGTCGTCGGTGGTCGTGGTGCCGCCGCCGGGATCGACCGGGCCGTTGGTGTTACGGCGCAGGCGCGGCCGGTTCGGATCTTCTTTCGCATCCGGCTTGCGGCGGTTGTGCATCATGGCCAGGCGGTCTCTGACATCGTTGAACTCGGACGTGTTTACCACGTATTCCGGTTGCGGCTTGAGAATCGTCTGGATCTCGTTCTGCGCGGACTTGATCCGGTCCTCATCCATGGGATGGGTCGCGAACACTTTGGAAACCGCGCCGGGCTTCTTCTTTTGCATGGTCTGCAGCTTTTCGAAGAAGTCCACAAACGCGGTCGGATCGTAGCCGGACTTGTACAAATACTGCAAGCCGAAGTAATCGGCCTCTTTTTCGGCGCCGCGGGTGAAAGCCAGGTAGCCCATCGGGATTGCCAAGCCCATGCCCTGCCGTATCGCGTATCCCGTCCAACCGCCCAGGAAGATCGATCCGGCGATGGCGCCGATCTGCATCATGTCGGCCTTGGTGGCGTTGCGCGTGCCGTGGCGGCAGGCTACGTGGGCGATTTCGTGAGCCATCACGCCGGCCAGCTCGGCCTCCGTGTCGGCTTTCAAAATCAAACCGGAGTTCACGAAAAAGAAACCGCCCGGCAAAGCAAACGCGTTCACTTCCTCGGTATCGAGAACCTTAATGGTGAAGGGCACCTTGGCATCGGAATTGCGCACGATGTTCTGGCCGACGCGGTTGACGTACTCGGCAATCGTCGGATCGTCGATGATTTTGGCCTGACGTTCCACTTCCTGCGCCAACTGTTTGCCCAAAGCGATTTCATGCTCGAGCGAATAGAAGTTGACACCGCTGGAAACGTCGCGCTCGCCGATCGCATCGGGGTCTTTCTTCTTATCGTCGGCCAACGCGCCCGGAGCCGACAGGCTCAGAGCGGTAACGATTGCGAGCAGCGATGCGAATCCACGTCTCATGATCGGAATCTCCCGCTAGATACACTATACGCCTAAACCGGCTGGAGTTGGTGAACCTAAGTGTTAAACGTGGCGCTCGGGCGGCGGGTTTCGCCCAATCGCACCTTAGTACAGTCCGACGCTGATGACCTTACCGCCCGTATCCACCAAGACGTCCATGCGGCGGTTTAAATAGGAATAGAACTTTCGTCCTTGGGCCGCTGTGGTAGCCGTCACGTTGCCGCCCCACACCCGCCGGCAGTCGCTCCACATCAGCCGGAAGGGATAGGCGAAAACCGTGCGGAGGGTGCCCGTCCCGGCCTCGAAATCGAGCTCCAGTTCTTTGTAACGGCCGGTGGGATCGGTAAAAGCGAAGATCTCGCCGTTCTCGTGATTGGCGGCGTCGAGCGACGGCCGCTGGCGCACCGGCTCGCCCAGTAGAAAACGAGCGTCGTCCTCCGTCCAGTGGCCAATCAATTTCTGGCAGAAAATCGCGCTATCCGTCGCGAAAGAAGGTGGATAGATATGCCGGAGAAGGGGCCGAGTGGAGTCCTCGATGGCCGTTTGCCGGGCATTCAGGGCCGCCAGACCGGCAGATGCGGCCGAAGATGGAGCGGCGTCGGCTTCGCTGGCACCGTCTCCGGCCCGACCCTTAGCGCTACCCCCAGTCCTTCCCCGCGTGGCCGCAAGCGGGGCTGGCGCCGGACCGGGTAGCCGCACGATCACGTCGCCTTCCGGTTCCTCGCTTCTTAGTACCGGCGCGCCGCTTGAATTGCCGTCCCGGTCCTTTTGCCCTCCCGAGGAACCCGCACCTTGCATCCAAACGACGCTCAACGCGAGGAAAGAAACGATGCAGAGAAGTCTCATACCTTAGCTGCGGGCAGAGCCCGGGCGATTTTTTCCACCCTCAGGTTAACCGACCCTTCCCCACGATGCGAGCCTGAATTTGGCAAGCACTCCGGCCATTACCATCGTTAGCGGACGGACTGGCGGGAGCGTATCGGAGTCGAACCGATCGGCGGCGGTTTCGGCCGCCCGCTGGTTTTGAAGACCAGGCCCACCACCGGACAAGAAACGCTCCCGTTGCTCAGCCTAACAGGTTGGTCACGGCGGCGGGCGGGCATCGCGTGTTTGCAGTCACTTACCGAGCCGCGACCGCCAGAAGCCGTGAAGAAACAAATTCAGGCCTCTGATGAACGCAGATGAACACCGATAATTCCTTTGATTTCTTTATCTGCGTTCATCTGCGTTCATCGGCGGCTATATTTCTTCACAGCCCAGGGCGAGGTCCGCCGTAAACGGATTGGCACGGATCGGCGCGGCGTGCGCACCGCGTTAAGCTGATTCTGAACCATGAAGAATACCGCAGTCCTTCTGATCGACTGTCCGGACCGCAAAGGCCTGGTCGCCGCCGTATCGAGCCTCCTTTATCGATACGGGGCCAACATCACCCATGCCGATCAACATCAGGACCACGAAGCCGGCCTGTTTTTCATGCGCGTCGAATGGGCGCTGGAGGGATTCGATCTGTCGGCGTTCCGGGCGGAATTCCAAACCACGGCCGCGGAGCTGCGGATGCAGTGGCACCTGAAGCTGATGTCGAACGTCCCGCGGGTGGCCATCTTCGTTTCTCAGCACCTGCACTGCCTGGTGGATATCCTTCACCGGCAACAGGCCGGAGAACTCGCCTGCACCGTTCCGGTAATCCTCAGCAATCACGACAACGCGGAACCGCTGGCGCGATTCTATGGAGTCGAGTTCCGCCACATCCCGATCAAATCCGAAACCAAACAGGCCGCCGAAGACGAGCAGCGGCGGCTGTTATCGGCCGCGGGGATCGAGCTCGTCGTCCTGGCCCGGTATATGCAAATTCTGTCGCCGGAGTTCGTGGCCGAGTACCCGCGGCGAATCATCAATGTGCACCACTCCTTCTTACCCGCTTTCGTGGGCGCCCGGCCGTATCATGCCGCGTTCCAGCGCGGCGTGAAACTGATCGGCGCCACCAGCCACTATGTTACGGCGGCACTCGACGGCGGCCCCATCATCGAACAGGACGTGGCCCGAATTTCCCATCGGGATCAGGTGGAAGACCTCATCAAGAAGGGCCGCGATATCGAGAAGGCCGTGCTCTCCCGTGCCATAGCCTGGCACCTGGAGCACCGCATTCTCTGTTACGGGAACAAAACCGTGATCTTCGATTAGCGCCAGCCCTCCACTCATTCATAGCGGATCGATCGCAGCGCATCCATCCTGGCGGCTCGTCTTGCCGGCACCAGCACGGCCACCGTGGCGACCGCCAGCAACAGCAGCGACACGCCGGCGTACGTAGCCCCGTCCCGCGCACTGACTCCGTACAGGAAACCGCTCAGAATGCGGCTCACAAAATAAGCCGTCCCGAGTCCGATTCCAAGCCCGATCCCCGTCAGCCAGATCCCTTGGCGCGCCAGCAGCCGCAGTACGTCCGCGGGTTGCGCGCCGATCGCCATGCGAATGCCGATCTCCCTGGTTCGCCGCCGCACCGCGTAGCTCATCACCCCGTACAGGCCCACCGCCGCCAGTGCCAGCGCGATCGCACCGAAAATCCCGAACAAGTTCCCGCACAGGCGCGGCACCAGCAGCGCCCTGCCGGCGTGGTCTTCGATCGCCTCCACGTTGTAGACCGGCAGCGAGGGTTCCAGTTCGCGCATCCGCCGGCGGACCGGATCGATAACAGTGGCCGGCGCGCCCGCCGTTCGCACCCCCAGCACTACGCCGTACAGCCCCCAGAAGTAGCCGTACTCGCGCTCCAGCGAAACGTAGATCTGCGGCCGCGGCCCTTCGGTTGGCGTTCGCGACTTGGCGTTCCCCGCCACCGCGATCACCTCGTGCGGCATCCCCTCCCAGGCCACCACCTTTCCCACCGCGTCTTCGCCCGCGAACAGGCGCGCCGCCAGCGCTTCGTTAATTGCCGCCGGCGGCAGCCCCGGCCGCTGCCCGCTATCGAAATCCCGTCCCCGCACCAGCGGTATGCCCAGGGTTCGGAAATACTGGGAGGTGACGCCATAAATATCGGCCACCAGGACCGTGTTCGCTCCGGGCCGCGAAACACCGGCCGCGTTCGGCGACAGGCTCAGCGGCATGGTGTCCGCCAAGCCCGCCGATTCCACCTCGGGAAGCGCGCGCACCCGCTCCAGCAGGACTCCGAACAAGTTCTCCGCCCGCTGGTTCGAATATCCGGCCGCCCGCGGATCGAAACTCAGCAGCAGCACGTTGCGCGCGTTCATCCCCAGCGGAACCGACGAAGCGTTCTTCAAGCTCCGCAAGAACAGTCCCGCCACCACCAGCAGAACCAGTGAAACCGCTACCTGCGCCACCACCAGCCCGTTTTTCCAGCCAAACCGCCGCGGCGCGAAGGTGCCGCCGCCATCCGCCTTCAACATCGACGTAAGCTCGACGCGCGTGCTCTTCAGCGCCGGCACCAGGCCGAAACCCATGGCCGCGACTCCCGCCATGCCCGCCGTGAAAACCAGGACTCTCCAGTCGATACCGAAATCGAGCGCGGCCGGAATCGGCAGCGCGCCCTGAAGCTTGCCCATAAGGCCGGTGGCGACCCATGCCAGGGCGATGCCGCCGACGGCGCCGATGGCGGCAAGCAGCACGCTCTCCGTCAGGAGTTGCCGTACCAGCCGCCGCCGGCCCGCGCCGATCGCCAGCCGCACCCCGATCTCCTGCTGCCGCGCCGCCGACCGGGCCAGCAGCAGGTTGGCCACATTGGCGCAGGCCACCAGCAACACCAGTCCCACTACCGCCATCAAGGTACCCAGCAGCGCCCTGGCCTGGTCCGGAGCCACACTCAGCGCGTCCGCCGCCACCAACCGCAGGTTTCGTTTCGAGTCTACCCGAGGGTACAGCCGGTCGAGACGTGTTTCGACGATTGCCAGCGCCGCTTGCGCGGCCGCGCGCGAGATGCCGCGCTTCAATCGCGCCGTGACGAAGAGCCAGGGGTAGTTGCGATCCTGTTCGAGCGGCCCGTTCGCGCCCTGCCCCAGTTGTGCCACGGTCTCCCGATAAAGACCCAGCGGAATCCAGAAGTCGGTTGCCAGGCCGCGAATGTTGCCGTGGAAACTCGGCGGCGCGATGCCGATCACCACATAATTCTTGTCGCCCAGCCCGATCGTCCGGCCGGCGATACTCGCGTCGCCGCCGAACTTGCGCTTCCAGAGCGAATGGGAAATCACCACCACGCGCGAACGGTTCTCCTCGCCGCGGAAGGCCCGGCCCAATGGCGGCTCCGCGCCCAGCACGGAGAAGTAGTTGGTCGACACCAATTGTCCCCAAAGGCGCTCGGGATTGGCGCCGCCGACCGAACGCGGCACGGATGGATAACTCGCCGCCACGTCTTCGAAGGCGCTGACCTGCCCCCGATAGTCCTCGAAATCCGGGTACGAAAGGCGTGCCGCGCCGTTGCTTTGGTGGAACGAAGCCAGCCGCTCCGGCTCGCGCACCGGAAGGCTGCCCAGCAGTACGGCTTTCACCATGCTGAAGACGGTCGTGTTGGCGCCAATCCCCAAGGCCAGCGAGACCACCGCCGCGGCCGCGAACCCGGGGCTGCGGCCGAGAGCGCGGCACGAGTAGCGCAGATCGCGCGCCAGGTCTTCGAGCCAGCCGATCTGCCACGCCGCCCGGGTTTCCTCTCGCGCGCGCGCTCCCGATCCGAATTCGCGCCGGGCCTCCGCCAGCGCCCGCTCCCGCGCGAGGCCGCTCCGCTCCAGTTCATCCGCCCGCGCTTCGATATGGAACTGAATCTCCCGCTCCAGTTCCTCGTCGAACCGTTGCCGCCGCGCCAGATACCCGATGCGATTGCCGATTTCCTTTTTCAAAGACATGCGCGTTCTCCCGTGGATTCACGCCGATTTCATCACCAGCCGGATCGCCTGCACCAGCCGTTCAAACTGGCTCGATTCCCGCTGCAACTGTTTTTTGCCCGCGGGGGTAAGCCGGTAGAAACGCGCCTTCCGGTTGTTTTCCGATATCCCCCACTCGGCCGCCAGCCATCCCTTCACCAGCATGCGGTTCAAGGCGGGATACAGCGACCCGTCTTCGATTGCGAGCCCCTCCCCGGAAGCTTCCTTGATCCGGCGCGCAATCGCGTAGCCGTGCAGCGGCCCCCGCCGCAGCGTGCGCAAAACCATCATGTACAGCGTCCCCGGCAGCAGCTCCGGACATTCCGCCTGTTTCATGCGCCGCCTCCTTCCCTTGTCCGTACTATGTATAGCACCGAAAGGGAAGCGAGGCAAACCCCCGCCGCAACGCCGCCCTGCTAGAATTTACGATGGCCATGAGACTCCCGATTCACGCCCTTTCGCGGCTTGCCCTTCTCGCGGCGGCGCCAGCGCTGTCGCTCGGCCAGGCGCCCGCGCCCCTGCGCCCGCCGGCCGTTCCGCTGGTGACCCACAACCCCTACTTCAGCGTCTGGTCCGCCGCCGACCGCCTTACCGACGCCGCCACCACCCACTGGACAGGCAAGCCCAACCGCCTCACCGCCCTGATTCGCATCGATGGCGTGACCTTTCAAGTGATGGGACGCGAGCGGACGCCTTCCGCCGTTCTCGAACAGCAACGGCTAAGTGTCCTGCCCACCCGCACCATTTACAACTTCGCGGGCAAAGGCGTCCGCCTGGACCTGACCTTCTTCACCCCGGCCCTGCCGCACGATCTCGATATTCTCTCCCGTCCCGCCACCTACATCGAGTGGACCGTTTCTTCCACCGACGGAAACCCGCACCGTCTGCAACTTTATTTCGACGCCGCCGCCGATCTGGTGGTGAATACGCCGGACCAGCCCGTCTGGTGGGGCCGCAGCTTGCTCGACGGCCAGACCGTTCTCCGCATGGGATCCCGCGAGCAAGCGCCGCTCCGGCGCCGCGGCGACGACGTCCGCATCGACTGGGGCTATCTCTACCTCGCCATCGACGGCCGCCCCGGCGCCTCCAGCTCCATCGCTCCTCACGCGCAATCGCGCACCCGCTTCGAAGCCAGCAGCCTACCCGATTCCGACGATCTTCCCGACGGCACCGCGCCGGGCGCCGGTTCTACCGAAGCCCTTGCCGTCAGCCTCGATCTGGGCAGCGTCGGTGCCGCGCCGGTTTCCCGCTACCTGATTCTCGCCTATGACGACCTGTACTCCATCGAGTATTTCCAGCGGGCCGAGCGCCCGTGGTGGCGCCGCCATGGCGCCGATGCGGCCGAGCTTCTCCGCGACGCCCGCCGCGACCACGATTCCCTGCTCGAACGCAGCAGGGCTTTCGACGACGAGTTGATGGCCGATATGCGCGCCGCCGGCGGCGAACAGTATGCTCGCCTGGGCGCGCTGGCTTACCGTCAAACCCTGGCCGCCCATCAACTGGCCGCCGATGCCGACGGCACGGCCATGTACTTTCCCAAGGAGAATTTCAGCAACGGCTGTATCTCCACCGTCGATGTCATCTATCCCAGCGCGCCCTTCACCCTCTTGTTTAATCCCCTGTTGTTGAAAGCCCAGCTTGAACCGGTTCTTCAGTACGCCCGCATGCCGCGCTGGCCGTGGCCCTTCGCTCCTCACGATCTGGGAACCTATCCGCAAGCCAACGGACAAGTCTATGGCGGCGCCGAACGCACCGAGGAAAACCAGATGCCGGTCGAAGAGAGCGGCAATATGTTGATCCTGGTCGCCGCCCTCGCCAAGGTCGAAGGCAACGCCGCTTATGCCGAGAAGTACTGGCCGGAACTTACTAAGTGGGCGGAATATCTCAAGACCAAGGGTCTAGATCCCGAAAACCAGCTCTCCACAGACGATTTCGCCGGCCACCTCGCCCACAACGCCAACCTTTCGCTCAAGGCCATCCTCGCTCTCGGCGCCTACGGAACTCTCTGCCAGGCCACTGGACGCACCGCCGAAGCCGCCGCCTACCGCGATCTCTCACGCGACTACGCTAAGAAGTGGATCGACCTTGCCGCCGAAGGCGACCACTACCGCCTGGCATTCGATAAACCCGGCACCTGGAGCCAGAAATACAACCTGGTGTGGGATCGCATCCTGGGCCTCGATCTCTTCCCCGCCGAAGTTGCCCGCAAGGAAATTGCCTTCTACGAGAGCAAGCAGAACGGCTACGGCCTGCCGCTCGATAACCGCCGCGATTACACCAAGCTCGATTGGACCATCTGGAGCGCCACGCTAGCTACCGACCGCGCCGATTTCGAAAAGCTGGTCGCGCCCGTTTACCGCTGGCTCGACGAATCGCCCAGCCGCGTCCCGCTCACCGATTGGTACGATACGGTCACCGGCAAACAGCAAGGCTTCCAAGCCCGTTCCGTAGTAGGCGGAGTCTTCGTAAAAATGTTGACCGACCCCGCCGTGTGGCACAAATACACCGCCAGGGCGCTGGGCAAGTAGGCGGCCTTCTCGTGGCACACGCACCAGCGCAACTTATCTTGAAGGAACACGACGGATCACGCCACCCCGTTCGTCAGGTGTGGAACGAGTAAAAGATCCGCGTTCCGGGGCCGCCGGCTTTCGAGCGAGGCCCGACGACTTCATCGCCGGCGGCGGGCCTTCCACAACGTATTCGTAAACTCCACGCCGGCGTTCAACAGGATCCGGTGGTATGACGGTGCGCTTTTCCAGAATCGTGCACCCCTCGACCATGCCACCAACTTCGTGATCGAATCTGGAACGGATGGTTCTGGTCATGGTGGCAGGCTCCCTTGAAAATGAGGTTAACACGATTGATGGTGGTCCCTGTTTCCGGATTCGTGCGGGTTATCTGCCACGCTGCCTTTCCGTTGTTTACGTTCCCGGCGAGGGACATGAGCCGCCGAAGTTCTGCCAAGCTGAAGAAATCTAAGGACTCGTCATAAATGGTGGGGCGGACCCCCCGGTCCGCTGCGGACCGGGGGGCCCGCCCTACGTTTATGCTTTAGCCCGTAGCGAAGGTCTCGGGCTAAAGGCGGCTAAGTCCTGGCCACCTACGAGCCGTGGTAGTAGGTTCGAGGGCGCGGTAATCTGGACTCCTTAACAGTCTCGTCAAAAATCTCTCACTCGGGGTTTCCGTCTACATGTTTCGTGTATTCAAATTGCGGCGGTTATTTTTTGCATTGCTGTTTTCTTTCGGTCTGGCGGCGCAAACGCCGGATACGGCGGTTCTGAACGGCCGGGTCCTGGACCCAAGCCATGCCGGCGTCGGCGGCGCCGCGGTCACGGTACAAAACATCCAAAGCGGCCTGGAGCGCAAAGCTACCACGGACGCCGGGGGCGGCTTTACCCTGGAGGGTCTTCCAGTCGCCGGTACGTACACGATGACAACGCGCAGGACAGGGTTTGCGCCGAGCCGTTTGGAAGGCTTGAGCCTGGCGGGAGGCACCGCGGCCAGCATTGTCGTGGAACTGAATTTGTCCGGTGCCGACACGGTCGCAATCACCGTGAATGACCTGGCCGGCGGCGTGCGCACCGACGCGCCCCAGATCGGCAATTACCTGAGCTCGGCGGAGATGGAAGAGATCCCGCTGTTCGACCGCAAGATCACCTTTCTGCCCATGCTCAACGCCGCCAATCGCCCGGCGATCAACCAGGGCGATATTTTCATGAACGAGAACCTGTTCACCACCAACGGCGCGGGCCGGCGGCAGACCTGGTTTGAAGTGGACGGCGCTACCGACAACGATAGCTGGGGCCGGCAAACCACGTTCAGCAACATTCCATTGGCCGCGGTGGAACAAATGACCGTGCTCAGCAACGCGTTCACCGCCGAATACGGCGGCAGCACCGGCAGCGCGGTGAACATCGTGACCAAGAGCGGCGGCAACCAGTTTCACGGCCAGGGATTGTATATGGGGCGGCCTTCGGGCACCGAAGCCGCGCTGGACGGTTTCAACAGCGCCACGGCGACCAGCGGCAACGACCTTACCAACGATACGCTCAATCAAGTGGCCGTTTCGCTTTCCGGCCCGCTCGGCTCGCGCCATCGGACGCAATTCTTCGCGGCCGGCGAGTACAGCATGGAAAACAAGGCGTCGCCGGTGATTTCGCCGGTCGCGCCGGGCAATTTCATCGGCCACTATCGCGATTGGCTGGGCTTCCTGCGCGTCGATCACCAGATCGACGGCCGCAACAACCTGTTCTTCCGCAGCGACGTGGACGCCTTTTTCGACACCAATCCCAACGGCATCGTGGGCGGCAATTCGCTGCCCACCGTGGCGCGCACCTTCAAACGCCGCACCTACTCGGAGGAAGTGGGCGAGACGGCGACACTGAGCCCGGCCTGGATCAACAACGTCCGCCTGCAATTCCAGCTTGCCGACCCCATCACCCAATTCATACCGGCGATTTACGGGACGGAATTCTCGGTGCCGATTTCGACCGGCGGCACGTTCACCAGCGGCACTTCGCAATCCGCGCTGCTGATGAACCGTCAATATGAGTTTGCCGACATTCTATCGTCGGTACGCGGGAAGCACGAGATCAAGTTCGGCAGCGATGTCATTCACGCTCACACCGGCGGGAACAGCAAGGAATTCGGCGGTCCGATCTATCTCGGGGAATTCGTTTACAAGAGCTGTACGCTCGGTCTGGCGCCCTGCGAAAGCGCGAGCTATCTGGATAACATCGCGAACGTAGCCACTTACACGCAGAGTTACGGCAACGCCGCTTACACCGTCGATGATACGCTGTGGTCGCTGTTCGCGCAGGACGATTACCGCGTCCGCCCGGACCTGACTCTCAACCTGGGCATGCGCTACGAACGCCAGACCTTTACCAACTCCACCAAGGATTTCGCCCCACGCGTAGGATTCGCCTACAACATAAAGGGAGACGGGAACACGGTGATCCGCGGAGGCTTCGGCATTTACTATTCGCAGATTGTCGATAATTCGGAAGCGAGCTACGCGCTCACCGGGCCGACCGGCGTTTTCAATTACACCGCCGCGCCCGGCCAGGTGGGCTTTCCGGCCAGCGTAGCCGCCGCGCCGCTGCCGGCTTTTCCCACCGGCGCGGTTGAGCCGCTGCGCAGCCTGTACATCCGCCCGGGAATGGCGTCTTATTACAACCAGTTCTTCCCCACTTCGACTTTGATCGGCTATCCCAACGGTCTTTACAGCCCTTACTCCGAGCAATGGACTCTGGGTATCCAGCGCCGTCTCAGCCGGGGGTTTGTGCTGAGCGTGGATTACGTCGGCTCGCACACGCTCAAGATCAACCGCCCGCTCGACGTCGATCCGCCGTCTCCTTTCATCCGCACCGCGCCGGGGCAGACGCGGTCGGCGCAGGCGGCCAATTGTACGCGCCCGTATTGGATCTGGTGGTACGCGCAGAACGATATGACCTGCAATACCGGCACGGCCACCAACCCCCAACCGCCCTACTCGGTGATTCAGAGCGACGTGAACGACGGGTACGCGTATTACGACGCGCTCGACGTCAACCTGAGCCGCACCTTCACGCGGCACCTTTCGATGCTGGCGAGTTATACCTGGTCGCACGCCATCGATAACGTCGATCCCGACACGACCAGCCAGAATCCCAACGACCCGAACTTCACCGGAAAGGTGGAAAACGGCAACGCCATTTTCGACCAGCGGCAGCGTTTCGTGCTGAGCGGGGTCTATGTCGCTCCTTATGGGATTCACGTGGGCGGAGTCGCTACTTTGGCGTCGGGCCTGCCGTTTAACTACACGACAGGCACGACGAACAGCGGAGATACCGGGGCTACCACGGATCGCGCGGTGATCGACGGGGTGGTGGTGGGTAGGAATGTGGGCCGGGGGCGATCGATTTACGATGTCGCGCCCTTCGTGGAGCGCACCTTCACTTTCGCCGCCGAGCGCGTGCATCTGACTTTGCGCGCCGAAGCGTTGAACAGCCTGAACCACGCCAATTTCGTGGGTTACAGCGGCACTTACGGAAACGGATCGGCGCCGGGCACAGGTTTCAGCGCGCCGTTGGCCGGAGTGACGAACCAGTTGCCCGCGCGGTCGCTGCAGTTCACGGGGCGGGTGACATTCTAAGGTGGAACCGCTCGGTCAAGACAGATGAATGCGGAGACGACCAAACGGTGCGGTCCCTGAAGGATCGAGCGAAGCAACTGGCTAGCGAGTCCGTCAACGCTCCCGGCGGCACGAACCAGGATATTGCTATCGAGGACGACGCGCATTACTGCGATCGGTGGCGGACGTGCCGGCTGGCCTCGTCGATCAAGCCTTCCAGGTCTTCGGGGGGAATGTGGCCGGCCTTGGCCGCCATGTTGTCCAGGTCCTCGATGAACTCCCGGACAGCCGCCTTCCGGGCCGGCTCACTGGTGGCCCCGGCAGGATACGCCATGACAGTAACGTGCTCCTCGTCTGCAACCTTTCGGCCGAGCAAGCTCTCGACGGCGGATCGAGCCGCATCGCCCAACTCGTCCGCTCGGCGTATCGAAATAGTCTGCATGGCGGCTCCTTCCGTTAGTTTATCAGCCTGGGTCCTGTTCGGCAGCGGCCCGAAAAACTGGCCGGAAGAACTGCCCGGCTCACTTCGGGGTGAAGGTGGAGTCGGCGCTGAAACGTTTGTAGCCGCTGTAGCCGATGCGCAGGCGCTCGCGCTGCGGGCCGGTGCGAAACTGCAAGGTGTCGTCGGCGACGGTGTAGGCCGGAAACCAGTTCTTGCCGTCCACCGGGTGGCGCACGGTGGTGAAGCGGGGGAAGAGGTTCTCCGACTTCATGGTGCGGATTTGCGGCACCGCCTGGCCCTGGAGCCGGACGATGTTGAGCTCTTTCTTCTCCACCCAAATCATGCCGTCGAACAGGCGCTGACCGGCGAGGATGCCGCGCGGCCGGACCTGGAGCACCCAGCAATCGACGCCGTCCACGGTTTCGTCGCCGCGGAAGGTGGTTTCGTAATTCCAGAGCCGGTCCTCGGTCAAAACCACGGGCTGAATCTCGCGGATATCGGCGAAGTCCTCGGGCGTCAGGACCAGGTGGAGCAAAGTGTTTTCGGGCTTGCCGACGAGTTCCTCGGTGCGGTCGTGCTGGGGGGAAAAAATGACGTCGCGCACTTCGCGATAGTGGCCTCGGGTGGCGCCGCGATCGTCCAATTCGTCCAGAGCCACGGTTTGGCGATAGAGATACTGGTTGCGCTCGGCCTCGGTTTCGCTTTCGCGATGGGCCACCAGTTTCACCAGGTTGGGAGGCGGCGAAGGTTCCTGGCCGGGCAGGCGTTTCGCCAAAAGACCGAATGTTACAATGAGCGCGATGGCCAGAACGCTCGGCGGTTTCCGGGCGGCGCTATGGGTCGGTTGGATTGCGCTGGGCGTGGCGGGGTTGGGATACGCGCGGTTGAAGGGCATTCCGAACTGGGCGGCGCTGCCGATCCTAGCCGCCTTCCTTATCGAATATCCATTCTATCTGGTGGCCGGTTTCGCGGCCATGCGGGAGCGGCTGGGCGGCCCGGCGCTGCCGGCGTTTCTGGTGGTGTCGGCCACGCTGCCATATCTGGCCGCGGCGCCCGCCATCGATTTCCGCTGGATGGCGCTGGCGCAGTTGGCGGCGCTGGCGCTGGCCCTGGGGCTGTGGTACCGCGTCCTGCCGGTTTCGGCGCTCACCGACCTCGGCTTTCTGGCGCTGGTGGCGTCGGTCTACCTGTTCAAGTTCTTCGATCCGATTTATCCCCAGGTTTTCAAAATCAGGCTGTCGTTCCTGGGGCACCTGACTCTGATCCACCTGGGTGTGCTGGTGCTGACGCTGGAGCGGCGCATTCACGAGACCGGCTACGGTTTTTGGCCCGGCTGGCGCGATTGGCGGAGCGGCGTGGTGAACTACCTGTATTTCCTGCCGGTGGGCGCGGCACTGGCGCTGGGGTTGCACGTGGTTCATCCGGGCGCGGGCGCGCCGCTATGGCTGGCGCCGGCGATTTTCTTCGGCATGTTGTGGACGGTGGTTCTATCCGAAGAGTTCCTGTTTCGAGGCGTTTTGCAGGAGTGGCTGGAGGAGTGGACTTGTCCCCGCTGGGCCGCCCTGGCACTGGCTTCGCTGGCATTTGGCGCGGTGCATCTCTGGTTCCGCGGGTTCCCCAACTGGCGTTGGGCGCTGCTCACCGCCGCCCTGGGCTGGTTCTGCGGGCGGGCGCGAAACCAGGCTGGCGACATCCGTGCCGGTATGGTGACGCACGCGTTGGCGATCGCGACGTGGATGGGGTTTTTCGCGCGATAGCGAGCGGGTGGGTCATAATATTCTGGATAGGTTGCGGGCCACCATGAGTTACCAGATGCACCGGATTTTCTGCGCGACACACAAAGCGCTCGAAGCCGAACGGCAGGCGTTCCACGAAGTGGTAGGAGCGTTCAACGAGGAGCACGCCATGGCGCGCGGGATTCTTTTCGTTCCGATTTCGATTCCCGTCAACCTGACGGATAAGCGCTTCTATCGGCCGGCCATCGACGACAACGTGCGCTCCAGCCGCTATTACCTCCAGGTTGTGGACGGCAGTTTGGGACCGGCGGAGATGAATTTCGAACCGGATTGGCTGCTGGCGCGAGCGTGCCGGGCGGACGGGCGGATGCCGATGCGGGGAGTTTTGGCCGCCTTGAAGCGGTTGCCGGAGGGTAGCCGGCCGGAGGTCGCCGCGGCGGAATTTCGCGCCAGCGTAGCCGCTGCCGGTGTGGACGGATATTTCGAGTACGCCGATATCGCCGAATGGCGGCGGCAACTGGCGCAAGCACTGGCGGGGTGCTTGCGTGAGACGGCGGACAGCGCCGCCGACCAGCCATGCCAGGCTGCCTGTCCCACGGAGTGAGACCATGGAAATCGGCAGCCGGCTGGAAACCGCCGAAGACGAGCCTTTCGTACACCGGCTTCTGCTCGAAAGCATGACGGGCGAATTGGCAGCCTGGGCATGGCCGGAAGCGATCCGCGCCTCGCTGCTCGAGACGCAGTACCGTGGAAAGCTGGCGGGAATCGAGGCCACTTACCCCCATGCCGATCGCCGCATTTTGCTGGCGGACGGCGACCCCGCCGGGCGGATCGTGGTTCATCGCGACGACCGGGAAATCCACGTGGTGGATGTCGTGGTGTCTCCCGAGCTACGCAATCGCGGCGTAGCCACTTACGCTCTCCGCCGGCTGATCGAAGAAGCGGAGAGGACCGCCAAACCGGTCACCCTCACCGTGAATGCGTTCAACCCCGCGCAACGTTTGTATCTGCGGCTGGGATTTCGGCGGGTGGGTGGAGATGACTTGCAATGGCGGATGGAACGCGCGGCGGCTTCGGAGGTTCGATAGCGCACATCCGCAAAACAGGTCGGCGGGTGCAGCCGCGATCAAAGCGCCGGGATGAGCCCCGGCGTGGCAGACTGAGAGTCCGCTCCACGAGGCCTTCGAGTTCGCCCGGCGTTAGACTCAAGAAATCATGCCCCAATCCCTTTCTTTCCTCAGCGGCCAGTTGAACGAATGGCGCCAGGCCGGCACCTATCAGCGTCTGCGCATTCTGGAATCCGAATCCGCGGCCATGTCCCGTTTCGACGGCAAGGAAGTCATCAACCTGGCGTCCAATAATTACCTCGGTTTGACTACTCACCCCAAGCTGCGCGAGGCCGCGCTCGAAGCGGTACGGCGCTACGGCGTCGGCTCCGGCGCGGTGCGCACGATCTCCGGCACCATGAAGCTGCACATGGAACTGGAAGAGCGCATCGCCGCATTCAAGAACGTGGAAGCTTCGGTGGTGTTTCAATCCGGTTTCGCCGCCAACGCCGGCACCGTCTCCGCCATTCTGTCCCCCGAAGATCACATCGTGTCCGACGAGTTGAACCACGCCAGCATCATCGACGGCTGCCGCCTCTCGCGGGCGAAAATCCACGTCTTCCCGCACAAAGATGTCGCCGCGGCCGAGCGCATCTTAACCGAGCTGGATTCGGCGCCCGGCCACAAACTGCTCATCAGCGACGGCGTTTTTTCGATGGATGGCGATATCGCCCGGCTGCCTGGACTGGCGGACGCGGCCGTCCGCCACGGCGCCATCATGATGGTGGACGACGCGCATTCTTCCGGCGTGCTGGGCCGCAACGGCCGCGGCACCATCGACCACTTCGGCCTCCATGGGAAAGTGGATATTCAGGTGGGAACGCTGTCGAAAGCCATCGGCGTGCTGGGCGGCTACGTCTGCGGCAGCCGGGACCTGATCGAGTTCCTCTACCACCGCGCCCGGCCTTTCCTGTTTTCCACATCGCACCCGCCCGCCGTCGCCGCCGCCTGCCTGGCCGCCTTCGACGTGCTGGAGCAGGAGCCCGAGCGCATCGACGCGCTCTGGGCCAACACCCGCTACTTCAAGCAAGGGCTGGCCCAAGCAGGCTTCCGCACCGGCGAAAGCGAAACGCCCATTACTCCGGTACTGACCGGCGAAGCGCGCCTCGCCCACGAACTGTCCCGCAAATTGTTCGAAAACGGCGTATTGGCTACCGGGATCGCCTTCCCCACCGTGGCTAAGGATAAAGCCCGCGTGCGCACCATCGTTACCGCCACGCACACCCGCGCCGAGTTGGATCGGGCGCTCGAGGTATTCCGGGCGGTGGGTAAAGAAATGGGCCTGGTTCGGTAGGAAAAACAGATTCGATCCGGGAGGGGAAAATCCAGGGAAGGAGTACCCCCATCTCACCGAAAAACGTAGCCCCCGCCGCTCCGCGCCCTACCCGGACCCGCTTCGTCATCATGGCGCTGCTGTTCGGCTCCGTCGTCATCAACTACCTGGACCGCGCCAACCTGTCCATCGCCGCGCCGCTGCTGGCGAAGGACCTGGCCATCGATTCCGTCAGGATGGGGCTGGTGTTCTCGGCCTTCGGCTGGAGCTACGTGCTCTGTCAGGTTCCAGGCGGCTGGCTGGTGGACCGGGTGCATCCGCGCAAGCTGTACGCCATGCTGATCGCGCTCTGGTCGGTGGCCACGGCGCTGCTGGGGTTTTCGCGCGGCCTGGCCATGCTATTCGGGCTCCGGCTGGCCATAGGCGCGATGGAGGCGCCGGCGTTTCCCATCAACAACCGGGTGGTGACCACGTGGTTCCCTGAAAGCGAGCGCGCCACGGCCATCGGCTTCTACACCTCCGGACAGTTTGTCGGCCTGGCCTTTCTAACCCCCGTACTGCTGTTCCTCCAGGTGCATTTCGGCTGGCGCAGCGTATTCCTTTCCGTGGGGCTCCTGGGCATCGTCTGGGCCGTGGCCTGGTACATGATCTATCGCGGCCCACTGAACTATAAGGGCACCAATACGGCTGAGATCGAGACCATCCGCCGCGGCGGCGGTCTGGTGGACCTGGGCGAACAGAACACGGCCAGCGCCAGGCGGGGGTTCAATGCCGGAGATCTTGGCCAGGTGCTGAGCCACTCCAAACTCTGGGGGCTTTATATAGGCCAATATGGGTCCACTTCGATGCAGTGGTTCTTCCTGACCTGGTTCCCGACTTACCTGGTACAGTCCCACGGCATGAGCTTGCAGCGAGCGGGCTTGCTGGTACCGTTGCCGTTCCTGGGGGCGTTCTGCGGGGTTCTTTGTTCCGGCCTGCTTTCGGATTTTCTGGTGCGGCGCGGCTTTTCCCTCGGCGTCGCGCGCAAGACTCCCATCGTGACGGGCCTGCTACTGTCGACGAGCATCATTGGCGCCAACTTCGTTCGGACGCCGAACGGGATCATCTTTTTCATGGTTTCGGCGTTCTTCGGCAACGGGCTGGCATCGATCACCTGGTCGTTGGTATCCGCGGTTGCGCCGAAGCGCCTGATCGGTCTGACCGGCGGGGTATTCAACTTCATCGGAAACATGTCTTCCATCAGCGTGCCGGTCATCGTTGGCGCGCTGGCGCGCAACGGCGATTTCTCGCTGGCTCTCAGCTACATCTCGGGGATAGCCCTGATCGGGGCTCTTTCCTACATCCTGGTGGTTGGCAGAATCGAACGGCTTCCGGACGTGCGGTAAGCGCCCGTCAAGAAACAACCGTGCCATTTCGGCGTGGCGCACGCGCTCGTGCGTGCCGCGTCGGCACTTTTGCCGACGCCCGGCGTACCGTACGCAAGCGGGTGTCGAGAACAGTCTCCGAACCCCTGAAGTCGGGGAATTCATGCTGAGCCAAGTTTCGGCGGTGAGAAGGTGGGACAGCGGTGGGACAGACCATCGTTTTTGGTGGTCTGTCGGACCTTCGCCAAGCCTTAGCAGCCTGACAGACGACAAAAAACGATCGTCTGTCCCACCGCTGGGTCAAGTCATTTTCCCTCGGCCACCCAGAATGCCGGGGTGACATCAGGAGCGGGGGACGGTCCCTGGCGGGATCGTCTCTGGCGTCAGAAACCTCGCCTAACCCGACTCTTTGTTTACAATGGGTTGCGCAGAGGTTCCTGGAGAGTTCGGAGTCTCGACACGGCACGCAGGAGTGCGTGCGCCACCTCGCGCTCCGGGATTTGGCATGGTTATTTCATGACGATTCCTAAGCTAAGTACACGACTTCATAATGAGCAACCGGTCCCTAACGGTCGCGGAAACGCGCGAAACCGAGCCGCGACCGTGAGGGAGCGGTTGCTCATTATGTGGACGTAATTCCGAAATGGATGAGGCGAGTTTCGCAGCCGCGCCACAACGCGGCCACATCTTAGAGTTAGCATGGAGAGCATGCTAACCGCGGTTTTGCACGATGTCGATCGGCTGGTGCTGGAGGAAAGGCCGATCCCTCAACCGGGACCCGACGATGCCTTGGTGCGGATCAAATCCTGCGGCATTTGCGCCACCGATTACAAGGCCATCAAAGGCATACGCCACAACGTGCGCTTCCCGCTCGTTCCCGGGCACGAACCGGCTGGGGTGGTGGCCGCGGTGGGAGCACACGTCCGCAATGTGAAGGAAGGTGACGAAGTCATTGTTTGCCCCAGCGGTTACTGCGGCGCTTGCCGGTACTGCCGGATGGGCCAGACACACTATTGCGAACACATGTACACGACCGGCGGCGATGGTCCGCAAGATGTGCGGCCCGGGAGCTTCGCCGAGTATATGGTGACAGGGGCCAATACGCTCTTCCCCAAGCCTGCCGGCGTGAGCTTCGACGCCGCCTGCCAAACCGAACCCCTCAGCGGCGCATGGAAGGGCATCATCCAGTATTCGGAAATGCGGGTGGGCGACGATGTGGTCATCATCGGCACGGGTGGAATTGGCATGTACTGTATGATGGTGGCGAAGGCAGCGGGCGCCGGACGCCTGATCGCCGTAGACGTCAGCGATCACGCCCTGGAAACGGCTCGCAAATTGGGAGCCACGCACACCCTGAACCCGAAGCGCGACGATGTGAAATCGGCCATCCACGACATTCTGCCGCTGGGGCCGGACCTTGTACTGGAAGCCGCCGGGCCCATCGAAGCGGTCAATCTGATGGTCAGCCTCTTGCGGCGCGGCACGCGCTGGAACATCTTCGGCATCACCACCCACGAAACGTTCACCCTGGACGGCGGCCTGATGCATTTCCTGGAGGCGCGGATGGACTCCAGCTTTTCCACGAATCCGCTGGCGATGGAAATGGCCATTCGGCTCATCGAGCGTGGAGTGGTGAATCCCGAGAAGGTCATCTCACACCGCTTCCCTTTGGCGGAAATTGGCAAGGCAATGGAAGTGATGGGAACTCCCGGCCGGAACAAGGTTGTCATTAATCCTTAAGACCTACTTATGAGGCTTCGGAATCGTCGGCAGTTTGTTCGCTACGCGGCCTTGGCCGCCGGAGGCAGCAGTCTTGCCCGTTGGGCTTCGGCCGCGGAGACTTCTCCGGCGGAGATATACCGGCTGCTCGGCTTTGCCACCATGACCGGCGAAAACCCCCTCAAGCTCTGGGCCCGACTGCGCAACACTCGCCAGTGGCTCTCCGGCCCGCTCTCGCCCGACGCCTGGTCGGGGCAGGTCTTTGTCGCCGACCATGCCGACATCTTCGCATTTCGTTGCCTATCGTTACCGGAGAGCTGGTGGAAGGATGCCGAGCCGGGTAAGCGCGCCGAGTTTTGCGGAAAGAACTTCGCCCAGTGGTTCCGCGGCTGGCCGAAATGGTGGAAGACGGTGGGGCCCAAAGCCTGGGACAACTCTTACGCGCGCCTGATCTGGCAGATGCCGGACGATGGGCCGGAAGTTACCTACGAATGGGCGCAAACAGCGCCGCAAGAGATTGTCGGCCGGATCACGCATTCCCGGGCAGCGGCCCTGGCGATCGAAGGGTATGTCCCCTGGGATTCCGAGCCGCCGCGCTTTTCGGCGCTGTACGCGGAGTCACCGGACCGCAAATTCCTGCATGGGCGCTCCTGGGCCCCGGGTACCCGCGATGGCCTGCGCTGGGTTCTCGCGACGAGCCAACCTGCCGCCGAGACGGCCGGAACAGGGGAGGTGCGATGGCACGGGTTCTATCCCGAAGTTGCGAGACTGTATTTGTGCGCGCGCCAGGGACAGTCCTATGGACCGCTCGAGAGAGCTACGGCGGGGTGGCTCGAACCGGGCCGGATCGATGAACTGCTGGAACGCCACCGCGAACGCTACCTGGCTTCGCGTCCGGTTGGCACCGGCTGGCTGGCGGATGTTCCGGCGGCCATCAACGATCAACTGGAGTGGAGCGAAGTCTATACCCCGGAGCGCCGGCATCCTTACCTCACCGTTAGCCGCTCCTGGGCCATGGAGAACAACTCGGCTCCGGACTTCCTCTGGGACAGCTTCTTCAGCGCGCTGCTGGTGTGCCAGGAGGACGAGCGGAAATCGTTCGACCTGGTTCGGGACATCACCTCGTGGCAGAACGACCAAGGCATGTTCGTTCAGTACGGGCAATGGCCCTCGCACCCGGCGCGCACGATTTTCCCGGTGGCGTGGGGCCATACGCAGTATCCGATCGGGTCGCTGGCGGTCGCCAAGATTTATCTGCGGCGTCCCAACCGGGCGTTTCTGAGCGAGATCTATCCGCGGCTGTTGAAGAATCACCGCTGGTGGTTCGCCGACCGCGGCGATGGCCAACCGTGGCGCGACGGCAACCGGAACGGGTTACTCGAGCTTGGCTCGAATTACCCGGAGGAGATCCCTTATGAGGATCGCCAACAGGTGGCGTATTACGAATCGTACGACGACAGCCCGGAGTGGTGGCACGTCGCGCACTACAACGAACGGACCGGCACGCTGGAGCAGGACACAGTCGAGCGCAACTGCCTCTATGCCATGGACTGCTGGATACTGGCCTGGATGGCCGGCCTGCTAGGGCGCACGCAGGAGGCGGCGGCGCTGACGGCCGAGCACATGAAGATGACGCGCGCCATCAATCGCCTGCTTTGGGATCCAGCCCGGCAGTGCTACTATAACCGCCGCTGGCACGAAGTGGACAGCGAGGCCTTTTTCCCGCAGATGGCGCCGGATGTTTTCCTGTCGCTATTGGGAAAAGTGGCGGATCCGGTGCGCGCCGAGGCCATCCGGAAAATCTTCCACGATCCAAGCAAATTCGCCGGCGAATGGATTCTGCCGACCATCAGCCGGGACGACCCCCTGTACCCCAAGCAGGACTACTGGCGCGGCAAGGTCTGGGCGCCGGTGAACTGGCTGGTTTACCAGGGCTTCAAAATCTACGATTGGGATCTCGAAGCGCGCCAACTCGCCGAATCCAGCGCCAGGATGTTCCTAAGGCCCTGGCGTGAAAAGGGCGAATGCCATGAGAATTTTCTCTCCACCACGGGCGCGGGCTCGAGCGACCCTCACTACACTTGGGGGGCGCTCATGGTGCTGATTGCGATCGAGCAATTCATCGATGCGAATCCCTGGCAGGGACTCCGGTTCGGCAACCTGGAGCCGGTAGAGGAGGGGGGCATCGAGCGCTACCCCGTCGGCGACGCGCTCTACGACGTGAAGCTGTCGGCCGGAGGCTTGCGGGTGAAGCGGAACGGAAAGGCGCTGTTTGCCGCCGATGTGCCGGTCGAAATCCGGCATGTGACCTTCGACGCGGGGCGTCCGCGCGGCGAAATCCGTGCCAAACGCGCGGGGAAACTCTGGATCGGAACCGGGGCTCCCCGTGAGTTCCCGCAAGGGGTGAGCCGGTTCGGCTGAACCATGCACCCGCGTCGCCGACACCCCTTGCGACGCTTGGGACAAGATTCTGGCGCGCCCGGAGAGACTCGAACTCCCGACCTACTGGTTCGAAGCCAGCCGCTCTATCCACCTGAGCTACGGGCGCGCGATTGCTTCAATTGTAGCAGCGGTCAGCTTTCGGCCACCACCGGATTCACCAGTTCGCCCAGGCCGTCGATTTTGATGCTGACCTGGTCGCCAGGCGCCAGCCAGCGCGGGGGCTTGCGCGCGAATCCGACTCCGGCGGGCGTGCCGGTGGAAATAAGATCGCCGGGCTCCAGGGTGAACACGCTGGACAAGAACTCGATCAGTTTGGGCACGCCGAAAATCAGGTTCGCGGTACTCGAATCCTGCAAGACTTCGCCGTTGATGGCGAGGGAAATCCGCAGGTTGTGGGGGTCGGAAATCTCGTCGGCGGTGACGATGGCCGGCCCGAACGGGGCAAAGGTATCGAAGGTCTTGCCCATGGTCCACTGGCTGGTAGCGGTCTGGAAGTCGCGCGCGCTGACGTCGTTCAGAATGGTGTAGCCGAACACGCACGAGCGCCAGTCCGCTTCGAAAACGTGGCGGGCGCGGCGGCCGATCACCACCGCGAACTCGGCCTCGTAGTCGGGCTTGGTGGAGTTGCGCGGCAGAACGATGGCCTCGCCGGGGCCGATCACGGCGGTGGAGAACTTTGCAAACACCGTGGGCACGGCGGGGATCTCCAGGCGCGCTTCGGCGGCGTGGTCGCGGTAGTTCAGCCCGATGCAGACGATTTTCCCGGGCCGCGCGATGGGCGCCGTCAAGCGGACCGAGCCGAGGTCGTAAACCGAATTGGATGGGGCGTGGGTGACCCAGCGGGCGACGCGGGCCAACGCCTCGTCGCCGCCCGAAATGACTCCCAGTAAATCGGCAAATCCCGCGCCGCGAAGGCTGACGACGCGGCCATCGAGAAGCGCACCCGGCTCGGTGGCTTCTTCCCGATCTACTGGCTCAGCATGTCGATAGAATGTGACGAATCGCAACCGGAGGCTCCTTCGCGGAATTGTAGCACCCGGTGGGACAGGCCTCCGGGCCTGTCGGTTTTTCGCGTGGGCCAGACAGGCCGGGAGGCCTGTCCCACTACGCCGCCAACAGCTCGCCTTTTTCCAGGTTGTAGATGCGGCTGGCGAAGCGGGCGGCGTGAGGGTCGTGGGTGACCATAACGATGGTCTTGCCGAAATCGCGATTGAGCTTGGAGAGAATTTCCAGCACTTCATGGGCCGAGGCGGCATCCAGATTACCGGTGGGCTCATCGGCCAGAATCAACGCCGGATCGGTGGCGATGGCGCGGGCGATGGCCACGCGCTGCTCCTGGCCGCCGGAAAGCTGGCGCGGAAAATGCCGCAGCCGGTCGCCCAGCCCCACCAGCTTGAGCGCCGTAGTGGCGTGCGCGTTGCGCTCGGCCTTATTGAGGTTGGTGAGCTTCAGCGGCAGTTCCACGTTCTCGAGAGCGGTCAGCACCGGAATCAGGTTGAACTGCTGAAAGATAAAGCCCACGTTCTCATTGCGCCAATGGGCGATCTGGCGTTCGTTCAACTCGCGCAGATCGTGGCCGAGCACGCGAATCTCACCGGAAGTGGGCCGGTCCATGGCCGCCACCAGGTGCAGCAGCGTGGATTTGCCGGAGCCCGAAGGCCCCATCAGGGCGACAAACTCGCCGGCGGCCACCTGCACGCTCACGTCTTTCAGGGCGACGACGTGGAACTCGTCGCGCAAAAACTCCTTGCTCAGATGCTTGGTTTCGATAATGAACTCGCTCACGCGCGCTTACCCCTTCCTCCGTACCTTGGCGCCGTCTTTCAGCGTCGCCGGAGGATCGAGAATCAAATCCTCGCCGCCGACCAGGCCCTCCACGATGCGCACGTTGGCGCCGCTGGTTTCCCCAGTCTTGACGGCCCGGCGCACGGCCTTGTCGTCGAGCATCACAAACACGGCACCGTCGCGCACGGCCGCCGCGGGCACCATCACCACGGGGCGGGGAGCCGCGGCCGAAGCGTCCGGCTTTTCATCGGCCACGAACGCCACGCTGGCGTTCATCTCGGGCCTCAGATAGGCATCCGGCCGCGCCACTTTCACTTTGATCTGGACGGTGGCCTTCTGACGGTTGGCTTCCGGGGAAATCTCCTTGATGAAACCGTCGTATTTGCGGTCGGGAAACGCGTCGGTGGTGATGGTGCCGTGCTGGCCGGAGCGCAGCTTGGCGAAATCGTTCTGGCTGATATCGAGCTCGACTTCGAGATCGTTCAGATCGGCCAGGGAGACGACGTAGCCTTTGGCGCCGCGGTCGCCCACGTTGCTGTTGGTCACGAACTCGCCTTTTTCCACCTCGCGTTCCAGGATGGTGCCGGTTACCGGGGACCGGATGACGGTGTTGGCCAGATTGGTTTCGGCATAGGCCAGCGCGCCTTTGGCCTGCTCCACCTGCCCGCGCAGGGAATCGATTTCCTCCTGGCGCGGGCCGAGCTTGGCCAGCACGTAGCTTTTGTCGAGCGAATCCACTTTGTGAACCGCGCCGTCGTAGCGGGCCTGCGCGTCGTCCACCGCCTGCCTGCCGGTGAGTCCTTCCTTAACCAACTGCCGGTTGCGGTCAAGGGTGACTTTGGCGTTATCCAGGTCGGCTTTGGCGGAGTTGAGATTGGCCAGCGACTGCGCGATTTCCTCCGGACGGGAGCCATGCATGGCCTCGGCCAGGCGAGCCTGGAGGTTGGAGAGCTGCCCCCTGGCTTCCTGCAACTGGGCCTGGTATTCGTCGTCTTCCAGGCGCACCAGCACTTCGTTTTCCTTCACGTGGTCGCCCTTATCGACGCCGATCCACTTCACTTTGCCGACGACTTTGGCGGCCAGTTCGATCTTGTGAGCGGCCACGATATAGCCGGTGGCGTTGAGCACCACGCCCTGCGGCACCGAGCCGGCGCTCACCGCGCGCACGCGCAGAATGGCGACGTCGGCGGGCGGGTTGAGGCGCGAGCCGATCAGGCTCCAGCCGCCCGCCGCCAACGCCAGCAAAATCGCCACGGCTACGATCCAGGCGGCACGGCGACCGCCGCTGGAGACGCGGCGCTTGCTACGGTCGATTTTCAAGCTCTTCAGTTCGGCGTCCATGACTTCTCGCTGTTACTACGACTCCCTCAAGGCGGTGAGAATCTGCTTGCGCGCCGCCGATTGGGCGGGGAAGAAACCGCCCAGGCACCCCATGACGATGGCGAAACCCAATCCCATAGCCAGCATGGCCGGAGTGGCGCGGAAGGCGAAGGCGGTTTCGGAAAACGAGGAGTTGCCGATGCCTGAAGTGTACCCGTTGAACGGCAGCACCAGCAGGCAGCCCACCACCCCGCCCAGCGCGCTCAGCAACACCGATTCCAGGAAGAAGCTCAGCAGAATACTGCCCTTGGAAAAGCCCAGAACGCGCAGCGTGCCGATTTCCCGCGAGCGCCGCGCTACCGCCGCGTACATGGTGTTCATGGCGGCGAAGCTGCTTCCAATGGCCATTACGATGGCGACGAAAATGCCAGCGTATTCCACCGGTTTGGCCGAATCGGTCTGTTGGTCGTAATACTCCCGTTCGCCGATGGCATGCAGCTCGAGCTTTTGATCGTTCTCGATATCGTTCACCAGCGCCTTGGCGGCGACGGCGTCGGGAGCGCGCACCAGGGCCGAGCTGAGCACCTCCAGGCGGTTCATGTCGCTCGATAACTGGTTGAGGTCGGCCCAGATCTCGCTATTCTGCGCACCGGTGCCGGCGTCCATCACGCCCACAATCAGCCACTGGCTGCGGCCGAAGGCGATCTTCTTGCCGATTTGGGCGTCGGGATATCGCGCGGCGATGGATTTGCCCACCACCATTTCGGGTTTGCCCGCTTCGAACCAACGCCCGCTCAGCAGGTGAACGGAAGGACGCAAGCGCTGCCCCACCGGCAGCAGGCCGCGCACGGTCAAATTGCTTCCCTGCGGGTTATCCACGCTGGCCAGATTCAGAATCGACACCAGCTCGAGCGATGCCAGCGGCTGGCCATCCGGACCGGCGGCAATCCCCGCTTTGAATTTCAAGTCCTGGAACTGGGTGCGGGTGAAATTGCTGACCAGTTCGGAATCGGAACCGTGCCGCACCACCAGCACATTGAGAGGATCGCCGGAAGAAGCCAGCGTCGAGCGCAGCCCGTTCACCATCATCAAAATCGCCAGCAGCACGGCCACCGTCAGCCCGATGCCGAGCGCGGTCATGATGGTGGTGGTTTTGCGGACCACCAGGTTGCGCAGGTTGTAGGCGAGGGGAATCGACATGGCTAATCGGTGCTCCGCAGGGCTTCCACAATGGGGATTCGGGAAGCATTCAGGGCGGGTACCAGCGAGCTGAGGAATCCAATGGCGGCGGCAGCGGCGACGCAGGTGAGCGCCACCGCCGGGTTGAAGTCCGCCATCGGCGGGAGGAAACCGCCAAACGGGCTCTTGGCCACACCGCGCATCAAAAAGGTGGAGATGAGATATCCGATGGCGCCGCCCACCAGCGAAATCGCGACGGCTTCGCCCAGCACCAGCCCCAGCACGGCTTCGGGCGTGAAGCCCAGGGTTTTGAGCACACCCACCTCGCGCACCCGCTCGCGCACCGACATCGCCATGGTGTTGGCCGACACCAGCAGAATGGTAAACACCACCGCGCCGGAAATCCCCAGCAGGAGCATTTTCACGTTGCCCAGCAGAGACAGGAAACTGACGACGAAGGCCTGCTCGGTTTCGGTCTTGGTCTGCTGGGTGGCGTTGTGGAACTGTTCGTCGATGGTTTGCGCCACACGGGCGGAATGGGCCGGATCGTCGATCAGGATGTAAAACATGCCGACCCGGCCGCGCCGCCCCTCGGGCATCGATTCTTCCAGGTACTCCTTATTGAAATACAGCACATCGCTGGCCTGCGGGCTGTCGAAAACGCCACGCACGGTAAAGTCGAAGTCCCCCGGATAGATGTCGCCGATGATGTGAATCCGGTCGCCAACGTTGAGCTTCAGCGAGTTGGCCAGGTCACGGCCGATCAGGCAGGCGGCGCGCTCTTTGAGGAACGCCTGTTTCTGATCGTCCGGCATTCGATATTCGCCGAAAATCGTGAACAGCTTCTCGGGTTCGACGGCAAAGCGCGCGAACTGGTTCTTGGGGTCGCGGGTATCTTTATAACTACCGCCGAAATAGTTATAGATCATGGTCATCCGCACACCGGGCACGTGTTCGATGGTGTTTCGATAGGACAAGGGAAGCCACTGCGCCAGGGAAATGTGGTTGCGCACGACCAGCCGCAGCGCCTGGGCGGGCGCCGGGTCGCTCAAATAGAAGGCGTGGAACATGGCGATCATGACGCCCAACAAGCACATCGACACCCCGATGGAAGCCACCGTGAGAATCGTTCTGCGCCGGTTGCGCCAGCAGTTCTTCAGGATCAGCGGCAGGTAACGCAGCATGTAAGCTTAACTACCGAGTATAACGGAGAAGGAAAGGGCGAAGTTCCGGCGGACGCGGTCGCGAGGCCGTCCCACGAGCGAAGTTATACTGTGGTCTCGGCAGAATTCGGCCACCGCTTATGAACGTCTTCTTTCTTTGTTTTTTCCTGTCGGGCTTTTGTAGCCTGGTATACCAGGTGATCTGGTTGCGCGTGGCGATGGCCGGTTTCGGCGTCACCACACCGTTGGTTTCCATCGTTCTATCCGTATTTATGGCCGGGCTGGCGCTGGGAAGCTGGGCCGGCGGGCGGCTGGTACACCGGTACGACACGAAACCCGCCGCATTTTTCATTCGCCTCTACGGGGCGCTGGAATTGACCATTGGCGTGTCGGGGGTGGTGGTGGCGCCGCTGCTGCGCCATGGCCACGCGCTGCTGGGAGTGCAGCAGGTATCGTGGGGATCGTCGAGCTTTTACCTGGCTTCGGCCGCCTGGATCGCCCTGGTCATGCTGCCGTTCTGCGCGGTAATGGGAGCGACCTTTCCGGTGGCGATGGCCGGAATTCGAGCGGCCTATGAAGGGGAATCGGCGCGCTCGTTCAGCTACCTGTACGTGGCCAACGTGCTCGGCGCGATGACCGGTACCATCGGATCGGCCTTCGTGATGATCGAGACGATGGGCTTTTCCCGGTCGCTCCTAGTGGCCGCGGCGGCGAATGCCCTGATCGCCACGCTGGCATTCGCGCTATCGCGGTCGGCCGGTTCCGGGCGGTCTTCGCTGCCCCAGGCGGCGGCCGCCGCTTCGGCTGGGCCGGCTGCCGACAAGGCGATCCTGCCGCTGCTGGCCACCACCGGCCTGGCGAGTCTGGCCATGGAAGTGGTTTGGACGCGGCAGTACCTTCCCTTCCTGGGCCCGGTAGTCTACTCGTTCGCCGCCATGCTCGCCATCTACCTGGCCGCAACCGCCATCGGCTCGCGGCTCTATCGGCGGCGATCGAAACCGGGAGGCGGACCGGCGTCCGCGCTGGCCTGGCGGCCGCTGGCCGTGCTGGCGGGTTCGTTCGCGCTGTTGCCGCTACTTACCGCCGATCCGCGTATTCCCAGCCCGGAAGATACCGATCTGCTATTGGGTGCGCTGCGCGTGGCCCTGGGTATCGGCCCGTTCTGCGGCGTGCTGGGATTCCTGACCCCGATGCTGGTGGACCGCTGGTCCGGGGGCGATCCGGATCGCGCCGGGCGGGCGTACGCGGTCAACGCCATCGGGTGCATTCTGGGACCGCTGGTGGCAGGCTTTGTGCTGCTGCCGGCGCTGGGCGAGCGTTGGACCCTGATTCTCCTGGCCCTGCCGGTATTCGGGTTCGGCGTGTTTTCCGCGCCGACCGTAAAGTTGGCCCGCCTCAAGTTACCGATCGCCGCCCTGGCCGGCGGTGTGTTACTGATCGTCTTCACCCGCGACTTCGAAACTCTTTACCCCCGTGCCTGGATCCGACGCGACTATACGGCCACGGTAATCGCCGATGGCGAAGGCATGGACAAGATTCTCCTCACCAATGGCACCGGCATGACCCTGCTCACGCCCATCACCAAGATGATGGCGCATCTGCCGCTGACCTCTCTGGACGCGCCGCCGAGGCGGGCGCTGGTGCTGTGTTTCGGCATGGGCACCTCCTTCCGCGCCGCGCTCTCCTGGGGCATTCCAGTCACCGTGGTGGACCTGGTGCCGAGCGTGCCGAAGGTGTTCGGATTCTTCCACGCCGATGGCGAACAGTTGTTGCGCTCGCCGCGCGCCACGGTGGTGATCGACGACGACCGGCGATACCTGGAGCGCACTCGCGACACCTACGACGTAATTGTGGTGGACCCGCCCCCGCCGGTGGCGGCGGCTGGATCGAGCCTGCTGTATTCCACCGAGTTCTATCGTGTGCTGGCCCGCCGCCTGAGCGCGGGCGGGATCCTGCAGCAGTGGCTTCCCGGAGCCGATTTCACCACCGGTTCGGCGTTTGCCCAGGCGCTCTGCAACAGCTTTCCGTATGTGCGCACGTTCCGCTCCATTGAAGGCTGGGGCTTTCATTTCCTGTGCAGCTTTAAGCCCCTGCCGCGGCGCAGTGCCGCCGAGATGGCCTCCCGCCTGCCGCCGGCAGCCTTGAAGGATCTGCTGGAATGGGGGCCGCGTTCCACCGCCGAAGCCCAGTTCCGCGGCGTTCTCGATCAGGAATTACCGCTGCAGCAACTGATCGACAGGGAGCCCGGCGCACCCACCCTCACCGACGACCGCCCGGTGAACGAATACTACCTGTTGCGGCACGCGCTTCATGGCGCCCAATACCTTCCCGACAATCCGCAACAATGATGGCGCGATCACGGGGCCGCTACTTTCGCAAGCGGACCACTTCCAGTTTTTCGAGCATGCGCACGCCGCGGGATTGAGCCTGGTCGTTAGCGCAGACGATGCGGAAAGGGCCGAGCGGCGCCGCCATCGGCTTGCCGTCGCGGCGGTCGGCGACGAGGATGGTCTCGTTGGCGAATTCGGGCGAGACTTCGGCCAACGAGAATACCACCTGGTAGCCGTCGTGGGCCGTGGCAAGAACATAGCTTGCCAGCGCCTTGCCGCGCAATTGTTTGCCGGCCGGTGCGCCGGCGCGCTCCAGCAAGGCGGCGAGCGGCACGCCCTGGTAGTCCACCTTGCCGCCTTTTTCTTCTTTAACCGAAACCGTGAGGTGCGGCATTTGCGCCACATCGTCGGCCTTGAGGACCACGCTGGCCGGAATGTCGCCTTGAATGGTGAGGGTAGGATTGTCGGCCGCGCCGCCGAGGCCGATGGCCGCCAGCGCCAGAAGGCACCAGCGCGCCGGGTTGTCGCGAATCAACGTCATGGTAGCGAATAGTTTACAACAGGACGGCGGGGGCGTGCAGTCAGGATTCGAACGGCCGCCTAGCCACGTATTAGACGCGGGTCGATTTCCAGGGCCACGGGACTACCCCAGCGAATTCTTGAAAAGCCGGTGTGGACTGGGTTCAGCAAGACATTGGGTTCGGGGACAATTACCGAGGGCACGGCAAGCGCAACGGTCGACCCACGCTGCTCTAGCCATTCGGTCCCATACCTCCCAGGATCAGGTGGAATGTGGCTCACACGCTTCTCTGTGTGGGATACTAAAACATGCACGATACGGTGATCGTCGCTCTCATCACCGCCAGTGGATCGGTGCTGGTGGCCATCACGGCCCTACTGCTTAACTACCAGGGATTCAGTCACATCAATCAGCGGCTTCGTGACTTCGACCAGCGTATGATCGACTTCACGGGGGCAATCAATGAGCTGGATAAACGCCTGACCCGTGTTGAGGTAAAGATCGGAATCCAGCCGTGACGGGAGGTCGCCCATGAAGTACATCTGTTCCTCGCGCTTTGGAAGCTGTCCGACACCGCCTATAGGCGGTTGCTGCGCCCGTTGCAACTTGCAATAGACGCACCTCTTAGACGCTGCCGTAGGCTGGGCGGCTCGCCTGGCAACCCGCGGCAGGCCAAAGAGCAGCCCCACGAGGGCTCCGCCACGCCCGCCCATCACACCAAATGCCGTTCGCGCGGACCCAGATCGACGGAATCTTCGTTGCGCTCGCGGAAGTAGGCGCGGACGTCGTCGCGCAGACGCGGCTTGTTGCCGGAGAAACGCCAGAGGCCCTGGGAATCGCGGCGCAGGTCGATATCGGGATCGAAGTGATGGTCGCGCAGAATGCGGGAGCGCGAACCATAGCCGCGTTTCGACATGGGGCCATGGAAGTGATGGATGGCGTGATTCTGGACGTAGCCGATATTGCCCTTGATGGCCTCGGCTTGTTTGCCCCACGCGGCGATCTTACGCACGTAGGGATCGCCGCATTCGCGGACTTCCCAGTGCCGGTCGGGTTCTCCGACGAGCGCCATGGCCATGTGCCAATCGGCCGAGCCCAGGATGCAGGTGTCGAGCATGCCGCCCACCTGGTCGAAGGATTCGCGGCGGAAAGCCCAAGCGCCGCCGGGCGCGCCGACGTAGGAAGGCAGGTTGGGCGACGGCACGCGCCGCTGGTTGAGGTAGGCATAGGCAAAGCCGGGGGTGACGGAGGTGGGCCGGTAATCGGCCGCCAGCGGCGAATAACTGCTGAAGAGCTGGGCGAAGTCGTAGTGCTGCAACTGGTGGATGGCTTCGAGGGCCCAATCCGGGCGGGTCATGTGGAAATCGCCGTCGAGATAGGCGCCGTACTTCCAGTCGGCGGGAAAGCGCTGCACCACCAGGTTCAGCAGGTTCTCCTTGTGCCACATTTCGTCGGAGGTGCGCAACTGGAGATCCAGCGGATTGGCGGCGTCGGTCACTTCGAAGGGGCGCTCGCCGTACTGGATTTCGCCCACGTGGAGAGCCACGTTCGGGCTGGCCGCCATGTGCTGGCGGAAATCGTTCATCAGCGCGCGGCGCGACCGCCAACGCACGGGATTGCTGTACGCGGTGGCGACGTGAAGCGTTTGTGACTCCGACCACGGGCGCCACGGTTCATGGACGTTAGGATGACTGACTGGCTGCATCGATAGAACCTTTTCCGGTTTGAATTCGAGAGGGCTCCGGGCTTAAGGGGCCGAAGGGCTCTCCCGCTGCCCCCATGCTAGACCGGCGGGATTCGGAAAAGGCAATGCCAGGACGCGTCGGAGTGAAGGTAAGTTATTTAGATTGTGGCGGCAACAGAAAATTTGCAAGTTCTGTGACCGAAACTCGTCTCATTCGTGTCGCGAAGAAGAATTTCGAGACAGGTAAGGCGCGCTCATCGCTCCCGACAATTCGCTATTCGCTCCTCAGGGCCGAAATGGGATCGACGTCCGCTGCCCGCCGGGCGGGAATGTAGCTGGCCAGGAATGCTGAAATGCCAACCACGGCTGCGACGCCGATTAATGTGGCGCCGTCCCACGAGCGCACGCCAAACAGCAAACTACGCAGCAATCTTGCCGCCACCAAAGAGCACGTGAGCCCCAGGACTACGCTGCTTGCAATCAGCCGTCCCGCTTCCCTCAGAATGAGCCGATACACGGTACCGCGCTGAGCGCCAAGCGCCATTCGGACTCCGATCTCACGGGTTCTCTGGCTCACTGAATACGCGACTACGCCATAGAGCCCGACGACGCTCAACACGAAAGCGGCAACGGCAAAGGCTCCCACCAGCCACGCGGAGGAACGATGGAGGTAGGCGGAGGGCGACCGGTCGATTCTCTCAGTCATTGTCTCTTCGCCGGAGACGGAGATGAACGGATCGATTCCATGAATGGCCGCGGCGATACTCGGGAACAGCGAGGCGTCGATTGGCGTTGTCCGGGCCAGAATGACAAACCAGGCCACCGGGCTTTGGTCGAACGGAACATACAGCGCGGGCAGCGTGGCGCCCTCAAGCGACCCTTCCTTGATGTCGTCGGCCACGCCCACGATTTGCATCGTCTGCTCCGGCTGCCAATCGTTGTAGATCCGCTTTCCGACAGGGTCTTCGCCGGGGAAGTAGCGGTTTGCCAGCGTCCGATTGACGATTGCCACCAGGGGCTTCGAGGCGTCCTCGGGAAGCCGGCACTTACACGCGTGCCTGGCACCTGCTCCGCGCCGGCGCCGGTGCTTAGCGTAAAGCTGCCGTTCAGTGCGTAGGCGCCGACCGAAGTGAAGACTTTGTTGAGGGCTTTCCAATCGGCGAAATCCGGGTAGGATACCCAGCCTCGCGGATAGCCAGGCGAGGATTCGAACACGGTGATCAGGCGGGATTGATCGCGATATGGCAAGGGCCTGATGAGAGCGGCGTCGACGAAGCCGAAGGTGGCTACCACGGCGGAGAGACCCACGGCCAGGACGAATATCGTCGTACAAGCGAATCCCGGACTCTTGGCTAAGAGGCGCATCGAGAAACGCAGATCCTGAACGAATCGTTCGATCGGTAGCCATCCCCACACGGCGCGAGTATCCTCCTGGATCAAAGTCCTATTGCCGAAAGCCCGCTGGGCCGCATGGCGGGCTTCGCCGGCGGAGAGACCACGCTCCTGTTGCTCCTCGGCCTCCAGCTCCAGATCGGAGCGCAGCTCGCGCTCCAGATCCTGCTCGCGGGATTTACGTCGCCACCAGCGCATGGTGCTTTTCCCTTACTCGTTTCGGAGGGTTACGGCCGGGTCCACACGGGCTGCCCGTCTGGCCGGAACATAGGTTGCGCACAAGGCCACCAGCAACAGAACCAGCGGCATGGCGATGAAGGTCACCACGTCGTGCGGGGCCACCTGAAACAGCAAACTGCGCAACACCCTGGTTCCGGCGTACGCGCCCACCAGCCCGAACGCCAGGCCTATCGATGCGACCGTCAGGCTCCGCGCCAGAATTCCTCGAAGAATATCGCGCGGCCGTGCTCCCAATGCGATGCGGATCCCGATCTCACGCCGCTTCTGCGCTGCCGCGTACGCCACCACCGCGTAGATGCCCACGGCGCTCAACAACAGGGCCAGCGCGGCAAACGAGAACAGCAGCCACATGGTGGAGCGCGGCGTATTCACGGATTGGGAAATCACCTCGTCCATGGTGCGCAGTTGCGTCACCGGAACGTCGTGCCGGATTTCGGCAACCAGCCGGCGCAGGGGTTCGGCGAACAGCAAGGGACTCCCCGCGGTCCTGAGGACGACGGTCATTCTGGGACCCAGGTTGACGGCGTATTGCGCGTAGGGCAGGTAGATGTGGCCCTCGACCCAATCCGGATCGCCATCGAGCGCGGCTTCCCGTGTATCTCCCGTCACGCCGACCACGGTGCGCTGCAGCTCCTCCGCTACGAAACGCAGATGCTTGCCGACGGGATTCTGGCCGGGCCACCAGCGTTGCCCGGTTTTGGCGGTGACGAGCACCACCAGTTCAGAGCCGGCGCGATCGCTATTGAGGAAGCCGCGTCCACTCAGAACCGGAATCCCCATGGCGGCGAAATAATCCGGAGTTACGGTACTGGCCCAGAGCGCTGGCGCGGCATGGCCTGGCAATATGGGGTGGCCTTCGAGCTCCATCGCGCCGGCGCCTACGTCACCGCTCAGGGGCAGAGGATTCACGGCGGCCGCCGCCTGCACGCCCGGCAACGCTCCCGCCCGTTCCAGGACATCTTCATAAAAGGACGCGCACCGCGCCGGCACCCTACAGAGCGAGGGATTCGGCGTCAGCAAAGCCGTCAGCGTTCCGGTGGTGCGAAACCCGGGCTTGACGTTGATCAATTCCCAAAAGCTCCGGGCCAGCAGGCCGGCGCCGATCACCACCACCACTCCGACGGCGATTTCGAAAGCCACCAGGGTGCTCGAGAGCCGCTGGTGACCGCGAGCGCCCAGGACCGCGCCGCTGACGGATTTCAGCCCTGTCTGCAAATCGCCCTTCGAAAACCGAAGCGCCGGCAGCAGCCCGAATCCGAGACCGGTAGCGAGCGTGAGCGCGGCCGTGAAGGCGAGCACGCGAATATCGACGGCGCCGCCGGATAGCCGCGGCAAGTCATTCGGCAGGATGTGGCGGAACAAGCCGCCGGCCGCGAACGCCATCGCCAGGCCCGCGCCGCCGCCGAGGGCCGCCAGCAGCAGGCTCTCCGTAAGAAGCTGCCCGGCGATTCGCGACCGGCTGGCGCCCAGGGCGAGACGCAGGGAGATCTCCTTTTCACGCGCGGCGCCGCGGGCGAGAAGCAGGTTAGCCACATTCACACAGGCGACCAGCAGCACCAGCCCCACGGCGGCGAGCAGCACCAAAAGGCGCACGCGCACGTCGCCGACCAGCGACTCCTGCAGCGAAACGACCTCCGCCTTAAGACCCCAATCCGGCCACACTTTCCACGGCGGCGGGAAGGAGTCGCGAATTCGCGGAACGAAGGTGCGCAACTCGGCGTAGGCCTGCGCGGCGGTGAAGCCGGGCCGCAGGCGCCCCGCGATATTCAGGTTGTAGGTCCACCAATAGACACCCACGTTGCGGCGGTCGATACGCACCGGTATCCAGACCGCGGTGCGCGGGGACGGGAACTGAAAATCCGGCGGCATCACGCCGGCCACGCGGCGATCGACGTCGTCGATGGTGATGGTGCGGCCGGTGATGCCCGGGTCGCCGCGGAACTGGTGTTGCCACAAGTCGTAACTCAGGATCACCGCGCGAACCTGGCCGGGCGCGTCCTCGCCGGCCTCAAAGGTCCGGCCCAGCAGAGGTCTTTGCCCGAGGATGGAAAACAGATTGGCGGATACCAGGGTTCCAACCAGGCGCTGCGGCTCGCCCTGGCCGGTCAGGTTGAATTCCGTATTGGCCGAATAGGCGCCGTACTCAGTGGTGCGGCTGCTGTCGCGCAGGATTACCAGGGAAGCCTGCTGGCGAACCACGTCTTTGTCGATCCGGATCAAGCGGCCGGGTTCGGGAAATGGCAACGGTCGCAGAATGATGGCATCGACGAGGGTAAACATGGCCGTATTGGCGCCGATGCCAAGAGCCAGAGTGAGCGCGGCGGCCAGCGTGAATCCCGGGCTCTTATAAAGCGCGCGCGCCGTCTGCCGCCCGTCCTGAGCCAGCCGGTCCCAAGCTTGGGTGCCCCACATTTGGCGCACCTCCTCTCTAATAAAGGTCGAATTGCCAAACGCCCGCCGCGCGGCGTAGCGGGCTTCCTGGGCGGACAGCCCGTTTCCCTGTTGCTCTTCGCCCTCCAGGTCCAGATCGGAACGCAGTTCGCGCTCCAGGTCCCGCTCGCGCGCCTGCCGCCGCCGCCAGCTCATCACTGTTCCTCGACGGGCCACATGATGCGCGCGATGGCGCCCGTCAGTTGTTTCCATTTGGACTCCTCGGCGAGGAGCTGCCGTTTGCCTGCAGCGGTCAGGCGATAGTATTTGAATTCGCGCTTCAGGTCTTTGCCTGCGGCCTCCCACTTGGCCGCGATCCAGCCTTTGCGCTCCAGACGATGGAGCGCGGGATAGAGCGATCCGTGCTCGACCTGCAGCACCTCGTCGGTGGTGCGCTGGATATGCTTCGCGATCTGATGCCCGTGGGCGGGGCCGAAAAGGAGCGTGCGCAGGATCAGCATGTCGAGGGTTCCTTGCAGGAGTTCGAGGCGGTCTTGCGGTTCTTTAGGCATCGTTGGTAGATATTCTACCCTGAATTGCGCTCAACCGGGTAGACGGGCTACCATGGGATTGGTTAGCGGTAAACCGCAGGTGCTTAACCGATCTGGGGACTTCGCAGCTCAGGCGCGGCAACCGCTCCCTCACGGTCGCGGCTCGGTTACGGACACCCAGTGTTTGCAGTCACTTACCGAGCCGCGACCGTGAGGGAGCGGTTGCCGGGGACTAACTCCCTCAAATCGGTTAAGCACCCAGATACCGCTGCTTTGGCCAGCACCCGGCCGGCCGTGGTACCCTCGGCTGGTGAAATCCTTTATCTGGCTTGCCGCATGTTTTCTGGTGCCGCCGCTTGGGGTGGCACAGTCCGGGGACCTTCCGCTGACCGGCCTGCCCTACACGCCCAGCCTGGAGACAAAGTTTCTCGACCGCGCGGCGGATCCGTGCGTGGACTTCTACAAATTCGCCTGCGGGAACTGGAGCAAGCTGAATCCGATTCCGCCCGACCAACCGCGCTGGGACGTCTACGGCAAACTGACCACCGAAAACATGCAGTACCTGTGGGGACTGCTGCGTCAGCTCGGCAACAGCGGCGCGAACCGAACCGCCAACGAACAGAAGATCGGCGATTATTTCGCCGCCTGCATGGACGAAGACGCCATCGAGAAAGCCGGCACGCGGCCGATCGCCGACGCCCTGCGGCAGATTGCGGCGCTCGATCGCACCAGCGACCTGGCGCCGCTTCTGGCGCGGCTGCACATGGGCTCGAACCGTGCGGAGCGGTACCTGTTCGGCTTCGGATCTTCCCAGGATTTCGCCGATTCCGAACGCGTCATCGCCTTCGCCAGTGCCGGCGGGTTGGGCTTGCCGGACCGCGATTATTACGTGAAGACCGACGCCAAATCGGTGGAAACCCGGGCGCGCTACCTGGAGTTCGTGGCGCGGCTGCTGCGGCTGGCGGGCGACTCCGATGCCGCGGCGCGAAGCGAAGCCGAGACCATAATGGCGATCGAGACCGATCTGGCCAAAGCGTCGCTCACCCGAGTGGAACTGCGCGATCCATATAACCTCTTCCACAAGCTGTCACGCGCGGAGGCGGAAAAGCTGACGCCTCATTTCGGCTGGCCCGAGTATTGGAAGACGCTGGGGCTGGCCGCGCCGGACGTAGTCAACGTCACCGAGCCGGCATTCTACAAGGAGATGGAAAAGCTGCTGGCCGCGCGGCCAGTTGGGGATTGGCGGACTTACCTGCGCTGGCACCTGCTGAGCGACCGCGCGCCCTATCTCGGGAAAGCCTTCGTGGAGGCGGACTTCGACTTCAACAACAAGTATCTGCGCGGGGTGAAGGAGATGGAGCCGCGCTGGAAGCGCTGCGTGCGGCGCGTGGATCGCGACCTTGGCGAGGCGCTGGGCGAGGTGTTTGTGGCCCATACCTTCACGCCCGAAACCAAGGCCAGCGCCGTCGCCATGACGCGCGAGATCGAGCAAGCCATGGAAACCGATATTCGCCAGATCGCCTGGATGGGCGACGCCACCAAGCAGAAGGCGCTCGAAAAACTGCACGGCGTGGTGAACAAGATCGGCTACCCGGACCATTGGCGCGACTACAGCTCGGTGGACATCGTGGCGGGCGATTACGCGGGCGACGCCCTCCGCTGCGCGGCTTTCGAAACGCACCGCGATCTGAACAAGATCGGCAAGCCGGTGGACCGCGGCGAATGGGGAATGACGCCGCCCACGGTGAACGCCTACTACGACCCGCAGATGAACGACATCAACTTTCCGGCCGGCGTGCTGGAGCCTCCGCTTTACGATCCCAAGATGGACGATGCGCCCAACTACGGCAACACCGGCGCCACCATCGGGCATGAACTGACGCACGGGTTCGACGACGAAGGCCGGCAGTTCGACGCCCACGGGAATCTGAAAGACTGGTGGACCAAACAGGACGCCGACGCGTTCGTCCAGCGCGCCGCCTGCGTCTCGAATCAATATTCGCAATACACCGTAGTGGACGACGTCAAAATCAACGGCAAGCTGACCCTGGGCGAAGACGTCGCCGACCTGGGCGGCACCCTACTGGCCTACATGGCATGGAAAGAGGCGACCAAGGATAAGACGCTGGCGCCGGCCGACGGCTTCACGCCCGATCAACGTTTTTTCATCGGCATGGCGCAGTGGGCCTGCGGCGAGGAACGGCCGGAATCGAAGCGCCTGCACGCCCTCACCGACAGCCACTCACCGGACGAGTACCGGATCAAGGGAGTGGTGTCGAACCTGCCGGAGTTCGGCAAGGCGTTTTCGTGCAAGGCCGGCGACCCGATGGTGCGGGCGAACGCCTGCCGGGTGTGGTGAGAGAAAAGCTCTGCTCTACTTCGGCAGGAGTGACAGTACGCCTTTGCTCGGGCTGGGGATGACGTGCGCCGCCACCAACCGCCCCAGGCCTTCCACTTTCACCTTGCCCGCGTCCACCGCCGCCGTAACCGCCGCCACATCGCCCTTGATCAGCACGGTGATGTACCCGCCGCCCAGTTTCTCCCTAGCCAGCACCTCCACCGCGGCGGTCTTCAACGCCGTGTCGATCGCCTCGAAAACGGCGGTGAACCCCTGCGTTTCGATGAGGCCCACGGCAAAACTGGATTGATCGTTCATATCGTTCTCCGGTATCTGGACGGCTGCCTGTTCGATGAGGGGATTGAAATCCGGCCGCCCGGCCTGGTAGGCGGCGGGCGAAAGCTCCGATGGGCCGGGGATGACGTGGACGAGGATCGGCGTCGCCATCGCACCCGCCGTTTCCTCGGCCGCCCGCGCCGCCGCTTCGATGTCCCCCAGCCGCCCGTATAGCTTCATGCACACTCCCGGACTATCGTTGAGCTCGGTTTCGATCAGCCGAACAGCGGCCGATTTCTCCATGGCGTCGAGCACAACCATGGCAGGCGACCAGCCTCCGATCTCGATCAAGGCCAGCGATTCGGTCAGACGACACCCCGCTTCTCCAACTCGCGCATCACTTCGAACACCACCTGCTGCACCTTATCCACCCCAACCTCCCGCACGCGCGGCGCGCACCCCGACGCGGGCCGGTCCACCAGCTCGAAATCGGCCAGAATGCACTGCAGCACCGACGTCAGGGCGGTGCGGTCGGAACGCTGCGCGCTGGTTTGCGGCTGCCGTCCGCGGCCGAAACGAAAACCGCGCAGCTCGGCCGCGGCGCGAAACCCGTCGGGAAATTCGAACGGGTTCAGCATGGCGTCGAACAGTTCCAGAATCCGAAACTGCCATTGAATAGCCTCTTCGTACTTGCCGGCGCGGGTGAGGTCGTACATCCGGCGGGTCACTTCCGGTACCGCGTTGCTGGAAGCGTTGGTACCCCCTTCGCACCCGATCATGAGCATCGGGACCAGCACCGCTTCCCACCCGGTCAGAAAGGAAAAATCGGGACGATGCGGCCGCACCGCCGCCATCATCCGCATCATGAAAGCCACGTCGCCGGAGGAATCCTTAATCCCGATCACCCGTGGAAACTCCGCCGCCAGCCGCCCGATGGTGGGAACGTCGATGGGGCTGGCGAACATGGGAATGTTGTACAGCGTCAGGTCGATGGGCGAGTGGCGCGCGATTTCGGCGAAGTAGGCGTAGACCGATTCCGGAGTCAGCTTGTAATAGAATGGCGCCACGATGGCCACCGCGCGAACTCCCAGTGCCGCGTATGCCTCACACGCCGAAAGCGTCTCTTTGACGTTGGCCTCGGCCGCGCCAGCGAGGATCGGAACGCGGCCGCCGGTTTCATCCGCCACTACTTCCACGATCCGCCGCCGCTCCTGGGCCGTGAAGCGCGTGAATTCTCCCGTCGAACCGTTCGGGTAAAGGCCGTGCACCCCGCGCTCGATGAGCCAGGAAACGAAACGGCGCAGTTCACCCTCGTCAATCTGGCCCCTGCCATCGAGGGGCACCAGCAGTGGCGTGAAAATCCCTTGGAGCTTGCTCAAATCATAAGCATACACGGTAGCGCTCCCCGTGGAGCGGACTCTCAGTCCAATGCCGCATACTTTTAAAGGCACCGCGGAGGTGGTAGGGCGGACGCCCTCGTCCGCGCGGGTCCCCCAGGACCCGCTCTTCGCCCCGGATAATCAGCTCCTTGCCGCCAGGGAGTCTCAGGCCTCCTTTCCGAGCGGGTCCGCGACGGCGGGGAACTGTCTTTTGGCTCCGACGAGGCTCAGTTGGCGGGCTGCCAGGCGGACGATTCCGGATTTTGAAAAATCAAATTGCGGGGGCAGCGCCGCGCGTTCCTCTGCGGTGCCCCGCGGAGGTATGGAAACGTGGGACGGGGACGGAGCACTCTGTCCCTTCGCCAATTTCGGGGATCAGCCGACGACTTCGATGCGCTGAAAACCAAAGGGCGACCATCCCTCGCGCTTGAGATCGGTTCTGTATCTGCTTGATCATACAAGCTCGAATTTGTGCGCCATTGTGCAATTTTG
>PLRS01000141.1:0-88435 GCA_003164035.1 Bryobacterales bacterium | reverse complement strand
TTCGGAAAAGGGAGCGAATTGGGTTAGTATTGAGCGCATAAGTTATTCTGTTTCTTTTTGTTGAAAGGAAAAGGCACGTTCGCGGGCCCAACCGGGGTGATAGCGGCTCCCCAATCTTGAGGTGTAGCACGACGACTGGGACGGTGAGGAACTGAGGCAGAGACGAGGCGGTGGGAGGAAAGGATTTAGGGGCCTGAAATAATTTGGAAAGTTTGTGACTGGGATTTCGCGTCAGGCCGACTTCCCTTACGGAAAAACAGGGCAGTTCAGGCTGTCCCGGTTTCCCTCGGTTTCCCTCTTGGAAAACTAGGAAACACGTAGCCTGTCACCGGTTTTTGTCACCGGTTTTTGTGTCACCGGTTTTTTTGGAAAACTAGGAAACACGTAGCCTGTCACCGGTTTTTTGTGTCACCGGTTTTTTTAGGAAACACGTAGCCTGTCACCGGTTTTTCTGTCACCGGTTTTTCTGTCACCGGTTTTTCTACGTAGCCTGTCACCGGTTTTTCTTGTCACCGGTTTTTCTGTCACCTGCCGACCGCAAGTAGAAAATTCAAAAGGTTAGTGGGTTTTCTCTTCTTAAAGCTTAATACTCTGTCGGAGTTATCCACGCCCGCCGCCGCGCAATCCAATTGAGCGCCGTAGGCGGCGGGGGTGGGTAACTCAAACGCTGAAAAGAACGCTGCGACCTTCCGTAACTGGCGACCTCAGCCCATCGAGGGCTTGCGGTCGCCGGGATTTATCGCTTCAGGCCGGGGCTGATAGACAAGTCAATCCGCACTGCGACGAACCTTCCACCGTTTCGGATTCCGCCGTCCATGCATACAGGCAACCACAACGATGCGGTTGCTTTCCATCTTGAAAAAGAGGCCGTAAGGGAAGCGCCTTATGCCAGCCCGGCGTATTTCCGCATGCACCATCTGGAAGGCGAGGGGACTTCGCGCGATGACCTCTACAGCGGCATCCACCGCCAGAGCAAAGCGCATGCCAAGGTCAGGGTGAATGCCTTCGTACCAGGCGAGTGCTTCCTTCAGGTCTGCATCCGCTTCAGGTATCCATACGACCGGCAGCGTCACTGCTTCTTAAACAAGCCCGCCCTGACTTCCTCCCAGGGAATGACTTCATCCGGGTTGCGCTCGTACTGGCCCAGGCGATAGTCCAGTTCATCGCGCTGGACGTCCGTCAGGGACAGTTCATCGGCTTCGAGGCTTTCCCACAGCGCGTCGAGCAAGTCAAATTTTTCCGCCGCCGAGAGATCGCCGATTTCATTTCGTAGATTGCTCATTGCCGCCGCCTCGTAATTTTCATTATCTCCGACAGAGCGGAGAGGCATGTTGCCACGCCCCACCAGCCCCGGCCTCCAGCGCGGCGCTCGGGTTGCATCCCTGCATTGCCCTATCCTCCGGCTGGCCCGAACGAATAGTAACCCAACCAGCCCCGGCGCGAAAGCGAGAAATCCCGGGGGATATACGAGGGGGTGGAGCCCCCTTGTTCGCGGTTCCAAGCCGCAGCGAATCGAGAGGCTAGCCACTCCGCTACACTCCAGCATTCCAGACGAGGCGAATCGTCCCGCGCCATAGTTTTGGAATGAAATGGAATGAAAACGCCGAAGGGGAGCTTTGTAAGCTATTGAAAACGTGGTGGCCAGGGACGGAATCGAACCGCCGACGCCAGCCTTTTCAGGGCTGCTATCGTGATAGGTCGGCTTTCGACTGCGGAGTGTCTACGGGTCCGCGATAATCGCCTCATGCAGGGCACCCTTATGCGCAGCGACAGGCACGGAGGATTGAGCTGAACGTGCCGAGTCGGAGTGGGCGGTGGTCCGGGATCTCGATCCGGTGGTGAGGCGGTGCCTGGCGTGGTGTCCACGAAATAGGTGGGGAGGCGCGCTGCGGGAGGGCGGCCAGGAACGGCGGCTGAATTTACGACATAGTCGCAGCCAAGAGTGCCCGGAGGAGTCCCCGAACTGAAGTCGTGGAATTTGGGGTGGGCCCGGTATCCGGGCTTGCCGGGGAACGGCCGGGCTGCGCCCAGCTGGACCGGTTGACAACCGGTCCGCAGGTTGACAACCTGCCCCACTAAAACGGGTCAGCTCATTTTCTCTGGCGGTGCGAGCACTCGGCGCAGACCCGCCGGGCGCTATCCCGCGGCGATCAGTTCGATGCCTTCTTTTCCGCCCAGGTTACGCGTGTATTTGCGTGCGTCGGCGCTGTTCCAGTGCTCGTGCACGCCCAGGCTGGCCAGCGTGCCGCCGCCATCGGGGTTGTAGATCGTGCCGGACGGGGGTTTCCCGGCTTGTGCGGATTCGTGGAGGTAATTGTCCGCGTTGCCGCGCACCTGGGTGGCGCGGGGCTCGCTGCGGAGAAGGTCGAGCGCCACCGAATCGATTGCCACCGGGTCCTGCGATGCCAGCATGCTGGAAGCCCAATGGTCGTTGAACGACGCCCACTTGAAGACGTTGCTTTCGTTGTGCTCGGCGGTATACAGGCCGTCCAGCATGTAGAGCATGGTCTTGCCGCCCAGGTGCCGGTGCCCGATCAGGTCCACCAGCGCATTGTAGGAGCCCATGGCCTGAGTCCGCATCACGCTCGCGTGCAGCGCCCTGGGCGACCAGCCGCCATCGTTGGGGAAATATACCGAGCCGAAGTGGTTCTTTCCGATCAGCGTCACCCCGGCCATCCCGTGCGGCCGCAGCAGCGCCATGTTGATCATGTACTTGGCCCCGGTCACCTGCTCCGCCAGATAGGCCGCCGGCACGTCCGCTTTCGAGAATCGAACCGGGTTGGCCATGTCCGGCGCGGCGAACATGCGGCCGCCCTGTTTGAAATCGGTGCCCACCAGGAACTTCACCGCCTGGAACTGAGCGCCCGAATTCGCCCTGATCCGGGTATAGATGGGCTGGCCGACATTGCGCCCGCCGGCGACGTCGTAAACAACGATGTCCTCGCCTCGCACCCCGCCCGCTTCGATCAGTTGGGTCACCAGCGCCACCACGGCGTGAGGGCTCGGCAGGCCATTCTGCGGCGCGGCTGGGCCCCGGGCTCCCGGCGACAGCGTGCCCCATTCCGGCGAGCGGTCCTGGTTGCAATTGATCTTGATCGCGATTCGCTCGCCGGGGCGATATCCCGAGTTCCCAAACTGGTGGGCGCTATTGAAACTCCGGAACAGCGCGTCCCATGCCTGCCGGTCGTTCTTCCTTCCGGTCAGATTTTGAAGCAGCCCGGAAGTCATGCCGTGGACCACTTTTTGGTTGGTGTTCGCGTCGTCCCACCAGTGCCCTGTCACACCGTCCCAACTGGTGGCCTTGGCGTCGCGCACCCACACCACCCTGCCCGGATAAATCCCCTTGCCCGCGCCGAGCGGATGGTTCGCCCCCTCGCTGGGCTTAAAGGGTTCGACCGGAGCCATCTCGCCTCGCTGTTGCGCCATCGCCTCCCATGGCAATACCAGCGGGACATGCGCGAGACCGGCGGCCTGGGCCGCGGCGAGGGACCTCAAAAAACACCTTCGATGCATGAGACTACTCCTTTCGGATTTTTCATCGGGATTCCGGGCTGCCCCCAGCGGGACGCGGCACGGCCTCACCGGTGCCCGAAAAGCGGCGCTCCGGAGGCGTACTGCCCGTATTGTAGCCATACGCCGCCCGCGCGTAAATCCCACTGTCCTTGCGGCTGTCCGCAATTCGGAAACTTACTTCCGATTCCGGTGTCTATGGTGTGTAGAAGGCAGGTTGTAGAAAGCGTGGTAAGCGGGTTGTGGTGAGAGCGGCCGCCCTCCTGAAACCTGGCCGGCACGTGTGATTGGTTGCCGGCAGAGATTGGAATCGTTCCAGAGGAGGAAACTGCTATGTTCGAACAGGCCGTTCTATCGAGTTACGCTTCCGGCCGGAGGGCTTGGGCCACCGGCTTGGGCGTCACCATCGAGAGTATCCTGGTTGGCTCCGCCGCGCTGTTTCCGATGTTGTGGCCGCAGGCCATGCCGCGTCCACAAGCGTTGATCGCACTGCTGGAGCCGGCCGCGCCCTTGGCCCCGGCCCACGTGGTCGCGGCCGAACGTCCCCGCGCTGTTCGTGAAGCTTTTCGACCTATCGACCAACGCGTGCTGCTTCTGCCCACGCGTATCCCGCCGCACCCGGTCATGATTGAAGATCCGCCGGGCGAGGTTGGCGTGGTAGGCATGCCGGACGGCGTCGGCATGGGCCAGGCGAGTGGCCCCGGTCTGGGACTGGTCGCCGCCATCCTGGAAAATGCACGCACCAGCCCGCTGCCGCGGATCGAGGTTGCCGCGCCGGCCGCCCGAGCCGTGCCCGCCGCCCCGCTCCGCCTCCGCCCCGGCGGCCAGGTCAAGATGGCTCGCCTGGTGCACCGCGTGGAGCCAGTCTATCCAATGCTGGCGCGCAACATGCGCATACAAGGGACGGTGGAGCTGTCCTCGGTAATCGGCGTGGACGGGCGGCTCAAGGAACTGCGCGTCCTCAGCGGCCACCCCTTGCTGGCCGGTGCCGCGATCGATGCCGTCAAGCAGTGGATCTACGAGCCTACCTATCTAAACGGCGACCCGGTGGAAGTCATCGCCCCCATCACCGTGACGTTCAAGCTGAACGAGTAGGCTGGGTTGCAAGTCTACTGAAGCTCGCGGATGCGGATATTCCGGAACATGGCCAGCGTGAATTGATCGTGCAGTTGCAGCCCGATGGGGCCCGACTTCGGGCGCGCCGGATCGCCGGGGTACTCGGCCACCACCTGGCCGTTGAGCCGCACCCGGATCCGCTCGTCGCGCGATTCGATTTCCATGCTGTTCCAGGCGCCGGGGCGCTGGACGCCGGTCTTGGCGGGCACGAACGTGTAGACGCTTCCCGAGGGGAACTTCTCGGCGTCGTCGCCGATGATCTGGATTTCATAGCCGATGTGCGCCGGGGTGGTCTTCGGATAAGATGCCAGGTCCGGCCGCTCGGAGTCGGGTTCGCCAATGGCGCCGTGCGCCCGCGAGCGGTCGCGAATCGACACGCCGCTGTTGGCGCTGGCCGGAATCCAATATTCCAGGTGAAGATCGTACTGGCGGAATTCCCGCCTGGTGTAGAGCCATGCCTGCCGGTACAGCCAACTCCGGTACGCCTGCCGATCCACCGGCCAGCCTGCGCCGAAAGGCTCTTCCGGCCGCGGGTGCGCGCGTTCGCCCACCAGGACCCCGTTGTCGAGCACGCTCCAAACCCCTTCGCCGCGCACTTCCCAACCGTCCAGATCCTTGCCGTCGAATAGCGGCTTCCAGCCGAGATCGGGCGCGAGGGTGACCTTGCCGGTCGCCGCCCATTCCGCCCCGCGCGCCAGCAGCGCTTGAAACGACACGTCGTCCAGGTTCGGGTCCGCCTCGCCGTTCCACGTGTGCCCTAGCATGGTGGTGTAGACCCGCCCTTTGCCGTAGTCGCGTACCCAATCCATCGGTTCTCCCTGGCGGGAAACCTCCGAAAAGGCGTATGTCAGAATGGTGAGGCCTTCGGCCGGACCGTGCTGGCCATGGGTGAGCTGTTCGGAGGGGTGCAACCAGTGCGAAGGTAGTCCGCGGGTAATAGGGTGATCTCCGTCCAGCACGAACATCTCGAAGTCGTGGCGCGGCCCGTGGCCCGGTCCGAGCCCTTCACCCTTCGGAATCCCGATGAGCCGGCCGCCCGCTCCAACCGCTATGCCGGCGCCGAACGATGGGTCCCTCCAACCCAACCCGATCATCCGGTTGAACTCAGGCCAATTGAGAAAAGCGTTATTGGCGGCGTGGTAAACCACCAGTCCGCCGCCGCCGCGGACGTAGGCTTCCAGCGCCCGCTCCGCTTCCGCCGGCCAGCGCGTACCGGTATCCGTGTGGCCGCCGTTGAAGTTATCGATCACCACGTCGTAGCGTGCAAACTCCGGCAACTTGGGGAAGCTCGACACGTCCACGGTGAAGCGGCCGGAGCCTTCGAGAATGGCCCGGATGGCGCGGGTGGCGGTGGCCCAATCGTGGTTGTTCATCCCGTCCACGATTACCGCCTTCAACTGGCGGTCCGCTCCCGGAGCGCAGAAAGCCCCCAGCAGCGCGAATATCAGCAGTTTTCGCATCGGCTCCCCCAGTTTACACGGAGTGGGAAGCGGGGGAAAGTTGCAGTGGCGGCTCAGCCTGGCCAAGCCGCCATCGTACGCCTTCGCCTTACTTCTTGTTGTGGGATGCCGCCGCGGCCGCCTCTTTCACCTCGCGATTAGCCTCCTCCAATAAGGCCTTGGCCTTTTGAGCGTGGCCGTTCATGTCGAATTCATTGGCCTCTTGCGCCGCCACGATCTTGGCATACGCCTGGTCGATGAAGTGTTGGGCGGCGGCGAGATTGGGATGGCGTGAGATTTGGCCCACGGCGACGCCTCCGATAAAGAGCAGAATACCCAGAACCACGGCAATTCTAGTTTTGATCATGGGGAGTATTCTATCCGAGGCTTGGCAGCCCGGCGAATTATTTTTCAGCCGCGAGTACCACCGGCTCGATGGTCCGCCTCGCGGCGCAGGGCCGGACTTGCGAGAATACCGGATGGAATGCCCGATCGATCGAGGACTGGAATTCGCCGCGGCCTTGCCGTCGTCGGTGGCGCGCTGGTTGGCCTCCTGCTGGGATTAGGTGGCGCGGCGGCGCCCGCTTCCTTCCGCTTCGCGATTCTGGGCGACCGGACTGGAGAGGCTCAACCCGGCGTCTACGAGCAGGTATGGAAGGAGGTGGCGGGCGAAAACCCGGCGTTCGTGGTCGGCGTGGGCGACACCATTCAGGGAATGAACGACCGAAGCGCGGAGGAGGAGTGGCGCCAGATCGGCCGCGTTCTGGCTCCCTTCCGGCGGTTTCCGCTCTACCTCGCGGCCGGCAACCACGACATCTGGTCTCCGGCGTCGGAGCGGTTGTTCCAGCGCTACGCGGCGCACCCGCCGCACTACAGCTTCGATTACGGCCAGGCGCACTTCACCATTCTCGACAACAGCCGGTCCGACCAATTGCCGGATCGGGAATTGGTCTTTCTCGAAGCCGACCTGAAAGCCCACGCAGGGCAGCCGTTGAAGATTATCGTCTCCCACCGGCCGTCGTGGCTGGTTGACGTGGCTCTGGGCAACCCGAATTTCCCCTTGCACCAAGTTGCCCGGCAGTACGGCGTCCGGTATGTGATCGCCGGGCATATTCACCAGATGCTGCGTCTGGAACTCGAAGGTGTGACGTATATTTCAATGGCGAGTTCCGGCGGGCACCTCCGCTTGTCGGAAGCCTACCGGGACGGTTGGTTTTTCGGGCACGCTTTGGTTGCGGTGGACGGCGGGAGCGCCGGCTTCGAGATCCGGGAAGCAGGTCCGCCGCACGGCCATGGCCGCATTACGAAGCTGACCGACTGGGGCATGACCGGCCTGGCCGCGAGGGACCGGAAGCAGTGAAGGAATAGAGCCGCCGATGAAGGCAAAGCGGCGGGGCAGCAACCCCGAAAAACACCGGCGACAAGATCGCCGGCGCTACAGAATCGTCGGACTATCGCCAGAACGCGAACCGGTTCTTCTTTCGAGGTTCGACCGGGGTCGATGCCGAACCCCACACCGGCTCACCGGCGACGATCGCGGCGGGATTGGTGACCAGCAGCAGTTCGGCCGCTTCGGCTCCCATCTCCCGAGTCAGGATTTCGCGAGCCAGGTCCAATCGCGGCGGCCGGTCTTCGGTATCGTGGGCATCGCTCGCAATCACGTGTACCAAGCCCTTTCGCAGCAATGCCCACGCCGATTCCTGAGCTGATTTCCCGAAACGATCCGTCAACGATTGCGCGGTCACCTGCAGCAGGCAGCCCGCCTGCGTCCAGCTTTCCAGCCGCTCGAAAGAGCTTTGCAAAATCGGGTTGCGTTCCGGATGGGTGATCACGGGACAAATCTCGCGCGCCATGAATCGCCGGAAGATTTCCTCGCTGCTGGGCGGAATCAGCATGTCGTCGAATTCCACCATCAAATAGCGGCGTCCGTTGATGGTGAACCTGGCGGGTTCCTGCAAAGCAAGCTGGATATTGTCGAAATTCAATCGAAAATCGCAGGCCGCGTGAATGCGGGGGACTCCGCCGGTGGCCTCCGCCAGTTCGCGAATCCTCTCGTCCCGCACCACCGGATCGAATTTGTACTGCGCGTCGCAGTGTGGAGTCGCCACAATATCCGTCGTCCCGGTTTCGGCGGCGAGGCGCAACATGGCGATGCTCTCGTCCCGGCTTCTGGCTCCATCGTCCACACCCCATATGACGTGGCTATGAATGTCGACCATTCCTGCTTCCATTGTAAGAGGCCGCGGCTTGTATTTGGTGACGTTCTGGCCCTTGTCGCGCGTGCCTTGGTGCCGTGCCACAATGTAAGGTTGCCATGCGCCGCTTACGATTCGCCCGCCGCGCTCTGCCGGCCGCAGCCGTGTTGCTGTTGGCCGCCTGCACCGAGGATCAGCCTGCTCCGCTGTTGGTGCACACTTACGCCATGGGGGACCGCATCAATATCGGCCACCTCGTCTACCAGGTCTTCGAAGCGCAATGGAGGCCGGCGCTCGGGGAAGATAACGACCTCCGGGTGCCCCAGAACCGCTTTTTCATTCTGCGTCTCAGCGCTACCAACAGCGGCTCCGGCAGCGAACTGGTTCCCAACATGACCCTGGAGGACGAAGCGGGAACCAGCTATCCGGAACTCAAGGACGGAAGCAAGGTGCCGCTCTGGGTGGGCTATCTTCGCCAGGTGGCGCCCGCCGATTCCATTCAAGGCACGGTGGTATTCGACGTGGCTCCCAAGCGCTACAAGCTGCGCCTGTGGGATGAGGAGCACACCAATTCAGCCCTGGTGGAAATGCCGCTGCAGTTCGACGACCAAAACAAGGGCATTCCCACCCAGCAGTAAGCGGCCGGGTTTCTCGAGCCGCTGCAATAGAATGGTTGCATGGTCCTCCATCTGTTGCTCTACGCCGCCCTGGTGAACGACGTCCGCTCGCTGGTGGCGCGGCGCGACTTCGCCGCCGCCGAGCACGCCGTGGCCGCCTATCGGGCATCGGCCGGCGCCACCACCGAATTGGCCGCGGCGATTTCCTGGATGGCCCGCGCGGCGCTGGATGCCCGCGACTACACCAGGGCCGATACCTACGCCACCGAGGCCCGCCAGATGGCGGACGGGCTTCTGCCCACTCACTCCCTGGCCTCCGACCCCTGGCTCGCCACCGCCGTCGGCGCATCGATTGAGGTCCGCTCGCAAGCGCTGGCGGCAACCGGCCGGCGCGGGCAGGCCGTGGACTTCCTGAATGCCCAATTGGCCCAGTTCAGCGCCACGGGTTTGCGAGAGCGAATCCAGAAGAACCTGAATCTGCTGAGCCTGGTCGGCAAGCTGGCGCCGCCTCTGGAAGGCGTGCCCGCGAGCCAGTTGCGCGGCCACCCGTTGCTGCTGTTTTTCTGGGCGCATTGGTGCCCCGATTGCAAAGCCGAAGCCGCCGCGCTGGCCAATATCCACCGCGCCTTCGCTCCCAAGGGTCTGCTGTTGGTGAGCCCCACCAAATTGTACGGATATATCGCTCGCGGCGAGGACGCGCCGCCGGCTACCGAAACCCGCTACATCGCCGAAGTCTGGCACAAGTATTATGCGGCGCTGGAACCCTCTCCGACCCCGATCAGCGCCAACAATTTCGTGGTTTACGGCGCCAGCACCACTCCCACCCTCGTCCTGGTGGATGCCCGCGGCATCGTGCGCTACTATCATCCGGGCGCGCTGAATCAGGCCGAACTGGAAGCCATGCTCGCCCAGGTCGTGGGAAAGTAGCGCGCCAAGGGCTGCAATCTTTCTCCTAACCGTTGCCGCCTGGAGACGTCTCTATACTTGGATGTCTGAGTATGATGGGACGAGAGGTTCAGGCGAATAAGCGCTCGATTCGGAATCGCGGCCACATATAAGCAAACCGCTCCCTTGCGGTCGCGGCTCGGTAACGCACGAGCCCGAGCCGGGACCGTTGGAAGCCGTGAAGAAATCACGAGTCGCAGGCGGAACCGCCTGCGCCACCAAAGCAAGTGCATTGTTCTTAATGGTGGGGCGGGCGGTTCCGCCTGCCCGGCGCGTTTATTAAGGAAGGTCCGATATGTCGTTGTGGTCTCGCATCGCGAATGTATTTCGCGGCGATCGGCTGAGTCGCGAAATCGACGAGGAGTTGCAGTCGCACCTCGAGGAAGCGCTGGAATCGGGCCGCGATCCGGCGGAGGCCAAGGACGCGTTCGGCTCCGCGCTTCGGCTGCGGGAGGAAAGCCGCGACGTCAGGCTGGTGGCATGGCTCGACTCTCTCCGTGCCGATGCCATCCTCGGCTGGCGCCAGTTAAACAAGCGAAAGGCCACTTCGGCGGCCGCGATCCTGTCGCTCGCTCTGGCCATTGGAGCGTGCGTGGCGGCGTTCCGGCTGGTCGACGCCCTGCTGCTTCGGCCCTTGCCCGTGGCCCAGCCGGAGCGGCTCTACGCCGTCAATTTCGAAGGCATTGGACTGGCGGATGGCAAGTTCAGAACCCACGACAGTTGCTCCTATCCCATGTTCCGCCAGTTGCGCGCCACCGCGCGCGGCCAGGCGGAAGCGATTGCGGTTTCGCACTCGGAACGCGTCGATCTCACCTACGCATCCGACCAGGAAATGGAAAAGGCTTACCGGCAGTACGTCTCCGGCTGGATGTTCCGCTCGTTCGGACTTCGGCCGGCGCTGGGGCGGCTATTCACCGAGGATGACGACCGCAAGCCGGGCGCGCATCCTTACGCGGTGCTTTCGTACGACTATTGGGCCCGCCGTTTCGGACGGGATCCCAAAGCCATCGGCCGCACATTCCGCATGGACGGCGACCTCTACCGCATCGTCGGCGTCGCCGAGCAAGCGTTCACCGGCACCGAGCCCGGCACCGTCACCGACGTTTTCGTTCCCACTATGATGAGCGTGGGCTCCATCAACAGCGCGAGCTCATTCTGGCTGCGGGTACTGATTCGGCTCGAGCCTGGCGTTGCCGTCGAACCGCTGCGCGCCAAACTCCACGCCACCTATTGGGCATTCGAGCACGAGCGATCCAAAGGGTTGGTCGGCTTCCCCAAAGGCTCCCTGGACAACTATCCGACCGACGCGCTTCTGCTCGATCCCGCGGCCGCGGGTGTCTCCATGCTGCAGAAGGACTACCGCCGGCCGCTGTGGGCTCTCGGCGTAATGGTGGCGTTGGTGTTGCTGGTTGCCTGCGCCAACGTGGCCAACCTGTTGACGGCGCAAGCGGCGGCGCGGACGCGCGAGATGGCGCTCAGGGTCTCGATCGGCGCCGGACGGTGGCGGCTGGTGCAGCTGGTTCTGGTGGAGAGCGCCTGGCTCGGGTTCCTGTCCGCCGCCATCGGCGCGCTGTTCGCATGTTGGGCCGCGCCCTTTGTCGTGGCTCGAATCAACCCGCCGGACAACCCGGCGCGTCTGCTTCTTCCGGCGGATTGGAGGATCTTCGCATTCGGCACGGCGCTGGCGCTCGCCGTAACCCTCCTGTTCGGGCTGATTCCGGCTCTGCGCGCTTCCGCCGTCAAGCCGGCGACGGCGCTGAAAGGCGGCGATAGCCCGCACTCGCGGCGCCGCCTGATGCACACCCTGATCGCGTTGCAGGTCGCCTTCTGCACCGTGGTGCTCTTTATCGCCGGTCTGTTCGCCGCCTCCTTCGACCGGCTCTCGCACCAACGCATCGGCTTCTCCCCGGACCGCCTGCTCACGCTCGACATCGTGGCGCAGAACGCGCAGCCGCCGGTTTTCTGGAATCAGGTGGCCGAGCACGTGCGCACGGTTTCCGGCGTCCAAAAAGCGGCGCTGGCCGGATGGCCGCTGCTCAGCGGCACCATCTCCAATAATTTCATCTCCATTCACGGGGCGCCTCCCAGCGGCGTACTCACTTTCTTTCTGGCCGTTTCGCCCGGCTGGGTGGACGCCATGGGGATTCCGTTCCTCGACGGCAGAGACTTCCGCCCCAGCGACGCGCATCCCAGCGTTGCCATCGTTAACCAGACGTTTGCCAGGCAATATTTCGGCGGCGAGGACCCCGTTGGCCGGTCATTCGAGACGGTCGGGCCGACGGGCGCGCGCACTCACTTTGAGATCGTGGGCCTGGCGGGAGACGCGCAGTACCGGAATATCCGCGAACCCATCCTGCCGTTGGCCTATGTTCCGTTCCAGGCGGTGGGAGCGGGCGGCGTATGGCAGCCCAGGGGGTCGGGAACGCTCATCGTGCGGACGGCCGGCGCGGATCCGCTGGCGCTGGCATCCATTCTGCGCCGGGAAGTCCCGCGCGCGCGGCCCGGATTCCGCGTCAGCATGGTGCGCACCCAGGCCGAATTGGTGCAGGCGCAAACCGTGCGCGAGCGGCTGCTGGCAATCCTGGCTCTGTTCTTCGCCGCCGTGGCGCTATTGCTTGCGGGCATCGGACTGTACGGCGTGCTCGACTACACGGTGGTCGAGCGGCGGAAGGAAATCGGCATTCGGATGGCGATCGGCGCCCGGGCCGGCCACATCGCGCGTGGCGTGGCAATGGGCCTCTTCCCGATGGTGCCGGCAGGGGCGCTGGCAGGCGTCGCGTCCGGCATGGCGGCGGCGCGATACATCGAAGGGCTGCTATTTCAGGTGAAGACCACCGGCCTGGCCATGTTGGCGATCCCGTTGTTGACGATTCTGGCGGCGGCTTTGCTGGCGGCCGTACCGGCGGCGATCCGCGCGGTGCGAATCGACCCGGTCGCCATGCTGCGCGGCGAGTAGCTACGGGTTCACCCACACGCTCATGAGATATGGATTGCCCGGATTGATGTACGAGGGGGAAACCGACTGCACGGTGAGAGGCCCGGCGGCTGCCACGCCGGTCGCCAGGTTCAGGTCCACGGTCACGCCGAACAGGAAAAGCGAGCTTTGCGCCAGCGCCGCCGGCACGGTGGCCTGCACTTGCCACACAAACGGATTCAGCGCCGTCACACCGGTGACCTGCGCCGACCATCCGCCGATCGTCACCGCAATCGGAATCTGCGCTGCCTGCCAGGGGCTCGGTTCGTTATCGAAATCGTTCACGCCCAGCCCATTCAGGAACAGCGAGACGGGCGAGCCCGGGCTGGCGCGATCGGTGCAGGAGTTGACGTTCCCATCGGCATTCAAGGCCAGATCCGTGAACGCGCCGTAATAGGTGATGCCGCCCATGGTACAGGAGCTGACTGTACCGGAAAGGTCGCCAAACACGCTCGGATTGCTCGCAACGAGCGGAATTTCGCGCGCCATCGCTGGTACGTTGTCCACGGTAAGCTGCATCAGGGCGTAGTTCACGAGGCCAACACCCGCTTCCTCCAGCACGCCCGCCGGCACGGCCACATTGATCTGCGTCGAGGAAACGTAGAGCAGCGGCGCGGCCACGCCGTTGAAGGTCACCGTCACTCCCCCCAGCGATGTGGTGGTGTAGTTGGTGGCAGCTAACGGGGTAGTGGGTCCGAGGCCGGTTCCCATCAGGCTGATGAGCTGGCTGGGCGCAACCACGCCCACGCGCGCCATGTTGGCGCTATCCACGATGCAGGCGATCCGCGGCGCCGCCGCGGAATCGGTTCCGAAATTGGCCTCGCCGAGATACGCGCCCGGATCCGGTCCGCGCCCGAGGAAGGCCGGCATCAAGGCGCCCGGCGTGATCGGCGTGTCGGCAAACTGGGTCGATCCTGCGGCCCACACGTTCGAGCCACCGGCGTAGGCGACTCCCGTTACGCTGACGTTCGAGCCATCCACCAGCACCGTGCCCAGCACGTTGCCTGTTGCCAGATCCACGTGCGTAACGGTGCCCTCGCTGAACGTGGTGATGTTGTTGGCTTGGCAAACGGAGGGAGGCGCGCTCACTCCCGGCGGCAACGGCGGTTCCGGAAGAATCCCGGCCCCAGCCGTTTGCAGGGAAGCCCATGCACCACCCACGTAAAGATCGCTCTGGGAGCCGAAGACCACGCCCGCGCCACCCGCGGAGACCGAATAGAGCACTGACGCACCCGCGGCGTCGAGCTTGGTGAGGAACGGCGTGGCCGTCACTGGCATGGGAGGGCCGATGATCGCCTGATACCCGCTGTAGTTCAGACCGGTCAGATAGGCGTTTCCGCTACTATCCACGACGAGGCCTTTGTTGATGGATGAAGAGCCAGCCCCTACGAACGTAGAGTAGATCAGGCTCCCCGCGGCCGGGCCAACCTTGGTGATGTATTGGAAAGGGCCGAAAATGCCGCACTGCGCCGCGCAGCCGGGCCCGGGCTGGTATGCTCCGGGAGTTGTCGGATAACCGGCTGCGAAGGTGCCGCCGGCCATATAAATATTGCCGGCGGAGTCGATCGCCAGCGCGTTGCCGCCGATTCCGGCCGCCGTGAAAAGCACGTTCGCGCCCGTGGGATCGAATTCCATCAGAAACAGCCCGCTGCCGTTCGAACTGCTGTAAGCACCCGCGGTCGCCGTGAGCGGAGTGGCGCTCGTACCGCTCACTACGATATCTCCTTGGGCCGTCAGCGCCACCGCCAGCCCGGTGGTATTCATGCTGCCGATCGTTTCGCTGAACACCACCTCGCCCCGCGGATTCAGCTTCACCAGAAACGCCCGCGAGCCACCGGCCGAGGCGGGAAGGGTGCCCGCCTGCTGGCCGGCGGTGACCGGGAAATCGGGCGAGGTCGCCGTGCCGACTACGTACGCGTTCCCCGCGCCATCCACGGCAATCCCAGCCGCGCTATCCTGTGCCGAGCCGCCAATCGAGCGGTAGTATACATAGCTCGTTCCCCCCGGGTTTACCTTCACGACAACGGCCGGTGACGGCGCGGCGGACGGATATCCGGGATTCGCCGCGGTGGCGCCCGCGAGGTAAACATTTCCGCCCGAATCGGCCGTAATGGCCGCGGGAGTAAACCCTCCACTCAGGTAAGTGGAATAAGTCAGGCCGGCCGGCCACGCTGCCGCGGTGAGAACGAGCACCGCGCCAGCTACACGCGCAAACATCATGTGAGACACCTTCGCGAGAGATGGGGACGCAGCAGCCTTATCTTAACACACGCGCGCGGCTATAGCAGTTCTCCGCGACTGTGCCAGTCTGCTCCGTCCCTTTTTCCGCCTATCGAAAAGGTATTCGTTCAGGCTGTCCCGCCCGGTCCGGAAACCGCGGTTTACCGCTCCAGGCGGGTGATGCGGTTGTCGAGTTCGGCGATTTTGGAAATGATGTCCATCTGATACGTGGCCATCTGAGAGAGGATCGCCGTGTCGCCAGCCCTCATGTCGGACCGGTCCATGGCCATCTGCGCGAGAATCGCGGCGTCACCCGCCTTCATGTCGGATCGAAGGGCTTCCTTCGCGTCGTTCAGGCGGGCATTGTTGATGAGCAGCGCGATTAGGATCGCCGCGATGGTTGCGGCGAACCCCAGAATGAACGTAATGTACTGGGCGTCCGTCACTGTCCTATCCTTCCTGAATTGTAGCGATTTTTTAGCTGCCGGGTTTACCAGCGAAAACTCCTACTTCGCCAGCAACTCCGCGATCCGCTCGTCGTCCGCCGGTACTACCTCCGGCGCGTTGCCGTAAGTCGACCGGATCGGACGGCCCGCCGGGTCTTCGAGCGTTCCGGTGTGGTAACGATGAATGTAGTCCGGGTCCTTCAGCACGTTGCCCGTCAGTACGGCGACCACATCCGCGTCGCGTTTGATGGTGCCGGCGGCGGTGAGCTTGCGGATGCCGGCCAGGGTTGCCGCCGACGCCGGCTCGCAGCCGATCCCGCACCGGCCGATCACGGCCTTTGCATCGGCAATCTCCTGCTCCGTCACCCGCTCCACGGTGCCGTTTGACGACAGCACTTCGTGGAGCGCTTTCGGCCACGATACCGGGTCGCCGATCTTGATCGCGGTGGCGAGCGTTTCCGGATGCGGATTGGCCACGAGGCGCGAATGATCGGCCGACCGGAACAGCTCGTAGAAGGGCGACGCCCCCTCGGCTTGAATCACCGCCAGGCGCGGCGTGCGGTCGATCAATCCCCACTCCCGCATTTCGCGGAACGCCTTGCCGAAGGCCGACGTGTTCCCCAGGTTGCCGCCCGGCACCACCACCCAATCGGGCGCCCGCCATTCGCGCTGGTCCATCATCTCCAGCATGATGGTCTTCTGCCCTTCGATGCGGAACGGGTTGATCGAGTTCAGCAGGTAAATGCCCAGCCGGTCGGCCAGGCGGCGCACCAGCGCCAGAATCTGGTCGAAATTGGCTTCCACCTGCAGCGTCCGCGCGCCGTATTCCAGCGCCTGCGCCAGCTTGCCGTAGGCGATATTGCCGTTGGGAATGAAGATCACCGGGTCGAGCCCCGCCGCGCTGGCGTAGGCCGCCATCGAGGCCGAAGTGTTGCCGGTGGAAACGCACCCCACGCGCCGCAGCCCCAGCCTTCGCGCCTGCGCCACGGCGCACGTCATGCCGTTGTCCTTGAACGAGCCGGTAGGGTTGAAGCCCTGGTGCTTGAAGACCAGCCGGTCCAGGCCGCCATACCCGGCAGCCCCGCGGCCTTCGAGCAGCGGCGTGTTCCCTTCCCTCAACGTCACCGCGTGCGCCTCGCTCCCAAACGCGATGAACTCGCGATAGCGCCATACCCCGCTCTGGTCGAGAGCCGCGTTCGACGTGCGCCGGTTGCGCCACAGCGCCTTCCAATGGTCCGGCGGGCATTCCTGGCGCGGATACACGGCTTCCACCAATCCGCCGCAGCGGGGGCAGTTGTACACAATCTCGGTGACCGGAAATCGGGCGCGGCACGATTCGGCGATGCAAACCAGCTCGGCGGGCATGAAGCCTTATTATAAGTGCATGCTGGCTGTTCACCTGGAAAACGGAAGTGTCGAGATGCGCCGCGTGGATCCGCCCCTTCGCCCGCCCGGATACGCGCTGCTTCGCCTGATCGTCGCCGGCATCTGCAATACCGATCTGGAGCTGCAGCGCGGCTACTATGGTTTCTCCGGCACGCCGGGCCATGAGTTCGTGGCCGAAGTGGTGGAAGCCGACGACCGCGCCCTGGTGGGCAAGCGGGTGGTAGGGGAAATCAACCTCGCCTGCGGCGATTGCGATTCCTGCCGCCGGGGGCTCGGCCGCCATTGCGCCACGCGCGCCGTCCTCGGCATCGTCAACCATCCCGGCGCATTCGCCGAATACTTCACCCTTCCGGAATCGAACCTCCACGTGCTGCCCGACGATCTCCCATCCGAGCGCGCCGTCTTCGCCGAACCGCTGGCCGCCGCCTGCGAGATTCTCGACCAGGTGGCCATCCCCTGGGGCGAGCCGGTCGCCGTGTTGGGCGACGGCAAGCTGGGATTGCTCATCGCGCTGACGCTGGACGCTTACGGCTACCCCGTCCACCAGTTCGGCCATCACCCCGATAAGCTCGCCATCGCCGCCGCCCGCGGTGTCCACACGGTTGTAACTACCGGCGCCCTCCCCACGGCCGCCTACGATTTCGTAGTCGATGCCACCGGCTCGGCCGATGGCCTGCGCGCCGCCGCCCAACTGGTGCGCCCGCGCGGCACGCTGGTGCTCAAATCCACCGTACACGGCACGGTCGGAGTGGATACGGCTCCGCTGATCGTCAACGAAATCACCCTGGTGGGCTCGCGCTGCGGCCGCTTCGAGGCTTCCCTGCCCCTGCTCGAGCACCGCATCATTCCCGTCGAAGCCATGATCCAGGCCCGCTTCCCGCTTTCCGAAGCGCCGCAAGCATTCGCCAGAGCCGCCGCGCCCGGCACGCTCAAAGTGCTGCTGGAAGCATGAGAGTGGCCGGGAAGGCCTCGGGAACGCCGGGGTCCTCAGGTGCTCCATACTATTCGCCCCGGCCGCGTTTCTTCACAAATTGTGGGGCAGCCAATTCTGGCTGCAGCCGGCCTTTGGCCGGCACCCGCCTGGCAGGAAGGCCTGGCACGCGGCGAGAGAGCCGCCAAAAAGGCGGCTGCGGGCAAAATTGCCCGCCCCACGACTTATGCAAACGTGCGTTCGCTCAAAAAGAGCGAATGGCTGAACACCGACATCAATCCGCGATCACGCGCTGTGGCGCCGGGGCGCCTTTCAGCCACTCCTGAAAACGCTCCAGGTAGAGATAGATTACCGGGGTAATGTAGAGCGTCAGGAACTGGCTCACCACCAGGCCGCCGACCACGGCCAGGCCGAGCGGCTGGCGCGCGTCGGCGCCTTCGCCATAGCCGAGGGCGATGGGGAGGGTGCCGAACAGGGCCGCTACGGTGGTCATCATGATCGGGCGGAAACGCAGCAGGCAGCCCTGCCAGATGGCCGCGCGCGGGTCGGCCCCGCCGTGGCGGGCGTCGATGGCGAAATCGATCATCATGATGGCGTTCTTTTTCACCACGCCGAACAGCATCACGATGCCCACGAAAGCATACAGGTCGAGCTCGCGGTGAAACAGCTTCAGCGTGAGCAGCGCGCCGAAGACCGCCGAGGGCAAGCCGGACAGAATCGTGATGGGGTGAATGAAGCTCTCATACAGCATACCGAGCACGATGTAGATGACCAGAATGGCCACGATGAGCAGCAGGGTGAGGTTGCGGAAAGACTCCTGGAACTCTTTTACCGTGCCCTGAAAGGCGGTCGAGATGCTAGCCGGCATGCGCAGATCGCTCACCGCGCCATCGACCGCGGTGGCGGCCTGGCCGAGCGACATACCGGGGAGCAGGTTGAAGGAGATCGTCACCGCCGGCAGTTGCCCGAAATGGTTGATGTTGAGCGGGCCGGTGCGCCGGGAAATACGGGTGACGGCATCGAGCGGCACGAGCGCGCCGCCCGACGAGCGCACGTAGAGTTTCGAAAGCGCCTGTGGCGAACGCTGGTAGCGCGGGTCCAACTCCAGGATCACCTGGTATTCGTCGGCGGGGGCGTAGATCACCGAAACCTCGCGGTCGCTAAAGGCGCTGAACAGGGCGGTCTGCACCACGGCCGGGGTGACGCCGAGCGCCACGGCGCGGTCGCGATCGATGTCCACCATCACCTGCGGGCTCGAAATCTGCATGTCGCTGTTGACATCCACCATGCCCGGTATCTTTTGCATGGCGGCGGCGAGGCGCGGCGCCCAGGAGTAGATCTCGTCCAGGTTGGTGCTCTGCATGGTGAGCTGGTAGACGCTCTGCCCTTCCTGTCCGCTCACGGTAATAGGCGGCGGATTCTGCAGAAACGTGAATACGCCGGGGACGGCCATGGTGGCGGGCCGGAGCTGGGTGATGATTTCGTCGACCGACAATTTCCGCTGGTCGCGCGGCTTGGTTTTGGCGAAAAAGAAGGCCTGGTTGCCGCCAATGACGAACGCGCCCACGTCGGACAGATTGGGATTGGCGCGGGCGATTTCGGCCACCGCGTGGGCGTGGTCGGCCATGTATTCGAACGAGGCGTCCTGCGGCCCCAGGATCACGGCAAAAAGGAAACCCTGGTCCTGGCTGGGGATGAAGCCCTTGGGCATGATCTCGAACAGGTAAACGGTGCCGACCAGCATCGCCAGCGCGACCCCCAGGGTGGCCAGGCGAAAACGCAGCGCCACCGACAGGGTGCGCTCGTACCAATGCGTGAGGCGATCGAATCCGCCTTCCAGCGCGCGGTAGGCGATGCCGTGATGCGCCACGCGGGAGGGCTTCAGGAAACGGCTGCCCAGCATGGGAGTGAGGGTGAGCGAGACGAATCCGGAAATCAGGATCGCCACCACGATGGTGACCGAGAATTCATGCAGCAGGCGGCCCACGATTCCCGCCATGAACAGCACCGGGATGAAGACCGCCACCAGCGACAACGTCATGGAAAGGATGGTGAAGCCGATCTCGCGCGAAGCGGCAAAGGCGGCCTCCATGCGCGATTCGCCCATTTCCATGTGGCGGACGATGTTTTCCAGCATGACAATGGCATCGTCCACCACGAACCCGACCGAAAGCGTCAGGGCCATCAGCGAAAGGTTATTCAGGCTGTAGCCGAGCAGGTACATCACGGCGAACGTGCCGACGATCGAAAACGGCACGGCGCAGCCGGGGATCAGGGTGGCGGAGAGATTGCGCAAGAACAGGAAGATCACCATCACCACGACGCAGATGGTGAGCAGCAGCGTGAACTCGACGTCGCGAATGGAATTGCGAATCGAGTCCGACGCATCGAACATGACCGAAAGCCGGACCGAGGCGGGAATGGCGCGCCGGAATTCGGGCATCAGGAGCCGGATATTATCCACCACGTCGACGGTATTGGTGCCGGGCTGGCGCTCGACGGCCAGGATCACGCCGCGGACGTCGTTGAACCAGGCGATGAGCTTGGTATCCTCCACGCTATCGGCGACGGTGCCCAGCTCTTCCAGGCGGACGGGCGCGCCGCTGCGCCACGCCACCACCACCGGCCGGAAGGCGGCGGCGTTGAACAGGGCGCCGTTGGATTCGATGGTGAAGGCCTGGTGCGCGCCATCCAGGCGCCCGGTGGGCAGGTTGGAATTGCTGGCGGCGATCGCATTTCCGACTTCGTCCAGGCCGATGTTGTGGGCGGCCAGACGGTCGGGATCCACGCGCACGCGCACGGCGTACTTCTGCTCGCCGTAAACCTGGACGCGGGAAACGCCGCCCGCCATCGAGATGCGGTTGGCGAGCACGTTGGTGGCAATATCGGTGACGCGGTAGAGGGGCAGCGCCTGGGAATCGAGCGACAGGTAGAGCACGGGCTGTTCGGCGGGATTGACCTTCTGGTAGGTGGGCGGGCGCGGCATGGTGGCAGGCAGGTTGCCGCCGGCGGCGCTGATGGCGGCTTGAACGTCCTGCGCGGCGGCGTCGATATTACGGCTGAGGTTGAACTGCACGGTGATCTGGCTGCTGCCGAGCGAGTTCACCGAATTCATGGACTGAATGCCGGAGATGGTGGAGAACTGGCGCTCCAGCGGGGTGGCCACCGACGATGCCACGGTTTCCGGACTGGCACCGGGCAGGGCGGCGGTGACCTGGATGGTGGGGTAGTCGACGCTGGGCAGGGCCGCCACCGGCAGGGCGCGAAAGGCCACCGCGCCGAACAGCAGGATGGCCATCGAGAGCAGCGCCGTCATTACCGGGCGCTGGATAAAAATGCGCGAGAGGTTCACCGTGGCACCATCGGGATGGCCGTCATTGGGCCTGCGTGGCCGGCTTGGGGGCGCCAACGGCGATAATCTTCGCGCCCGGGTACAACCGCATCTGCCCGTCGGTTACGACCGTATCGCCCGGCGCCACGCCTTTTTCGATCACCATTTTGTTTTCGAACGCCCGGCCCGTCACCACCGGGCGGATTTCCACCGTCTTGTCGTTTTTCACGGCGTACACGAACGACCCCGTCTGCCCGGACTGCACCGCCTCGGAGGGCACCAGGGCGGCGTCGCGCCGGGTATCGAGGGTAAGCGTGACGTTCACGAATTGCCCCGGCCAGAGCAGACCGTCGGCGTTGGCGAAAGTGGCTTTCAGGTGGATCGCTCCGGTGGTGGAATCCACCGTGTTATCGATCACCGAAAGAGCGCCGGTGGCCGCCCCGGGCGGACCGTCTCGCGGCTGGACCTTCACCGGCAGCGGATGGCTGGCGTTGAGCCGGCGGATAGCGTTCAGGTGCTCCTCCGGTACGCTGAAGTCCACGAAGATCGGTTCGATCCGGTGAATCACTACCAGCGCCACGTCGTTGACCTTGACCAGGTTGCCGGGATGAACCAGGAGATTGCCGGTGCGCCCGGCGAGCGGGGCGCTAATCCGGCAGAAACTCAGGTTCAATTTGGCGGTTTCGACGGCGGCCTGATCGGACGCGAGCGCGGCTTTAGAGGTTTCGATGGAGGCTTCATCGGCGCGATTGGAAGCGCGCGATTGAGTGGCGGTGGCCTGCGCCTGGTCGAAGGTGGAGTGCGGGGTTAGCCCGGCCTTGTTCAATTCCGCCTGGCGGGCGGCGTCGCCTTCCGCAAAACCGGCCTGCGCGCGGTCGCGGTCAAGCATCGCCTCAGCCTGCGCAATCTGGGCGCGGTCCCGCTCCACGGCGGCTTCGGCCTGCCGCAGCGCGTCCTGGTAAGGACGCTCGTCGATGTCGAACAGCGGATCGCCTTGTTTGACAGTGGTCCCTTCGGTGAAATAGACCTTGGTCAGCTCGCCGGCGACCTGCGACTTGATCTGCACGATGGCAGAAGCCTCCACCGTGCCTACGACCTGCAGATCGGTCGGCACCGATTCCTGCGTCACCGGCGCTACCGACACCGGAACCGCCGACGGCCCGAACGCCGCCGGAGCCGGCTGCTGCCGGCAACTAACTCCGGTCAGCACAATGACAATCAGCAGCGCGGACGTTGCCTTCATACACGAAACGTGGCTCACCCCATCAAAGTGTAACAGACGGATCGGGACCGGATCGGTGAGCCCCGGTTTGAAACCTGCATGGGGATGCCGCACGCGCAGGGTTCTGGAGATACATTGGTTGCCGTATGGTAGTGAACGCGTTCATCGGCAAACCCGAGAAGCCCACCGAAAATGAACTGGCGGCGCAGTTGGGTCCCTTAAAGGCGGTCTGGGACCGGCTGCTGGCCGAACTGGCGGAGGAATTCGATCTCGTGACGTGGGAGTGGAACTCCTATTCGCGCAAAGCCGGATGGTCGCTTCGGCTGAAACGGGGCGAGCGCAACATTGTATACCTGTCGCCGGGCCGCGCCAGCTTTATGGCGTCATTCGCGCTCGGCGACAGGGCGGTTCGGACGGCACGGGAGAGCAAGCTGCCTAAGGCCGTGGTGCGGCTTATCGACGAAGCAAAACGCTACGCCGAGGGTACGGCGGTCAGGCTGGAGGTCGGCGGACCGAAGGACATAGCGGCTATTAAGCGACTGGTGGCGATCAAGCTGGAGAGCTGAATCTGGATCGGTGCAATCCCAACTCCACGCGCGGCGCGGCTGGGTGCTTAACCGATCCGGGGATTTCGCGGTTTCAGCGCGGCAACCGCTCCCTGACGGTCGCGGCAACGGACACCGCGTGATTGCTGTCACTTACCGAGATGCGACCGTGAGGGAGCGGTTGCCCTCGAATACGATACCGATCTTCCGAAACTGTGTACTAAGTCGCAGACGGGATATTGCGATGAAAAGCGAAAGGCCGCGCCGCCGGCAATTGCGGAAACCGGGCCCGTGCACGGGTTATGGGTTTCCCTTACTATGGGGACATGAACGTCACACTTTCTCTCGACGATGAACTTATCAAGAAAGTGCGGAAGATCGCCGTCGAGCGGGACACCACCCTGACGGGCTTAGTTCGCGATCACCTGGAAAAACTCGCCGCCGAGGACGCCGTATCGGGCCGCAGACGGCGGGAGCGCGCCGCACTGGAACGCAGCTTCGAGCGCTTCCGGTTCAAGGTGGGCAAGCGAACCTGGAAACGTGCGGACCTCTATGCCCGCTCCTGAATTCCTCGACACGAATGTGCTCGTTTACGCCTACGACGCGGGCGATTCACGCAAGGGGCGCATCGCGCAGGACCTGGTCAGGAAGGCTCTGGCGGGAGATATCCTGGTGTCGACCCAGGTGCTGGCGGAGTTTGCGGCCACCCTCCTGCACAAGATGGAGCCTGCCGCGCGGCCCGAGGATGTGGCGGCCGTGCTCGACGCGCTCGGTCCAATTGGCATGGTTGTCCCCGATGGCGACGTAGTCCGGCGCGCGGTGGATGTTCGCGCCGAATACGGCCTCCACTTCCACGACGGCATGATTGTGGCGGCCGCCGAACGCGGCGGTTGCGGACGGATCTGGTCTGAGGACCTGAACGGAGGCCAGAAGTATTTCGGGATTGCAGTCGAGAACCCCTTCCAGCGATTGCGGCTCCCGGCCCGAAGCAGGCGAAGGAGCAATGGTGGCCATCCACCGGCCGGTTGCTAAAATCAGCTCTCCATGGTCCTGATCCTGCTCCTGCCCCTGGCTCTCGCCGCCCTGTTCCTGGCGGTGGAAAGCGAAGGCTGGCGAGACCGCTTTCTGCGCGCGGCGGTGATGTTCGGCGGGGCGGCCTGGGCCATGGTGGAGCTGCTGAGCCTGGCCGGCGCGGTCACCCGGTTCGCCCTGGCCGCGGCGTGGCTCCTGGTCGCGGTTGCCGCCTTCCTGCGCCGCCGCTCCGTCCCCCTCCCCCGCCTGAAGCCGGACCCGGTCGTCATCGTATGCCTCGCCGGATGCATCACCGTCGCCGTATTCACCGGCCTCATCGCGCTGCTCAGCCCGCCCAACAGCACCGACGCCATGGCCTACCACTTGCCCCGCGTCGTCTATTGGGCGGAACAATCCAGCGTGCGTTTTTTCCCCACTCCCTTCCTGAACCAGATCATGCTCCAGCCCACGGCCGAGTACCTCATGCTGCATGCCTATTTGCTGGCCGGCGGGGATTGGTTCGTCAACCTGGTGCAGTGGTCGGCATCGCTGGGCGCTATGGTCGGCGTGTCGCTGGTGGCGGGCGAGTTAGGCGCCGGCGCCCGCGGCCAGGCGCTGGCGGCGCTGGTTGCGGCAACGCTGCCGGCCGGCATCCTGGCTTCTTCCGGCGCCAAGAACGATCTCGTCTGCGCCATGTGGCTGGTGGCGGCCGTTTATTTCGCCAGCCGCACCGGCGCGGCGCGCTGGAAGTGGGATGCCGTCTGCTTGGGCTGTGCCCTCGGGCTGGCGCTCGATACCAAGGCTACGGCCTATCTGTTTGCCCCCGCCCTGGTAGCCGTGGCATGGTGGGCGGGCGCGCGGGCCGCGGCGCGCGCCATGCCTCGGGTGTGGCGCAACATGCGCGATTGGCGCCCGCCCCACGTGCTCGCTTGCCCCGCCATCGCCCTCGCCTGCGCCCTCGCCATCAATGCCCCGCTCTTCGTGCGCAACTGGCGGCTGAGCGGCTGGCCGCTGGGGTTCGATTCCGCCCAAGCCGATGGCGCCTTCCGCTGGCGCAACGATAAGCTCGGTTGGAAGCCGCTGGTCTCCGGCGCCCTGCGCAATCTCTCCGAGCAACTCGGCGCCCGCAGCCCGCGCTGGAATCAAGGCGTCTATCGCTTCGTCGTCGCTGTGCACAAAAAGCTGCACATCGATTGGAACGATCCCGCCACCACCTGGCCATGGGCCGAATTCGCTCCCCCCGTCAATGCCAACCACGAAGCCAACGCCCCCAACCGCTGGCAATTGCTGCTGCTCGCCCTGGCGGCGCTGGTAGCCATTCACAGGCGCAACGCGGCCTGGCTTTGGTATACCGCAGCGCTGGCATTTGGCTTCCTCGCCTTCTGCGCGTATCTGAAGTGGCAACCGTTTCTGGCGCGCCTGTTCCTGCCGCTGCTGCTGGCCTCCGCCCCGCTCATGGGTGCGGTATTCGGCCGCTGGCGCGCGCCCCTGTCGATCCTGCTGGCGCTGTTTCTGCTCAACAACGCGCGCCCGGCCCTGTTCGAAAATTGGGTGCGCCCCTGGAGCGGCCCCGCCAGCGTCCTCCACGCCGATCGCGACCGCGAGTACTTCGCCGATATGGGTTCCTGGCGCAACCAGGCGTCGTATTTCGGCGTGGTTTCGCTCCTCGAGCGCTCCGGCTGCGCCGTCCTGGGCATCGACATCTCGAACCTCACCCTCGAGTACCCATTGCAGGCCCTGCTCCGCGAGCGCCACCCCGAAATCCGCTTCCTCCACACCGGCGTGTCCAACCTCACCCGCCGCTACCCACCTCCCGTGCCCGCCGCCCCCTGCGCCGTAATTTGCCTGGACTGCGCCGGCGACGCCAAACGCCTTAGCTTGTACCGGGGATTTCCCAAAAGCACCGCCATTGGCCGATTCGTGGCGTTTCAGCGGTGAGCCCGAAATGTCTATCTTTTCCCCCAAATCGTCGTCTTGGGATTATAGTTCCGCCAGTCGAACCAATAGTCTTTGAGCATGGGGACAGGTTCCAGGCAAATGCCCTTCGCTTTCCCCGACACGGCGCACCCCTGGAAGCTCCACTCGCTGCCGGTTGCCGCATCCATCAGCAGCGTGCCGGCCGTGTTCGCGGTCATGCGGTAGAAATCCGGTGCACCATCCACACCGGGGATTCGGTCGCGGAAACCTCTCACCGATTCCCCGTCCCCGCCCACCACCAGCAGCACCGGCTCGGCCCCCACGTGGTCCTTCACCAGCTTCTCCTGAATCACCCGGTCGTAGAGAAACGCCCGGCTGGCGCCGAAAGCCTGGATGCCCAGCAGCAGCTCGCGCGCCTTCATGCCCGCTTCCGGAAACTGGATGACCACCGGCGCCCGCTTCATGCGCACGTCCCAATCTTTCTTCTCGTATTGGGGGGCGTACCTGGCCACGTCCCGCAGCACCGTGCCTTCCGGCTCCTCCGCTTTCCACGTCGCGAAGGTCAGCTCATCGGAGTGAACCAGTGTGAGTTGCCGCCCTTTCAGCGGGCCCGAAATAGCCAGTCCGCTGATCTGCTGCCAATAGGTCCCCGTCTGGTCGTCGCGCATCAGAAAATTCTGGTTATTGATGCCGGCCAGGTGAAACGTCAGCCGCAGCCCGTCCACATCTCTCGTCCACACCAGACCGGTGTGACAGAGCGTTCAATAGGTCGCCGCGAGAGCCGTCCCTCCGACCACGTCATTAATGACATGGTGGTAACCCATGGTGCGGATCGGGTACGCACGCGCGCTGCCGCGGACGTTCACCACGATCAGCTTGTCATCCTTATCGAGCTTCGCTTCACTCGCCGCGGCGAAGGCCGGATGGTCGTCCGGGTGGAACATCAGCTCGTACACGTTTACCCGCGCCAGCGCCGCCAGCGCGCACACCAAGACCGCGCCCGCCGCTGCCAGTGTCCGCCGCCACCAGCGCCCGCGATACCGAATTGCAGCCCAGACCGCCGCCAGCGCCGAGATCACCGTAAGCCCCGGCCGAAAGCGGCTAATCATCAGCGCCACCGCCAGTTCCCTCGCTCCCTGCGCCCGGAATGGCCGGATCACATAGATCGGATAGATAACCAGGATCAGAGACACACCCAGGCAGCCAAGCAATACGGGAATCCATCGAATGCGGCCGGAAACGGTCATCTTAAACTCCCAACGTCCGATACCGAGCCACGACCGCAAGGGAGCGGTTGCCGGCAGGGATCATTTCCTGACAATCTATAATAAGCTACCCGAACCACGCACGGCCGCACAATACCCGGAAACTATTAGTCCCGTCATTCGCCTCATGCCGCGCGACGAATTAAACTGGAAGCGAAAATGGCAAAACTAGGAACTCACAAGCACCCCGCCGTGGTTCGGGTACGCTCCGCCGAAAAAGCGGAGAACATCGTTGCCCTTTGTAACCAACACGGCTGGCAGGTGATCGCGGGCATCGAAGAGGACGAACCCGAGGACATATCGGACGTCGAATGGCTCCTCGACAAGCTGAGCGAGAAGGCGAGCGCCGCCAAGCCCCGTCTGCCGCCCAAGATCAGCGGTAATGACTACTGTCTGTCCGTAGTGGCAAGAAGTTCAAGAACTGCTGCGGCGCTGCCAGCCCTCCTCCATCGTGACTCAACGGACCCGCTCCTACGCTTTTCCCTCCGTCGCCTGCCCGTTGGCGCCGGACACTTCCTTTAGCACGTCCTCCACCACTTCGGGCTTGCGGTCCGAGTGCAACTCGTCGCTCATGCGGCGCAACGCCACCCCGATGATATCCCGGTGGTGCAGCTTCGAGCCCGGACCCATGCCGCTCAGCTCCAGCCACAGCCGATGCGCCAGGTCCACGTCTTCCGGCCAGAGACGCGGCGGGTGCGGTCCCAGGTTGAAGAACACCACGTCCTTCTGATTCTCCAGCACGATTTCGAGCGAAATCGAAGGCCGCGGCTCCGGCAATTGCTCCCAGTATCGTCCCACCTGGGCGCCCTGTTCGGAGGGGGTGAGCTTCGGCGACAGGCCCATGACGATGCGCGACGATTGCAGACGCGCGGCCGTGCGGACCACGGCTTCGTAAGGGTCCGAGCCCGGTACCACCATCAGCTCCACGTGCTTGCCGGCTTTTTCCGCCAGCGTCACCACGTGGGTGAAGACGTTGGTTTCGTCGTCGGAGAAAATCTGGTCGGTGTCGAGTGGGTGCTCGCCGCTGGCCGCCTGCGTCACCCGCCGCACGCTCAGCACCACAATGTCCTGCTTGCGCGTGTCGGTCTTGGCCAGGATGCGGGAAAGATGCTGCAGCCGGTTGGGATTGCGCACGGCAACCACCACATTGCCCGTGCGCACCCCGGTGGTGCCGGCGCTCAGCTCGTCCTTGGTGTCGAGGCGAAATTTCTCCAGCTCCGCCGGATGGGCGGCTTTGCGTTTGCGGTTGGCGATATCGGAGAGCTCGAAGACAATGAAAAAAACGATGGTGAAGCTCACCCCGGAGATAGTGGCTACCTCTTTGGTCAGCACATTGATGATGGCCAGGGCGAACAGGGCGACCGTGATCAGCAGCAAGCCCACCGGCAGCTCCGTCTTGCCCACGTGGAAATTCAGCGGCACTTTCCATTCCCGCCCGCTGGGCTGCTTGTAGCGCAGCACCAGCACCGAAAGCGCCTTCATGGCAAAGCTCCACACCACGCCGAAGGCATAGGCCTCGCCCAGCATATTCACGTCGCCACGGCTGATCGCGATCGTCGCCAGTTGCAGGATGACGATGGTGTTGATGATCCGCGAAGTGGTTCCATAGCGGTGATGGGGATGGCGAAACCAGTCGGGCAGCACGCCGTCCTCGGCCACCCGGTTCAGCACGCCGTTCGACCCGATGATGGCCGTATTCACCGCGCCGGCCAGAATCAGCATCCCCACCAGCACCACGAATCCATGAAACAGCATCCGCGCCGGCAACGGGCCGACCAGGAACATCGACAGGCCCCCGATCAGGTTATCCAGAAAGTGCTGGCGCTCGGCGTCGGGAATGAGCATCACCGCGAAGAAAGAAACCAGCGAGGTGAACACCATGCTGTAGATGAAAATCACGAAGCCGGCGCGCTCCAGGTTTTTCAGCTTGGGAAAGGCGATTTCGCGATTCACCTGCGCCAGGCTCTCCTCGCCGCTCATCGCCAGCAGCGAATGCCCCAGGCCGACCAGGATGGCGATGAACGTGATCTTGGGCGCAACCGTCCCTTTCAGCCATCCCAGCGCGTCCGGCGCAAAATGCATGTTCTTCATGATGGGGAACGGGACGGGTTGGTAGCCGCGGGTGAAGATCGTAACCAGGCACCAGGCGATCAGTATCACCACCATCACCGTGGTGATCTGCATGATGCGCAACGCCTTTTCGCTCGATTCGTGAATCCCGATGATGTTCTTGCGCCAGAAATAAATCGTCACCACGGCGGCGAACACCGCGGCGAAATACGGCGGGTGCACGTGCAGACCCGGAAGATGCAGGTGTTCGGCGGTTTCGTTGATCAGGCCGCCCAGGTACAGACCCGCGCTGACGGCGCTTATCGGGCCGGTCAACACGTAATCGAACATCAGCGCCGAAACCGAAAACTTGGCCAGCGTCCCGCCCATGGCCTCGTGTACCACTTTGTACACGCCCCCGCGCACGAACATCGAACAGCTTTCGATGTAGATGGCGCGCACCGCGTAGGAGAACAGCATGATGGCCAGGATGAACCACGGCGCCGCCTTGCCGATGGCCTGCTCCGCGATGCCGCCTACGTAGTAAGCCGACGAGGCCAGATCGCTGAGTACGATGGCGGCGGCGCGCCAGAACGAGATGAACGACAGCATGACGGTGGTGGCCACAACCACCTTCACCGTTCCTTGCCGTTGCTCGGAAGTCACGAAACGTTTTCTCCGTATTGGCGCCAGGCGGCCATAAAATCGGGGTTCGAGCGATGCTCTCTGAGGCGAAACAGCTTTCACATCTTATCATGTGCGGCAGGGTACCATCGGTAGTGTGGAGCGGAACCCGACCAACCTGGATTCCGAACGGCTGGCGCGGTCCGTCGCTTCTCGCCTGCGTGCCGCCGGGCACCACGCCTACCTGGTGGGCGGCTCCGTGCGCGACCTGCTGCTTGGCGTTCCACCTAAGGATTTCGACATTTCCACCGACGCGCGCCCCGAGCGCCTGCTGAATCTGTTCCCCGGTTCGGGAACGGTGGGCGCGCACTTCGGCGTGGTGCTGGTGCGGGACGGCGCCGCGCAGGTGGAAGTCGCTACCTTTCGCAGCGACCGCGAATATGCCGACGGCCGGCGCCCCACCTCGGTCGATTTCCAAATCGATCCGCGTGCCGATGTACTGCGGCGCGACTTCACCATCAATGGCCTCATGATGGACCTGGAAACCGGCCAGGTGCTGGATTTCGTGGAAGGGCGCCGCGACCTGGAAAGCCGCACGCTGCGGGCCATCGGCGACCCGGAGGCGCGTTTCGCGGAAGACCATTTGCGCCTTCTCCGCGCCGTGCGGTTCGCGGCCCGCCTGGGTTTCCAGATCGATCCCGAAACCTGGAGGGCGATCGAGCGCCATCCCGCCTCCATCCTGACCGTGGCGCCGGAGCGCGTGCGCGACGAGCTGGAACGGATCCTGACCCAAGGCGGCGCGCGCCGCGGCTTCGAGCTGCTGGACGCCAGCGGCATGCTGGCCGTTCTGCTGCCGGAAGTGGCCGCCATGAAAGGCGTGGCCCAGCCGCCCGAGTTCCATCCCGAAGGCGATGTCTGGACCCACACCCTGCTCCTGCTCGAAAACCTGAAAGACGCCAGCCCCGCTTTAGCCTGGGCCGCGCTGCTGCACGACGTCGGCAAGCCGCCCACGTTTCGCGTGGCCGATCGCATTCGTTTCGATGGCCACGCCGAGGAAGGCGTCCGGCTGGCCCGCGTAATCCTCGCCCGCCTGCGCGCTTCCCGCGACCAAATCGAACAGGTGGAGGCGCTGGTCGCCAACCACATGCGCTTTCTCGATGTGGGGCGGATGAAACAGAGCACGCTCAAACGCTTCCTCCGCCAGCCGAACTTCGACCAGCATCTGGAGCTCCATCGCCTGGATTGTCTCGGCAGTAACGGCCATCTGGATGGCTGGGAATTCTGCCGCCGGCGCCTGGCCGAGCTAGGCACGGAACAGTTGAAACCGAAGCGCCTCCTCACCGGTGCCGACCTGATCGCCGCCGGCTACGCTCCCGGCCCCCGCTTCGCCGGGATTCTGGACGCGGTGGAAGACGCCCAACTGGAGGGCCGCCTGGTCACCGCCGCCGAAGCCCTCGAATGGGTGAAGCAGAGGTACCTCGTGGCGTAGGCTGTCAAGCCTGACTCAACCGGCCCTTCGGTTCCGCTTGTACCACTCGTACGTCTGCCGGATGCCCTCGCGCAGCGGAATGCGCGCTTTCCAGCCCAGAGCCGTCAGCCGGGACACGTCCAGCAGTTTGCGCGGTGTTCCGTCCGGCTTCGAACTGTCGAAGCGCAGCTTGCCGCGAAATCCGGTGATCTCTCCGATCATTTCCGCCAGCTCCAGAATCGTCAGGTCCTCGCCTACCCCGACGTTGACGATCTCCGGGCTCGAGTAGCACTCCATCAGGAACACCGCCGCGTCGGCAAGATCGTCCACGTGCAGGAACTCCCGCCGCGGCGACCCACTGCCCCACAACGTCACCTCCGGCGCCCCGCTCTCCACCGCTTCGTGGAATTTTCGCAGCAGCGCCGGCACCACGTGCGATGTCTGCAGGTCGAAGTTATCGCCCGGCCCGTACAGATTGGTCGGCATCAGCGAGATGGCCTCCATGCCGTACTGCCGGTGATAGGCTTGCGCCAGCTTGATCCCGGCGATTTTGGCGATGGCGTACCACTCGTTGGTGGGCTCGAGCGGCCCGCTCAGAAGGCTGTCTTCCCGGATCGGTTGCGGTGCGAATTTCGGATAAATGCAGGACGACCCGAGGCAAAGCACTTTCTTCACCCCATGGCGCCAGGCCGCGTCCAGAACCGAGGTCTCCATCAGCAGGTTATCGCGCAGAAAATCCACCGGACGGCTGGAATTCGCCAGGATGCCGCCCACCCTGGCCGCCGCCAGAAAAACGTATTCGGGCTTTTCCGTCGAAAACAACGCCTCCGCCGCGCGGGCATCCGACAGGTCCACTTCGCCATGAGTCCGAACCAGCAGGTTGCTGAATCCACCCGCGTCCAGACGCCGGCAAATGGCCGACCCCACCAGCCCGCGATGTCCCGCCACGAAGATCTTGCTTGTCTGCTCCATAGGTTTAAGCTGTCAGCATTCAGCGCTCAGCTCTCAGCCGCCTTGGTTTGGCTGACCGCTGATGGCTGATCGCTGAAAGCTCTCTATATATGCACCGCGTGCCCGGCCGCCAGCAGCGTCCGTTCCCGCCGCGCCAGTTCCATGTCGCAATCCACCATCTTGCGAACCAACTCCGGAAAGCTCACCTTCGGCTTCCACCCCAGCTTGGCCCGCGCCCGCGACGAGTCCCCGCACAGGCTGTCCACTTCCGTCGGCCGGAAATAACGGGGATCGGTGCCGACGCACTTGGTCCAGTCCACGCCCGCGTATTCCGCCGCTAATTCCAGAAACTCCTTCACCGAGTGCGCTTCGCCCGTCGCCACCACGTAATCGCCCGCCGCCTCCTGCTGCAACATCAGCCACATGGCTTCCACGTAATCGCCCGCGTATCCCCAATCCCGCCGGGACTCCAGGTTCCCCAGATAGAACTTGTCCATCAACCCCAACTTGATCCGCCCCAGCGAACGCGTGATCTTGCGCGTCACGAAGGTTTCCCCGCGCCGCTCCGATTCGTGGTTGAACAGAATCCCGTTCGCCACGAACAACCCGTACGCCTCGCGGTAGTTCACTCCGTACCAGTGGGCCGCCACCTTGGCCACGGCGTACGGACTGCGCGGATAAAACGCGGTCCCTTCGCTCTGCGGCGGCGGCGCCGCCCCGAACATCTCCGACGACCCCGCCTGGTAATACCGCACCGCTCGTCCCGACTCATGCACGTGATGCCGCAGCGCCTCCAGCACCCGCAGTGCCCCGGTCGCCACGACGTCCGCCGTGTACTCGGACTGGTCGAAACTCACCCGCACATGCGACTGCGCGGCCAGGTTGTAGATTTCGTCCGGCTGCACTTTCTCCAGTACGTGCCGCAGTCCCGACGCGTCCGTCACATCGCCGTAATGTAGAAACAGACGCGTTTCCGGATCGTGCGGATCGTGGTACAGGTGCCGTATCCGGTCCGTATTGAAAGTGGATGCGCGGCGCACAATCCCGTGCACCTGGTAACCCTTGTCCAGTAGAAACTCGGTCAGAAACGATCCGTCCTGGCCGGTGATCCCCGTAATCAGAGCTTTCTTCAAAGGATATTCTCCACCCTGCCGAAGCAATAATCAGTATCGCCTATCGCGCCCGAATGTTGCTACCCGGAAACGTGCTCGTCGTGCTCGTGGCGCGGGCCGCTGGCCTGCGGCGTCGGCTGTCGAGCCGACGTTCCGCGCCGCCCGGGAAACTCAGCCTGCCAGCGGCGCCGGTCCGGTCCAACCTCGTAGCGCCGGCGATCTTGTCGCCGGTCTCCTCGGTTCCGCTTGTCGCTCCGTGGCAATCCCGATGTTGGGAAAAGCAGTTGGTACTGCCTCGGCCGGCTGCCCGCTTACTCCCGATTGAGCACCTGTACCGGGTCTACCCTGGTGGCGCGGCTCGCCGGCAGGTAGCTTGCGGCGAGCGCAACCCCCGCCACAAACAACGCCGCGGCGCCGAAAGCTGCCGGGTCAACCGCGCTCACCGTCACCAGCATGCCGCTCACCAGGCGGCCGGCCAGCACCGCAATCCCAAACCCCGCCGCCAGCCCGGGAACTGTCAAAAGCAGGCCCTCCCGCAGAACCATCCAACGTATTGTGGCCGGCTGCGCTCCCAGCGCTACCCGGATGCCTAACTCCCGCGTGCGCTGGCTCACCGTGTAACTCATCACGCTGTACAACCCGATCGCCGCCAGCAGCAGGCACGCGCCTCCCACCACCGCCAACAGATTCGCCGCCACCCTCTGGGGATAGAGAGATACCGTGGCTTCTTCGGCCAGCAGGCGCGTGTTGAACACCGCATCCTGGTTGAGCGCCAGCGCCTCCCGGCGCAGCACCGGCGTGACCCGCATCGGATCGCCCGCCGCACGAAGGAACACGGCGAAATTCAGCCCGGGCGCGAACCACTGCTGGAACGGCAGGTAGAAAAACGGCGTCGGCCCCTCGGCCAGCGTGTTGTATTTGCTGTCCTGCACCAACCCGACTACCGTGGCCGCCGCGCCTTCCACCATCACTTTGCGGCCCACCACGGACCGGCCGCGGAAATAGTGCGCCGCGAACGCCTGGTTCACGATCATCGCCATCGGCTTGTCTTTGTTGTCGTCTTCGCTGAACTCGCGCCCCGCCAGCCGGCGGATCTTCATGAACTCGAAATAGCCCGGCGGCACCGTGGCACGGTGCACAATCACTTGTTCGTTCCGCTCCGGTACGTATCCTTCGATCGCCAGTTGATGCCACGGAGCCGACCCCGCCGCCGAACCAAGCGGCACCACGTCCGAGTACGTCACACCCGTCACTCCCGGCTGCGCTTCCAGCCTCCGGCGCAGTTCCCGGCAGAACTGGCGCTGCTCCACCGCCGAGTATCCCGCGCTCGACAGGTAGAATTGCGACACCGATACACGATCCATGTTAAAGCCCGGCTGGATGTCCATAATGCCGCGGAAACTCCGCGAAAAAAGGGCCGCGCCGGTCAGCGCCACCATGGCTAGCGCCACCTGGATGGTTGCCAGTAATCGCCGCCAACCATGGGACCCGCCGTCGGAGCTTCCCCCGCGCCCACCTTCTTTCAGCGTGCTGTTCAGGTCCGCCCGAACCGAAAACAGCGCCGGCGCCGTGCCGCTGAGCAGCATCGCCGCTGCCACCATCAGCAGCGTGAAACCGGCCGTGGTAAGGTTCAGCCCACCCCCAAAATCGAGCGGAATATCCATCGGTGGAAGCAGAAACTGCAGAACCGGTCCCATCCACGCTGTCAGAACCAACCCAGCCGCGCCGCCCGCGCCCGCAATCAATAGGGTCTCGGCAAATAACTGCCCCGCCAGGCGACTGCGCCGCGCACCCAGCGCCAGCCGCAGGCCGAATTCCTTCTGCCGCGAAACCGCCCTCGCAAGGAACAGGTTTGCTACGTTGGCGCATGCCATCAGCAGCAGCAGAACGGCCATCGCCATCAGAATCGTCAGCGGCCGCAGCAGAATGCCCTGCGCACCCAGGTGCCCGGCCCACACCGGCACCAGCGTCGCCTCGATACCCCGGTTGGTGCCGGGATACGCCGCCGCCAGCCGCCGCGCCAACGCGGCCACCTCTTCCCGCCCCTGCTCCAGACTGGCCCCCGGTTTCAAGCGCACGAACGTTGAGGTAATGTCGCGAGTCCCGCGATAGTTCAAAGTCCCGTTGCCGGTTCCCATCGCCTCCGCCATGGTGATCGGAACCCAGACGTCGTAGAGCACGCCCACCATGCTGCCGTGAAACCCCGGCGGCGCCACACCGACAATCGTCAGGTCCCGGCGGTTCAGCCGGATCGCTTCTCCCAGCACTCTGGGGTCGCCGGAATACCGGTCCCGCCACATCCGATAACTGATCACCGCGACCGGTTCCGCCCCCGGCCGTTGCGCCTCCTCGACGCGGAACCCGCGCCCCAGCACAGGTTTCACCTGGAGCACGTCGAAGTAATTCGCCGACACCAGCTCGGCCCAGGCGCGCCCGGTCTTGCCCTCCGCCCCAACGCTCAGCGGGGTGAAGCGGCCGAATGCCAGCTCTGAGATCAGCCGCAGGTCCCGCCCGTAGTCGCGGCAGTCAATATAGGAAGTATTGACCAGATGCTCTCCGCCGGAGGTCACCGTTTCCAGCAGCGCCAGGTCCCGCGCATCGCCCACTCCAGGCAGAGGATGCAGCAGCACCGAATCGATCCAACTGAAGACAGTCGCGTTCATCGCGATGCCCACCGCTAGCGTCAGCACCGCCGCTACGGTGAAGCCCGGGCTGTGATGCCATATCCGCAGGCCGAATCGGAGATCTTGCCAGATGGCGCGCATGGTATGGACCCATCCTGCAATCGCCAGGCCAGGCGTAAGCCGTTGAATCCACGCCTCGCCCAAGTTGAAACTGCCTTGTTTTAGGATTTGACTGTCCGAAATTGGACAGTGGCGCCGTCCCTCGCCCGTATCCTTGTGCGTCGTGCACAAAAATGCACAAAACGTAGCCCCGCCGGTCTGTTCTCCGGCTCCCGGTCACAGAACTTCAAAATATTTCTTACTCCTCCCGCTCCAGTTGGTTACAGACACTTCGCCCCTCCCGGCACCCCGCCTTTTCCCCGCTCCCCCGTTATCGTATGGCCGAAAGCTGTTCCTTATGATCGATTTAGGAATATCCTCCCAACAACGCCAGGTTATCGACGCCCTGTCATCCGGCGCCAGCCTCTCCGATGCCGCCGCCCTCGCCGGCGTCCACCGCAATGAGCTCATAAACGATCCACACTGCTGCCTGGGCAAGCCCTTGGCGGCCACAGCCTGACAGAGCCATGAAAAAGCCATCCAGCTTTCCAATTTCCCGGCGGCAGCTCGCCGCTAACCGGGCTTGTCCCCCGGCCCAGTCCCGTCCGAAGCGTTCCCCCAGCCCCAAACTCGTGCCCGTTACTTCGGAGCCCGACGACGATCTCGAGCGGATCACAGCCGATCTCGTCCGCCTTTACCAGCCCATCGACCGCATGGAAATGTTCCCCATCGAATCCATCGCCTTAACCCGGCGGAACCGCATTCGGGTGGCGCGCGCCAAATCCGCCCTCCTCGCCGACCTCGGCGAAAAGCTCCGCATGATCGAATCTTTTGAGAAACACCTCGAACGCAGAGAGCGCAGCCACATCGAGCACCTCCGCCGCTATAGATCGCTCCCACAGCCGTAACTTACCGAGCCGCGACCGTAAAGGGAGGAGCGGTTGCCGGGAGTGAAGCACCCGTTGCACGCCGCCGCCTTCAGGCAAGGGCGAAAATGTAACAGGCAACGTGTTTTCAGTCGCTTACCGAGCCGCGACCGTCAGGGAGCGCTTGCCGGAAACTAACTTCCCCACATCGGTTAAGCATCCGTTGCACGCCGCCTTCAGGCAAGGGCGAAAAAATATGGCGCGTCCCCGGTTTTCTCCTTAAGATCGAGGAGAGCGCAAATATGCCAGCCAAACAGAAAGCGATTCTCCCGGAAATCTATCAGCTCAAGGTTACTTTGCTCTACACGGACCCACCCATTTGGCGCCGTCTGCTGGTACCCGCGAGTGCCCTGGAGCAGATGCACTTCGTGCTGCAAGCCGCGATGGGGTGGGACGATAGCCACGTGCACGAGTTTTCGGTGGGCAAGAGGCGCTTCGGGCAGCCCAGCCCGTATGAACAATTCATGGGGAGGACCGTCACCGAAGACGAGCGCAAGGTCCGCCTCGCCGGCATCCTGGCGAGGGTCGGCTCCAAGTTCACCTACACGTATGATTTTGGCGATACCTGGGAGCATGTCGTCGTCCTCGAAAAGCGGCTTCCGGCCGATCTGAGTATTTCCTATCCGGCCTGCACGGATGGTCAACTCGCCTGTCCGCCGGAAGATTGCGGAGGCATTCCCGGATACTACGACCTGGTGGAGGCCCTCGCCGACCCCGACCACGAACGGCACGAAGAAATGCTCGAGTGGATCGGCGATTTCGATCCCCAGGCATTTTCCGTCGACGCCGTCAACAAGATTTTCGCCCCCAGACGCAGTCGAGGCAAAGCCGCCAGAAGCTAGGAGTGCCTTGCACTCAGTTATTTGAATCCGCTGGGTTTGAACTTTATGGCGCGGGCAGGGGTCGCTGCGCGGGAGGGATAATGCCCGTCGCTATTGGCGGGCGTTCTTGGAGAGCTGGCGAAACTGGGAAGGAGAAAAGGCCTACCGCGCAAGGCGGCTGATGCGGTTATCGAGTTCGGCGATCTTAGAGATGATGTCCATCTGAAAGGTCGCCATCTGGGAGAGAATCGAGGCTTCGACGGCCTTCAGTTCGGCGCGAAAAAGTTCTTTAACGTCGGTGATGCGTGAGTTGTTATAGAGGAACCCGATGATAACCACCGTGAGCGTTCCCAGGAACGTCGCGAATCCGAGTATTACGGGAATGAATTCCGGCTTCAATGGCGGCGCGGCCCCCAGGCGGCCGCCCTTCAAACCGACTAGAATCGAATTTGGTCCTGGTCCAGAAAGTCTCCAAGCTGTATCGTCTCTATCGCCGTCCGGCCGACCGTTTGCGCGAAATGGTCCCCGGCTCGCGCACCCTGCACACCGATTTCTGGGCGCTCCGCGACATCGGCTTCGAGCTCGAAAAGGGCGAAACCCTGGGGCTGGTCGGCCCCAACGGTTGCGGCAAAAGCACCCTGCTGCAGATCGTCAGCGGCATCCTGCAGCCCACTTCCGGGCGGGTAGTCACGCGCGGGCGGGTGGCCGCCCTGCTCGAACTGGGCGCCGGTTTCAACCCCGAGTTCAGCGGCCGCGAAAACGTCTACCTGAACGGCGAGATCATGGGCCTCAGCCGCGCCGAAATCGCCAAGGCGATGCCGTCCATCGAGGCGTTCGCCGAAATCGGGGAATTCATCGAGCGCCCCGTCAAGGAATATTCCAGCGGCATGTACGTGCGCCTGGCCTTTTCCACCGCCATCCACGTGGACCCGGAGATCTTGATCGTCGATGAAGCTCTGGCGGTGGGGGACGCGGTCTTCGCCAACCGCTGCGTGCGCAAATTTGAGGAACTGCGCGCCCGCAAAGTGACGGTGCTGTTCGTCTCCCACGACCTCGGTCTGGTCAAGCAGCTCTCCGACCGCGCCATTCTGCTGCTGGGCGGCCGCATCGCCGCCGAAGGCTCGCCGCGCGACGTCATCAATCGCTACATCGGCGTGGTGCTCGAAAAACAAGCGCCGGAACGGGAGAAGCGCGGCCGCGGCGGCAGTTTCCGCCACGGCGACGGCACCAGCGAAATCCTCAGCGTGGCCATCCTGAACGCCGCCGGCCAGGAGGTGGCCTCGGTGGCCAGCGGTGAGCCGGTCGCGGTCCGCGTGCGGGCGCGCTTCCACCGGCCGGTCGAGGACCCCATGGTGGGAATTCTCGTCCGCACCCGCATCGGCATGGACGTTTACGGCACCAATACCCGTATCGAGCAGACGCCGCTGGGCAATTTCGCGGCCGGCGACGAACTGGAAGTGGATTTTCATCTGGAGTGCTGGCTCACCCCGCAGTCCTACACCCTGACCGCCGCTACCCAGAACGACGACGGATCGAGCCACGATTGGGTGGACGATGCCATCGCCTTCGACGTGGTGGATACGCGCGTCGCCGCCGGGGTGGCCAACTTGAGAGCCAGAATCGAATGGCGCGCATCACGGTGAAAGTGCAGCCCCGCGCCAGCCGCTCCGAGCCCGCCGGACGCCTCGGCGATGCCTGGAAGCTTCGCGTCGCCGCCCCTCCCGTGGATGGCAAAGCCAACCAGGAATGCATCCGCCTGCTGGCCGAGCTGGCCGGCGTCCCGCGCACCGCCGTCCGCATCGTCAGAGGCGAATCCGCCCGCACCAAGATCGTCGAAATCGACGGCATCGGCCAACAGGAACTCGAACGGCGCCTGAGCTGATGCGTCTTGCAGATATTCGGAACAAAAATTCCCAAAATGAACCTTGGCAAAATCGCCGTTCTGGGCCCAAATAGTACGCAGGACTAAGTGAAGTAGTCCTCATAGGATTCCCACTTACTCCGGCGGTAAGTGCTGCCTTCCCGCTCTTACACTAGCTTTCGCTCGTCTGCGCGTGCGCATCTTACATGCGGAGACAAATGGCGGAATATTGGAGGAATCGGTGCGTCTCCCGTGGAGTGTGCTCAAGCTGCTCGCGTTTGCCCTCGCACCCTCGGCCCTTTTCAGCCAGGGTCTCTTTTTCATCCCCGTCACGCCTTGCCGGATTGCCGACACGCGCAAGGCCGATGGGCCGTTCGGAGGCCCGTCCCTGGCGTCCGGAACAACCAGAAGCTTCGTCATTCCGAATAGCGCCTGTGGCATTCCTTCCACCGCGTCGGCCTACTCCTTGAACGTCACCGTTGTTCCCGATGGTTCCCTCTTCTACCTGACGGTCTGGCCCACCGGAGAGTCGCAGCCGTTAGTCTCCCTGCTGAACTCGATTGACGGGCGCATCAAAGCCGACGCCGCGATCGTGCCCGCCGGGACCGGGGGCGCGGTAAGTTTCTACGCCGCCGGCGAGACGGACCTGGTACTGGATATAAACGGATACTTTGCGCCCAGCGGCGGGCTGGAGTTCTACCCCCTGGCGCCCTGCCGCATTGCCGATACGCGCAACGCCACCGGGCCCCTCGGCGGCCCGTCGCTGGTCGGCGGCGCCGCCGGCCGCGCCTTCCCGATCCAGCAGAGTTCGTGCAACGTGCCCTCAGCCGCGCAGGCCTACCTGCTGAACTTCACCGTCATTCCGCCCAACATCGTGGGCTATCTCATTACGTGGCCAACCGGAGAGAACCAGCCGCTTGTCTCGACGCTGAACGACCTGACCGCCACAGTGGTGGCCAATGCGGCCATCGTGCCGGCCAGGACCGGCGGCAGCATCGATGTGTACGTCGCCGACAATACGGACCTGACGATCGATATCGAGGGCTATTTCGCCCCGCCGGAGCCGGGGGCAGCCTGCTCTACACGCTTACGCCCTGCCGGGTGCTGGATACGCGCGAGGGCGCTGGAGCATTCACCGGAACCCTGCCGGCGGATGTGGCGGCGAGCTCATGCGGCGTGCCCACCGGGACCCAGGGCAACGTGCTGAATGCCACCGTGGTGCCGCCGACGTCGCTGGGTTACCTGCAGCTCTGGCAGTACGGGCAGCCGCAGCCGGCCCTCGCCACAGTGCTGGACGCCTTGGATGGCGCCATCACCAACAATATGGCCGTCGTGCCGGACACCGGCGGCCAAGTCGACGCCTACGCATCCAATTCCACCCAACTGCTGCTGGATATTTCCGGATATTTCGCGGCGGCGGGCAGCAGTTACGTTACCGAGACATTCGAAACCGCGCCCACCGGAATCACGCTGACCATCGACGGAGCGAACTACGCCTCGCCCTACGCTTTCTCGTGGGTGGCCGGGTCGCAGCACACGATCACAGCGCCGTCGACCGCCGCCCCGTCGGGGACGCCCGCGGGAACCCAATACTTGTTCTCGGGCTGGTCCGATAACGGCGCAATCTCGCACACCGTGTACGCGGCCGCCACCACCATCACCGCCGAGTACGTGCCCCAGTATTACCTGACGACCGCGGTAAGCCCGGCGGGCGAGGGCACCATCAGCCCGGGTAGCGGGTGGTTGACCGCCGGCTTGGCGCCGTCGATTAGCGCCAGCGCGAACAGCGGCTATCAGTTCTTGGGATTCAGCGGAGCGCTGAGCGGCACGACGAGTCCACAGAGTCTGCCGCCAATCAACGGGCCCGAGACCGTCACGGCGAATTTCGCCCTAGCAACAGGCCCCAACTTCTCGCTAGCCATCACACAGTCCCCCAATCAGATTCCAGTTGGCGGCAGCGGAACCTACATCATTGGGATCACGGCAATCGATGGCTTCAGCGGGCCGATCAGCTTCGCGGCGTCCCGGTTGCCGGCCGGCGCGTCGGCGAGCTTCAACCCGTCGCCGAACCCGGCGCCTGAGTTCATGGTCGTCACGACCTCGGCAAGCACTCCGCCCGGCACGTACTACCTCACCCTTGCAGGTACCTCCGGCGCTCTGAACCACCAGGTTAGCGGCATCCCCCTCGTCGTGCAGGCCGGAGCGCCGTACCTCGGCGGGGGGACAGTGGGGACAGTCTGACGCGACGCCTGCGAAAATCGGCTTTCCGTGACGGAGCAGTGTGTCCCAAATGGGGATTTTAGCCCTGGCGACGCACTTCTTCCTCAATGCCTCGAAATGCCGGGTGTGTCGAGCCCGGACTCGCTTACCGCGTCGCGCAGCGCGGAACCAATCGCGGACGGGTCTTTTTCATTATCGAGGGGAGGCGCTCAATTGCGCGGGCGAGCGATGAGCGGCCGGACCCGAGCCTCTTGGCGGCGACCACCAGCCAAGCAACAGCCACGGAAAACGCGGCCATAGCATAAAATCGAGTGAAGGGACGGAGCTGTGTGCCCCGAAATACGAATTCACGTCGGCGTCGCGTCAGACTGTCCCGGAAATCCCCCGTCCCGGAAATCCCCGCCCCGGGAATCCCGCTACCGCTCGCCCGGATCGATGCCGAAACAATAGGCATCGTTCGACTTCGCGGGGCTGAACGAGTATTCACCCGGCGCCAGTTGCTCCGACGGCGCCAGAATGTAGATGTTTCCCGTAACCTTCCTGACGCTGAGCGGGATCGTCATTGCCAGGCTGTTTCCAGGGCCGGCTTTTGTCCGCCGGGCCGATCCCTTCGTCTCCAGTGGGTACAAGCTGAACGAATCGGAGGCGATTCCGTAAGGCATCTCCACGACGAAGAGCAGCTTCGAGCCGCTCTTCAAACGAAACGGAGAGCGCGGGCCCTCGATATCCCAGTATTGGAAGGCGCCGTCTTTCAAGGGCCGGGACACCCGGTGCGGAACGCCCACGGTTCGCTCTAGCAGCAGCAGGTTGCCGGAATCCTCCTGGAAGTAGATTGCCCCGATCTGGTCCGGCTTGGTAACGATCGGCCCGGCGGGCCGGGTGGAGGCGGCCGGCGGGGGCGCGGCTGCCGGAGCTGCGGTTGCGGGCATCGGGGCTGGCAGGGCTGCCGGTTCGGAGCCGAATACCACCTCTGTTACCTCCGACCGGGAATACCCCACCAGGCGATCGTTCACCAGAAAATTGACTACGTTCGCATCTGTCGCCCACCATCGCCCCGTGACCCGCGTACCGTTGCGGAGGATCAGCGTGTCGGCGTGGGCGGAAAACCCGAGCACCAAGAGCAGGACGGTTGTTCGCACCCTCATCTGGCCGCCTCCTTGGGAGCGATTACAGCCGGCTGCGTCAGCTTATAGGTGAAGCGCGTCTCGGGAGCGATTTCCACTCCCTTGCCGGCAAGCTTCCCGGCAACGGTTCCCGCCGCGGCGCCGACTCCGGCTCCGATTGCGGCGCCCGCTCCGCCGCCGGCCGCGGCTCCAATCGCCGCTCCGGTGCCCGCGCCCGCCGCCGTGCCGGTCAGCGTGCGCTTCGCCTGCGATCCGGCCGTGGAATCGACCTTGCCGGTTTCCACCCTGACCCTCTGTCCGTGAATGGTCACGGCAACCAGCACTGTAGCGAGAGACGCGCGATGCGTCAGTCCCGGACGTTGCACTTCGATCACCTTCAGCACCGCGTTCGCGTTCGCCGGAACCACTTCCACGCCGTCCACGACAATGGGGTCGTCCAGGCTGCCGGCGTATTCGCGAGAAAGATCCGCCTTCTTCGAATCGATGCGCTCGATGGTGCGCACCGCGATCTCCGTGCCGATCGGCAGGTTAATACCGTGCGACTCCGCCGGCGCGGATGGAGCCGGTTGCGGAGACTGTCGCAGAGCCGGTTGAGCAGTGGGTGCCGCGGCAGGAGCAGGCGCCGAAGCCGGAGCAGGCGCCGAAGTCCTGGTCGGAGGCGGGGGTGGCGCCGCCTCCTCGACACCGAACCGGATGGATTGAATCCGATCGACCGGTACGACTTCGGTGCGGCCCTCTGTTTGGATGCGAACCTCCTGGGTGTTGCCGGATTCAATCGACCCGGAAACCTGCCGGCCGTCCTTTAGCGTGACGACGTCGGCAAATGCGTTGACGCCTGCCAGCATGCCCAACTGCCACGACAGAACAAGCAGAGTTGTTTTCATAGCGTCCTCGGCGACTACGGAACGACACTCCAATGCACCACGCACCGTTTCTGCGGGCCTGAGCTTTTGTTTTTGAGAATCAACCTCTGGGTCTGGTTTTCGCCTGGCGCCAGTCGCGCCTCCCAGACTTTCCTGTCGTAATCGAGCTCGATTTTCAGAAGCGGCAGATTGCGGAAAACGTATTCCGCATTTTGCGGTACGGGGCCGCCGGTGCATTCCAGGGTCCCGGACATGACCCCATTGTATGGCCGCGGGGCAGCCGGAACGGGAGCGGCGCGCGGCGGCGGCGCAGGCGCAGGGTTCCCAGCGAGCGACGGGGGCGGCTGAGCCGGCTGGTTGCCGGCTGTGGGCTCGGGCCTGCGGTCCCGCGCGGTGGGCGACGGCTCCGCGGCCGGTGGCGAATCAACGGAGGGACCCGCACTCCCATCGGGCAGCGGCGAGACAGCGGCCTTTCGCCGCGCCATGGACGGCTGGCTAATGGCGCCCGGCGTTTCTCCGCGGAGTTGGGCCAGCCACATCTGCGCCCGATACCTCTTCTCCTGATCGTCCCCCAGCCTGTCCTCGATGAGCAGGCCCTCGGCTGTGGCACGATAACGGGGCAGAATCCGGAGCGCGCTTTGGTTCCAGGTTCCCAGGTCGGGCATGTCGATCAGGATTCTGCAAACGGCCTCCTCCTCCCGTGGAGAAAGCTGCGGCGGCACAGGCCCAAGCAGATCGGCGAGAAACGTCTTGCCGCTCTCCGGATAGCGGGCCATCAGGTGTCCCAACATGGGTGCGTAAGCCGGATTGAGGGTGGCATCCGTCCGCTTCCGCCAGGAAAACTCGACGACCTCGGCGGCGACGCGCGCATCGGCCAATGGCTCCATCACCAGCGTCAGCCGCTCCCGGCCGTCTCTCTGCCAACCGGCAATCAGCTCCTCGTCGAGGATATTTCTGAACCAGGGCGTCAGACCGTTTAATGTATCGATGGTCTGCTGGCGGTTGGCGGGCTCGACATTATCCAGCAGTGTCCGGATCCGCTGGTGCGCCACGGCGGGCGAAAATGGAGGCGGCCCGATTTCCTTAAACTGCGCATTCGCAGCCGGGCCGAACACACAAAAAAGCAGAAACAAGGGGGCCCTGAGACCCGCTGCTCGCGGAAATCTCACCATTCACATATCATCACATAGACAGGTTCCGCTGCAGGAATGTATCTTGCCCGTGGGGTGCTTAACCGATCTGGAAGAAATCCGTTCCGGGAAACCGCTCCCTCGCGGTTGCGGTTCGGCAAGTGACTGAAAACACGCGGCACTCGTAACCGAGCCGCGACCACGAGGGAGCGGTTTCCGCGCCTGAACCGTCAAATCCCCAGATCGGTTAAGCACCCTTGCCCGTGTTTACCCGCTTCCCGTATTTATGGAAGTCTCGAAGGCGTCACTGCCGCTTCAGAACGCGCCGTCCTTCGCCCCTCCGGTTTTTGTGTCACCGGTTTTTCGCACTGGTTTCTCCTAAGTGACTTCTAGGTTGCGACTTAATCCACAGTTAGTGTGTTAAGTCACATTTCCGGCACTACTCCATGGCGGCACGATTGCGATATACTCCTCTACTTAGTCAGGAGGTGACGGAAATGATCGGCGATCCGGGCCAAAAAAATCTGGCATTAGGCTTTACCATTCGTAAATTCGACGATCTTGACGCAACGGAGAAGCTATACGTCGGCAAGTTCAAAGACGCAATCGACACCTTCGCCACCGCCGTCAAGACCGCCATCAAGGCTGTGAAGCAGGCCCAGCGCGCGGCAAAAGCCGACCTGGAAAAACAGAAGAACGATCGCGCGGACGACGACAATTTTCGCGACTACCTGTTTGGAAAGAACGAGTTCTCTAACGGCAAGGGGTACATCGAGCAGCTTCGCAAGATCGGCATGTCGGCGCCCGCGGTCATGGGGTCGAAAGGCGTCAAGGACGCGTTCGCGAAATTGAAAATGGCTGTTGGTAACATGCCGGTGCAGGTGACCTTCTTAAACGGTGCGCCCGTGGCCGCGGCGGCGGTCCAAAAAAAGGATGAGAAGAAGACCACGGTAGAGAGCTGCTGGGTCGCGGGCTGGGATACCGACACGGTGCTGGGCCTGAAAAACAAGCCTCCCGGAAAGGGCCAGGTTGTGGGAAAGGTACAGTTCAACATACCCCTGCTCACCATACACACCGGCATCGACGACTCCTACGTAAAGGTCGCCGACGGAGTTCGCGACCTCTATGAAAAGAAGTCGCAGGCTGAAGTCGGCGGCACCTCCCAATATGTGAAAGACGACGACGACATCTTTACCCGCCGCTACGCCACCATGTGGAAGGCCAAGGACGTGCTGAAGGGCCTGCTGGGCACCAATGCCGGCTACCTGAAAGGCAGGTTTGCGACTCAGAATGGCAGGACCCTCCCGAAAGTGACCGACCCGTTTGCGCCAGACCCAAGCGTTAAGAAGGTACAGGGATTCGAAGCGCACCAGGTGCCCGACCTCGCCGCGGGGGACGATCTGGGAACCCGCGAGATGCTGCACGTGCACCAGGAGCTCGGAAGCGGTCCCTCCGGACGGGGTCTGTGCTTGAGCTCTATCTCTCTCTCGCATGTGGAGGCAACCGGCGGCACTTGGAGGGCAAAAGTCAAGAGGTCGTACGCCAATAGCGGCGACCCCTTCTCGGGGACTGACAATCTGCTGGTGCTGGTCGACCTCTCGCTTGTGCCCACGGGAAAGGAACTGCTTTACAATCTCTACCGCCCCGAGGCTCAGGAACGCGCGGTGCCGGTAAGATTAGTAACGAACGCCGGCGACTTCAGCAACAACGCGCACATGCTCAGCAGCGTCTCCAAGAACCGCGAGTTGTACCTCCGCGTCCTCACTCCCACTTTCATCGTGAACTGGGGCGAGGTAGAACCGGAGCTAACCAAGTAGGAAAACGGGCCGGGTTTCCCAGCGAAAGTCGCCAGATCCCGTTATCACCGCGTTGCGAGGCGCCAGCCAAGCGGCCTATTCGTGCCCCTAGTCCAATCGCGGCAGATGTTCCGGTTGCACCAGGAGGCGAATGGAACGGGCCTGCCCAGGGGTTCTTTCGATGAGGCTGTTGCGCTCCAGGGTCTTAATCATTTCGTGAATCGAAGGTGGGGATACCCGAAAGTAGCGCTCCAGGTCGGCCTCGGCGGGGGCCTGGCGGTGAATCTTGGTGTAGTTGTAGATGAAGGCGAGATATTGTCCCTGTTTCGCGGTGAATCGCGGCGCCATGGCCGGATCGGGCTTCGGCGCCGGATCGATGCTTACCTCGAAGGCGTCCTCGCCGAAGCTTTCGACGAGGCGTACTTTGAGAATATAGACCTGTCCGCCGATGACGGTGCGAACCGGTTTCTTGGCGGCGGCGTAAAGGTTCCCGCGCAGCTCTTTCCCATCCGCGCTGGAGCTCGCGTAATTCGCGATCTTGAAGCCGTCGCCGCCCTTATAGGCGAACACGCAATCCCGGCCGTCTTTGTGCTCGACCCCAATCGACTCAGCGCCAAGCGACAACGCGTGACCGCATAACCCTTGGAGCAATGTTGCCGGTTTGCCCATACGGCTATTTTAGGGCACCTCCGAGGACCTTGAACTCCAGCCATAGTTTAACTTGATGGAGTCGCGAGGCCGCTTTGTGGGGCCGAAACGGGACGACCGGTCCGAAGCGGGTCTGGTCTCCGAGATCCTGACGGCGTGGAATTTGGGTTGGGCCAGGCTCGGGCAGCCAGCGAGCCGCAACCAGAGGCGCGGGCCGTTCCCGTTGCATAACAGCCTATGCGAGACAAGCGCCGGGCTGAGTCCCGGCGTGGCAGACTGAGAGTCCGCTCCACGAAAGAGGGCTCTGCCCATTTTCTTTCATGGCGAGAAACTGCCGGGGCGACTTCAGTTCGGACTCTGAGCGGTCACCCGATGGCCGGCAGTTGAACGCACCGAGTCGGCTGTCTGAGATGCGCGCCAATCGCGACCCACCGCCCTCTTCACAACCCCGGCCGATCCGCCCCTTTCAGCCGGAACATCACTCGTAGCTCGGACCGCCAGTCCTCGCCCACGCCAATCCGCTCGACTTCGATTTTGGGATCGAAGAAGCTCAGGATGGTTTCGGTGGTGGGATGGAATTCCAGCGCCGGGGCCACCAGCAGCAGGCGCGGCGGCTCGGCGCTTAGCGTGAGGCCGGGAAAGTAGCCGCGCGTGGCAAACTCGCCGCGGTCCAGGTGCCATTTGACGCGGATCCAATAGTCCAGCGCTTGCAGCGGCAGGTGCAGGTCGGCGGTTGCCTTGAGCTCGATCACCGCCAGCCGTCCACGGCTATCGGCGGCCACCAGGTCCATCAAACCGCGCTCCCCTCCGGCAAACGCGGGAACCTGGTCATAGACGGGTGCGGGCAGCAGGCTGGCATCCAGCACTGCCAGGTTCGCGCGCGCCTGCGATTCCAGCCATGCCTCGGGCGACTGCCGATAGAGCGGGTGCTGCCGGCTGCCGGCGCCCGCCGCGCGCGCCTGGGCCAACACTTCGGCCAGGCGCTCGATCTCGCCCAGGTGATGCTCGCGGGCCACCTGCCGCTGGCCCGACCCAAGGCCCAAGCCAAACCGCCACTCGCCATCCGCGCACTCGGCGAATTCCAGGCCGTGAACCCGCAGGCTTACCCGGCCATCGTGCTTCACCACGCGCTCCACCCCGGGCTGCGCGGCGATCCGGTCCCACCCCGGCGATGGCGGCTCGGCCGCGCCGCGGCAAACCTCCACGCGCGTATCCAGATTGCCGTGGTCGCGCGGGTCCACCGCCAGCACCGAATCCTCTTCGGTATAGCGGAACAGCTCGAAGCGGGCGGTCTCGCGATCGAGACACAGCAGGCGAAGCGCGGGCGCGCGCTCGGCGCCCGACGGCACGTACAAGACCAGGCCCTCCATCGCCACCCGGCGCTCGCGGCCTCGCAGATACGCGAGCCAGATCAGGCCGAACGAAACCAGCGCCGCCGCGTCGCCCTCGGGCGGACACGCGATGGCGGCCCACCCCTTGCGCCCATCGCGAAGCAAAGCGCGCGGGAAGACCGGCGAAAGGCTGAACTCCAGGTTGGCTTCGGCGCTCAGCTCCGCCAACTTCCAACCTGGAAACTGGCGGCGCAGGAACAACCGGAAGCGTTCCCGGAATACCAGGCGCCCGCTGCGCCGCCCCATCTCGGCGCCGGAATGCCGCGCCAGGTCCAGCAGGTAGACCGTGCCTTCCCGTTTGGCGAAGTGCTCCACCACCAGCTCCAATTTGCCGGCCGAGGAAGCTTTGATCGCGACGACGCGCCGCGTCAGGTTGCGCGTGCGGTCCCAGGCCTGCATCGTCAAACCGCGCGGACGCGCTTCCAAAAGGAAGTTCTCCGCGCCGATGGGCAACAATTCTTCCCCGGGTTCGAGCAGCGCCGGTTGCCGCGCACTGGCGACGAAGGCGGCAATCGCCCGGCGCATTTCTTCCGCGCCGGCGCCGCCGCCGGTTTGGTTGGCTGGCATCGGAAACCGGATTATAGCGTGCGGTAACGTGCGGCGAACGCCCGCGTCCGCGCCGTATTTCCGCCGTCGGATGTATCCCGGGACTTGGCGCAGCCCGCGGTCACTTCTCAAGCACCCGGTAGGCCGCGTAGCTGAAGTCCATCAACAGCGTGGCATCGGCGGCAACGCGCGTCTTCAGCACCACTTGCCAGGCGCGCGGCCACCCGCTCAGCCCGTCCCGGCGGAAGCGGGCCTTCAGTTCGTTCAAGGTCTCCGGCGCGGCAAAAAATTCTTCCGCGGCTTTTGCTCCCGCCGTGGTGACCCCCGAGAAGATCACGGTCCTTCGGCTGCCGCCGGCCGGCGCGTCGCTTGACAGCACCGTCAGCAATCCGTAGACCTCCTGCGTGGTGTTTTCTTCCGTACGTGCCTGAAAAAAGGCCGGCTCCCCGTTCTTCGGCGAACGGTTGCGCACCCCCCAGGAACGTATTTCCGGGTTGTACTCGATCACGAAAGGCGCATCCGCCAAAAGCAGTCGAACCGCCTGGCTGTATTCGGGCCTGCCAAAAAGCAGGACGTTTCGATTGTGTAGCATGTACGGCTGGATGAGCCGCTCCGGCAGGACCCGGTAGCTCACACGGTAAGAGGCCAGCAGCGCAACTACCGACATGGCGCCGTCCGCGTCTCCCCAAAGCGGGGAGCTTTGATTCGGGTGGAACAGCAGTCTCGTGTGCGCGGAGACTGGCTGCCGCCGCCCATACACGCTCAGAATGTCGGGCGTCTGATTGATCCGCGGCACCCCGGCCGGGGCCGTGGGCGTGGGCATGCCACCGTAGTCCCGCAAGAAAAGCTGTGCGGGCGTGGCGATCACCACCAGCACCTCGTCACCGCCGAGCAGCGGTCCCCACGCCTCTTTCACGATGGCTGGGATTCCGGCGCGTATCGCCGCCGGCACCAACGAGCGCCGCAGACCGTAGCCGAGAGCAACCGTCAAGAGCACCCCGCAGGCAAACGCCGCAATGGCTCGCGCCAGCCATTGCCGGCGCAGCGGCTGGACCGGCCGGGCCGCCGCCGCTGCCCCGTTGGGAACGTGACCACGGATGTATTGCGGACCGTAAGTGCCCCTCGGAATATCGATGCGGATATCGGCCTCGGGAGCCTCCACCAGGTAATACTCCTGCAGCTTCTTCCGCAGGGCATGCGTCCGGCTCCGCACCGACGAATCCTCGCCCGGAGAAAAACTGGCGCTCCTTCCCAGTGCCTCAACTCCCAGCGAATACTCGGTTATTTCTTGCGATCGCCCCTCGATATCCTTTGCACAAACGTAGGACAGTATCCTCTTGAGTTGCTCACACCGGTTAAGAGTCTGACTGGCTAGAACTTGGTCGACCGCCCGCCGCTTGTCGTCGGAGGTCACGGAAACTGACGACGGCACCATCACCCTTGCCACCCTCCAGGCTAGGAGGGAGTATATCGCCTTGAGGCCTAAAATACAAATTGTTACGTAACGTCTTTGACCCTTGTTTTTGCTTGTATGTGCTGGTTTGTTCGGTCTGGCCCGCTTCACAATTACGCCAAAGATCCGGATGTCGGCCGGGCAGAATGGGGTGGCCCGATCAATCCGCTGTCGTAACTGAGATGGTGGGGCCTTTAAGAGAGGATACTTTCAAGACGTCGATACCGGCGTGGACTGGTTCGAGCTTACTAAGGAGAAGGTCATGACCCGCAAAATTCGCGAGTGGAGTGCTACGTTAGCTTTCCCAGGCACGCTGTCGACCGGCGTTTTGGCAGCCGTGCTGATGGCTGTTGCCTCGCCTGCACCGGCCCAAACGTCGTATGGTTCGATCGTCGGGACGGTCACCGATGCCAGCTCCAGCAGTATCCCCGGCGCGGCCGTGACGCTCACCAATCTGGGAACTACCGAACACCGGTCCGCCGAAACCGATGTCAGCGGCAGCTACCAATTTGTCAACCTGGTCCCGGGAAACTACAAACTGGAGGTTGAAAAGTCCGGCTTCAAGCACCTCACCCGCGATACCGTCCAGGTGGAAACCCAGAACGTGGTCCGCATAGACGCCGTCATGCAGGTCGGCACTGTCGACCAGAACCTGGAAGTCACCGCGGAGACACCTCTGTTACAAACCGAAAACGCGGCCGAAGCCCAGGTGGTGGAGGGCCGCATCGTCACCGATATGCCGCTCAACGGGCGCAACGTATTCGCGCTCATCGCGCTGGCGCCGGGGGTGGTACCGCAGAACGGCGCGCTGGCCGGCTCGCTCAACTTCCAGATCTCCGGTGGCTTGGCGAACCAGGGCGTCACCTGGGTGGACGGCGCTCCGTTCATGAACGTCAAGCTCAACACCGCCGCCTTCGAGCCCGCCCAGGACCTGATCCTGGAATTCCAGGTCATGTCGCATAGCGTCGGTCCGGAATACGGCGGCACACTGGACGGCGTCATCAACCTCTCGACTAAATCGGGGGCCAACGAGTTCCACGGCACGGCTTACGACTACCTGCGCAACAAGCTCCTCAACGCTTCCACCTTCTTTAGCAACAAGGCCGGGCTGCCGCGGCCGGCATACAGCCAGAACCAGTTCGGCGTAAACGTCGGCGGCCCGATCCGCAAGAACAAAACCTTCGCGTTCCTGCTTTATGAAGGCAATCGCATCCGCACCGGGACAACCGGCACCGACACCTTCCCCACCGTCGCCGAGCGCGGTGGAAACCTCTCCGCCCTGAGCGCGGTAATCTACGACCCGGCGACCACCACCTGCGGCGGACAGGGGCTGCCGACCTGCCCAGCCGGTGTCACTTCCGGCCGCACGCCGTTCCCCGGCAACATCATCCCCTCCAACCGGCTGAACCCGACGTCGGCGCTTCTCAACAACTGGTGGAACATCCCCAACCAGCCTGGCCTGGTCAACAACTTCATCGTCAACTACACCACCGGCTCCGACAGTAACCAGCAGAGCGCCCGGCTCGATCAGAACATCAGCGACAAGCAGCACCTGTTCGTTCGCTACACCGGCGTCAACCCGTGGACCAAGCCGGTCGACATCTATGGAACTAACCTTCAGATGACCAGGAGCATCTCTCAGTCCGACCAGGGCGTGATCGGCGATACTTACTCGCTGAGTCCAACCACCGTGTTGGATATCAACATCGGAGTTTTGCGGGACTACTCCACGCGCACATCGTGGGAACAGGGGATCAACCTCACCTCCGCGATCGGCTGGCCCGCTGCCACCACGGCTGGCCTGCTGCACTCGCAGACGCCGGAGGTTGTGGTGCCGGGTTACAGTGCGGGCGGCAGCCGCTTCGCGGGCCTGTTCTTGCAGCAGATTTCCGATAGCCAATCGCTGAACGGAGGGATAACCAAGACCCTCGGCCGCCACACGCTGCATTTCGGCGCGGAGATCCGGCGCGAGATTGCCGCCTACGGCCAGGAAGGCGGCAACGCCAATGTCTTTAACTTCACCACCGCGTTTACGGCGGCCAATCCGCTATCCCCCGGCAGCACCGGCAACGCCTACGCATCGTACCTTCTGGGTTTGGGAAATTCCGGAAACGAAACCAACACCGACACTCCGTATGGCGAGCAGCACTATGCCGGAGCCTACATCAACGACGCGTTCCGGGCCACCAATAAGCTCACCTTGAATATTGGCATGCGTTGGGAATACACCGGCTACTGGACCGAGAAACACGATTGGAACACGGTCTGGGAGCCCGGCGCCACTAACCCGGCTTTACAGGCCGCCGGCCTGAACTACCCCGGCGATGTGGTGCTGGTAAACTCGCCGCGGTATTCCAGCCGGCTTGGCCAGCAGCCTCACTGGAAGCTTTTCTCGCCGCGCGTCGGCGTGGCGTGGCGCGCCACCGAAAAGACCGTGGTTCGATCCGCGTTCGGGGTGTTTTATACGCCCGGCTACACCGTACAGAACGGGAACCCTTATGCCAGCCCAATCAATAACTCGGCCACTCCCTGGGTGCCGACGCTCGACGGCGGTTTCACGCCCGTGGCCACGTTCAACAATCCGTTCCCGAACGGCCTGCTCCCGCTCCCGCTCCGCAACTCCAGCTACGAGACCCTGACTTTGGGCGAGTCGGTGGTAACCGATATTCCCAACGACCGTACACCGTACATGATGAACTGGAACATCGACCTGCAACGCCAACTGCCCGGAGGGTTCGCGCTGGAGCTTGCCTACGTGGGCAACCGTGGCGTTCACCTGTACGATGCCGGCGGCCTCATTTGCAACGGCATGGGCTTCGACCAGATCCCCTATTCGGACCTCTCTCTGGGAAGCCAACTGCTGCAACAGGTTCCCAATCCGTTCTACGGGCTCGTAAAAGCCGGCCCGTTGGCGCTGCCCACCGTTCAATATGGTCAGCTCCTGCTCCCCTACCCCCAATACACCGGCGTCTACTCCGCCAGCACGGCTGCCTTCGATAGCGTCTACCACGCCTTGCAGTCCAGGGTCCAGAAACATTTCCACGGTGGCGGTACGCTGCTGGTTTCCTTCGAGTACGCCAAGAACATCGGCAACGCCGATACCATGACCGGCTACAGCGAATACTACCAGCCCGGCGAAACCCAGGATTATTACAACCTTCGCGGGGACCGCTCCGAGCTCAGCTATAACGCTCCCTTCCGCGGCGTGGTCAGCTATGTGATGCCCCTGCCTCTTGGGCGCGGTCAAAAGCTCCTATCCGGCGCCACGGGACCCCTCAACAAGCTCGTTTCCGGTTGGGGAATCAGCGGCATCACGACCTTCCAGTCGGGCTTCCCGATCCCCATACTCGCCCAGCCGACCTCTCTGAGCACGTACTTTAACGCCGGGGCGCCGCGGCCCAACATCACCGCCGGTTGCGATCCGACGATTAGCGCCGCCGCCACCGCCAAGCTGAGCGAATGGTTCAACACTTCCTGCTACAGTCAGCCCTCCTCGTTCGGGTTCGGCGATGAGCCTCGCGCCGATTCGCGTGCCCGCACCCTGGGAATCAACAACTGGGACTTCTCCCTGACGAAGGACACCAAAATCACCGAGCGCTTTTCACTTTCCTACCGGGCGGAACTCTACAACCTGTTCAACCGCGTGCAGTTCAACCCGCCAGGCAACCAGTTGGGCAGCTCGCTATTTGGCGTCGTCAGCGGCCAGCTCAACACTCCCCGGCTGATCCAGATGGCCCTGCGGCTGAACTTCTAAGGCGCGCGCCGGATCTCGTGGGACAGGCCTCCCGGCCTGTCCCACTAGTCTTACAGAATCTGGCAGGCTTCGTCGAATTCCAGGCGCGGGGCGCGTGGGTGTAGAGAGGACGGGTCGCCGTAGCCCAGGTTGCAGATGAAATTCGAGTTCCATTTGCCGTTGGGGAAGAATTCGGCATCCAATTTAGCCGGGTCGAAGCCCGACATGGGGCCGGTGTCCAGGCCAAGCGACCGCGCCGCCAGAATCAGGTAGGCGCCTTCCAGGGACGAGTTTCGAAATGCGGTGTCATGAATCAGCTTGGCGTTACCGGTGAACCAGGCGCGGGCGTCGGCATAAGGAAACAGCCGGGGCAGTTTTTCATGGAATTCGTTGTCCCAAGCCACGATGGCGGTCACCGGCGCCTGCTGCACCTGCGGCACGTTGCCTGGCATCAGTGCCGGCAACAGGCGCTGTTTGGCGGCAGGCGTGGTGAGAAAAACCAGGCGGGCCGGCGAGCAGTTGGCGGAGGTCGGCCCCAGCTTCACCAGATCGTACAAATCCTGTAACAGCTTCGGTTCCACGGGGTCGGGCAGCCACCCGTGGTAGGTGCGGGCCTGACGAAAAACAAGGTCAAGCGCCTCGGCGGAGAGTGGTGTTTTCATAGAGAATCGTTCTCCCGTTGAGGCCTTTATTGCGCCAGGGCGGCGGCCCAATAGCCCGGCCGCGTCTGCACTTTCTTGACCAAGGGCGAGGAGATCTCCACCTTGATCTGGTGGAACCCGCCCTGGCCCACCATCACTTCCTTATTGGGGTTGTAACTCAGCAGGTATTCGGCGTGTACCTGATCGCCGATTTTTTCGATGGCTTGCTCCAAACCCTTGCCGCGATAAAACGAGAATTGGTTTCCACCGGTCGCCCGGGTGAACACCACGGTGGGATTGGCCTTGAGAATCGCCTTGGCGTCCCGGTAGATTTCCTCCATGAGCGGCATGAACTGCACCTGATTCTCCGGTCCGTAAGCCTCGGCAACCGTGGTAGGCGTGGCCACCTGGTTCATCGGCATGGGGTACGCGGCCGGCGGTTGCGAAAGGGCGCGGCGGTCGGGCTCCCTGGGGGGCCCGCTCAAGGTCTCGAGAAGGTGCGACATATCCACCTGGAAAAACATGATGTTGTAAAGCTGCAGGTCGATCATGGTCTCGCGCCCGCGCGCCTGGCTGCCCATGTCGCGCGCTTCGCCGATCCAGAGCATGATCCGGCGGCGGTTCTTGGGCCGATGCGCCAGCAGGCGCATGCCGGCTTCGACCGAATCCACCAGCCGGACGGAGGTGCTGCCGGGGTAAATGCTCTTCACCGCTTTGGCGATTTTGTCGGGGTCGGTGGTGAAGTCCTGCAGCGTGCGGATGCGCGAATCGTAGGCAATCACCGCGGCTTCGCCCTGGTCGCCCAGCAGCAGCGGCTTAATCAGGTTGCCGATCTTGTTCACCTCGGGCAGGATGTGTTCCACGGCGGAGTTGGCCTGAATGCCGATCACCAGCGAAATCGGCTGGAAGCTCACGTCCACCCGGGCCTGCTGCTCCACGCCGTTATCGAAGATGTGGAACTGTTCGGGCCGGAGGCCGCCCACCGGGTTACCGTCGTAGCCCCACGCCAGCACCGGAGCCACCACGTTGAAAGTCGTGATGGTGATTTTCGGGAGGTCCAGGTCGAGCGCGTCTCCGGCATTCCGCTCCTGCTTGTCGGCCAGTTTCGGCTCCTGCTTCTGGTCCGCCTGCTGTGCGGCCACCAGCGCGCCAAACACCGTCAAGACCATGCCAACACACATCACCACAAACACGCGCCGCATATTATTTCCGACCCTCGCTTCCATGTTCCGTACGGCCTCGCAACAGATCGAGCACGTGCGGTACTAACTCCACGATAGCATCGAGCGAATCCACCGCGCCTTGCGGCGATCCGGGAAGGTTGACGATCAGTACATCGCCGCGGGTACCGGCTACCGCGCGGGAAAGTGCGGCGCGAGGCGTGGATTCCAGGCCGCGGGCGCGCATCCGCTCCGCCAGGCCGGGAATTTCGCGCTCGATAGCGGCGCGCGTGGCCTCCGGGGTGACGTCGCGCTTGGCCACGCCGGTGCCGCCGGTGGTGAAAATCGCCTCGATCCGGCCTCCGTCGGCCAGATCCCGGAGGCGCTCGCCGATCAGGTCCGCTTCGTCAGGCAACACATCCATCACCGGCACCGTCCAGCCAAGCTCCTCCAGGCGGGCGCGCACGGCGGGACCGCTGCGGTCGCTGCGTAGACCTCGCGTGGCCGAGTCGCTGATGGTGAGAACGGCTGCGATTTTCACTTCATGCTCCTCTTGAAGTCCCCGCTCTTGCCGCCTGTCTTTTCGAGTAGATAGACGTCCTGAATCTCGATCGATTTATCCAGCGCCTTGGTCATATCGTAGACCGTCAGAGCGGCCACGGCCGCGGCCGTGAGAGCCTCCATTTCCACCCCGGTCTGAGCGGAAGTCCGGGCGGTGGTGAGAATGCGCACACCTCGCTTTTCGACGCTCGCCTCGACGTCGGCAAAGGCCAGGGGCAGAGAATGACAGAGGGGGATCAGCTCGCTGGTTCGCTTGGCGGCCATGATGCCGGCCAGCCGCGCCACCTCCAGCGGATTACCCTTGGGATTGGCGGGCAGCTTCCGCAGCGCTTTGGGCCCGATACGCACAAAGGCGTGGGCCCGGGCCGTGCGCACGGTAGCGGCCTTCGCACCCACATCCACCATGCGGGCCTGGCCGGCGGCATCGTAATGAGAGAGCTTTTTCATTTGGCGAGCACCCGAACCCATTCTCCGGCGGCGTATTCGGTCCGGGCGGGATCGGTCGCCAGAAAGGCGTTGGCCCGAGCCAGGGCGTTGATGTCGCCCGAACCGCTCCAGTCGATCGGCGTGACTTCGCCGTCGAGAACCGTGGCGGGAAGAAAACGGGTGAGCCCGGCGTGCTGGTGAAAGTCGCGCGCCAGCTTCGCGTATGAAAAGGGAAGCAGCGGCGCGGCGTGGCCGGCAACCAGGTCGAGCGCCGCGCGCGCCAGCACTTCGAAGGTCACCATGGTGGCGGCCGGGTTGCCGGGAAGGCCGAGGAAGAACTTGCCGCAAGCCCGGCCGAACACCGTGGGCTGGCCGGGTTGCATGGCGACGCGGTCGAAAAAGAATTCCGCTCCCAGGCTCGCCAGGGCCGGTTCCACCACGTCGTATTTGCCCCGCGAGACACCCCCCGAAATCAGCACCAGGTCGGATTCGAACGCCCATTCCAGCACCGCGCGGGTGTTGTCGAGGTCGTCGCGCACGATCGGAAGATGGCGCGGAACGCCGCCGGCGCGGGCGATCTGCGCGGCCAGCGATGCGGCGTTGGAGTTGCGAATCTGGAAAGGCTCGGGGGTGGCATCGACGGGCACGATTTCATCGCCGGTGGCGACGATGGCGACCTCCGGGCGATGGAAAACCTTCAGCCGGGTGCGGCCGATGGAGGCGCCCAGGGCGGCGTAGCTGTAATCGATGCGCACGCCGGCCGCGGCCACCACGTCTCCGGCGCGGGCTTCCGAGCCTTGCCGGCTGATGTTTTGCCCGGTCTGGACGCCTCCGTCGATCTCGACCTCCGCGTCCCGCCGCCGCGCGTGCTCCAGCATGACCACCGCGTCGGCCCCATCGGGAACCGGCGCTCCGGTCATGATTTCAACCGCCTGGCACTCGCCCACAGAACCGCGGAAGGCCGTTCCGGCGCGTACTTCGCCGATCACCGCCAGGGCGCCGGGCAAGTCGGCCGCGCGGACGGCATAGCCATCGCGCATGGAACGGTCGAACGGCGGCGCGTCGCGGTCGGCGGCGAGAGTTTCGGCCAGCACCCGCCCCGCCGCCTCCGCCAGGTCGATGCGCTCCCAGCGCGGTTGAGGAAGATGCGAGCGGACCCGGTCGAGCACCATCTGTCGGGCTTGGGGGAATGCGAGGGCGGCCACAGCTCTATTGTAGGGGGAATGCCTGTTAGAATCGTCTGATCGCCATGACCCGCGACAAAAAGAGTATCTTTATCGGTACCGATGGGAGAAACTTCCTGTTCCCGTTCCTCCTGGTGACCTCGTTGTTCCTTCTCTGGGGATTCTGCAACGGCATGATCGACGTGATGGACAAGCATTTTCAGGAGGAGTTGCACCTGAACAAGTCGCAGTCGGCCTGGGTGCAGTTCGCCCACTATCTCGGCTACTTCCTCATGTCCATGCCGGCGGGCTGGCTGGCCAGCAAGCTGGGCTACAAGGGCGGAATTATCGCCGGTTTGGCCATCGTGTCGGCGGGCGGGTTCTGGTTCATTCCGGCCACCCATATCAACGCCATGGTTCATGAAGGGGCCGTATCGCCCACCACCGCGTTCGTGGCTTTTCTGGCGGGAGTGTGCCTCATCGCCACCGGGCTGACGTTTCTCGAGACCATCGCCAACCCTTACACCACCGTGCTCGGCGACCCGCGATATGCCGCCACGCGCATCAACCTGGCGCAATCGTCCAACGGGGTGGGATGGATCTGCGGGCCCATCGTGGGCAGCATGTATTTCTACTCCAAGGACGCCGCCGGCCACAGCACCGGCAGCCAGACGCTCTACATTCCGTACGTGGGCATGGCTCTGGTGGTGCTGGTGCTGGCCACGGTTTTCTTCTTCGCCGATATGCCCGACATCAAAACCGAGGACGACTATCACCTTGACGATACGACCGGGAGCGTCTCCCACTCCATCTGGACCCACCCGCATTTCGTGCTGGCGGTGGCGGCGCAATTCCTTTACGTGGCGGCGCAGGCCGGCATCTTCAGCTTCTTCATTAACTACATGACTTCGGAATTGCCGGCCATCCCGGCCGTCTGGGCCTCCCGCATGACGCACCTTTCGAGCCACGCCGGCATCCTGCAACCCTGGCTGCAGGGATGGTTCGAGACCGCCCGCAACGGCGCGCTGGCGCTGAGCGACAAAGGGGCTTCCAGCATGGCGTCGCTGGGGCTGATCTTCTTTCTGGTGGGCCGGTTCAGCGGCGCCGGGCTGTTACGGAAATTCGCCGCGCACAAGATTCTGGGCCTGTACGGGCTGATGAACGTGGCCGTCACGCTGCTGGTTTTCCTGAAGCTGGGCTGGGTTTCGGTGGCCTGCGTATTTCTGAGTTACTTCTTCATGTCGATCATGTTCCCGACGATTTTCGCGCTGGGAATCTTCGGCTTGGGCGCGCGCGCGAAGAAAGCTTCGGCGTTTATCGTGATGGCCATCATGGGTGGCGCGATTCTACCCAAGCTGATGGGTTATGTGGCCGATAAGTTCGACATGTCGCGCGGCTTCATCGTCCCCATGTTCTGCTTCGCCTTCGTGGCGTTCTACGGTTACAACTGGCCCCGCTTCAGCAAGATGAATACAATGCCTCAAGTGAAATCTTCGTTCGGGCATTGAGCGGCGCGGGCGGGGTCACAAGGAGGTCTCTGTGGCCCAACCGCGAAAAAATGTTGCTCGACCACACCGGGAACTTTTCTTGCCTCGGCGGCGTCCCAAACCAAAGGCCGACCACTCGCTGGCATCCACTTCTTCCTCGATTGGGACAGCCGGAACTTGAAAGCTCGGAAGCGATTGAAAGGAATGGCGGGGACGACGAGACTCGAACTCGCGACCTCCGACGTGACAGGCCGGCGTTCTAACCAACTGAACTACGTCCCCGCATTGCTCACGCCAACATCTTCGATGCTAGCATGATCGGCGCGCCGAGTCCAAATCGAACAGGAAAGCCGCGCCGCCTCAGTCGTAATACCCGCGAACATCGAATCCCGGCAGGTCGGCTTCCGCCTGCGCCTGCATGTCGCCGCGCAAGCGGTCCAAAACTGCCGTCGCCTTTTCGAATTGAAAAGCCGACTGGTTATTGGGACCGTACACGCTCACCACCAAACCGCACAGTTCACGCATCCGGGCGCTCATCGCCCGCAGCTCTCGACCTAGCTCGTAATGCTCGTCCCGGGTCAGGGGCAGAAAGTTCTCCGAAGCCATCCAAGGTTTTCCCGAAGCCGATGGGACGCGCTGGAATGCATATCCGGGTTGGCGGGGTGCCGGACCGCGACCCGAGGCCGAACCGGGCCTTTGGGTCCCGACGGTGAGTCTACCACAGATCCCCTTGGATTCATTTGGCGGCCTTCAATTGCAGGTCCATGGTCACGTCCTGGCGGGAATCGAAGCTGCTGACGGTACGCTTGTCGCTGGCCGCCCCGCGGAATTCGGCGCGCAGCCCATAATCCACGTCCGCGTTAAGATCGTGAAAGTAGTAGCTGCCGTCCGCCTGAGATATGAAGGAGCGGACCTGCATCGTCCGTTTGTTTTCGAGCTGCACGACGGCGCCGGCCTGGGGCGCGCCGTCGGGCGCATGAACCACGCCCTGCACGCTGCGCGTCTGCTGGCTTCCCTTCTTCTGCTGCTGGGCGATCGCTGCCCCGGAGCATGCCAGCAAGGCGAAAACGGCAACCGCCTTTCTCAAGGCGGGCCGGAAACGGGTGTCGATACTCATCCTATTTCCAGTCCTCGTCGGCATCTTCGTCCTCCTCGTCTTCCTCGAGGTAATCGTCCTCTTCCTCTTCTTCTTCCTCCTCCACCTCTTCCGCCGACTCCAGCTCGAGCGGTTCCACGCTCACCACCGTCAAATCCGCGCCGCACTCGTCACAACTGACGATGTCGCCTTCGTCTACGTCTTCTTCATCGAGATCGATTGCGCCGTCGCATACCGGGCACGTCACCATGATGAAAAGCCTCCCGAATTACTACTGATAGCCGATAGATTCCGGGTTTGGCAAGCCCGTCGCCCGATGTTCATCGGATTTTCAAACGCCGCGGGCTGCACCCCCTTGTGCCATTGTAATCAACCCACGGGTCCGTGGCAGCCGGAGGTTCATTATAATGAGAGTATTCATGCACCAGAAACTCAACGAGAGGGTGGTGGACCTGGATCCACCGGCAACCGCGGAGTGGCTCGAATCGCTGGATCAGATCGTCGATGAGGAGGGTCCCGACCGGGCCGCCTACCTGCTGGAACAACTCCGGCAGCGCGCTCTCGCCAGCGGGGTCGAACTCGCTCCCCAAATCAACACGCCCTACGTCAATACCATTCGACCCGAACAGGAAGTGCCGTACCCCGGCGACCGCGCCATGGAACGGCGCATCAAGAGCCTGATCCGCTGGAACGCCATGGCCATGGTGGTCCGCCAGAACAAGTACGACAGCGGCATCGGCGGCCATATTTCCACCTACGCTTCCCTCGCCACCCTTCTGGAAGTGGGGTTCAACCATTTCTTCCACGCCCACTACGGCGACCAGCCCGGCGACCTGGTCTATTTTCAGGGCCATGCTTCGCCCGGCGTCTACGCCCGGGCCTTCCTCGAAGGGCGCCTGAGCGAGGATCGCCTCAAGAACTTCCGCCACGAGCTGCGCGATTCCCCCGGTCTTCCGTCCTACCCCCACCCCTGGCTGATGCCCGATTTCTGGCGATTCCCCACCGTTTCCATGGGCCTGGGACCCATCAACGCCATCTATCAGGCGCGTTTCATGCGCTACCTGGAAAACCGCGGCCTGATCCAGGTCACGCCGCGCAAGATCTGGGCGTTTCTGGGCGACGGCGAAACCGACGAGCCCGAATCCCTGGGCTCGCTCACGCTGGCATCCCGCGAAAAACTCGATAACCTGATTTTCGTCGTAAACTGCAACCTCCAGCGCCTGGACGGCCCGGTGCGCGGCAACGGCAAGGTGATTCAGGAATTGGAGGGAGCCTTCCGCGGCGCCGGCTGGAACGTGGTCAAGCTGATCTGGGGCAGCGAATGGGACGAGCTGCTGGCGCGCGACTCCACCGGCCTGCTGGTGCAGCGCATGTCCGAAGTGGTGGATGGCGAATTCCAGACCTACGTGACCAAAGACGGCGCCTGGCTGCGCCAGCACTTTTTCGGTAAATACCCGGAACTGCTCGACCTGGTTTCGCACTTGAGCGACGACCAGCTTTACCGCCTGAAGCGCGGCGGCCACGACCCGCGCAAGGTCTATAACGCCTACAAGGCCGCGGTGGAGACCGCCGGCCGCCCCACCGTCGTCCTGGCCCATACCGTCAAAGGCTACGGCCTGGGCGAGGCCGGCGAGGGCCGCAACATCACCCACCAGCAGAAGAAGCTCAACGAGCAGGAAATCGCCCATTTCAAATCGCGCTTCGAAATTCCCATCCCGGACGACGCCGCGCGCAACGCATCGTTTTATAAGCCGCCCGCCGATAGCCCCGAAATGGCCTACCTGCACGAGCGCCGGCGCCAACTCGGCGGCTACATGCCCAGCCGCGGGGTGGATGTTCCCGCCGTGACGCCGCCCGCGGTCGAATATTTTTCCGAATCGCTCGAAGGCTCTTCCGGCCGCGAAGTCTCCAGCACCATGGCCTTCGTCCGCGTGCTCACCCAGCTCCTCAAACATCCCGAGATCGGCAAGCGCGTGGTGCCGATCATCCCCGATGAAGCCCGCACCTTCGGCATGGAGTCGCTGTTCCGCCAGTTCGGCATCTACGCCAGCCAGGGCCAGCTCTATCGCCCCCACGACGCCGAGATGTTCCTGTACTACAAGGAGTCCAAGGACGGTCAGATTCTGGAAGAAGGGATCACCGAAGCCGGTTCCATGGCTTCGTTCACCGCCGCCGGCACAGCCTACGCGAACTACGGCGCGGACATGATTCCCTTTTTCATTTACTATTCCATGTTCGGATTTCAGCGCGTAGGCGACCTGATCTGGGCGTTCGGCGACGCCCGCGGAAAAGGCTTCCTCTGCGGCGGCACCGCCGGGCGCACCACCCTGTCCGGCGAAGGGCTGCAGCACCAGGACGGCCACAGCCTGCTGATGGCCAGCGCCGTACCCAACTGTGCCGCCTACGACCCCGCCTTCGCCTACGAAATCGCCATCATCGTGCAGGACGGCATCCGCCGCATGTACCAGGAGCGCGAGGACCTGTTCTACTACCTCACCCTGTACAACGAAAACTACCCCATGCCGCCTATGAGGGAGGGCCTGAACCCCGAAGGTGTGCTCAAGGGCATCTATCGTTACCTTCCCGCCAAGAAAAGCCCGGCCCGGGTGCAGTTGTTCGGCAGCGGTCCGATTCTCAACGAAGCGTTGCGCGCGCAACGGATTCTGGCCGAAAAGTACGACCTGCCCGCCGACGTGTGGAGCGTCACCAGTTACACTGAACTGCGGCGGGAAGCCCTGTCGGTGGAACGCTGGAACCGTCTCCACCCCGACCAGCCGGAACGGATCCCCTATCTGCTCACGGCCTTGAAGGACGCCGCCGGCCCCATCGTGGCGGCCACCGATTATATGAAGGCCGTGGCGGACCAGGTGGCGCCGTGGCTGCCGGGGCGGATGGAAACGCTGGGCACCGATGGATTTGGCCGCAGCGACAACCGCGAGTATTTGCGGAAACATTTCGAAATCAACGCCGAGTCGATCGTGACCGCGGCGCTGTCGCGGCTGGCGCGCGAGGGCAAATTTGACGCCGGGAAAGCGAAGGCCGCCTTTGCCGAGCTTGGTGTCGATACCGAACGGAACGACCCCGCCCGCGCCTGAATCGATGCGAACCGGCCAGCGCATCGCCATCGCCGGTATGGCGGTGAGTGCCGCGCTGGCCGTCGCCAAGATTCTGGTCGGCCTGGCCGGCCATTCCACCGCCGCCGTGGCCGATGGCGTGGAATCTTCCACCGACCTGCTTACCTCTTCCCTGCTCCTGGCCGGCCTCACCCTGGGCGCCAAGCCCGCCGACGAAAATCACCCCTACGGCCATGGCCGCCTGGAAATCCTGAGTGGATTGCTGATCGGCCTGGGCTTAGCGGTGATCGGCGCGCTCATCTCATACTCTGCCATCGAGCGTCTCGGGCGGCCCCACCTGGTCGTGCAGTCCTATGTGGTCTGGCCGCTGGTGGCTTCGCTCGTCGCCAAACCCGCCCTGGCCCTTTCGAAGTTTCGCTACGGGCGCAAGATCCAGAGCGCCGCCCTGGTCGCCGACGCCTGGCACGACGCCACCGATTCCACCTCCGCCGCCACGGCCCTTATCGCCGTCGGCCTTGCCGTCTACAACCCCAGCCGTTTCGTTTCCGCCGATTGTTACGGCGGCCTTGCCGTCGGACTCCTGGTCGTCACCGCCGGTGCCCGCGTCGCTTACCAGACCGCCATGCAGTTGGCGGACACCATGCCCGACGACCGGCTGATGGACAAGATCCGCCAGGCCGCCGCCCAGGTGGATGGCGTCCGCGGCGTGGAAAAGTGCTACGCCCGCAAGACCGGCCTCCGCTATCACGTCGATCTGCACCTGGAAGTCGACCCGGATATGACCGTGCGACAATCGCACGAGATCGCCCACCAGGCGCGCCTGCACATCCTGAAATCGCTGGACTGGGTAGCCGATGTACTGGTCCATGTGGAACCTGCTCCGTAACCCCCATTTGCATAGGATGGAAACGATGCCGGAATTCTATTTCTACGAGCCTTCGAAAGGTCACGGCCTGCCGCACGATCCGTTCAAGGCGATCGTGGCGCCGCGGCCGATCGGCTGGATTTCGACCCGAGACGCCGAAGGCCGCGTGAATCTTGCGCCGTACAGCTTCTTCAATGCCGTGTGCGACCACCCGCCCATGGTCATGTTCAGTTCGTCGGGGTGGAAGGACACGGTGTCCAATATCAAGGCAACCGGCGAATTCGTCTGCAATCTTGTCACTCGTCCGTTGGCTGAGAAAATGAACCAGACCTCGGCCGCCCTGCCGCACGGTGTCAACGAATTCGAGTTCGCGAAGCTGGACGCCGCTGCGAGCCGGATGGTAATGCCGCCGCGCGTTGCGGAGGCTCCGGTGGCGCTGGAATGCAAGCTGGTGCAGATTGTACAGTTGCATGGCACCGACGGCGCCGCGCTCGACCAGTACCTCACCATCGGCGAAGTAGTTGGCGTACACATCGACCCCGACTATCTCAAGGAAGGACTTTTCGACCTTCTGGCGACGCGTCCGGTTCAGCGCGCCGGTTACACCGCGGATTACACCGAGGCGGCGACGGGCTTCCAAATGGAGCGGCCGAGATAACGATTAATGACTTCAATCCCTGGCCTGGAAGACGAACTCTCGCGCCCCTCCGATGCCGATTGCGCTTTCCTGCGCGGCCTGGAGGGCGACCTGCTTGTGCTGGGCGCCGGCGGCAAGATGGGGCCGTCGCTCGCCCGTCGGGCGCGGCGCGCGGCGGACCGGAGCGGCGTGTCGCGCCGCATCGTCGCGGCCTCGCGTTTCGCCGACGGGGAGACCGGGCGCCAGCTTGCCGGGTGGGGCATCGAGACCATCTCCTGCGACCTTTTGGATCGGGGCCGGATCGCGCACCTTCCGGACTGCCCGAACGTGCTGCTCTTGGCGGGCCGGAAATTCGGTTCTACCGGGAACATGCCGCTCACCTGGGCCACCAACACGCTACTGCCGGCGATGGTCGCGGAGCGATTCCGCGGATCCCGCATCGTGGCGCTGTCGAGCGGGAATGTCTACCCATTGTCCGCTTCCGGCGCCACCGAGGACACCCCACCCGCGCCGGTCGGGGAATACGCACAGTCGGTGCTCGGCCGGGAGCGCGTGTTCGAATACTTCTCGGGCCGCGACCGCACGCCGGTGGCGATCATGCGTTTGAATTACGCCGTCGACCTGCGCTATGGCGTGCTGCTCGATATCGGCCGTTGCGTCTGGCAGCGGCGGCCGGTGCCGCTCGCCATGGGAGCGGTGAATGTCATCTGGCAGGGCGACGCGAATTCCATCATTCTGCGCGCGCTGGCGCTGGCGTCCTCTCCCCCGCTCATACTGAATGTCACCGGTCCCGAGACGTTGCGCGTGCGCTCGATCGCGGAGCGGTTCGGCGAATTGTTCCGCATCGAGCCGCGCTTCGAGGGGCGCGAAGCGGAAACCGCACTGCTGAACGATTCCTCGCTGTGCCGCCGGTTGCTCGGACCGCCTTCAGTCGCCGCGGCTGACCTGATTCAACGGCAGGCGGAGTGGATCGTGGCCGGCCTGCCGACGCTGGACAAGCCGACTCATTTCGAGGTGCGCGATGGCGCCTTTTGATTGGCGCCGGCGGCTGCGCGAGGGAGTGGTGATTCCGGCGCATCCACTGGCATTGACCTCCGCGCGCAAGCTCGATGAGCGCCGCCAGCGCGGGCTCACCCGCTACTATCTGGATGCCGGCGCCGGCGGAATCGCGGTGGGGGTGCACACCACCCAGTTTGCCATTCGCGAACACGGATTATACGAGCCGGTGCTCGCGCTCGCGCGCGAAGAGGCGGGCGGGCACGCGGTGGTGAAGATTGCGGGCGTGTGCGGCGCCCGAGCCCAGGCGCTCGGCGAGGCCGAATGCGCCGCGCGGCTGGGCTACGACGCCGTGCTGCTGAGTCTCGCCTCGCTGGCCGGCTCCACCACCGATGAACTGATCGCGCACGCGCGCGCCGTCGGCGAGGTGCTGCCCCTGGTCGGGTTCTATTTGCAGCCGGCGGTGGGCGGGCGTGTGCTCGACGCGGATTTCTGGCGCCGCTTCGCCAGCCTGGATTCGGTCGTCGCCATCAAGATTGCGCCGTTCAACCGCTACCATACGCTCGACGTGCTGCGGGGCGTGGCCGAATCGGGCCGTGCCGCGGAAATCGCCCTCTACAGCGGCAACGACGACCACATCGTCCTCGATTTGGTTACGACCTTCCACGGCCTCCGCATGGTAGGCGGCCTGCTTGGCCAGTGGGCCGTCTGGACCCGCCGGGCGGTGGCGACACTCGAAGCGATTCACCGCAACCCGGACGCGCCGGAATGGCTGGAAACGGCCGCGCGGCTGACCGACGCCAACGGTGCCATCTTCGATGTGGCGAACGGGTTCCGCGGCTCGATCGCCGGCGTGCACGAAGTCCTTCGCCGCCAGGGCCTGCTCGACGGTATCTGGTGTTTGGATCCCGATGCAGGACTTTCGCCCGGCCAGGCCCGGGAGATCGACCGCGTCTCGGACGCGTATCCGGAGTTGATGGACCCATAAACAAGCTACACCACCGCGCGATCTCTTGCACAGCCAGACACCGATTTCGTGTCTCTTTCGGATGCGGACAGAGGCATCGGCGGGGCGTGGCTATTTCGGATGCCGGATGATGTAAGACTTAGCGATGGTGAGCCGGGCGGGACTCGAACCCGCGACCCTGTGCTTAAAAGGCACATGCTCTACCTACTGAGCTACCGGCCCCCGCGTGGTGGATAAAGCAGTTGCCCGCGAGCAACTGCCACCAGTCCAGTTTAGCAAAGGCCGGGGCCGGAACCTATCCCTCCGCCATGCCGGCCGCTATACTTGGGCTTGGGAAACGGGATGAACCGGCTGACGCGGCGATTTCTCTTCATTGCGGGGGCGATTCTGGGCACGCTCGTCACGGGCACGGTGGGCTTCACCCTGATCGACCACTATCCGCCCTTCGACGCCTTTTACATGACGCTCATCACCATGACCACCGTCGGTTATGGCGAAGTGCATCCCCTTTCGCACGCCGGGCGGGTGTTCAATTCCTTCCTGATCATGTTCGGGGTCACCACCATCTTCATCGCCATTGGCGCCATGACCCAGACCATCATCGAACTGGAATTCGGAGACGTCTTCAACAAGCGGCGGAACAAACGCATGATCGAGAAGCTCAACCATCACCACATCATTTGCGGTTTCGGGCGGGTAGGGCGCGGGGCCGCGGAGGAATTGCAACGCGCCGGCGCGCCCTTTGTGGTCGTGGATAGCGACCCGGCCCGCGCCGAACGCGCCATGATGGCGGGCATGCTGGCGGTAGCGGCCGACGCCACCCACGACGATAGCTTGCGGCAGGTGGGCGTGGAACGGGCGCACGGCCTGGTGGCGGCGCTGGCCACCGATGCCGATAACCTGTTCGTCCTGCTATCGGCCAAGGCCTTAAACCCCGACCTTTACGTGGCCGCGCGGGCGGCCGAAGAGGGCGCCGTGGAAAAAATGCGGCGGGCCGGCGCGAGTTCGGTGATTGCGCCCTATGCGCTCACCGGCCACCGCCTGGCGCAATCGCTGCTTCGTCCGCACGTGGTGCAATTCCTGGATTTTGCCACCAACGACGTGAAGGAAGAAACGGCTATTGAACAGGTACTGGTGGCGGAGGGTTGCGAAACGGTGGGCAAGACCATCCGCCAAATGCAGCTTAGCCGCGACCTGGGGGTGATCGTGATGGCGATTCGCGACTGCCATGGAAAGATGCACTTCAACCCGCCGGCCGATGCGGCCATTCAGGCTGGCGATACCCTGATCGCGATGGGCGGGCAACAGGGCCTGAGGGCGCTCGAGGTCCTTCTGGCCGAACCGCCGCACACCGGCCGCGGGTGAAAGCCTACCGTTCGGCCCGCATTTTACGCGACCGGGGGCTCTCCCGAGGCATCTAAACGCTTGTAATTGAAATTACAGGCTTCCGTCTGGCAAAATGGGGCTGATCGGAGCTTCCGAAATCTAAGGAGTATATTCAATGGTTCAACTGACCGAAAAAGCGATTGGCAAGGTAAAGGAAATCATGTCTTCGCAGCAGCCGTCGCCAGCCGGGCTGCGGATCGCCGTAGTCGGCGGCGGGTGTTCCGGTTTCAGCTATTCGATGGCCTTCGAAAACCAACCCAACATGCTGGACAAAACTTACAGCTACGAGGGCTTGAAGGTATTCGTCGATCAGGCCAGCCTGCTCTATCTGGATGGGGCCGAAGTGGACTATGTCGAGAGCCTGGAGGGCGCCGGCTTCAAGTTCAACAACCCGCAAGTGAAATCCACCTGTGGGTGCGGCAGCTCCTTCCAGGTCTAAAGGCTTAGACCTCAGGCCGGATTTCGTCGGGTCCTGGCTACCCAGCGTGGAAAACCGGTACTTAGTACACGATTTCGGAATGACGGCCACGTATTAAGAAAACCGCTGCCTAGCGGTCGCTCATTATTGGCCGTAATTCCGAAATGGAGTACTTAGTGCCGGTTTTTGCCACGAATCAATAACTTACGGCGGACAAACGGGTACTTTGTTCCGGTTTGCCGTCATCCACCGCCAATGACCGCTGCCTTTACACTCGCGGCTCGGCAGCGCGGTTCACACTTCCATAGCTGCCATCGCCCGGCGCGGCTCGAAGGTGTAGCCGAAGCCGCGGACGGAATGGATCAGCACGGGCGCGGCCGGGTCCTCTTCGATCTTCTGCCGCAGCCGAAGCACATAAACATCCACCGCCCGGTCGGTAATGGCGCGGTCCTGCCCCCACACCGAATTCAGCAGTTGCTCGCGGCTAAAGACCACTCCCGGACGCGTCATGAGGAATTCCAGCAGGCGGAACTCGGTAGCGGTCAGCGCCAGCGGCCGGCTGTTCAGGCGCACCTGGCGGCTGGCCGTATCCACTTCCAGGCCGCCGGCTTCGAGCACGCGCGCGGCGGTGCTCTGGTTGCGCGTCGCGCCGCGGACTTGCAGCTTGATGCGCGCAATCAATTCGCGCACGAAGAACGGCTTCACCACGTAGTCGTTGGCGCCGAGCTCCAGACCGACAATCCGGTCGGTTTCCGACGCGCGCGCGGTGAGGAAAATCACGGGTGTATCAGCCAACTCCGGGTCCCGGCGAATGCCCTTGCAGATGTCCAGACCGTCGGAATCGGGCAGCATGATATCGAGCAGAATCAAGTCCGGCCGCACCTGCCGGCACAGCTCGATGGCGCCTTTGCCGGTCTGCAGGCCCGAAAGTTGAAATCCTTCCTTTTCCAAGTTGTATTTCAGCAAGGAAAATAAGTCCGAGTCGTCTTCGATGAGGAGAATCTTCTTCATAACCTCTTTATCGGCTCCCGCAAAATTACGCTAACAGCGTTCGCGTTACAGGATCGTTACGAGGCCGTAAATTCAGGATTAAGCTGAGGCGCCGGCAGGGCCGCTTCCTCGGCCGGCAAAGTGAAGAAAAAAGTGGACCCCCGGTTGACGTGGCTTTCCACACGAACCACGCCGTTGTGCGACGCCACCAGGTGCTTGACGATGGACAGACCGAGCCCTGTGCCGCCCAGTTCCCGCGAGCGCGCCTTATCCACCCGGTAGAAACGCTCGAACAGCCGCGGCAAATCCTCGGACGGAATACCGGCGCCGGTATCGCTCACCCAGGCTTCGACGAATTGGCCGGCGGGCCGGACGCCAACCGTGATGGTGCCGCCGCGGGGAGTGTACTTGATGGCGTTATCGAGCAAATTGCTGAACACCTGCGAAACGGCTTCGTCGTCGCACCAGGCTTCGGTGACGGCCGGATCGAGTGCGGACACCAGCCGGATCTCGGTCTTTTCGGCGATGGGCCGCACCTGTTCGATGGCCTGTCCGATCAGCGCCTGGATATTGCGCGGCTCGAATTCCAGGTTTTGGCGTTTTTGCTCGATGCGCGACAGGGTCAACAGGTCTTCGGTGAGCCGCGCCAGCCGCTCGGCGTTGTGGCGGATAATGCCGAGGAAGCGCATGTTGTGGTCCGGGTCGTGGAGGGCGCCGTCCATCAGGGTTTCGGTGTAGCCCTGGATGGATGCCAGCGGCGTGCGCAGCTCGTGTGACACGTTGATGACGAAGTCCTTTCGGATGCGCTCCAGCTTTTCCAGTTCGATATGTTCCCGCTGCAATTGCTCCACGGTGCTCTGCAGGTTCTCGGCGGTTTCGTTCAGCGTGAGGGCCAGTTGGCCGAATTCGCTGTTGCCGGTATCGGCCAGGCGGGCGCGGAAGTTTCCCCGAGCCAGCTCGACCGCGTGGGACATGATGGTGGCGAAGCGGCGCGATATCCAGCGCGCCAGCACCGCCGCCAGCAGGATGGCCGGCAGAAACGCCATGGCCGTGCTTTCCAGTATGCGGGTCCGCACCTGTGCCACCTGTCCGTCGATGAGCGAGAGCGGCTCGGCCAGGCGCACCGCTCCGCCGGGTATCGGTACGGCCACGTAAAGAAACGGCACGTGCAGCGTGGCGCTGGTGCGGATATCCTGCCCGGCGCGCCCCGCGAAGGCCGCCATGAGTTCCTTGCGGTTGGGTGTGCGGTGGTTTTCCATGCGGGCGGCGTCGGCCTGGGAATCGGCCACCACGCCGCCATCGGCGCGAATCACGGTGACCCGCGCCGCGCCGGCCTGCGCCAGCGCCCGGACGCGCGCCCCATCCACCCGGCCGGGCGCGTCCATGTCCAGAGCCAGCAGACGGGCCTTGCCGGTCAATTGGTCGGCCAGGGTTCGAACGTAAGCGTCGCGGGCCACTCTGGTGGTGAAAAAATCCACCGTCACCAGCGCCACCAGCAGCAGACAGAATACACCGGCAATCAATTTGAAAAAAATTCTGGCGGTCACGAAAACTCCTCGAAGCGATAACCGAAGCCGCGAATGGTGGTCAGATACTTGGGAGAATCGGGCTGCTCCTCGATTTGCTCCCGCAGGCGGCGCACGTGTACGTCCACGGTGCGCGGAGTCACGTAGCGCTGCTCGCCCCAGACCGCATCCAGCAACTGGTCGCGGCTGTAGGCGTGGCCGGGATGGGTCAGGAAAAACTCCAGCAGGTTGAACTCGGTCGAGGTCAGATTCAACGAGCGGTCGCCCAGAAACACGCGCCGGCCGGTGCGATCCAGCCGGAACGGGCCGATCTCCAGCGCCGGCGAATCGGCGTCCATCTCGCCGCGCCGCAAGTGCGCCTTGACGCGGGCTACCAGCTCGCGCGGGCTGAACGGCTTGGTCATGTAGTCGTCGCCCCCGATTTCGAGGCCCAGCACCCGGTCCACTTCATCCGAGCGCGCCGTCAGAAACAGCACAGGCGTGCGGCCCAGCGTGGGCGAGCGGCGGATTTCGCGGCACAGTTCGAACCCGTCGATATCGGGCAGCATGACGTCGAGCAGAATCAGGTCCGGCCGCCCGGATTCGAGCGACTTGACCGTGCCCTTAGCCCCGTTGAGCACCTGCGTCTGGTAGCCCTGACGCCCCAGGTTGTATTCCAGCAGCGAAGCCAGCTCGGCTTCGTCTTCCACAATCGCAATTCGCTTTGGCATTCGAAAGCAGCGGGCCGATCAACTTATTGTAACGTCCGCGCCGTCGCCGCGCCGGTCGGCCAGCCACACCAGCACGAATAGTACCAGCACCAGGGCGGCCGCCGCGCCGGTGAAAGTCCACATATTTCGCTTCAGGAAAGCCGGCGCGTCCCCGCCCAGGCTTAGGCCCAGCCAGGCCAGGCCGAAGTAGCGAACGGTTCGCGCCACCACTACCACCGCGATGAAGCGCGCCCACCCGGTGCGCAGCACGCCGGCGGAGATCACGAACACTTTCAACGGCAGCGGAATCGGCAGCACGGCCGGCACGAACACGGTAATCAGACCGTAGCGTTGGAACCACTGCCGAAACCGCGCGGGAGCTTCCGGATCGGGCGCCTTCACCCACCGGCTGCCCCCGAAGCGCGCGGCCGAAAAGAGACCGAGATTGCCGATCAGCGAACCGGCCACCGCGAGCGCCGCCGCCAGGTAAGCGTGTTCGGGGCTTTTCCAGGCCACCAAGGTGAGAGAAATATCCAGGATGGCGGGAATCGGCAGGCCGGACGATTCGATAATCGCCAGCAAAAACACCCCCACGGGTCCGAATTGAAGCAGCACTACCGCGAGATGTTTCACAACAGATCCGCGAGGGACTTCTTTAGTTTATAAAATCCCGCGTGGCCGAGGAGGAAGACTACCAGCGCCAGCACCCAGAATTTCCACAAAGAACCCATCGCCGGCGCGCGATTTTCGAGAAAGACGGCGCGGTAGCCGCGTACCAGCACGTAGATCGGATTCTTGACAAACACCGGCGCGGCCCATGGGGGCAGGGATTGTTCGGGGTAGCAGATGGGAGTGATGAAAAACCAGATCGTCAGCAGGAAGCCGATGATCTGCCCCAGGTCGCGAAACAGCGCGCCCAGCGCCGCCAGGCTCCAGCTCACGCCGGCCGTAAACAGCACCTGGGGCACCACCAGCAGCGGCAGCCAGAGCACGGTAAGCGGCAGGCGATGGCGCGCGAAAAGGACCAGGCAGCAATACAGCAACAGCGCGAAACCCTCGCTGACAAGCCCCGAGACTACCAGGTTGACGGGCAGCGTCTCCACCGCGAACACCAGTTTTTTGACGAAGTTGCGATGCTCCAGCATAACGCTGGGAGCACGTCCGGCGGCCTCGCTAAAGGCCAGCCACGGGAGCATGCCGGCCAGAAAGTAGAGCGGGAAGCCGAGCGGACTCGGGTCGCCCGGAAAACGCGACCGCAGGACCGCGCCGAAGACGAAGGCGTAGGTCAGAATCAGCAGCAGCGGATTGAATACGGTCCAGAAGACGCCGCCGAACGAGCCCCGGTACCGCCCCAGAATGTCGCGGCGGACCATCACCCGGATCAAACCGCGGTTGCGCCAGATGGTGACCCAGGGATACACCAGCCCGCGCCCCAGCGACCGCAGCAGGCGGCGCCGCGCCAGGCTACCGCGCGTGGCCACGCGCCCCGCCTCGAGCCGCGACATGCCGCCGCGAACGGTCGCCTCCACCAACACGAACGGCCAGCCGCGCTCGTAATACCAGCATTTGCCTTCGCGCATGGCGGAAATCAATACCTGGTAGCGCCCGTCTTCGGGCGGCAGCTCGAAGCCGATCGAAATTTGCGCCGAATCGCCGGGCGCGAGGTCGCGCGGGGCGTGTACGCGCGCGCCGTCCACGATGAGCGTGCCCGTTTCGGCATCGAAAAGATGGTAGCCGATGGCGAATCCCTCGGAAGAACGCCAAGCGCCGCCGGATCGGTTGCGGATGGCGAATTCCGCCGTCACCCGGGCGCCGTCGAGCTCGATTCGCCCGATCTCCATCTCCGATTCCCCGTGCTGAAAGCCAATATGCTTCACTGAGTCCGTGGGACAGGCCTCCCGGCCTGTCGCCCTTGCAGGATAACACCTGGAAGGCAGGCGGCGAGGGGCTTGGGGGTGCTTAACCGATTTGGGGAAATCCGTCCCCGGCAACCTGGCTCAACCCAAATTCCACGGCATCGGTTCGGAGATTCCTTTCCGCTTTTCTTGCACAATCCTGCACAACGTAAAAAGCCCCCGGCAACAACCAGTGAAGAAATTAAAGGACTTATTTGTTTTTTCACGCCGAGCGGCGCTCAGGATGCACAACCGTTGCACAATGTGGGGCAGCCAATCATGGCTGCAGCCGCCTTTCCAGGCGGCTCTTCCCCTCACGCCCCTGCCCACCTGTTTCGTGGACACTCGTTTCCCCCAAATCTGCACAACCGTTGCACAATCGCCAGCCAATCTTCTCGCCCCTGCCTTCCCCCCCCTCCCCCAAACCCCCGGTCACAGACTTTCGAAATTTTCCCTGACCTCACTTACCCCTTTGTTTCCATCGCCCCCCACCCGCCCGCTCCGTCCCCCTCACCCCGTCTCGCGCCCGCTCGCCTGTTATCGTGTTGGCCAGAAGAGCTTCTCATGGCCGAAACTGAATTCACACCGCAACAGCAAGAGGTCCTCGACGTGATCTCCTCCGGCGGCACCATCCATGGCGCCGTCGCCCTCGCGAACGTTCTCCGCAAGGACGTCCTCGCCTGGCGCCGCGACCTGCCCCATTTCGAAACCGCCCTCAAGCAAGCCTTCGCCGATCGCGACCTCATGCTCCGCGAAAGAGCCATGACCCTGGCCGACCTCGCCTACCAAACCCTCGGCGACATCCTCCGCGACGACAAAGCTTCCCCCAGCGTCCAGTTCAAAGCCGCCCGATTCATCATCGAGCAAGCCACCGCTCCCACTCCGTCCGAAGTCGCGAAACGCCGCGCTTCCCGAACCGCCCCAAAATGCACAAAAATGCACAAACCCGGCGACTCCCAGAACAAACCCCTCCCCACCGCCGCCTGACAACCCGTTCTCCCGCCGCAACGATTTCTCCGTGGAGCAGACCCTCGGTCTGCCACACCGGGACTCATCCCGGCGCTTTTGGCTGCGGCTATGTTGCGCTGTGGGGCAGCCAATCATGGCTGCAGCCGCCTTTCCAGGCGGCTCTTCCCTTCGCGCACACTGCCCACCTGCTTCGTGGACACGCCACTGGCTTTCCCCAAATCTGCACAATTCTGCACAACGCGGTCAACGACGCCCATCTTGTCGCCGCAATCGAACCTCGTGCTCCTCGCCTTTCTGTAAGCGTGATATCGTTTCCTTCGGCGATAACCATGAAAGCCCTTACTTGTGCGTTTGTTTTTGCGGCCGCGTGCGCCGCGGCTTCGCTCCAGCCCGGCCAGCTCCGTGTCGAGTACCGTGCCAATCCGCAAGGGATCGACGCGACCCAACCACGGTTCTCGTGGATTCTCACACCCGCCAACCCGCGTACCCGCAGCCTGCACCAGACCGCCTATCGCATCCTGGTGTCGTCCACCGAACGCGCTCTCGATGCGGGTCAGGGCGACCTCTGGGACAGCGGCAAGATCGTGTCCGGCGAATCCACCCAGGTCCCGTATGCCGGCCACCCGCTCGCCTCCGGCGCCGCCGCCTTCTGGCGCGTTCGCGTCTGGGACCAGGATGGAAAACAGAGCGGCTGGAGCGCTTCGGCCAGCTTCACCATGGGGCTGCTCGATGCTAAGGACTGGCAGGGGAAATGGATCGGGCGGGATGAAGCCGCCGGCTACGAGGATCCGGCCAGCGTCTATCATTCGCTCGAAGGCGCGCACTGGATCTGGAACGCCGCCGGCGCGACCACTGGCGCACCCGCCGGAACGCTCGTCTTCCGCACTGAAATCACGATTCCCGAAGGCCGCAGAATTGTCCGCGGATTCGTGATTGCCGGCGCCGCCAACGAGGCCGACGTCAGCGTCAACGGCCGGGCCGTCGCCACCCGATCCGAAGCGCATCTTCCCATCGTGGCGGACCTCGCTGGCGCGCTGCACGCCGGTGCCAACACCGTCGAAGTCACCGCGCACCACGGCAAGGACGACACCCCCGCCGGCCTGATCGCGGTGGCGCGGGTGGAGTTCGATTCCGGCGAGCCGCTGGTGGTCGCCTCCTCCGATGCCTGGAAGGTAACGGCAGCGGACCCGGTCGCCTGGGCGCCAGCCGTGGAGCTAGGCGCCTACGGCATGGCCCCTTGGGGACGCGTCGGGCTCACCGCCGAGCATCGCCTGCCGGCGCGCTATCTGCGCAAGGAGTTTTCCACCCATGGCAAAGTTGCCCGCGCCACGGTCTATTACTCCGGCCTTGGCCTTTCCGAGTTCTATCTCAACGGCGCCAAAATCGGCGACAACGTTCTTTCCCCCGGCCTCACCGATTACGACAAGCACGCGCTCTACGTCACTTTCGACGTCACCGGTCAGATCGTCAACGGTGCCAACGCCATCGGCCTGACCCTGGGCAACGGCCGGTTTCACGCACCGCGCGTCGACCAGACCCGCAATTTCGGTTTCCCCAAAGCCATCCTCCAGCTCAACCTGGAATATGCCGACGGCTCGCGCCAGACCGTGGTTTCCGACGATTCCTGGAAGCTTTCCACCAAGGGACCCATCCGCGCCAACAACGAGTATGACGGCGAAGAGTACGACGCCCGCGCGGAATTGGGCGCCTGGGATCGCGCCGGCTATGTCGATTCCCAATGGGAAACCGCGCACCTGGTAGCCGGCCCCTCCGGCGCGCTGGCGGCGCAAATGGCCGAGCCGCTGCGCGTAATCGAAACCATCAAGCCGGTTTCGGCCAAGCCGCTCGCGCCCCGCGTGTGGATCTACGACATGGGCCAGAACATGGTGGGCTGGTGCCGGCTGAACGTCACCGGTCCGCGCGGCGCCGAAGTCCGTCTGCGCTTCGCCGAAACTCTCCAGCCCGATGGGTCCATCTATACCGCCAACCTGCGCACCGCCCGCGCCGCCGATCTCTACACCCTGCGCGGCGGCCCGGCGGAAACCTGGGAGCCGCGCTTCACTTATCACGGTTTCCGCTACGTGGAAGTGACCGGCTATCCGGGCGAGCCCACCCTGGCGTCCATCGAAGGCCGCGTGGTGCATGACGATATGGCCGTCACCGCCAACTTCACCAGTTCCAGCCAGATTCTGAATCAGATCCACCACAACGTGTTTTGGGGTGTGCGCGGCAATTATCGCAGCATCCCCACCGATTGCCCGCAGCGCGACGAGCGCCAGGGCTGGCTGGGCGACCGTTCTCAGGTGAGCCGCTCGGAATCGTACCTGTTTAATGTGGCGGCGTTCTACTCCAAGTGGGAACGAGATCTGGCCGATTCCCAGCGTGACAACGGCTCCATCCCCGTGGTGTCTCCCAACTATTGGCCGCTTTACTACGACGACCTCACCTGGCCCAGCACGTTTCTGTTCGTGCCCGGCATGCTCTACGACCAATACGGCGACCGCCGCGTGCTGGAGCGCACTTACCCCGCCATGAAGCGCTGGATCGACCTGGAACAGACCTACGTACACGACGGCCTGACTTCCAAGGATCAATACGCCGATTGGTGCGTGCCGCCCGAAGATCCCAAGCTGATTCATTCCCAGGACCCCACCCGCGTCACCGATAAGACCCTGATTGCTTCGGCGTATTACTATCACCTGCTGCGGACCATGTCCCGCTACGCCCGCATTCTGGGCAAGGCCGACGATGCCGCCGCGCTCGAATCCCGCGCCGCCGAAACCGGCGCCGCGTTCCAGAAGAAATTCTACAATCCCGATAAGGGCGCTTACGACAACGGCACGCAGACTTCCAGCATCCTGCCGCTCTATTTTCAAATGACGCCGGATCAATTCCGCGCCCCGGTGCTGGCCGCGCTCGCCCGCAACATCGAAGAAGTCAGCCATGGGCACGTGGGCACCGGCCTGGTGGGCGCGCAGTGGCTGATGCGCACGCTTTCCGACAACGGCCGCTCCGACCTGGCCTACGAAATCGCCACCCAGAAAACGTATCCCGGCTGGGGCTACATGGTGCAAAAGGGCGCCACCACGGTATGGGAATTGTGGAACGGCGACACCGCCGATCCGGCCATGAACTCCGGCAACCACGTGATGCAGATCGGCGACCTGGCCGTGTGGATGTACGAATACCTGGCCGGCATCCGTTCTGATCCCGACCAGCCCGGCTTCCGCCACATTCTGATTCACCCCTACCCGGCCGGCGATCTCACCTTCGTCAACGGCGCGCACCAGTCTCCCTACGGACCGATTACCACCGCCTGGAAACGCGAACCTGGCCAGTTCCAGCTCAACGTCGCCATCCCGCCCAATACCACCGCTACCGTCTGGGTGCCGGCGGCGGACCCGGCTCAAGTCACCGAATCGGGCCATCCGGCGCAACACGCCCGCGGCGTGAAGCTGCTGCGCACCGAAGCTGGCGCCGCCGTCTTCGAAGTCGAGTCCGGCAACTACAGCTTCAGGGCGCCGGTGAAGTAGGCGCAAGGATGGTCCGGGTATCATCGTATGATACGAACCAGATGATTGGTGTCGCGGAGGGCCTGCATGAGCAGATTGAAACGGATACGCGCCTTGCAACTGGGCGGCGGATTGGAACTGGAACCCCCCGAGCGCTGTTCGTTGGCCGAAGGCTGCAGGCCGGTTCCGGATCTGGAAGCGGCGAAGAGGTTCCTGCAGGCGTACGTCCGGAACGAACTCGTGATCGGGAGGTTCCGCGGCTATTTATCGACGCACGGCCTATTAGGCCACGGTCATCTGATGCACCATCGGGGAGAGACCGATGTCATCGATCTGATGGCGGGCGAGCTAGCCAACGGTCACCTCAGAATCAAGCCGACGTTCGATCCCCGATGGAACGATTATGACAAGTTAATCCAGCAGGAGGTGGACGGTTACAACAAGCGCCTAAAAGGTGTCGCCGGGTATACCGACTTAGACTGGCACCTGGTAAAAGCGATGGTATGGACCGAGGTCATGGCCGGACCGAAGGACTCACACTGGGCGACCGACCCTATGCAAATCGGGAACCCCGTCGATCCGGGATGGAAGGTGCTCCGTACCGGCGCCGAGCACAGCGATCTGATTACAACACCGGAGCTGCGCAAAGCTCTGGCGGGAAAGCTGACCGGTGAACTCAGCATCAAGGGCGGTATCGCCTGGTTGGTCACAAAAGCGATGAAAACTAAGCTGGTGACCCGCTATGAACCGGCTCTCAGAAATTATTCGGTACGCGACGGCGATACGCTCGGGGCGATTGCGCGGAGAGAAGGTACGACGGTAGAAAGCCTGGCGGAAACCAATCGTCTGGACCCCAATGCCATCCTGAAGAAAGGCACACAGTTAGGGTACCGAAAAGGAAGCGCGGCGTGGACCATCGATGGCTGGCGGCCCTGGTTGCCCGATGCCGTGAAGGCCTACAACGGCGGAGGCGATTCACAGTATGTGGCCAAGGTCCAAAAGCGCCTGCGGGAGATCGAGCAGCGGGATGCGTCTCAATAAATACCATCCGCCGGGGGCCCTTGGCGCCATCGCCATCTTCTTCCTATGGCATGCGGCGACCCAGGCGCAGGAAGCTCCCGTCGGTTCCGATCGCGCCAGAATCATTGCCGCTCTGGACCGCGCGAAGCTACTGGATTCCGGCCGGGTGCTGGCTCATGTCAGCCATGTTTGCAACCTGAGCATCGATGGAAAAGCATACCCGGTGGCCGACGTGCGCGAGCTGATCCGAAACGCCTCCGTGGCCCGTGGCTATAACCGGATCGTCGTGCTGGATGACAGCCTTCACGTGAGACAGGAAATCCAATACGGGGAGGAACGGCCCCTTTTCTGCGACGGCAATCGGCTGTATGTGTACGGGGAGCTCCATATCCATGGTGAAGACCCGGGAGGCGATATTCTGGTTTTTACCGACGGCGCTCGCCACATCGAGTTTCTGAACGCGGACCCAAACACCTGGCCGACACGCGAAGAACTCGAGAAAAGGGGCAGGAAGTAACCTTGCTGGGCCTCCGATTTCGGAATTACGGCTACATAATTAAGCAACCGCTCCCTAACGGTCGCGGCTCGGTTTGGCGCGTTTCCGAGCCGCGACCGTTAGGGAGCGGTTGCCCGGAAATACGCTGGCCCGGCAATTCGCGCCCCGCGAATCGGAACCTTAATCCTCGGCCTCGCGTTCCACCCAGCGGCGGGCGTCGGCGCTGGCGGCAAATCCCGTCTTACGCTCGGTCCACGCCTTTCCAGTGCGCTGGTTGCGGTAGAGGTTGGCCGTCCACGTGCCGTTCTCTTCCTCCACGTACCCCGACGCGGAGGTCCAGCGTTTGAGTGAAATCTGCTCCCAGTAGAGCGTGCGGCGCATCAGATCGACATTATCGCACTCGCCGGCCGGATGCCAAAGGCGGCGGCATGACACTCGTGCGGGAAGTGGGGCAGACCATCGTTTTTCGTGGTCTGCCCGCCAAGTCACTGGTCCCGGAGTGGTTCCGTGCGAGTGGGGAATGACGAGGACAAAGGAGCGTGGTCGAGTTGCCAGAGTGTAGGGCAGACCACAAGAAACGATGGTCTGCCCCACGGCGATCTGCCGGCGGTTGTCGTGTCCCGTGCGGCGCGAACCGACGGGCCGAGATCAGGAGATCGGAGTCTCGACACGTCTCGCGCTCACAGCTTGAAAGCGTGTCCCGGCGTCAGCGCGGAATCTCGTACCGCTTGAGCTTGTCGTAGAGCGTGGACCGGTCGATGCCCAGGGCGGCGGCGGCTTCTTTTACGTTGCCGCTCTTGCGCTCCAGGGCAGCCACGATGGCCTGGCGCTCCAGTTCCGCCAGGGGCAGGTCGGGCACCTGCCAGGGCTGGTTCCGCCCTATGCTCCCTTCGAGCGAAGAGAAGTCGGACTCCTGCAGCTTGCCGTTACGGCAGGTAACAATGGCGCGCTCGATGGCGTTTTCGAGCTCCCTCACGTTCCCGGGCCAGTCGTAATCGAGCAGCAGCTTCATGGCTCCCTCGGAGATGCCGCTCACTTCCTTGCCCAGTTCGTGGGCGAGCTTCTCGACGAAGTGCTCCACCAGCAGCGGGATATCTTCGCGCCGTTCCCGCAGCGGCGGGATGCGGATCTCGATCACGTTCAACCGATAGTAGAGATCGTCGCGGAACTTCCCCTCGGCCACCAACTGGGCCAGGTCCTTGTTGGTGGCGGCGATCACCCGCGCGTCCACCCGCACCTCTTCGCTTCCGCCCACCCGGTAGAAGCAGCGCTCCTGCAGCACGCGCAGAAGGTCGGCCTGCAGCTTGGGCGAAATGTCGCCGATCTCGTCGAGAAAAATCGTGCCGCCATTGGCCAGTTCGAATTTCCCCCGGGTCTGCGCCCCGGCGCCGGTGAAGGCGCCTTTTTCATAACCGAACAGCTCGCTTTCGAGCAGGGTTTCGGTGAGGGCGGCGCAACTGACGGTGACGAAGGGCCGGGCGGCGCGGTCGCCCGAGTAATGAATGGCTCGGGCCACCAGTTCCTTGCCGGTGCCGCTGGCGCCGCGAATCAGCACCGTGCTTCGCAGGCTCGAAATGTCGCGCGCCAGGCTGAGGATATCCTCCATGCGGGCGTTCTTGGTGATCAGGTCGTGATGGTGGTACTGGCGGCTGATCTTTTTGCGCAGAATGGCGTTCTCGCGCTGCAGCTTCTTGAGCTTCAGAATGCGCGAGACCAGCAGCGAGATCTCCTGCGGGTTGCACGGCTTGACGATGTACTCCTGCGCCCCTTCCTTCATCGCCTGGATGGCCGTATCGACGGTGGCGTAGGCGGTGATGATGATGATCGAGGCCTCCGGACGGATCCGCCGGATCTCCATCATGGTATCGATGCCGTCCATGCCGCCGGGCATTTTCAGGTCGATGAAGTAAATGGCATAGTCGGCCGCCTGGGCCAGTTCGACGGCCTTCCGCCCGTTGGGCGCGGTATCGACCCGGTAGCCGTCTTCGCGAAGCCACGCGGCCATGGATTCGCACATCACTTCTTCGTCGTCCACGATCAGGATGTGCCAGATATTCTTCATGACTGTTCTCCGTCCAGCGCGGCAAACCGGCGCACCAGATGGGCGCCGCAGCGCGGGCAGTAGCGTCCCCCCTTGGCGTCCACCAGCGCGATATCGGTGGAAAGGCTCATCGAACACCTCGTGTCGCTGCAATGCGTAAGGCCGAAGGTGTGCCCCAGCTCATGCAACGCCTCCTTGGCGGCGCGCTCGCGGAGCAGCGCCTCGTCGGCGGGCAAGCCATAGAACTCCTGGCGCAGGCGGCACAAAGAAACCACCGCCACCGGTCCATCGAGCTGTGCCTGGCCGAACAGAAAGGTGAGCACCGGGATGGCAAGATCCACCTCGGTGACGCCCAGAATGCGGGTGGTGTTGGCGGGCGCGGCCCGCGCCACCGCCTTCAGGATCTCGACCGAATGGTACTGCCCGCGAGCCGGGTCGTAGGCGCGTTCCGGCATGCGCAGCGCCGGCAACCGCGCCACCGGCAGCGGAAACCACTCGGCGGCCGCCGCCTCGATCCATTCCAGAGGCTTGGGCGGCACCGCTCCCACCGCCACCACGTAAAGCGCGCTCACACCGCATGGCCCTGCGCTACCCCGGACGCCACCGGCGGGACGCCTGGCTTCAGCGGCAGGGTCACGGTGAACGTCGTTCCCTGGTCGCGCCGGCTGGTCACTTCCACTTCGCCGTCGTGAGCCTTGACGATGCCGTAGAGCACGGCCAACCCCAAGCCCACTCCCTTCCCTTCCGGTTTGGTGGTGAAAAACGGATCGAAAATCTTGGATAGGTTTTCGGGCGCGATACCCTCGCCCGTATCCCGCACCCGCAACTCTACCCCGCTCCTGTCCGGCAGCGTGCCGGTCGTGACCGTCAGCTTTCCCCCGCCCTTGGATTGCATCGCCTCGGCCGCATTCAACGCCAGGTTCAGAATTACCTGCCGGATCTGCGAGGCGTCGCACAGGACCGGCGGCAGGTCGTCGGCCAGTTCCAGCACCGGCTCGACCTCGGTCAGTTTCAGCTTATGGCTCACCAACCCCATGGTGGTGCGGACCAGGTGGTTGAGGTCGGCGGAACCGTGCTGCGGTTTCGAGCGCCGCGAAAAGGCCAGCAGGTCCGAAACGATGCGCCCCACCCGCGCCGTCTCGGCCGAAATCTGTCCCAGATACTTCCGCACCTCCGCCTCGCGTCCCGGCGGAATGCCACCGTTGCTCATGATCCGCTCCACCAGCATGGACAGGTTGAGCACGCCGGATACGGGATTATTGATCTCGTGCGCCACGCTGGCGGCAAGCTGCCCGAGCGAAGCCAGGCGATCGGATTGGAGGAGCTTGCGCTGAGCGGCATTCAACTGCCGGGTGCGCTCGTCGACTTTGGTTTCGAGCGTCTGCGCCATCTCGTTCAGCTCGGCGACGCTCTTTTTGACCCGTTCGCGCATGGCGTTGAACGAGTCCACCAGCTCGTCGAGTTCCTGGCTGCGATGGACGATCTCGATGGGACGATCGAGTTCCATGGCGCTGACGTCCTTCGTGCCCTCGATCAGCTCGCGGATCGGTGTCGCCACAAAGCGCCGCGTAAAGAGGATCACGAAGGCTGCCCCGATGATCACCTCCACGCTGGTGGACAAGACCGTCTGCAGGGTCATGATTCGCGCCTGCTGCTCGACCGGGTCCAGCCGCAGCGCCACATCCAGCACTCCCAGCACCTTCAAATTCCTGGGGTGAGCATGACAGTCGGCGCTGGCGCAGGCCGCCTCGTTGTAAATCGGGGTGATCATGCTGAGCGTTTTGGCGCCCTCGGGAGACTGGGTAAAACGGACGCGCGACGTTTCCGGCGGCTTGCCGCGCGCCGGCACCGCATCGTGGCAACTGCGGCAGACCTCGTCGTGCACCACCACCGTGCTCGGATGCTCGCGCGCATCGGTCGAAAACACCAGCTTCCCTTCCCGGTTGAACATGCGGATGCGGTCGATACCCTGCTTGTCGGCGATCACCCCCATGATCTGGTAAGCGGCCTCGCGATGGTCGTCGAGCATGGCGTGCCAGGTGGCGCTGGTGATACTGCGGGAGAGTTGGTCGGCGCCGATAACCATAGTTTCCACCTGACGGTTCTTCTGCGCTCGCAGGTTCAGGTAGCCGGTGAACCCGCTGATGACGACGATCAGCACCGTCAGGGAGAAAATAAGCTTGGGGCCGAGCCGGTGAGGCATGATGGCGATTCCCCTTTTAGAGATCCTGAACTCTTATTATAAGGAAGGGCCGCCGAGAAATCCAACACGCCGTCGGAAACACCGACGAAACGCCGGAAGGGTTCAGCCGGCCCTCAGACCCGGTAGGTGTCGGCGCGCCAGTTGCCGATGGCCTGCTTGATGGCGTCCGGCGGCAGGCTTTCCGCCGCAGCTTTTGCGGCTAACGGCACGAATTCACTGTCAACGGCGAAACGCAGGGCGATGACTTGGCGGATGGACAAGCGCGCGTCGAGCAATTTGCCTGTGAGAACGAAATGGCGCAGGTTCTCCTCGGCGCGGATGGCGCGGTCCTGAGCCTTTAGGGCAAACATGCGGCTCAACAAAGCCGCCAGAAGAACGCAGAAGCTCAGCACCACGATGAGGGCTGCGCTGTAGAACCGCTCGTGATCGCCCCATGACTTGTAGAGGTTCACAAGCGAACCGATCAGCGTCAAGAGCAGCACGGGCAACAGGAAGAAGTGAAACGCCGGCACGGTTTGCCGGTGGTTGGAATAGTTCTGTTCGGGCAATGGAAGGCTCTCCTCTATATTAGGTTGGTCCAAAGAGAATTCTACGTCGAACCGCGGGCAGAGGGAAGGCGGATCTGGAGGGCGCGGGCGAAACCTGCTGTGGGTCGCGTTCGGCGCCGCGTTTCTCTACGGATGAGTCGACTTTTGCTACATCTCCTCAATACGCTGATTCTACGTAAGTTGGCGCGATTCAGGTCAGCGTACCGTTGCCGTATTCTACAACGGGCAAATGCTGCATTTCGCAACGCCGTGTATCTGGTTGAAATGATGAATGATAAAGAGCCCTCAAAGACCGTTATTTGGCATCCGCCGTGCCCTATACAGAGACCAGAAAGGATGGAAGGTTATGACAGTCATTCTGGTGCTTGCAACGTTCTTGGTTTTCGTGGTCGTGGATTGGGCGATCAATCGTGGTAAGGTCCATCACACCGTTGCTGCGGAGCAGGCGGTTCCCGCAGTGGCGCCGCAAGGAGATTTCGTAGCGGGATTCCACACTCCCAGCCATATTTCCTATCATCCCGGCCACGGATGGATGGCGCGTGAGCGTAAGACCGTGGTGCGCGTGGGCGCCGACGAATTCGCGGCCGCGCTGGCGGGCAAGTTGGAAAGAGTCGAGCTGCCGAAGCGGGGTCAATGGCTGCGGCAGGGGCAGAAGTTCTTGACGTTGTTCCGGAACGGGGAAAGCGTGGAGATGGTTTCGCCGGTGGAAGGCGAGGTCATCGACGTCAACGCAGAAGTGGCGGAGAATCCGAGTTTGCTGCGGCAGGATCCTTACGGCGCCGGCTGGCTGGTGTCGGTAAACGTGCCGGACGAAGAGAGCGTGACGCGTAACCTTATTCCCAAGAGCCTGGTGGCGGAATGGATGCGCGACGCCGTAGAACGGCTGTATGCCCGGCAACCGCGGTTGGCCGGTGCGTTTGCCGCCGACGGCGGCCGGCCGACAGACGACCTGCTGGCCGAGATCCCAGGGGCGAACTGGAAGCAGACTGCCCAGGAGTTCTTCCTCACCGAAAGCGGCCCGGCTAAATAACCAGCCCTTCCAATCCTCCTTTCCAATTACCGGCCGCGGACGACCAGGACGTGCTTCGAATGGCATGACCGGCTCCGCGGCCGGCGTTGTGTTTGGCCCTGCTGTTCCCGTGTTACCAATCAGGATCGCCGTTTGGCTGGCCTGTCGCAGGCGAGAACCGTGGGTTTGCGACTGGAGGTCGAGCGGCTCAAGTTCAGTCGGAAGCGTTGGATTGTACTACATGGCCGTCGTATTTTCCTGCGGACCTTCAAGACATAGAATCGGAAAGGCTTGGCGCAATTACTGGCTTTCGTGGCGTAGAATTACTCGACACTACCTGATTGTGGTGGTTTTCGACGGGCCGGATCTGCATCAAATCGCAACAGATAGCCTGCCGAACAATGCGGCGTTTTGGCCCTTGTCGTGCCCTATAGAGATGCCGGAAGGCTACTTCAAAGGATAAAGACTATGACAGTCATTCTGGTTCTCTCAACGTTCTTGGCTTTTGTGGTTATGGATTGGGTGCTGAACCGCGGTAAGGTTCTTCATACGGTTGGTGAAACACAGGCCGCGCTGGGCCCCGTGTCATCGGCAGATTTCGTAGCGGGATTCCACACTCCCGGCCATATTTCCTATCATCCCGGCCATGGATGGATGGCGCGTGAGCGGCAGAACGTGGTGCGGGTGGGCGCCACTGAATTCGCGGCCGCGCTGGCGGGCAAGCTGGAAAGAGTCGAACTGCCGAAGCGCGGGCAATGGCTACGGCAAGGACAGAGGTTTTTGACGTTGTTCCGGAGCGGGGAAAGCGTCGAGATGGTTTCGCCGGTCGAAGGCGAGGTCGTCGAAGTCAATGCGGCAGTGGCCGAGCGTCCGGGGTTACTGCGGCAGGACCCTTACGGCGCTGGCTGGCTAGTCTCGGTAAACGTGCCGGACGAAGAGAGCGTGACGCGTAACCTCATTCCCAAGAGCCTGGTGGCAGAATGGATGCGCGATGCGGCCGAACGGCTGTACGCCCGGCAACCGGAGTTCGCCGGCGCGTTTGCGGCTGACGGCGGCCGTCCGACCGACGACCTGCTGGCCGAGATCCCAGGAGCGAACTGGAGGCAGACCGCCCAGGAATTCTTCCTCACTGACGGCGGACGGGCGAAATAGTCGGTCTTTTCCTCGTCTTCGGTACTTATTTGTAAGTTTTTGCTACACATTGCGGCAAAACTCTGCTAAAAAAGAGTTGAGGGTCCCAATATGCCTAGGGCCATTTTGTACGACAGTACCCTTTGCATCGACTGCAAAGCCTGCGAGGCGGGTTGCGCCGAACGGTGGGGGTTGCCCTACAACGACCGGATTGCCGCCGAAGAACACATCTCGGCGCACAAGCTGACCGCGGTCGAAACACACGGCGATCATTACTGCCGGCGGCTTTGCATGAGTTGTCTCCAGCCGGCTTGCGTTTCGGTCTGTCCGGTGGGGGCGCTGCAAAAGACCGCGCTGGGACCTGTGATTTACGACAGCTCCAAGTGCATGGGCTGCCGGTACTGCATGCAGGCTTGCCCGTTCCAGGTTCCCACCTACGAGTGGTCCAAGCGCCTGCCGCTGGTTCGCAAGTGCGACATGTGCTATGAGCGCCAGAGCCACGGCAAGCAGACCGCCTGCGCCGAGGCGTGCCCGGTGGGCGCAACCGTCAACGGCGACCGCGACGAGTTGATCGCCGAAGCCCGGCGGCGTATCGCCGGCAAGCCCGACCAGTACTACAACCGGATTTACGGCCTGAAAGAAGTGGGCGGCACCTCGGTGCTGTTCCTGTCGGCCGTGCCCTTCGAGCAAATCGGCCTGCGTACAAACGTTCCGCAGGAGCCGCTGCCGGAAACCACCTGGCGCGTGCTGGAGCTGCTCCCCGATGTGGTGTCCACCGGGTCGGTGTTGCTGGGGGGCATCTGGTGGATCACCAACCGCCGCGCAGAAGTGGCGCGGAAGGAAGGCAAGCGGAAATGAGCTTGAGGCTTCCCAAAATCACTTTCTGGCGCGTAGTTTTCGCGGCGATTTTGATAGCCGGGCTGTATGCCACCTACCTCCGCGTGTTTTACGGGTTGGGCGGGTCCACCAATCTGAGCGACAAATTCCCCTGGGGGATTTGGATCGCCTTCGACGTCATGT
>PLRS01000080.1 GCA_003164035.1 Bryobacterales bacterium | reverse complement strand
GACCGGGGTGGACGAACCTCTTGTGATCCAGTTGTCCCGCCAGTGGCATCGCTGGGTAGCGAAGTTCGGTCAGGATAATCGCTGAAGTCATATAAGCGTGAAACCTTCCCCAAGATGAGATCTCCCAAGCGTAAGCTTTGTAGGGCACTGGAAGACGACCAGTTTGATAGGACGGATGTGTAAGAGTGGTGACATTCTGAGCTTACCGTTACTAATTGCCCGTTCGGCTTGACCATAAAATTTACTGCGCATACGACATGCGCTGCTTCTTTCGCGGCCCGTCAGTATTCAATATCAAAGCGGTCGGCGCTCAGCCGTCAGCTCTCGGTCCCGTACCAACGGAACGGAAAGCTGATCGCTGATAGCTGATCGCGATTTCTGGGTGACCATAGCGAGAGGGACCCACCCGTTCCCATCCCGAACACGGCCGTTAAGCCTCTCAGCCCCGATGGTACTGCACAGGTAACTGTGTGGGAGAGTAGGAAGTCGCCCGGTTTACTTCGAAGCCCGCGCTAGGTCGCGGGCTTTTTTCTTGCATCCTTCTTTGGCGGTACGATCCGCTCCACACGCTCGCTGACCTGCCTCCGGGCACAAACAATGTTCAAGCGGTGCTCAACGTCTACGAAACCTCTCACCGCGCCGATGGTCAACCTCCTCAAACTGCATCCCGATTACGGGGAAGGGTAGCAATGGAATCGCTCGCCCGGTAATTGACAGAGCAAGCCGCGGCATGTCGAAATTGGCGAATCGTCCGCGGTGCAAACTCGCGCGATCACTATGATCTGACTGCAACTGCTGCAGCGCGATTGGGAGCGGCTGGGTCCGCGCCTGGCGGGAAAGATTTACGTCACGATGGGCACCAAAGACACGTTCTACCTGGACGCCGCCGCGCACCGCAGGCAGCAGTTTCTTTTCTGCAAAGCACCAAGCTGCCGGGCAACGGACCATATTATGGAGGTTCATTCGAGTTCGGCAACAACGAGCAGCATTGCTATCCCGGCGACATCCCCAAAGGCGTGCCGATGTTGACTCATTTTGTACGGGCCTTGGCCGATTGAATGCGTGGCGCGGCGCCGAAGGGCGCGGATCTAGAAGGCTGGCGATAGCGGGGCCGGGCGCGCAACCAGCGAAGGGCATTCCGTGTCGCGCCGGGTACGACGGTCCCGCGCGCCCGCGTCGGCGTTCCAGCGGCGGCAGACGGTGCCGCGGATTCGAGACTGGCGCCACCGATGGACGCGCCAGGGACAGGAGTTTCAGCCAATGTTCCTCATCTCTTCGCTTTTCGCCGCGATGAGCATTCGAACTGCAGTGGAACGGGCGCCGCGCCAGAGCGCGCCCGCGACGGCCTCCCGGTGGCGGCGCACGAGGCCACGCGGGTTCGCGGCGAGGACGGACGCACGGCCTCCGGAGTTCTCGGCGCGCGTGGCGCGCGTTGACCATTCGCCGTCGAATTCCAGCTAAAACGGCCCGCCGTGGTAGACCGACGACGTTCGCCGCGTCCGCTGCGGCGACGCGCGCGGGGTCCAAGGGCGCTCTGCTGCCGTGCACTTCGCGCCTCGGTTTTCCTGCAGCATCGCGCGGCGCCCGGTACGGTCGCGCACGGGAAGGGACGCCCCGGCGCTAAGCTTCGGGCCAAGCCCGGAGCGCGTTGACCATTCGCCGCCGAGACCCGGCCAAAGCGGCGGAAGAGCCATGCGTTGTGCAGTTTGCGCCTAAAGACTGAAGAGCCCGGCGCAATAATGGACTTATGAAGCTTTTCTTCCTGGCCATAGCACTCCCTATGTTGGCCCAAGACCCGGCAGGGTTCCAGATGTGGACCTCATCCGAGTTGCAGACCCGTGCCGCGGCCCTCAAGCTGAATCAATACCAGCAGGGCGTCGATCGAATGGAGAATTGGGGAAATCACGCCGTGATTCTCGAACGCCTGGAAGGCGAAACTCCGGCGGAAGCTCACGAGACCATGGCCGATCTGTTTATCGTCACCTCAGGCGAGACCAGGCTGACGGTGGGCGGCATCATCGTGGACCCGGTGAACACGTCTGCGGGCGAGATCCGTGGCAAATCCATCAAAGGCGGAGTAGCCAACAGACTGGCGGCCGGTGATATTGTCCACATTCCAGCGCACATGCCGCACCAGTTGAGCGTGGAAGCGGGGAAGCGGTGCACCTATCTCGTCTTCAAGGTCCGAATGGAGTAGGCGCATGTACCCCGCTAGAAGGCATGGAACGGCCCACGCTGAGAAATGTACAAACTCCAGCCGCGGCGCTGGCGCGCCGCGTTCAAGCGCGCGCCCGCGTCGGCCTGCCCGCGGCGCGGATGGATGCGCCAGCGGAGGGGTTCGCGGCCAATCTGGCGCGAGTTGACGATTCGCCGCCAAAACGCAGCGGAACGATTTCCATGTGGCGGCCATGGATCTAAGCCGCGGATAGAACCGTGGCCCTCCTGATTTCTCCAATCGCCCCTAATTTTCCTCCTTCGGGATGATAGCCTCATGACTATGAACCGACATTTTGCAACTCGTAGTGCGATGGTCGCGATGGCCATTGCCTCAGGCGCCCTGGCGCAGCAGGCGAAGCTGCCGCCATTGAAACGGCAGGCCAGCGCCGAGGCCGTGGTGAAAGAACACATGGAGGCGATCAACGCCTGCGACTGGACGCGTATTCTGGCACAAGATCCAGCGAACGTGGAGATTTTCTCTCCTAACGGGGTGCTTGCCCAGGGGCGGGAGGCCGTGGGCGCAATGTTTGCTCAGGTGGTAAAGCCTTTTCGCGAAGGCGGGATCTGCGGGCTGAAATTCACGGTGGAGCACACGCAGAAAGTGGGGGACACGCTGAACGTGCAATGGAGAGCCGAAGCTCCGTTCTTAGCGCAGCCCTACCGCTGCGCCGACGCCTATGAGACGAAGGACGGCCTGATGCAGGCGCAGGTGACAACGTTCAGGCGGGACGATGTCAAGACCAAGTAGAGCAACTGGTTTCACGGATAGACATCGTAGCGGGCGAGCCGCGTCCACCGGAGGGAGCAGTCGGGAGCCTCTGGCGCTATTTCCCATGACCGGCTCGCCAAGAGCACTGCGCGGCGCGCGGTGTGTGAGGGCGCAGTGGCGGCCGGTTCAAGAGCGCGGCCGAAGCCGACCACCGCGGCCTTCCAACGAAACCGCCACGCTTCCCTCAAGCGGACTCCCTGGGGCCCGCGGCACAAGCAAGGCGCCGCCCGAAAAACGAACTCTCAACCGGACCACCGGCTGCCGCGAAGGTCCCTCCATCGTCCGTCCTCCCCGTACTCTTCAGGGTGTAGCACCCTTGGACGCGGGTCTTCAGCGGTGTCGAGTTGAAGGACCATCCACTTCGGATAGGGAACACCCGGGTCTGAGATCTCGTCGAGCAGCCGCACATCCTCAGTTGAGAGCTGAAGGTCCACGGCACTGATGTTGTCTTCCAAGTGCTCGGGTTTTCGGGCAGCGACTATCACACTGCTTACGGCCGGGCGTCCCAGCACCCACGCGAGGGCCACGCGGGCCGGGCTCGCGCCGTGCCGTTCGGCGACCTCCCTCAACACATCGACGATTCCGTAACCGTTTTCCTTATCGAAAGGTACGAACTGACCCGCCTCCGCGAAGCGTGTCCCAACGGGTGCGGGATTGTTCCGGCTGTACTTGCCGCTCAGGAACCCTCCAGCCAGCGCGCTCCAGACCAGAATGCCGATGTTGTGGTACTCGGCAAATGATTGGAATTCGTACTCGAGTCCCCGCCCGACGAGGCTGTAGTACATTTGTGCCGTTACATATTTTTCAAGGCCTAGGCGTTCCTGAAGCATTACTGCCGTCGCGGCCTGCCATGACATCAGGTTAGAGAGCCCAATATAGCGGACCTTCCCGTGGCGCACGAGGTCGTTCAGGGTCCGCAGCGTTTCTTCCAAAGGCGTGTTGCTGTCCCATCCGTGCACCTGGTAGAGGTCGATATAATCGGTTTGCAATCGCCGGAGGCTAGCCTCCACTTCGCGCATGATGTTAACGCGGGTAGCACCACTCCGATTGAAGTTTTCACCCATGGGCAGCCGAACCTTGGTGGCCAAAACGATTTCTTCTCTGATGCCCTTCAAGGCGTTTCCTAACAGCGTTTCGCTCTCCCCCAGACTGTAGACGTCCGCCGTATCAATGAAGTTGATGCCTCTGTCCAGAGCCAATTGCACCATCCGCGCTGTTTGCTCCTGGTCAAGGTTGCCCATATTCATCTTGCCGCCGAACTGCATGGAACCGAGAGCCACCTCACTTACAATGAGCCCAGTATTCCCCAACTTCCGGTATTTCATTCTTCATCCTCCCTGTCTCGGCGTGGCGTGAACCCCGGCGATTCTATGTTGAACGGTGGGCACTTTCCCGATCGCCACGCGCACCAGTCGGTGTTGAATAGTTTAGCGCCTCGGAAACGGCGTCGAGGAGATTACCATGCCGCCAGCGTCGCCCCGGACGGCGGTGCTCTAATGAGTCCCGGAAGTGGAAATGCGGGACGGTTTTACTGAGGAAGTGAAGCGCGCGCGCTGGCGGCAAGAGCGGGGAACATCTGCTCAAATCCCAACCGTCGGGCGTCGACGAGCGGGCCGCAGGACGGTTGCAGACGGACAGTGCTGGAACCGCTCCTCGAATACCCGCCGTTCCGCTTCACGCGTACTTCAGCAGCGCCTTGAACCCGTAGTCCATATGGTGCTGGATATGGCAATGAAACAGCGTCGGCCCCGGTTGGTCGGCGGTGAAGTCCACGCTCACCCGGCCATACGAGGGGGCCACCACCGTATCCTTGATGATGCCCGCCGTCGGCCTTCCGTAGATCTCCGCGAGCTCGAACTGATGCCGATGCAGGTGCAGCGGATGCGAATCGTCGGTCCGGTTGCGGAACGTCAGCCGATAGCGCGCGCCCTGCTTCAATACGAACTCCCGGTCGTGCGGATAAGGCGTGCCATTCACGGTGAACATGTTGAACTTCCCGGCCCCGCGCGGTACCTTCTCGAAAATCATCTCCAGCCGCTCGGCCGGAGCCGGTCCCGATGCCGCTTTGCCGAATATGGTGTAATCCCATCCCGGTTGCGGCGGCGGCATCCATTGCGGGCTCCGCCGCTGGTTAGCGTACTCGATCACCACGCCGAGCCCGCCGTCGCGCACCGCATCTTCCGGCGCTCCCATCACCCACACGCCCGGCTGATTCATCGCCACCCAGGCGTCGATGCGCTCGCCCGGCCCCAGCATCAACACGTCCACCGCCGCCGTTCGCGGCGCCGGGTTGCCATCGAGCGCCACGATATTGAACTTATGCCCGGGCAGCGCCAGATGCCGGTTCTCAATCGCGCTCGCGTTCAGAAACTGGAACAGGACGCGCTCGCCCGCCCGCACCCGGATCGGTTCGCCCGCCCCCAGCGCTTTGTCGTTGATCGAATACAGATCGGCCGCCACCTCGAGCCCCGGAGGCCGCGTATCCAGCACCGCAGGCTTCTCCGGCTTCGGCCCCGAGGGGTCGAGATCGTCGGTATCCATGTACTGCGACGTGAAGTACGGCTCCCAGTCGCGCAGCGCCAGGTAATGCTCCTGATCGTAGTTGCCCGGGTTGGCGGCGCCTTCCACGATCAGAAACCCGAACTGTCCGGTGTAGGTTCCCCGGTGCAGATCGTCCATCGACATCGCGTGCGTGTGATACCAGCGCGTGCCCGCGGGCGTCGGCGTGAATTGGTAGCTGCGGTTGCCGTGCGGCGGCACCGTCGGCGTACCTTCCTCTTCGGAGCCGTCCACGTCGGCCGGAATCAGCAGCCCGTGAAAATGGACATACTCGGGCGTATCGGTCTTGTTGACTACGTTGACGGTGACCGGCACGCCTTCCTTCATCCGCAGCAGCGGTCCCGGCGACATGCCGTTGTATCCGATCGTACTCACGATCCGGTTGGGCGCCAGTTCGACTGTCACCGGCGCGATCTCGAGGTTGAATACAGTTCCCGAAATCTCTTTGGCGCCCGAAGCCGCGGGCGCCGGCGCCATGGGGGCCGGCATCGGCATCTGCTGCCCCGCCAGGGGTCCGGCGGCCGCCGCCGTTCCGGCCAGTTTCAGGAAATCGCGGCGATCCATAGGGGTTGCGCTCGGCATCGAAAAAGGAATGGGGAACTTCGTCCCGCGGGCCGTTCGTGGTACGCTTCAGGATAACAAAGGCCGCTACGGACCATGAAAATAGCGCGTCCCCTGCTTACGATCGGACTGCTGCTGATGGCCGCCATTGAACTCTCTGGCTGGCAACGGTTCGGTGGAGCGCCCTCCGCCGGTCTTCAGCCTTACGACCAGTCCGACCAAGCCATCCCTTCCGAGTTCTTCTTCAGCCGCCTCCGCTACAACACCGGCTATGGCGGCGGCTACGGATATCGCCGATTCGGCGGCGCATGGTGGCAGGACTTCCCGCGCGCCGACCACGATTGCCTCGTCGCCCTCCGCCGTCTCACCCGCATCGATTCGCCCTCGCCCCTAAACGTCGTCGATATCGACGACGACCACATGTGGGATTACCCGTGGATCTACGCCGTCGGCGTCTCTGGCTGGGCCTTCACCGACGCCGAAGCCCAGCGGCTCCGCAACTTCATCGCGCGCGGCTGATTTCTCATGGTCGATCACTTCCACGGCCAAGACGACTGGAACCGCTTCATGAGCGGCATGAGTATGGTGCTGCCCGACGCAAGGGTCGAAGACATCCCGAACGACGACGCCATCTTCCACGACCTCTATGACATCCGCGAGAAGTTCCAAATCCCGGGCGAGCAGTACGTGGCCACAGGCCGCACCTATGAGAAGGACGGCTATGTCCCTGGCTGGCGCTGCATTCGCGACAAGGACGGGCGCATCGTCGTCGCCATCTGTTTCAACATGCATCTGGGCGACGCCTGGGAGTGGGCCGACGCAGGCGATTATCCGGAAAAGTTCTCGGGGCTCGCCTTTCGCATCGTAATCAACTACATTACCTACGCCATGACGCACTGAAGGCCCGGCACGTACCCGCCCCAACAATCGGGTGCCGCTACCTCTTTCTAGCAACATGGCCGCCGGAAAAACGCGGCGGCCATGTTCACGTAACTCCATGCTAATCTATGGTGCGGATGAAAGGACTTGAACCTTCACTCCCTTGCGAGAACTAGAACCTGAATCTAGCGCGTCTGCCAATTCCGCCACATCCGCATACTTAGGCAGCAAAACTCTATTTTAGATCACGCCAACCTAAATTACATCCACGCCCATGCTGCGGGCGGTGCCGGCCACCGAACGCATGGCGGCTGCCAAGTCGAAACAATTCAGATCGGGCATTTTGATCTTGGCGATCTCTTCCACCTGTTGCTGGGTAATCTTGCCGACCTTGGTCTTGTGCGGCTCGGGCGAACCCTTGGCCAGGTTGACGGCACGCTTGATCAGCACCGGCACCGGCGGAGTCTTGGTGATGAAGGTGAAGGAACGGTCCGAAAAGATCGTGATGACGACCGGGATGATCAGGCCTTCCTGGTCTTTCGCCGACGTCTTGGCGTTGAACGCCTTGCAAAAATCCATGATGTTCACGCCTTGGGGACCAAGCGCCGTGCCCACCGGGGGCGCCGGCGTAGCCTTGCCCGCCGGGATCTGCAATTTCACACTACCGGTAACTTTCTTTGCCATGCTTCCAGTCCGAATCCTTTAAACTTTTTCCACCTGCAGGAATTCCAACTCGACCGGCGTGGCGCGTCCGAAAATCGTGACCATCACGCGAAGCGTGCCGCGCTCGGGATTGACTTCATCCACCTTGCCGGAGAAATTAGCGAACGGCCCATCGATGATGCGAACCGAATCGTTCTTCTCGAAGGTCATCTTGGGCCGCGGCCGCTCCGCCGAAGACGCCTGCCGGTACAGAATCTGGTTGACCTCATCGGCGCTCAGCGGCACGGGCGAATTCCCCCCGCCCACGAAGCCCGTCACGCGGGGCGTATCCTTCACCGCGTGCCACAACTCGTCGCTCATTTCCATTTCCACCAGCACGTAGCCGGGATAAACCAGGCGTTTGCTGGTGACTTTCTTGCCGTTGCGCAATTCGACCACTTCCTCGGTCGGGATGAGGAGTTGCCCGATTTTGTCGCCAAATCCAAATGCATCGGCGCGGGTTCGCAGCGACTCGGCCACCTTATTCTCAAACCCCGAGTAGGTATGGATGATGTACCACTTCTTGGCGGACGAGTCGTCGTAGGCCGGCGCGGCGGCTTCGGGAGCGGGTACGGGCGCGGGTGCCGGTTCGGGCACACCGGGCTCGGGCGATTCCGCGTCGCCCAACTGCACGTTTTCGTCTGCTTCCATATGTCGCCTACTTCGAGAAATACGCCAGAATGCCTTTAACGATCTTGCCTACCAGCGAATCGACGACGAAAAAATAGGCCGCAAAGGCGAACACGGAAAAAATCACCACACCGGTGGTGCTTTCCACCTGCTTGCGATTCGGCCAGGAGACGCGCCGCATCTCCAGCCTCAGATCGTTCACGTAATCCTTGGCGGATTCGATCCAGTTCTTCTTTTCGTCGGCCATATTACTTCCGTCAACTTCCCCTATTCGATTCCCTTCGTGGGTTAGTGGCAGGGGCGGAGGGATTCGAACCCCCACTCGCGGTTTTGGAGACCGCTGGTCTGCCGTTAAACCTACGCCCCTAAACTCCGCACGCCCGAGGCCGGGGGCACCTCTATTCTACAGAATTCCCAACGCCAACGGCTACTTGGTCTCCCGATGCGGCTGGTGCTTGCGGCAGTGCGGGCAGAACTTCTTCAGCTCCAAGCGTTCGGTGGTCGTCTTTTTATTCTTGGTCGACGAATAGTTCCGGTTCTTGCACTCAGTGCATTGGAACGTAATGATATCTCGCGGCATCGATTGACTCCTGCCGGGCGGGGCGGGCCGTTAAGGCCCGGGCGCGCGCCCGATTACTTAATGATTTCGCTCACCGTGCCGGCGCCCACCGTGCGGCCGCCTTCGCG
>PLRS01000008.1 GCA_003164035.1 Bryobacterales bacterium | reverse complement strand
CAAACGATGCACAAAATTGCACAACCATGCACAACGACGCCCAGCCCAAACCCGCCTCCCAGATGCACAATTTTGCACAACCGCCCGAAACCTACCGCCGTCCCGAACCCAAAATCGGCCGCAACGACCCCTGCCCCTGCGGCAGCACCCGGAAATACAAGCACTGCTGCCTCAATAAGCCCGCCGCCGCCTGACGGCTAAGTTCACAGGTTCATAATTCGCTGATGTAGTGTCCAATAAATAACTGGTCAGACCATGTATTACGGCCCACCGATTCTACGCTGTGGGGCAGCCAATCATGGCTGCAGCCGCCTTTCAGGCGGCTCTTCGCTTCGCGAACCTGCCCACCTGTTTTTTGACCCGACGCTAACGTATTTCCGGGCAACCGCTCCCCGGCGGTCGCGGCTCGGAAACAATCGGAACCGTGCCGCGACCGCCAGTGAGCGGTTTCTTAATCCGTGGCCGTAATTCCGAAATCGGGTGCTAAGTTGTCGCTGACTGGCGCCGGTGCCCGCCAAGCGCTGATCCTTTAGCTGATCGCTGATCGCTGACCGCTGACCGCTTTTTCGCACGGCAGCCTCAGCCGCACCCGGAACGATCCCTCCCGCTGGCCGGCTTCCATGCTGGCCTCGTCGCCGTAGCTCACCTCCAGGCGGCGGCGAACATGCTCCAGGCCGAGGCCGGACTTACGGGCGGCGCTCGATTCCGGGTCGCAGGCGTTTTCGAGCGTGATCGTCACCACGCTGCCCGTACGCTCGGCGGCCAGGCGGATGACGCCGCCTTCGGTCAGGCCGGAAATCCCGTGCTTCACCGCATTTTCCACCAGCGGCTGCAGCAGCAAGGCGGGGATGGCGCAGCCGCGGCAGGCGGATTCGATCGCTTCCTCCACCCGCAGGCGCCGGCCGAAACGCACCTGCTCCACATCCAGGTACCGGCGCGCCAGCGTCAGCTCTTCCTCGAGCGGGATCGTCTGCCGTCCGCCGAAGCCCAGGCTGGCGCGCAGAAAGTCCGCCAGCCGCACGCACATTTCGCGCGCGCGTTCCCCATCGAGCGTGGCCAGCGCCGCGATCGAATGCAGGCTGTTGAACAGGAAATGCGGATTCAACTGGGCGCGCAAAGCCTGCAGTTCGGCTTCCCGCGCCAGGGTGCGAGCCTCGGCGGCGCGGCGCTCGGCCTGCCGCGAGCTTTCCACCCCCAGCGCCGCGTAGTGCAATCCGGCCGAAAGCAGGTAGAGCAGAAAGCCTACCCCGAACAGGAGGCCCAACTGCGGCGGCGGCACATTGAACGACCAGGCCGCGAATCCCCCGGCACCGGCCAGCAGCAGACCGCCGGCGGCCGCCGCGGCGGCAAAATTCACCGCCGTGGCGAAAGATGCCGCCATGGCCAGCGGCCGAATCCGGCAAAGGTACCAGGAGGATAGACACGCGAAGGCATAGAGGAAGCACGCCGGCCCGATGGCCGCCGCCCCCTGCCGCCAGCCGGCTCCGCCCGCCGAGCGGTTCAGCAATACCAGCAAGGCCGCCAACGGAACCCAACCCGCCAGGTAGCCCAGCAACCGGCGCCGCGATACCAGAATCGGATGCATGGGGTCAGTTCTTGATCACCACCCCGCCAAATACCGCTCCGCCCTTGCAGATCAACTGCTTGAAGTTGGGGAACTGGCCGGGGGTGGGGTGGTGGGTTTCGTCGCTGTAGCCTCCGAACACTCCCGCCCCCTTACACACCACGGACCAGTTTTCGGGAATACGCAACTCCACCCCGCCAAAAACCGCGTTGAGCTCGAGCACCGCGGAATCGCCCGCAATGTCGCAATTGCGCAGGTCGATTTCAAACCCGCCGAACACCGCGTCCACTTTGCCGCCGCGAAAATCGGAAACCACTATCCTTCGTTTGCCGCCGCCAAAAACCGCACTTTCGAAAAGCACGTTGGCGCTCGATGCGGTGGTGGCGTTCCAGGAGCGATGGCCCGTCCAAAGCCAGCCGGCCCTTTCGAACAGCAACATCAGCCCCAGGCCGATCAGCAGCAGCGGCCACATCTGGTTCCAACTGAACTCGATGTAGCCCAGGTTGTCGGCCAGCAGCAGGCCCCCGACCGCCATCAGCACGCCGCCCACAATTCGGTGCGACGCTTCGTCCGTGTCGACGACTTTGTACAGCCCGGCCGCGATCAGCGCCACCGGCCAGTACGCCCAGATTTCGTGCCAGGCGAGAATGTGCAGATTGTTGAGGAAAAAGATCGCGCCGACGGCGATGAGCACGATGGCCGGCACCAGGCGTTGTTGGGTGTCCCGCTGTGGTTCGTAAGAATTCTGTGCTTTCATGACCCCAGCTTACGGCCCGGCGCCGGAAGGAACCGTGCGGTTTTCGGCGAACGCCCGGTGGTTACCGGCGGACACCGGATTCACCGCCTTTAAGTTGTGGCCCCTAAACTGCTAGCAAAAACCATAACGGGAGTACACGATCATGTTAGTGGCAGCCGGGCTTGGGGTTTTGGTGGTGATTTGCCTCTTACTGTCCATGGTGCAGACACCGCCCGATGTGGGACGGTAGACACTACCGAGTCGGAGTGACACACTCGGCGGGCGACCGATGCCGAAATATGGGCGCGCCTCTACCCGGGCCCCCGCGCGCAGGTCCACGCGCCCTCCGTGGCGCCGGCCATTCACCGGATTTGAGCGGACGGATAGCGGACGCTGTCCAGTTGAAAAGAGCCGTCAACAGAATTCCCGGATATGCCAGAATCTTTGGGCAGGAATTCCGAAAAACGCAGGACTGCCGCACATCAGCGGACCTGTTCCCGCGCCGCCCCTCAGTGCCCCCCGAGACACTTCCGTGGATCAAGCTTTCAATTGCGCCAGCAACCAGGAACGGGCGAATTCCCAGTCGCGCTTGACCGTGGCGGTGGAAATCAGCAGGATGTCGCCAATCTCCCGCTCCGTCAACCCGCCGAAATACCGCATCTCCACGACCGCGGCCGCGCGGGCGTCCAGGCCCTCCAGGCGTGCCAACGCGTCATTCACCGCGGCCACCCGATCGTCTACTTCGATGGCATGGTCGCGGGCTTCATCCAGGGAAACCGGCCGTTCGTAGCCCCCGCGTTTCTGCATACTCCGGCGCCTGACATAATCTACGATCATGCGCCGCATCTGACGGGCGGCCACATGCAGGAAGTGCAGCCGGTTCTCGCAACTCACCGGCGCGCCGGAGAGCATATTGACGCACAGATCGTTCACCAGCGCGGTGGGCTGCAGCGTCATCATGCCGGGTTCCCGGCTGAGATAGATTGAGGCCAGGCGCCGCAATTCGCGATAAACTGCCTCGACGATGTGCCCGGCGGCGTCTTCGTCCCCTTCGCGCCACCGTACCAGCAGGCCGGTAATCTGTGAGGAATGGTCCGGTCCCATCGGTTCTCCAGTGATATCATAGCGTCTCCGACAAAGGTTTCCCATCGATGACTCCCGCGCGATTTCAGGAAATCCGGCAATTGTTCGAACGATTGATGGATTTGAATCCGGGCGATCGGGCAAATGCTCTGGCGGAGATCGCAAACTCCGATCCATCGTCGGCGGAGGAACTGCGGCGCCTGCTCACGGAACAGGCGCGCTCTACCGGGCTGCTGAACGGGCCGGCGGTCAAACTTCGGGGCGGGCCGGCGCGGCCCTTGCGGGAACTGGGCCCCTATTCCATCCGGCGCGAGATCGGCAGCGGCGGAATGGGTGTGGTTTATGAAGCCATTCGCGTCGACGGCGCTTTCCAACGCAGGGTGGCCATCAAGGTTCTGCGGCGCGACCTCAATCCTCACCTGTTTCTCGCGCGTTTCGACCGAGAACGCCAGATCCTGGCGCGGCTCGAGCATCCGCATATCGCGTCCATTTTCGATGCCGGCCAAACCCCGGACGGCGACCCGTATTTCGTCATGGAATACGTGGATGGCGTGCCCATCACGGCCTACGCCGACGCGCATGGGCTGAAGCTTTCGCCGCGTCTCGGTCTGTTTCTACAGGTTTGCGACGCGGTGCAATGCGCGCATCGCAACCTTACGGTCCACCGCGATTTGAAGCCCGGCAACATTCTGGTGACGCAGGCAGGCGCGGTCAAGCTCCTCGATTTCGGCGTGGCAAAACTGATGGAAGACGAAGCGCCGGGCAGCGACCCCGCGCTCACGGAAGCTCTGCTGCTCACCCCGGCATACTCCAGCCCGGAGCAGATCCGCCGCGAACCGGTCTCGACCTCGAGCGACATTTTTCAGTTGGGAATTCTGCTGTATGAACTGCTCACGGGCCGGCACCCTTTCCAGGGACGCGGCAGCCTGCCCCACGAAGTGATGCGCGCCATTTGCGACGACGATCCACGCGCGCCCAGTTCCGCCGCCGGCAAAGACGCACGGCAAATTCGCGGCGACCTGGACGCCATTGTGCTCACGGCGCTGCGCAAGCAGCCCTCGTGGCGTTATGCTTCGGCCGACCAGTTGGCGGACGACATCGGGCGCTACCGCCAGGGTTGGCCGGTGGCCGCCAAAGGGAACGGCCTTGGCTACCGGCTGCGGAAGTTTGTGCGCCGGCAGTGGCTGCCGCTCGCCAGCACAATCGCGGTGATGCTCCTGCTGATCGCCGGAATCCTGATTACGACGCGGCAGGCTCGACTTGCCGACGCTGCCCGCGCGCAGGCCGTGCGGGAACGCGCCGAGGCCGATGCGCAAAGGCATCGGGCGGAAGCCGCCCGGCGGTTCGCCGATTCGCAGCAGCAGGTGGCGGAAGCGCGCACGCGCGAAGCGGAAGAGCAGCGGCAACAGGCGCAGGCGCGGTACCGCGAAGTGCGGGCGCTGGCTTCGTCACTGCTGTTCGATATGTACGACGGGGTGCGCGATCTAGCGGGCTCCGCCACGGCCCGCCGTTTAATGGTGGCGAAGGCGCAGCATCAACTGGAATTGCTCAATCGGGACGGCGGTCAGGATATTGGACTGCAGCGGGACCTCGCGGCGTCATACGAACGCCTGGGCGAGTTGCGCGTGGATGCGCGCAAGCCGGACAAGACCGACGCCGCCGCAGCGGTACAGGCCTATAGCCATGGCGTGAGCCTGCGGCAAAAGGTCGCCAGCCGCGCGGATGCGCAACCGCGGGACCGGAGCGATTTGGCGCTCAGCCTCACCAAACTGGGCGATGGGCAGTTCTTCGCGAGCGATCTCGAGCGGTCCCTGGCGTCTTATCGAAGCGCTCGACGCATCGCGGAGGCGCTCGCGCCGGACTCCTCGGCGGCACGTGCTCTGGGGACGGTGGAAGAGCGGCTCTGCATCATGCTCCTGACGACGGGCAACAATGCCGGAGCGCTGGAGACGTGCCGGGATGCCATGGCGACCTTGTCGCCGCTGGCACAAACGTTGCCCGACGACCTGGAGGTGCAGCGGCTCCTCGCAGTCACGCAGGGGTCCTACGCCAACGCGCTGCGCTTATCGGGCAAGCCGAAGGATGCCGCAGTGCAGGCCGCGGCGGGATTGGAAGTGCTGCGCAAGCTGCAATCCATGGCCCCCAGTAATGCCGAATACCGCCGGCTGTCCGCGTCCGCGGAATCGATTCTGGCCGGCAGTCTGGTGGCCGCGGGCGACCTGGCGGGCAGTTCCGAAGCGTTCGGGCGCGCCATCCGGGCGACGGAGATCGCGGTGGAGATCGACCCTTCGGATCCGGGTTCTGCTCTGCGGCTGGCGGGTACGCTGCTGGCGTTTTCGCGGCGGTTGGCTCAGGGCGGCGATCCGGTGAGGGCGCGCGATTCCGCCCAGGAGGCGCTCCGCCTGCTGCAACTCACATCGGAAAAGCCCGGCGCCGGGCCTATCGAGTGGAACGAATACGCCGATGCGTTGCTGAAGACCGATCCGCCCGAACTGCGTAATCCGGCGAAGGCCCTCCAGTTGGCGACAAACGCGGTATCGGCCACGAAGCGGCGGAATCCTTTTTTTCTCGACACTTTGGCTTGGGCGTATTTTCGCACGGGCGACCCCGCCAAGGCAGTGGACACGGAGCGGGAGGCGCTGCAACTGGTTCCCGCGGACGCGAAAGGCGGGCTGCACGATGAACTCGCCCAAGGCCTCAGCAGTTTCCTCGCAGCGCGTCAATAGTACGGAACGGCACGTTTGAGCTATCCGCTGCGCCGATTGCGCAATTCCTTCTAGCGGGTTGAAGGCCGCTCGAAGGCGAGGAACAATCATGGCTAGTTTTTGTGGCGTGTGCGGATTTCCCCAGAACGCCGGCGTGGCGTTCTGTCCGAATTGCGGGGCACGGCAGCAGGCAGCCGCGAGCGCGGCGCCGGCGCCCCAAGCGGTCCCGCCGGTGATGGCTGCGGCGCCGGCGAAGTCCGGGTCCGGGTTGAAGATTGTGCTCGCGCTGCTGGCGTTTTTCGCGATCGCGGGGATTGCGGTGGTCGGCGGCCTCTTCTACATGGCGCACCGTGTGAAGGAGGCGGTGGTCGACAAGGCTAAGGCGTACGGCGTGGAATTGCCCAGCGCGACGACGGAGCACTCATCGGCTACGCCCCGCCATATCCCGAAAGGTTGCGGGGTGCTTTCGGCGTTGGAGGTGTCCAGTCTGATCGGCCAACCCATCGAGCGGGCCGAGCCGCAATCCAACGGCTGCGCCTACTTCGGCCCGGCCGGGCTGAGCGCCAAACTGGCGGACCAACTCGGCTCCAACACCTTCGAGAAGATGCAGACTCCCGGGTCCAACGTCAAGGAACCGGACATCGCCAACGCTCTGATGCAGTTGGGAGACAGCGCGCAAGGCGGCGCGGGAATCGAGAATAGCCACGGCGAGACGCCTCTAGTGTGGCTGATCTTCGATGAGGACGGCAAGGGGCAGATGACCGCGCTCGCCATGTCTAAAGCGCTATTCAACGGAATCGGGAAGGCGGCCGGCGACAAGGAAGGCGTTATGGGCGCTGACATCCCCGGATTGGGCGACCGCGCGGTGCGCCTGCAGCGGCTGGGATTGAATGTGCTCAAAGGCGATCTACTGGTGCGCATCATGGCCGGACCAGTGAGCGATCCGGATGCGAAAACGGTGGCAGTGGCCCGCGCTGTTTTGGATAAACTCAATTGAACGAATGGTTCAGTGATATGGAGGCGCAGATGAAAGTGCAAGGTTTTCCGTGGACCCGATAGAAGAGTTGCGCGCCCGCCAGCGTACCGCCGAACAAGGCGGCGGGCTGGAGCGCCGCCAGCGCCAGCACGAGGAGGGCAAACTTTCGGCCCGGGAGCGCATCGAGCTTCTGCTGGACGAAGGCTCTTTCGAGGAAATCGACAAGCTGGTCACCCACCGTTGCCGCGATTTCGGCATGGAGCGGCAGGTGATCCCCGGCGACGGCTTTGTCACCGGCTATGGACGCATCGAAGGGCGCCTGGTTTTCGTTTTCTCCCAGGATTTCACCGTATTCGGCGGCTCGCTTTCGGAAACCAACGCGCAGAAGATCTGCAAGATCATGGACTTGGCGCTCAAAACCGGCGCGCCCGTGATCGGTTTGAACGATTCCGGTGGCGCGCGCATCCAGGAGGGGGTGGTGTCGCTGGCCGGTTACGCCGATATCTTCCTCAGGAACACGCTGGCCAGCGGCGTGATTCCGCAAATTTCGGCCGTGATGGGCCCGTGCGCGGGCGGTGCCGTCTATTCGCCCGCCATTACCGATTTCGTATTCATGGTGGACCGTACCAGCTACATGTTCGTCACCGGTCCGGAGGTGATTAAAACCGTAACCCACGAGGACGTGACCAAAGAGGAACTGGGCGGGGCCGGCACCCATAATTCGGTGAGCGGGGTGGGGCACTTCACCGCCGCCGACGACGCCGAATGCCTGCGCATGGTGCGGCACCTCATCGGCTTTTTGCCGCAAAACAACCGCGAAGATCCGCCGCGCCGGCCCAGCGCCGACCCCATCGACCGCATGGATTCCGCCCTCGACCAAATCGTTCCGGCCGATCCCAGCCTGCCCTACGACATCAAGGACGCGATCGTGCGGGTGGTGGATGACGGTGAATTCTTCGAAGTGCATGAGCGTTGGGCGCGCAACATTGTGGTCGGCTTCGCCCGCATGGACGGCCGTCCCATCGGCATTGTCGCCAACCAGCCGGCGTTTCTGGCCGGGTGTCTGGATATCGACTCCTCGGTGAAGGGCGCCCGCTTCGTCCGCTTCTGCGACGCCTTCAACATTCCGCTCGTCACCTTCGAAGATGTGCCCGGCTTTCTGCCCGGAACCGGGCAGGAATTCGGCGGCATCATCCGCCACGGCGCCAAGCTGCTTTTTTCTTTCGCCGAGGCCACCGTTCCCAAAATCACGGTCATTACCCGCAAGGCGTACGGAGGCGCGTATTGCGTCATGGGTTCCAAACACATCCGCACCGACGTCAACCTGGCGTGGCCCACGGCTGAAATCGCGGTGATGGGCGCGGAGGGCGCGGTGAACATCGTCTACCGGCGGGAACTGGCCGCGGCCGCCGACCAGGATGCCGCCCGCGCCCAGAAACTGCGCGAGTTCCGCGAGCGTTTCGCCAACCCCTTCGTGGCCGCCGAGCGCGGCTATGTGGACGACGTCATCGAGCCGCGCGAAACCCGCCCGCGCGTCGTCCGCGCCCTGCGCATGCTCGAAACCAAGACCGATACCATGCCGCGCAAGAAACATGGCAACATTCCGTTGTGAAAAAGAAGCGGTCAGCGGTCAGCGGTCAGCGATCAGCTTTCAGCTTAAACCCAGGCTTCGGGGCGGGGTTAGCTGATCGCTGATCGCTGACCGCTGACAGCTTTCCGCCGAAAGCTCTCCAAAACTTGTAACCGCCCGGGCGCCCGGCGCCATCTATACTGAAAAGTAAGGAGTTTTCCAAAACGTGAGTCCCTCATCTTCGCCCTACACCCCGCCGCCAGAGCACCGGTCGGGGTTGACAACCGCCCTGGTGGCCGGCGCCCTGATTGCCTTGCTGGCCGCAAACATCTATCTGTACGTTCAGATCGATCATGTGCGTGCGGATTTGGCCAAGACGCAAGACAAAATCTCGACCGACATCGCCAATATCCGCGACTCCTCTTCGGTCAGCGTGGCGGCAGAACAGCGCCACCTGGAAGCGTTGAAGGAGGAATTGGCCGCGGCTCGCGAGCAGGCTCGCACCATGTCGAGCCAGGCCAAAGTGGAAGCGCAAGCCCACGCCGACGCGGTGGCCAAGCAGATCCAGGCCGAGGAAGCGCAGATGAATCGCAAGGTCGCCGGCCAGATCAGCGACGTGCAGCAACAGGCCACCGCCGCCAATGCCAAGATCGCCGATGTTTCCACTGACGTCGGCACCGTCAAGACCCAGGTCACCCAAACCCAGTCGCAACTCGACAAGACCATCTCCGACCTGAAGTCGGTGCGCGGCGACCTCGGCGTGCAAAGCGGCCTGATCGCCACCAACGGCAACGAACTGGAGGCCCTGAAGCGCCTGGGCCAGCGCAACTACATCGATATCAAGCTGGGCAAGACCAAGCAGCCGGTACGGTTCGGCGATATCACCCTGAAACTCGATGCCGCGGACGCGAAGCGCAACAAATACAGCGTTTACGTCATGGCCGACGACAAGCAGGCCCTGAAAAAGGACAAGAGCATCAACGAGCCGGTCCAGTTCTACACCGTCAAAGGCGGCCACATCCCGTACGAGATCGTCATCAACAAGGTGAACAAGAACGAGATCGTCGGTTACCTGGCTACGCCGAAAGAAACCGCGTCGCGCTGAGATCTCCCGTGCGCCGTGTTAGGGCGCCTTCGCCGGGGCGGCGCGCGCCTCCTCGCCAGCAGGTATGCAAGGGGCCGCGGTCTCTCGGCAAAAAAAGGGCGGCCGGAAAGTGGCGCCGGCCGCCCATCGATCGAGGCGTTCCACAAATCCATCAGCTTTTCTTGCTCGATGGATGCTCCACCAGCAGGCGATTCTCCACTGTTCCAAAACTTAACGCCTGCGATGCCCGCAACCCGGCGATCTGTTTTTCCATGTCGCTGTTCACCGTCCCCGCCAGTGTGACGTGCCCGTTGTCGACGATGATATGGATCGGCGCCCGTCCCATGCCGGCGTAGCGCGACAGCACCGGATCCCGATAGATGGCGTTGGCAATTGTCCTGCGCAGGCGGTCGTCGAAATCCGACAACGGCAGCACCTTGATGTTATCGGCCACGCTGACCACGCCAGGCACCTTACTTACCAGGCGCTCGATATCTTGTTTCTTGAAAGGTTGAGAGACCGCGCCGCTCAGTTCGACCTGGCCGTTCGCAACCGTGAACTCGAGCTCGTCCCACAGGGTGTAGTAAGGGTACATGAGTATTTGATGAGTCACGCCGCGAGTGACTTCGGCATCGTCGGCCGCCAACGCGGGGCCCGCCAGGCACGACAAGCCCGCCAGCAGCGCTCCCGCCGCCAATATCCGGCTCCAATTTCCTCTCTTCATGATTTCCTCTCCTGCAGCGTTAGACAGACCGCGCGCCCGCCAGGTTTCGGGCAACCGCATCTCGAAACGGCGGGTTCTCTCCCGGCTCACTCCGTGAATGTTCATACAGACCTACCCCCGCGCACCCGGATATGCTGGGACCTAATGCGATTCCTGTGCGGCATGTTCGCGCTGGGCACACTCTTCGTGGCGTGGTGCCAGCCCTCCATCACCAGCGGCGGCGTGGTGAATGACGCGAGTTATTTTGGCAAAGGTACGGTGGGAGGTGGAATCGCGCAGGGCAGTCTGTTCGCGATCTTCGGTAAGGGTTTCGGACCATCCGGGGTGATTTCGACGGCCGCCGGTTTCCCTCTCGGCACCACGCTGGCCAGCGTCTCGGTGGATATTCACACGGGCGGCGGCGTACTAAGCGCCCTGCCGCTCTACATCGCCACCGGACAGATTGGCGCCATTCTGCCCTCCTCCACACCACTCGGCAGCGCCACCGTGGTGGTGAATAACAACGGGTCCGCCAGTCAACCGGAGCCCATCACGGTCGTCACCCGCAACCTCGGCCTATTCTCCGTCAACCAGGCGGGCAGCGGACCGGCAGCCGCGCAGAACGCCGCCGCCGATGGCAGCGTCACTTTGAACACCCCCATGAATTCCGCGCAGCCGGGCCAGACCGTGGTGTTGTGGGGCACCGGCGCCGGACCGGTATCCGGCAATGAAGCCGCCGGCCCTCTTCCCGGTAAGTTGAGCGGTGACAACTACACCGTCTACGTCGGCGGCATTCCGGCCGCGATTCAATACGCCGGCCGCTCGGGTTGCTGCGCCGGCATCGACCAGATCAATATCGTCGTCCCCACCAACAGCGTTACCGGCTGTTACGTTCCCGTGGTGGTGACCGGGCCGGGGCTGGCCGGTACGGCGCAAAACACGCAAATTCCCGCCGATCACGCGGTCAGCAATTTCACCACTCTCTCGATCTCCGCCAATGGCGGGGCGTGTACCGACGCCAGTGGGCTGAGCGCGGCGCAACTGGCGCGGTCCGAAGCCGCCGGCGTCATGATATTCGGCGCGCTGGCGTTCGAGCGCGCGCCGCAGCGTTTGACGCCCGCGACCATCGACAGCATGGCGGGCGGTTTTGGCAGCTACACCCCGGCCTCGTTCCTCCAGACGCAAGGCATTTTCGGCCTTCCCGCCACCGGTACCTGCGTGAGCTCTCCCATGCCACTCAGCCAGAGCGCCCCGGTGGACCCGGCTGTCAACGACTCGCTCCAGGCCGGAGCCACGCTCACCATCAGCGGAGCGGCCGGCTCCCGCCAGGCTACCCGCAACGCCGACGGCTCATACCATGCCGGTTTAGGCTCGGCGTCCGGTGCCCCGCCCTTTCTCAATCCTGGCCAATTTACCGTCTCCAACGGCAGCGGCGGCAGCGATGTCGACCCCTTCACCGCCGTGTTCGAAATGCCCGCCGCGCTCACCTGGACCAACAGCACGGCCAACTTCCAGAATGTTGCCTCGCCTACCCTAACCTGGACCGGCGGCAGCAGCAGCGGCACGCTGGCCGTGGTCACCTCGGTCGCCTACAACGACGATGCCGGCTTTTTCGCCCTCTGCACCGCCGATTCCGCCGCCGGCAGTTTCACCGTTCCGCTCTACGCCTACCAGGGCAACATCCTGCTGACCTCCGCCGCGCCCAGTTTGCTGTCGCTCGGCGCCAGCACGGTATCGTCGTTTTCCGGCAGCCCCCTCAGCGCCGGCTTCATCTGGGCTCTTGCCATGAACCCGGGCGTGTATGTGCAGTAGCGGAGGAAGAATCGGCTTGACAGATAGCGAATAAAAGGCGAATATAACCGAGGAGGTTCACCCTGACATGCCGATATCCGAAGGTCTGTTGAACGAGTTCGATCACGAAACTAAAACCACCCGCCGCGTCCTGGAGCGCATCCCCACCGACAAGTTCGCTTGGGCACCCCACGCCCGCTCCATGCCCATGGGGAAGCTGGCCTGGCACGTCGCCCAAATGGCGACCTGGGTGCCGGGCACGCTGGAGCAGGATTTTATCGACCTGAGCGTGCCGGGCCCCGAAGATCCCGTGCCAGCCACTACCGAGGAATTGCTGGCGGCCTTCGACAAGTACGCCGCCGCTGCCCGCGCCACCCTCGCCGCCGCGCCCGACGAGATTATGGCGAAGCCCTGGTCGTTGAAAAACGGCGAAATGGTCTTCTTCACCCTGCCCAAAGCCGCCGTGTTGCGCGGCTTCGTATTCAACCACATCGTCCACCACCGCGGCCAGCTCACCGTGTATCTGCGTCTGAACGAAATACCCGTGCCCTCGATTTACGGCCCCTCCGCCGACGATCAGAGCTTCTGACACCGCGCCGGGTCCACTTCGCGCGCCACCGATTTGGCCGGGGTGCTTAGCCGAACGGGGGGAATTTCGCAGCTTGGGCGCGGAAACCGCTCCCTTGCGGTCGCGGCTCGGTAAGTCACTGCAAACACGCGGTCCCCGCGACCGAGCCGCGACCGCAAGGGAGCGGTGGAGCGGGACTCACCCCCTCCAAAATCGGTTAAGCACCCGGTCCGGCGGCCGGCGGCGTGCCGCCGCCCCTATACTGGAAGTGGAGACATGCGGGCGAGTTCTTTGGTTTCTACGGCGCTGGGAGCGGGGTTGATTGTTTGTACAGTCTTCGCCCAACGGCCTTTTCGGGAGTATCCGGCCTGGGAATACAATAACTTCCCCAAGGCCAAGGATTACAATGTCCCCGCCGAATGGACCTTCGCGCGCCTGATGTATCCCACCTGGCACGGCTATATCGACTGGCAATCGGAAGCCAAGCGCGGCTTCGACTGGCATCAGGGCAACACCAACTGGACCATCGATTACCCTCGCTCGGACCGGCATCTGGCGCTGGCCATCCGCCGGCTCACCCGCATTGACGCCCGCTCCGCCGAGCAGCCCATCAACCTCGAAGAGGACGACGACGTATTCAACTACCCCTGGCTCTATGCCGTGGAGGTGGGCCACTGGGAACTGAACGACGTGCAGATTGCCAAGTTTCGCGAGTTTCTGGCGCGCGGCGGCTTCTTCATGTGCGACGATTTTCACGGCACCGCGGAGTGGAACGTGTTTCGCCACAGCATGGACAAAGTGCTGCCCGGCCGCCCCATCGTCGACCTCCCGGACAACGACCCCATTTTCCACACGGTCTTCGATCTCGAGCACCGCTACCAGGTCCCCGGCATGCAGTACACCCAGACCGGGAGCATCTGCGAGAAGTGCCCCACTTTTCCGCAATGGGGTTCGGGCGGCGATACTCCCCGCTGGCGCGGCATCTACGACGACCAGGGACGCCTTGATGTGGTGATCTGTCACAACATGGACCTCGGCGACTCCTGGGAAAACGCCGATGAGCCGACCTACCCCACGCGGTTCTCCGATCTCGGCATTCGCATCGGAGTCAACTACCTCACCTACGCGTTTACGCACTGACCGCCGGCGGCGCGGGCTTCTATGGCAAACTGGTTGGACTATGGCGCGATTGGTCGTTCGATGTGCAGGTTGGCTGGTGCTGCCGCTGCTGTTAGTGGGCGGGGCACGGTTGGTTCAGGCTCAGAAGGCCGATGGGTATTGGCCGGCACGCGGGACGTGGCAGCATCGGCCGCCGTCCGAGCTCGGTTTCGATCGGGATAAGCTGCGGCTGGCGGTGGCGTATGCCGAAGCCAACGGGAGCGCCTGGGACTTCGAAAAGGATCAGGTGCGGACCTTCGGCGCCGTGTTGGGACCGCTGCCCAAAACGCGCGCCGCCACCAACGGAATCATACTGCGGCACGGATATATCGCGGCCGAATTCGGCGACACCAAGGCGGCAGACCCGGTCTACAGCGCGGCCAAGAGTTTCCTCTCCACCGTCTGCAGCCTGGCTGTCGCGCAGGGACTGATTCATAACGTCGACGACCCGGTGACTCAATACATTCACGACGGCGGCTACGATTCGCCGCACAACGCCAAAATCACCTGGAAGAATCACCTCCAGCAGGCCAGCGAATGGGAAGGCAATTTGTGGGGCAAGAACGCCGATTTTGTGGGCCTGGAGCAGTTTGGCAACGGCCGCCGCGAGCCGCGCGAGATTCACGAACCCGGCACCTATTACGAGTACAACGACGTCCGCATCAACCGCCTTTCGCTGTCGCTGCTGCGGCTGTTCGGCAAGGGACTTCCCGAGGTGTTGAAGACCGAAATCATGGATCCCATCGGAGCCTCGGCGGACTGGCGCTGGCTGGGTTACAACAACTCGGTGGTTGAGATCGGAGGACGCCAGATCGCTTCCGTATCGGGCGGCACGCGTTGGGGCGGCGGGCTATGGATCGATTCCGGAGATCTGGCGCGTTTCGGCCTGCTCATACTGAATCGCGGTAAGTGGGACAAGCGGCAACTGGTATCGGCCGAATGGCTGAAAGACGCCGTCACTCCCAGCGAGCACGGCCCCGACTATGGCTATCTCTGGTGGTTGAACACCCAAAGGAAACAATGGCCCAGCGGCCCGGCAACCAGCTTTGCCGCTCTCGGCAACGGATCCAACTGCATCTGGATCGATCCGGATCACGATATCGTGTTCGTCTGGCACTGGTATCGCAACCAGGCCATGGACGGCATGGTGCAGCGGATCGTAGCCGCCGTCACCGGCGAGTAGTTGGCGGCTTGCGCTCGGGCCAGAGCGCACTGACCGCCAGGCCGACGGCGATTCCGATCGAGACCTCGCAGAACCGGTGGGCCGCGATCACCCATTCGCTGTTGGAGCGGGCGACGAGCATCACAATCGCCAACGTGATGCTGGCGTACCGATACGCGCTGCGTTCGACCCGGAGGGCGGCACACAGAGTTCCAATCGCGAACACGCCGATGCCGAAGACGAGAACATTGCCCGCGAAATAGGTACCAAGCAACGCTCCGAGCGCCGCGCCCACGGCGGTTCCGGCCAGCCGCTGCGCCGAGATGGGCAAGGCCGCGCCCAGTGTCGATTGCATGACGATGAGAGTCGTGATGGGAGCCCAGTAGGACTCCGGCAGCCGGAAGGAGCGGGCTACCAGCAAGGAAACCACGGCCGCGATTGCCGTCCGCGCGGCATGGGTGATGGTCGGCGGGTTGTTCTTGGCGACGATCAAGTTGCGTAGTCGATCCATCGGCATATGGCTCACGTATTTCCGCGACCGTAACGGTTGCGTGGCCTCAATGGAAAATACTTTTTGGAATCATGGCGTGCACGCCTTTGGTGCCGTCCACGGCCTGAGTCACGTTGAAATCCACCGCCGTGCTGCAGAGCATGTAGGCGTCCTCGCGGGAGAGATGTTTCTCCGTCACCAGGAATTGAATGGCTTCGCGGACGGCCAGGCGCAGCGCCTCGGTCAGGTCCGGGTTGAGGCCCATGGCGATGTAATGAGTGGGTGTCTCGCCGCGCGGCCAATCGAGTTTCATGCCTTTGTGCACCACGAACTGGAAGGTCCCCAGCAGGGAAGTTTCGAGCGCGGTGATATCCACTTCGCCGTTTCCCTGGCCGGCATGGCCGTCGCCCGCCACGAACAGCGCGCCCGCGACGTGCACTGGAATGAACAGGCTGGTTCCGGCCACGAGGTCTTTGTTATCGAGGTTGCCGGCGTAGATCCCCGGCGGCGCGCTTGAAACCCGGCCCATGGCCTCCGGCGGCGCTACGCCCAGGCTGCCGAAAAAAGGATGCAGCGGAATCTCGATCGAATCTGAAAACTTTGCCACCATGCGCTTTTCGTCGAGCGGCAGGATCTTAGTCGCCCCTTTGGCAAAATCCTCCGGCGTCAAAACCCCCGAGTTCGGCCGGAAGCTGTTGTAAGCGTACGGAATGGCCAGGCGCGTCCGCACGATCCGCACCTCCAGCGCGTCGCCCGGCTCGGCGCCTTCTATATAGATAGGGCCGGTCAGGATGTGTCCACCCGGACCTTTATCCTTCACCTCGGCGTAGATCGCCTTCAACTCCGGCTGAATGTCGTCCGCTTTCACCCCCGCCGCGGCCAGCCGATCCGGGCTGTTGGTGATCATGGTCTGAATCTCCACCGTGTCGCCGGATTGAATGTGCAGCACCGGTTTGGCCGCCGACCAGTAGTAACCCCAGACCACCGTCGAGGGCGAAGCCTTGAGTTGATAGTCTGCCGCAAAAGCCGCGGCGGAAGCCGTGAGCAATAGAACCGCGAGTTTCATGATATCTGGCGATGATACCGCACCGGGACGCGGCCTCTTCGGCCCTTTCAATCAGCTCGCCGTTTTTCAGTTCGTGCCAGCCAATCCGCCGCGCATAGGTGATTTCGTGGCCCGGCAGGGAACGAGCGATCGGCTTTGGGGTGCCGTTATCGAACAATATCTTCATCGGCCGAACGCGGGCTCTTTGGAAAGGCTCTCGCTGGCGAAGCGCAAAACGGCTTTTACTTCCTCCGGCGTCACGTCGAACACTTCCGTGATCTCATCGACGGACATGCCGGCCTCAAGATTCTCGAACACCGCGTTGACCGGCATCCGCGTTCCTTTGAACACCCATGCGCCGCTGACCTTGCCGGGGATGCTTTCCACGGCGGGGCATTGTGACCAGTCTAGGCTCGCCATTGTTCGAACTCCTTCTTCACTGATGTCCCTTGCCATGTGCGTCAGTCTGTCCCGTTCAATGTCCAGCACTAATCCTTGCCAACGTCGTTTCCGGCGTCGGGACGAGCCTCTGTAATCCGCACGAAATCTTCAGGCTAGCGGCGTGTACAGAAAATCCGTGCTGGGGTGTAGTGGAAAAGCGGCCTCGCGGGTCTTAGTATTGTGCGCGCTGGCTGGTTCTTGCCGTGCCATGGCGCAGACTTCGGCGCCTGTTACCGTCGCGTTGCCAGGTTCGACTTTCGGGGCTGTTCGCGCTGAATGCGACGGGCATCGGACAAGCCGCCGTCAAATGGAGAATTCCAGTTGAGATGGAGGATCGCCGTCCGTGCGTCGCTCCGAATGGTGGATGACTGCAGCGGTGTTCGTGGTGTCGCTTTTATGGCTTGCTTGGGGAATCGAGCGGAGTGCGTTTGCGGGTATGTATTGCGATCCCGTAAGCCGTATCCGAGCCCAGGATGAAGCGGTTTATGGACACGAAGTCCTCGCGATGGCGGCCACGGGCAATTGGCTGACGCCCACCTATCTGGGCCGCTACGCGCTGAATAAGCCGCCGCTCCTGATCTGGCTAGCGGCGCTCGGTGTGAAGATCTTCGGGATTCACGCCTGGGCCATGCGGCTGCCGTCCCTGGTGGCGGGCGCACTGCTGTCGGCCCTGGTGTTCGCCTTGGGACTTCGTTATCACTCCGCGGTTGCGGCGCTCGGTGGAAGCCTCCTGCTGGTGTCGAGCCACCTGTTTTACGTCTTCGCGCGGCTGGTGATGACGGATATGCTGCTGACCCTGTGCTTCGTGGCCGCGGTGTGGGTGCTGGCGACGGACCCGTGCCTGGGCCGCGCACGCTCCGCTTGGTTGGTAGGGTTGTGCTCGGGCGCCGGCATCATGACCAAGGGCGCGGCAGGCGTGTTGCCGCTGCTAGCAGTCGCGGTGTACGCCGCACTCCTGCCGAGACATCGGCGGCCGCGTCCGGCGCGCCTTCTATGGCCCGTCGCGATAGCGTTTGCGTTGGCGCTGCCGTGGCATCTTTACCAGCTTTGGATACACCCCCGATGGTTCACGGCGGAATACATTCTCACCCAACATCTGGCGGTAGGGCTGACATCACCGCCCCAGCATTCCAGCGAGAGCCACCTTTTGTTTTACTCCCGCCGGCTGTTCGCCATGGATCCGGCGCTGGCGATACTGGCGGCTATCGCGCTCATCCCATTCGCAAAGCGATGGCGGCGGCACACCGCCGTGATCGCCTCGGGCGTGACGGTGATTGCCGCACTCGGAGCGTTTCGCTACCGCTCCGCCTACTACGTGCTGCCGTTGCTGCCGTTAATGGCACTGATCGCGGCGAGCCAGATGGCGGCGCTCCGGCCCCGCTTCCGGGCGCTGGCGTTGGTTGGCTTGTGCGCTGCCACCGCGATCAAGCTATGGGCCGGCTCGCCAGTTTGGGGAATCCCGGCCGGTCGCGAGTGGAAGCTCCCGGAGGCCGCCGGGGAGGTGCGCTATTGCCAGCAAAAGCGGGGCAACGAATTGATCATAGTCGAACCCAACGACGAGTATTACTCTTCCGACTTACCGCTCAATCGCGTGCGGTACTGCTTCATCAGGGCTCCGTCGGCGCCCCGATTCTACTCGGCCATCGATTTCGACTGGCTGGGCGTTTCCGTGACCGTGGACCAGTTCGACCGGTTGGATGCGCTGCGCCCACTCTTTCTCGAACGCCTCAAATCGTTCGACATGAGCTCGGATCGCGCTTTGGCCACGGTGATCTGGGCGGGCTCGGAGGGCGAAGAAGAACATCTCATCGCAGCCCATCCGGAAGCGGATTTTTCGCTTCCCGCCCCGATGGCCGCGCGTCTGGCCTTAGGAGGCACGCGCGTTCTCGAACCGGCGGAAGCCGGCCGGGCGTTCCTGCTCTCGACGGCCACTGCTACGGCCAATCCTACGCGCGCCTGCGGCTTCTGATTCAATCTCCCGTAGACCATGGGTGCCGCGACCTCTCGGCACCCACGAACAATGGCCGGGAGCCTTTCACCTCTCCCGCATACTTTGCCACAAAAAGTACTTGAAGTATATTCGCCAACCCTGTATGCTGATGTCATGCCCCGATCGATACGAGAGCCGGTGGCGCTCGACGCGTACGCCATGGACAACCTGCGGTACATCCGCCGCGCCATGGAGCGGGCGGGGGAATTCACCGCCGTGCCGGGGCTGGGCGGGGTGCTGATGGGCTCGACCGCGCTGGCGGCGGCGTGGCTGGCGGAAAGAGAAACCAATCCCGCCCGGTGGGTGGCGGTATGGGTTTTGGCGGCGGTGGCGGCGGTTGGGATCGGGACCGCCGGCGCCCTTTGGAAGTCGCGGCGCGCGGGCCTGCCGCTTTTTTCCGGGCCGGGGCGAAAGTTCGTGGCCGGATTTGCGCCGGCCATGGCGGCGGGCGCGGTACTGACGGGGGCGCTGTACGAGGCCGGCTTGTGTGCCCTGCTGCCGGGCGTTTGGCTGCTGCTCTATGGAGCGGCGGTGGTCGCCGGCGGCGCGGCATCGGTCAGGGTGGTGCCGCTCATGGGGGCCTGCTTCATGCTGGCGGGAGCGTTTGCGCTGTTCGCCCGCGGCGTATCCCCGGACGTGCTGCTGGCGGCCGGCTTCGGCGGATTGCATATTCTATTCGGAACCATCATCGCGGTGAAATATGGCGGCTAAGAACAACGCGGCGTCGAAGCCGCGCGAACGCAAAGCGGCGGCTCTGGCCGTCATCGAAGCGGCGGGCAATACCCCGAAACTCGACAGCTTGATTCACGACCGGATACGGCTGGGGATTCTGAGCGCGCTTTCGGTGAACCCATCGCTCACCTTCGGCGACCTCAAGAAACTGCTCGACGCCAGCGACGGCAATCTCAGCGTGCATGCCCGCAAGCTGGAAGAGGCCGGCTATATCGAATGCGCCAAGTCGTTTGAGGGCCGCATGCCGAGAACCGAGTACCGGCTGAGCGTGTCCGGGCGCAAAGCCCTCGACCACTATCTGGATCACATGGAAGCGCTGATTCAGGCGATGCGCGAGCGCTGAGTCCCGGGGAATCCGTACGAAACAGGCTCTCTTATGCCCGATAACTTTAATCCTCAAACTGCTTTGCATACGGCGATCATCATGGATGGCAACGGACGCTGGGCGCTGGCCCGGGGATTGCCGCGCGCGGCCGGGCATCGCGCCGGCGTGGAAGCCGCTCCGGCCGCCGGCGTCGGCATTCTGACCCTGTTCGCTTTTTCCAGCGACAACTGGCGCCGCCCGCCCGCCGAAGTGAAGGCGCTGATGCGCTTGGCGGCGTGGTACCTGGAGACCCAGACGCCGCGGTGCGTGGCCGAGGGCGTTCGCGTCGAAGTAATCGGCCGCCGCGACCGCCTGCCGCCGCCGCTGGTGGCCGCCATCGCCGCCAGCGAAGCAGCCACGGCGCGAGGTACGAAACTCCGGCAGCGGGTCGCGCTCGATTATTCCGGCCGGGATGCTATTCTGGCGGCGGCGAGCGGCACCTCCGAGCTTTCCCGGGCGGGGCTCGACGAGCGCCTCGGCCCGCCGGTCGACCTGTTGATCCGCACCGGCGGCGAACACCGGTTGAGCGATTTTCTATTATGGGAGAGCGCCTACGCGGAGCTGGTTTTCAGCCGCGCCATGTGGCCCGATTTCGGTCCCGAGGATCTGGCCGCCGCCATCCGCGAGTTCCGCGGCCGCGAACGCCGGTACGGAGCCGTTCCGGAGGCCGAAGTGCGTTGCTCGGCCGGTTGGCTGGATTAAGGGAGCGGTGCGGCGGATGGACCGTTTAGGGCGACATTCTGCACAGATCGTGGGGCAGCCAATTCTGGCTGCAGCCGGCTTTTTGGCCGGCTCTCGCCCGGCAGGAAGACCCGCTGCACATCGAAAGAGCCGCCTAAAAAGGCGGCTGCGGGCAAAATTGCCCGCCCCACAACTTACGCAGGCGGGCGTTGGCTGGAAAAGTATGTGGCATTGGACGGAGAGTCCGCGCCACGAAGAAACGGTGTAAACGAAATCGGCGATTATAGTAGCTGAGGGGGGTCCGGATGCGCCGCTTCGATTCGGCTCGGGTTGGTGGCTGGCTGGTTGCCGCATCGATCTTGAGCGCGGCATCCGCGCCCACGTCGGCTTTGCGGGACACCAACGGCACCCCGCACCAGGCGGCGGAATGGACCGGGGCGCGGATCGCGGTGTTGTTTTTCGTCACCATCGATTGCCCCGTGGCCAACAGCTATGTGCCGGAAATGAACCGGCTCCACGACCGTTTTAGCCCGCGCGGGGTGCGATTCTACGCGGTTCAAGCCGACGTCACCATTGCGGAAAACGAGGTGGCGCGCTACGCCCGCGATTACCGCTATTCGTTCCCGCTGCTGCTCGACCCGCGGCAGCAACTGGTGGATTTCACCGGCGCCAGCATTACGCCGCAGGTGGCCGTGCTCGCGCCGGGAGGCAGGCTGGCGTACCTGGGCCGCATCGACGATCGCGTGGCGGACTTCGGCAGCGAGCGCTATCAAGCCACCGTCCACGACCTGGCCGATGCGCTGGAGGCGGTGCTGGCCGGCAAGAGGGTGGCCCATCCCACCACCCACTCCATCGGCTGCGCCATCAACCGGCTGCACGCGGCGGCGAGGTGAAGCGGGAGCTAGACCCAATGCTGTTCACTTAAGCAAGAAAAGCCGAGATGACTCTCGGCTCTGCAGGCTCGACAGCCTGCGCCACGAGTTAAGTGAACAGCATTGGAACTAGACCGGCTCCCAGGTTTTTTCTCGTCCGCTATAGATCGATTCGCGGCCCATGATTCCGGTTAGGGTGCTCTCGGCCGCGGCGAAGGCGGCATTTTCCAGGCGGCCATGGCGCGCGCCGTCGACAAAATCGTCCACCGCGTCCTTGGTGATGTCGTAGCTGGTGGTCACCACCACGGGCTCCTTGCCGCCGTTATACAGCTTGTAGCCCTTGCGCGAGGTGGTGATGGTGCCGTTTTCGCAAAGGAACGTCTCGGAAACGTCCGCAAATCCGCCTTTGGAAATCTGGTTGGCGCTGTAGCTGAACACGAGGCCGTTGTCGAAGTGGTAGGTGAGGGCAAGATTGTCCATGATGTTGCCGGGGCTCTTGCGGACCATGCGTCCGCCATAGCCGAAGGCGCGCACGGGGTGCATGCCGGTGAACCAGTTGACCACGTCGAGATTGTGACAGTCCTGTTCGACGATGAAGTCGCCCGATTTCTCGCGATAGAAAAGCCAGTTGCGCATCTCTTCCTGGTCGGCCGGATGTCCTTCGCGCAGCGGCAACCCGCCGCTCAGCCACGACGCCCGCACTTCCACGATCCTGCCAAGCTGGCCGGATTGAACGATCTGGTGGGCGGCTTTGTAATCCTTGCCGTAGCGCTGCTGGAAATCGATGCTGATGCGCTTGGTCTTGTCGGCATACTTCGCGGCCTCGACTACCCGTTTCACGCCGGCAACGTCCACGCCGGCCGGCTTCTCCATGAAGATGTGCTTGCGCGCCTTTACGGCCGCCTCGAAGTGGGGCGGGTGCAGGTAGGGCGGAGTAGCGATGTAGACGGCGTCGACGTCGCTGGCCAGCACGTCGTTCAGGTCCTTGAACTGGCGGGCTCCGGAGAATTTCTGCGCCGCCTGCGCAAGCTGGTCGTCATAAATGTCGCACAGCGCCGCCACCTTGGCGAATTCATTCTGCGCAAAGAAGGCGGTGATGGCGGTTCCGCGGCGTCCGCATCCGATCAATCCGACCGAAAGCGCGGAATTAGCCTGATAGCCCTTGACGACCTGAGGGGCGAGGATGAGGATGCCGGTGGCGGCGCCCTTCATGAAATCGCGGCGTGGCGTAGCGTTGCTCATCGTTGAGAACTCCTGAACTGCAAGTATATCCGGCGGCGGCGCGGATTTCAGCGCCTCGGCCACGAAGAGGGGCTACAGCTTCATGCGATCCAGCTTGCGGTAGAGAGTCTTTCGCTCGATCCCCAGAATTTGGGCGGCTTTGCTTTTGTTGCCGCCGGTGGCGGACAGCACGCGCCGGATCTGTTCCTCTTCGGCGTCGGCCAGGGTTTCGACCGGCTTATCGCGCGATTCCATCACCGTCAGCGCCTGCAGCACCGCGGCGGCGTCGACGCGCTCGGCCAGCACGCTGAGACGCTCGATCAGGTGCTGCAACTGGCGCACGTTGCCGGGCCAGGTGTAATCCTGGAGGGCCTTGATCCCCGACTCGGTGAGTTTGACCTCGCGAGAATAGAGCCGGTTGAACTTATTCAGGAAGAAGCGAGCCAACAGGGGTACGTCGCCGCGCCGCTCGCGCAAGGGCGGCATCACGATACGCACGACATTCAGCCGGTGCCACAGGTCTTCGCGAAACTTGCCGTCTTCCACCATATGCTGCAGATCGCGATTGGTGGCGGCGACAATGCGCACGTCCACTTTCTTGGCGCGGCTGGCGCCCACCGGGCGAATTTCGTGGTTCTCCAGAAAGCGCAGGAGGGCGAGTTGGAAACTGAGCTCGATGTCGCCGATTTCATCCAGGAAGACCGTGCCGCGGTTGGCCGCTTCGAAAACGCCCACCCGGTCGCGGTCGGCGCCGGTGAACGCTCCCCGCATGGCGCCGAACAACTCGCTTTCGAGCAGGGTGGGGGCGATGGCGCCGCAATCCACGGGCACGAACGGCTGGCTGGCCCGCGCGCCGCTGAAACGGTGGATCATCCGCGCCACCAGGTCTTTGCCCGTTCCGGTTTCGCCTTCCAGCACGACCGTGGCATCGGTGGGGGCCACCCGGGAAACCACCTTGTAAACCTCGACCATGCCGGGTGACACGCCGATCATCTCGGTTTCCGGCATGTCCTCTTCTTCGGCTTCGCCCTCCTGTTCGGCGCGGGCGGCCTCGGCGCGCTCCACGGCGTCCATCATGACGTCCAGGTCGAAGGGTTTGGCGATGTAATCGAAGGCGCCGCCGCGCGTGGCCGCCATGACCGTTTCGACCGTTCCCCGCCCGGTCATCAGGATGACGGCGCAATGGGGGTCTTTGCGCTTGGCGGCATCGAGCACATCGAGGCCCGTGCGCTCGTCGATATAAATGTCGGTGATGACGATGGGATAGGCGTTCTCGGCCAACCGCTCGATGGCCTCGCTGGTGGTGGACGCAGCTTCCACCGCGTAGCCCTTTTCCTCCAGCGCGAGTTGGATCGTGAACTGGAGCGCCGGATCGTCCTCTACCAGTAGTAGTTTCTCCATCAGGTTCGTTCCACCGGGTTTTCCACGGGTGCCTGCGCGGCCGGCAGAACCACCGTAAAGCACGAGCCCGCGCCGGGTTGGCTCGTCACCTCGATGCGGCCATCGTGTTGCTCCACGATTTGCTGCACGATGGACAGGCCGATGCCGCTGCCGGCTTCCCCCGATTCCTCGGCCTTCCGGGTGCGATAGAATTTCTGGAAAATCTGCCGGACTTCCTTCTGGTCCATTCCGATGCCTTGATCTTTGACCGCGATGCCGACGATGCCTTCGCTTCTTCGCGCGGATACCGTCACCTCGGTCCGCTGTGGGGAGTACTTTACTGCGTTGGTAAGCAGATTGTAGCAGGCGTATTCCATTAACTCGCGATCGCCGGAAAGGTAAAGGTCTTCCCCGACGGGCTCGATCACGACCGCGATGTGTTTGCGTTCCGCCAGCGGCCGGACGCGCTCCACGCATAATTCCACCATGGCCCTGACGCCGATCGGTTCCCGCTTCAGCTCCATCTGCCCGGCGGAGAGCCTCTCCACGCTTAGAAACACTTCCACCATCCGGGCCAGGCGCTTCGATTCGGTGTTGATCAACTGCGCGATCTGCTTGCGCTTCTCCTCGTTGAGGGCGTAGCGCGTCATCAGTTCGCTGGAGCCCTGGATGGCCGAAAGCGGCGTGCGCATCTCATGGGTAACGAACTGCATGGCCTGTTGGTAGCGGGTGCGGGCGGCGTGTTCCACCGCCAGGTCGCGCCGGATCACCAGATAATAATAACCCGCTGCCGCCATGGTACCGAGCGCGGCGGACAGAGCCGGCATCGAGAACGGCAGCACCAGGCGGTGGATAAACAGAATATAGGGCACCGCGCCGGCCAGCACCAGAATAGCCGCCGCCGCGGCGTAGGCCGGAGCGCCGGGAAGATACCGAAACGCCAGACCGGCGCCCGCCACCAGCCCCAGGCTGAAAAGCAGGACCCATGCGTAGGCAACGTCGGTAAGGAACAATCCCTGCGCCATGGTCTCGAAGGCGTTGGCGTTGATTTCCACTCCCGCTATCTGGGCCGCGGGCGCTACCGGGGTCTGCAATCGGTCGTGCAGGGCCGTGACGACGGTCAGACCGGCGAATACTACCTTGCCCGCGCACTGCCGCGCCAGCGACGGATCGTCGACCAGCTTCTTCAGCGAAATCCGGGGAATGGCGTGGGGGCGGTCGGCGGGGATGTATCGAACCCGCATGACACGGCTGTCGTTGCGGTTGCGGGTACTGTCGGTCTCCTGCTTGGGAACCGGGATGATGGTGTCTCCCACCTGAATATCCTGCGGCGATTCCAGAATGTGCGCGGCGCCGCGGCTGAGCCGAAAAGCCTCCAGCGACAGCGCCCAGCGGCGCACCTTGCCGATTCGCTTTTCGAGCGCAATGGCGCGCGTAATGCCGTCGGAATCGGGCTCGGTGTGTACCTGGCCAAGCGCCGCGACGCTTGCCCGAAACTTGGGCAATGGATCGTCCCAGCCCTCGCCGCTGCCCATGTCGCTGGCCAACACGACGCGCGGTGTGGCCGCGAACGCCGCCGCCAGTTCGTCGTCGGTCCTGGTATCCCCGGGATCGGCCAGGGTGACGTCAATGGCAATTGCCTTGGGTGCGGCTGCGGCAAGCGAGCGCATCGCGGAAGCCAGCGGGCCTCGCAAGTGGTCGACCCCATGGTAGGCATAGAGTGTCTCCTCGTCGATGGCGAGGATCACGGATTGGGTTTGCCAGGCGGGCGGCTCGTAGCTCCGGAACATGAAGTCGTAGGCCCAATGATCCAGCCCTTCGCCGAGTTCGGGCTGGAGGCTGGCCAGCACGGCGGCCAGAAAGGCGGCTGCCAATAGGCCCCCGTACCGCGCGGTGCTTTTCCACGCCGGACGCGTCATCATCATTAAGTATAGTAAGAGCTATGCACGGCAACCGTGGCGACGTTCCGCTCAATCGTGGGGCAGCCAATTCTGGCTGCAGCCGGCTTTTAGGCGGCCCTCGCCGGGTTGGAAGAGGCGCCACGCCTCGAAAGAGCCGCCTAAAAAGGCGGCTGCGGGCAGAATTGCCCGCCCCGCAGAGCGGCAAGCCGCAACGAAATCCATTTATAGAGTTCAATGCCCAATTGCGGGGCAGACCACGGAAAACGATGGTCTGCCCCACGGTGGAATCGTTGCGGGGCGCGAAGGGATTGCCTGGTAGTAGTACAGCTTATGCAGGCCAGGGGACGATGAGGCTTTCGACGTGAAACGGGCAGCCATCGTTATCATCTTGATTGCCGGCGCATTGGCGGCCCAGCCGCCGGTGGGCGTCGCCGGTGGTGCGGCCGCCAACCTGGTCCGGGCGATGCGCGAGCTGACGTTCGACCGCGATTCGTGCTACCGCGTTCGCGACCTCGAGATCGTCAAGGAAGATATCCGTATCTATTTGAACGACGGGCACTTGATCCTGAGCAAACCGCTGGCGGGCAAACCGATTGCGGCCGTATTCGCGGCCGACGTGGAGGGCGGCGACGGCGAAGTGCTCCTGCTGGCGCCGGATCGGGCCGAAAGGGCTTCGCTGGCTGCGCATATTCACTCGCCCAACCTGGACGAGCATTTCCTCTCGGCGCTGTTCGTTTTCACCGGCGACGATGCCAGCGTCCTCAAGGCCCAGATCGCCGCCAGTCCCTCCAGCCGCAAGACCCCGGAGGTGGGCGCACTGCTGGACGAAGAGTGGTCCCAGGTGTTCCACAATCTGAGTGGTGGCTACCGCGCCAGGCTGGTCCTCGACCTGCTCGGCGGACCGGCCAGGAAGCTGGGGCTGTTCACCGGCATCTTTGCCGGCCGGAAGCTGGGGAATTTCGAAATGGCTTACGATCCGGAAAGCCAGGAACAAGTCCTGGCGGGTGCCATCGAGACTCACGACGGCCGCGCCCAATTTCAGTCGTGGACCAGCTTCCCGGCGCGTTCGGCGCGACGCAACCCGGCGCCGCCGCGGCCCGATTTCACCGTTGCCGACTACCGCATCGACGCCTCCATCGGCGAAGACCTGGGGCTCGCTGCGGTCACTCGTTGCCGGATTGTGCCGCTGGCCGACAATCTGGCGGCCGTGGACTTCGATATCGCCGATGCCGAAAGCGTAAGCTCGGTGCGCGTGGACGGCCGCCAGGCGGAGGTGCTGGAGCCGGAGCCGGTGCATGGCGATGGCACACGCCGCGGCAGCGCTGCGTTCGCCACCGGCTTGTCCGGCAACAGCGTTTTCGTCGTGCTGCCGCCAGAGCCCATGCGGCTGGGGCGGACATACGAGTTCGAATTTCACCACGCCGGAAAGGTCATTGAGGACGCCGGCGACCGCGTGCTCTACATCGACGCGCGCGGTACCTGGTATCCCGCGCATGGTTTGAATTTCGCCACTTACGATCTGCAATTCCGCTACCCCAAAGACCTGGTTCTGGCCGGTCCGGGCACGCTCGTGAAGCAGCGGGAAGACGACCAGTGGCGTTACACCCACCTGCACACCGGCGCCGCCATCCGCCTGGCCGCTTTCAACCTGGGCAACTACGCCCACGCCAGCCAGAGCCGCGGCGGCTATACCGTGGACGTGTACGCCAATCGCCAACTGGAAGCAAGCTTGAAGCCGCGGGAGCCCCTGCTTGCCATCGAGCCCCGGAGCGCGCGTCCGCGAGTGTTGGGCCAGATCGTGCAAACCGCTCCCGAGGTCCCGCCCGATCCGCTTGGGCGCCTGAAGGACCTCGCCGCGGAAGTCGCCGGCGCCCTCGAATTCATGACCGCTCGTTTCGGTCCCCCAACCCTTCCGGAGCTTGCCGTGTCGCCCATTCCGGGCACCTTCGGGCAGGGCTTCCCGGGGCTCATCTACCTTTCCACACTGTCGTACCTGAAGGCCCTCCCGCGCAACCACGGCGCGCCCACCATTACCCAGGAGCTGTTCTTCGGCGAGTTGCTGCAGACTCACGAAACCGCCCATCAATGGTGGGGCAACCGCGTCACCACCACCAATTACCACGACGCCTGGCTGATGGAGGCGCTCGCGAACTACTCCGCCCTGCTCTATATCGAGAAAACCAAGGGAACCCGGGCCGAGGATCTCCTGCTGGACAGCTACCGCAGCGAATTGCTGGCCAAGGGCGAGGACGGCAAAACAGTCGAATCCACCGGCCCCTTGGTGATGGGCGGCCGACTCGATTCTTCACACCAGCCGAATGCCTACCGTGCCATCACCTACGGCAAAAGCACCTGGATCCTCCACATGCTGCGCCGCCGCATGGGCGACCAGCGCTTCCTCGCGCTGATGGCCGAGATTTTGCACCGCTACGACCACCGCTCGATTTCCACCGACGATTTCCGGCGCCTGGCCGCGAGTTTTCTCCCGCCTAAAACGGAGGACCCACGTCTGGAAGCGTTCTTCGATAACTGGGTCTACGGCACCGGCATTCCCGCCCTCAAGCTGAGCTGGGCGGTGAAAGGCAAAGCCCCCGCCCTGAAGCTGGTAGGCACGGTGACCGAGAGCGACGTCGACGAAGATTTCGCCACTGCCGTGCCGGTCGAAATCCAACTCGCAAGAGGACGCTCGATCACCCAATGGGTCCGCGCCGAAACCGACCCGGTGACTTTCACGGTGCCGCTGGCGCAGCCGCCGCTGAAGGTGACGCTCGATCCGAACCGTGGCGTGCTGCGGAGATAGCTAACCACACGGCTTACGCCGTGGGCTACTGTCTTTCGCCCAAGCGGGCGTCCCATGTCTTCAGATCTGAAAATCGATCTCTACGCTCTCGGCGGACCTCTTGGGTGTCACCGTCACGTTGGCCGCTTCCTGCACCACCAGCGAATGCGCCGGCACGCTCTGCATCAGGAAGACTCCGGCGCCGATGGTGCTGCCGGCCCCGATCACCGTGTCTCCGCCAATGATGGTGGCTCCGGCGTAGATGGTGACATGGTCTTCGATGGTGGGGTGCCGTTTCTTCCCGCGTAAGGCGCGGCCCGCGCTCAGAGACTTGGCCACCAGCCCGACGCCTTGGTACATCTTGACGTGATTGCCGATCGAGCTGGTCTCGCCCACCACCGTCCCGGTGCAGTGATCCACGAAGAAATGCGTGCCGATGCGGGCGCCCGGATGCAGGTCCATACCGCTCCGGGCGTGCGCCCATTCGGTCATGATGCGGGGAATCAGCGGAATCTGGTCCGTATACAGGGCGTGGGCCAGGCGTTGCACCGCGATGGTTTCGACAAAGGGGTACGCGACGATCACTTCTTCCTTGCTCAGCGCGGCCGGGTCGCCCGTGTACGCCGCATCGATATCGGTACCGAGCAGTTCCCGAATACGCGGCAGGTCGGCCAGAAACTTGAGCGTCAGCAAGTGGGCGGCGCCGGGCAGCGGCTCGTCCTCCAACTCGGCCGGCGGATCGTATTCGAGGCTCTTGTGGATCTCGGTCTCGAGGCGCGCCGCCACACTCTCCACCAGCGCGGCCGTTTGGGCGCGGATGGCGGATGAGTGCACCAGGTCTTCACAGAAGTAACCCGGGAATAGCAGCCGCAGCAGGTCCATGGTGATCGACGCCACAGCCTGCTTCGAGGGCAGATTCTTCCCGTCCAGGTGGTTGATGCCGCCGCGCGCATACGACGCCACCAGCAGTTCCGTCAATTCCGCCGAACTCGGCTCCACGGCTGCAGTATCCCAGCCCGCTTGGGGCAAATGCAACCCTGTCCTATCCCGCAAGCGTGCTGCGCTTTCTGCCAAACGGAATGTAGATGGCGAGGCCGATCGCGAGCCACACGAAAAACCGCAGCCACGTCAGCAACGGAAGACCCATCATAAGCACCACGCAACACACGATCGAGATGATCGGAAATAGCGGCACGAAGGGCACCCGGAACGATCGCGGCCGGTCGGGTTGCTTCGCGCGCAGCACGATCACCCCCAGCGACACCAGCACGAAGGCGAACAGGGTGCCGATGTTCGAAAGCTCGGCGAACGTGTCGATATCCCAGATCCCCGCCGGAATCCCCACCACGAAACCCGCGATCCAGGTGCTGATATAGGGTGTCTGAAAACGCCGGTGAACCGCCGAAAACATGCGCGGCAGCAGGCGGTCGCGCGACATCGCAAACCAGATTCGGGCCTGTCCGTATTGATAGACCAGCAGCGACGACAGCATCCCCATCAGCGCGCCGGCCGTCACCACCAGCCGCAGCCGGTTGTAGCCCAGCACGCGCAGCGCATCGGCCACCGGCGAATCGGTGTTGAGCGTCTGATAGTTGACGATGCCGGTCAGCACCAGCGAGACCGCCCCGTAGAGAATGGTGCAGACGATCAGCGTGGCGATGATTCCGATGGGCAAATCGCGCTGCGGGCGCTTGCACTCTTCCGCCGCCGTCGAAACCGAGTCGAAACCGATGTAGGTGAAAAACACGATGGAAGCGCCGGTTAGAACCCCCGAAAACCCATGCGGTGCGAACGGGTGCCAGTTGGAGGTCTTGATCGCCCCCGCCGCGCCGAAACAAAACAGCAGGATGGCCGCGATCTTGATGGCCACCATGGTGGTGTTGGTTCGCGCGCTCTCGCGAACTCCCCGCACCAGTATCCAGGTCACCAGCATGGTAATCGCCAGCGCCGGGACGTTAAACCAGCCGGCCGGTCCTCCCGACGCCGGAAATGGCGGAAAGGCCCATTGCTGCGGCAATCGATAGCCGATCAGGTTCTCGCCCAGATCCTGCAAATAAGCCGAAAAGCCGACCGCGACCGACATGTTCGAAACCGCGTACTCCAGAATCAGGTCCCAGCCGATAATCCAGGCCACGATTTCGCCCAAAATCGCGTAAGCGTACGTGTATGCGCTGCCGGCCACGGGAATCATCGACGCCAGCTCGGCATAACATAGCCCGGCGAAAAGGCAGGCAATCGCCACCAGAAGGAAGGACACCGTGATGGCCGGTCCGGCGCCGGGCCGCCCCAACTGCGAGTGTGCCGCCGATCCCGACAGCACCAGGTCGATCACCGTGGCGTTCAGAATCGATTTGATGGCGATGGTCTTGCCGGCGGCCGCCGTGCCCGTCAGCGTGAAAATGCCGCTCCCGATCACAGCCCCGATCCCCAGCGCCGTGAGGCTCCATGGGCCAAGCGTCTTGCGCAGCTTGTGGGTAGGCTCCTCGGAAGCCGCGATCAACTCGTCGATGCTCTTGGTTCGAAAGAGATTCACGGTGTCAAAGAGGATAGTGATGGCGGCTGAAGCGGCTAGGTAGCGCCGGCGATCTTGTCGCCAGTGCCTTTGGCCGTGTTAAATGGCATTCGTCGGCCGTTATTGTCCTCGATCACCGTTTGCGCTGGCCTTGCGTCTGGTGACGGATCTTTTTCTTGAGCGACCCGCGCGCCACTCCGGCTGCCCGTTTCGCTTTGGGCGCCGCCTTCTTGCGCGCCACGCGCTTTAGTTTCTTACGTTCTGCTTTGTCGGTCACTTTTGTCGTGTTCATCAGTTTCGCTTCAGTCCTGCGTATTTTTCGACGAGCTTTTTGAGCCCGACCCCGGGGAAGTTCACCGTGATCTTAGCATCTTCTCCATCGCCTTCGCGCCGTACCACCGTGCCCGCCCCGTACTTGGGGTGTACCACCGTCATTCCGGCTCGCGCCATCCGCGGAACGCCGGGCGCCGCCTGGGGCGTTCCCGTCGATTGCGCGGGCGCCGCGGGCTGCGGCCTGGAGGCTAGCGGCGGCCGGGCGGGCGGCGCTGCCGGCGATGGCGGTATCGGCTTCGGCGAGTTGAACGGAATCCCCCGTTGATTGAAGAAATTCGAAATGTTGTCGACCGAGTTGTAGGTCTTGCCCGTAAATGTGTTGCGCCGCGCGGCCTGCCGTACGTCGAAGCGCTCCGCCGTCAGGCCTACTTCACCGGGGACGTCCTGCACGCCCAGATCGACCGTCAGGTTCTCCGGCACCTCGCTCAGAAACCAGGATGGCGCCGATCGTTCCTGCTCGCCACCGCCGAAACGCCGCCGGAACTTGGCCCAGGTCAATACCAGCCGCTTGCGCGCGCGCGTCATGCCGACGTAGCACAACCGCCGCTCTTCCTCCATCGCCGCCTCGGAGTTCGCCGATCGGCTGTGCGGGAACAACCCCTGCTCCAGGCCGGTCAGGAATACCACCGGGAACTCCAGACCCTTGGCATTGTGCAGCGTCATCAACGCCACCGGCGCCGTCTTATCGAAGGCGTCGGCCTCCGCCACCAGCGCGGCGTGATCCAGAAAATCCCCCAGTTCCTCGCCGCGCTCCGCCCCTTCGGCGGCCGCGTTGATCATTTCGTCCAGGTTCTCCAGACGCGATTCGGCTTCCGGCGTCTTCTCCTGCTCCAGCATCTTGCGGTAACCGGTCCGCTCCAGCACGAAGCGAATCAGCTCCGGCAGCGCTCCCCTGCTCGCCACCAGCGAAAGCTCCTGCACCAGGTTGCGGAACGTCACCAGCGAAGATTGCGACCGCGTGGACAGGTTCTGCGAATCGATAATATTCTGTATCGCTTCCCACAGGCTGATGTTCTTGTCGCGCGCCGTGTGCTCGATCTGCTCCACCGTGGTGCGCCCGATGCCGCGCGCCGGCACATTGATTACCCGCAGCAGGCTCATCGAGTCGGTATTCGACGAGGCCAGCTTCAGATAGGCCACCACGTCCTTGACTTCCGCCCTCTGATAAAAGCTGAAACCGCCCACGACGTTGTATTTTCGGCCGTAGCGGCGCAGCGCTTCCTCCATCTGCCGCGATTGAGAATTCGTGCGGTAGAGGATGGCGACGTGGTCCTCGGGATTCGCGGTCAGGTGTTTCTCGATGGTATCGGCCACGAAAAGCGCTTCGTTTTCGGCGTCGAAACCCGCGTACACCCCGATCGAATCGCCGGCGTTCGCCTCGGTCCACAGCTTCTTGCCCTTGCGCTGCTTATTGTTTTCCACCACCGCCCCGGCCGCCGCCAGAATATTCTTGGTCGACCGGTAATTCTGTTCCAGCCGGATCGTCCGCACATTCGGAAAATCCCGCTCGAAGTCCAGGATGTTGCGGATATCGGCGCCCCGCCAACTGTAAATCGACTGATCCTCGTCGCCCACCACGCACACGTTGTTGTGCGATTCCGACAGGAGCCGCATCAGCTCGTATTGGCTGCGATTGGTGTCCTGATACTCGTCGATCATCACGTAGCTCAGCCGCCGGTTCCACCTCTCGCGCGTCGCGTCGTCGTGCCGCAGCAGGCGAACCGCCTCCAGCAATAGATCGTCGAAATCCAGGGCGTTGGCATTGCGCAGCGCTTTTTCGTATTCCTCGAAAACCGCCGCCAGCGCTTCGGTCTCCTTATTGACCGCCTGCTTGTACAAATCCGCCGCCGTCTCTTTCAGGTTCTTGGCGTGGCTGATGCGCGACAGGGCCGCGCGGTATTGCAGGAAGTCCTTCTCCACCAGACCGAGCGCGCGGTACGCCGCCTTGATGATGGCAACCTGGTCGTCGTCGTCGTAGATCGTGAACCGCCGCGTGAATCCCGGCCGCACCCGCGCCAGCGGATCCCCGTCCTTGCGCAGCAGCCGAACGCAGAAGGAATGAAACGTCGACACCACCGGTTCGGAATCGAGCCGCACTTCTTCCAGCAGGGAACGCACCCGCTCGCGCATCTCCCCGGCGGCTTTGTTGGTGAAGGTCACCGCCAGGATACACGAAGGCGGTACGTGCCGCGCCGTGATGATGTGCGCGATGCGATGAGTAATTACCCGGGTCTTGCCGCTGCCAGCGCCCGCCAGAATGAGCAACGGTCCTTCCGTGCAACTCACCGCTTCGCGCTGTTGGGCGTTCAGCCCTTTGAGAAAATCCATTCCGAGGGAACTTAGATTCCAGTGTATCATGCTGCTGCGAAACGGCCTTCGGCGCTCATCCGTCGGGTGCTTAGCTGATTTGGGAAGGTTGCTCCCGTTCAACCGCTCCCTCGGAGGCCGTGAAAAAATCGCAAATCGCAGGCGGAACCGCCATGCGCCACCAAAGCAAGCGCATTGTTTTCAATGGTGGGGCAGGCGGTTCCGCCTGCCCAGCGCGCTTGGGCGCGTTTTTTTTTCACAGCTTCTCGCGGTCGAACGGGAGCGGATTTCCCCAGGCCGGCTAAGCACCCTCAACCGTCCTGCACCCGGCCTTTCCACTGGCCGCCTTTTCCCCGCCAGTAAACCACCGCGGAATGGACAGTGGCGCACAAATAGAACAGCGCAATGGCCGGCAGCAGCGGCGCCCACAGCACCGATTTCCCGTAGAAGCGCAGCATCGGTGCGTATGCCACGGACATGAGTCCCCAAGCCAAGGCCCCCGGCAGCGCCGCGTTGCCGCGCCCCAGAAGCATCGCTAGCGGTGGCGTCAGGTAAGTCAGCACCAGCCCCGCCGTAGTCCCAAGTAACAGCAGCGCCGAATGCCGAAGTTGGGTGAACGCGCTGCGGGAAATCATCCGGCCTATCTCGCCGTACCCGCCATACCCGCGAATGCTGCAGGTCGCCGGGCTCAGCCCCAGCCACACCCCGCCGCCGGCGTTCTTGATCTGCGCCGCCAGCGAGCAATCGTCGATCAGCGCCCCGCCAATCGCCTCGATGCCCCCGCTCGATTCCAGCGCGCGGCGCTCGACCAGCATGCAGCCGCCGGCCGCTCCCGCCGTGCGCCGCCGCGGGTTGCGGATCCATCGGGGTGGGTAGACCAAGAAGAAAAAGAATACGAATGCCGGAATCAGTGCCTGCTCCGCCAGCGTCCGGCACTCCAGCGTGGCCATATAGGAAACCAGTTGATAGCCCGAGCCTTCCGCCCGCGCCGCCAGCCCGGCCAGATTGTCCGGAGCGTGTACGATGTCGGCGTCCGTCAGCAGAAGGTAATCGGGGTCGAACCGGGCCGCATAGCGCACGCCTTGCCCGACGGCCCACATCTTTCCGGTCCAGCCGGCCGCCGGCGTCTCCGCCCGAATCACCGTCAGGCGCTCGGACGGGGCCGCCGCGCGCGCCGCTTCCGCCGTGCCATCGCCGCTCCCGTCGTCCACCAGAACGATGTGGAACGCCCCCGGATACCGTTGCGCGGCCAAGGACGCGATGGTTCTCTCCACCACCGCGGCTTCGTTTCGCGCCGGAACTACGGCCACTACCGAAGGGCTTTTCCGGGAAGCGTCCAACGCGGGCGGCACCGCGGCCCTCTCCAGCCAGAAGCCGCCCCGCCCCGCCACCAGGTACACCCAGATCGCCAGCGCCAGGTAACCTGCCAGCTCAATCGCCATGTTTGGAGCCGAGCGCGGCAAACACGTTCATCATGTCGCGGTGGGCCAGCACCGCGCCCGCGTCGCGCTGCATGGCTTCGCGATACCGGCGCGCGAATCCATCGGCATTTTCGCCCGGCGAGATCAACCGCCGCGCTTCCCCGATCAAACGGTCCGCATCGGCGGCTGTCGCCGGTTCGTCCAAATCCAGAGTCTCGTCCACCAGCACCACGAACTGCGATAACTCCCGCAGCCAGGCAAACCACGGGTCGTTCAATAGCAGGTCAAGCAAATGCCCCGGCCCTTGAATGCGCGCCACATCCCGCTCGTAGGCGGCGCGTTCCAGATCGAGAAGGTGCTTGTGCAGCCGGAGCAGACCGTTGCGGAGCGTGGTGAGGCGTTGTGCGGCGGGATCGGCCATCGCGTTCGTCTTAGCTGGATTAGAATCCGGGAGGATCTTCCTCCCCGATTCCACCCTTTATCCTACCAGCCCGTACCATTGGTGAACACCGATGAGCGCATATGAAGAAATCGGCTCGAATTTGATTTTTCAAAACCTCGCGGAGGGGGGTGCTTAACGGATCTGGGGATTTCGCAGTTTAGGCGCGGCAACCACTCCCTGACGGTCGCGGCTCGGTTACGAACACCGCGTGTTTGCAGTCACTTACCGAGCCGCGACCGCCAGGGAGTGGTTGCCGGGAACGGATTTCCTCAAATCGGTTAAGCACCCGCGGAGGGGTCCCATCGCTGTGCCGCCGGCATGTCTGGCAAACTAGGTGGAATGCGGGCGGGGGCCCGATAACCGAATGCGCAAAGCCAGCTTCGATCCCGGCCTGACCGAAAAATTCATCTCGCCCATCACCCGCGCCATCAATCCCGACGGCAGCTTCAACGTGCGCCGCCAGGGCACCACCTGGCGCGATTTCCATCCTTACCTACACCTCATCAATATGGGCTGGCCGGCCTTCTTCGCCACTCTGGTAGCCGGATACACCCTAGCCAATCTCCTGTTTGCCGCCGTCTACTTTGCCCTGGGCCACGGCCATTTGCAGGGAGCCGACGATCCCACCGCCTTTGGCCGCTTCCTCAACGATTTCTTCTTCAGCTCCCACACCCTCAGCACCGTGGGCTACGGCAACATTTCACCCAGGAGCGTGCCCGCCAACTTTGTGGCGGCCCTCGAAGCGCTGGTCGGCGTGCTGGGCTTTGCCGTCGCCACCGGACTCTTGTTCGGGCGTGTCTCCCGCCCCTCGGCCCGCATCGGCTTCAGCCGCAACCTGCTCGTCGCACCCTACCAGGACGGCCAAAGCCTCCAGTTTCGCCTGGTCAACCGCCGCGCCAATTCCCTGATGGATCTGGAAGCCCGCGTCATGCTCATGACCGTCGAGCCGCGCGACGGCCAACTGAAGCGCCGCTACGACCTGCTGAAGCTCGAACGGACCGAGGTCATGTTCCTGGCCCTGACCTGGACCGTCGTCCATCCCATCGATCGTGACAGTCCGCTCTGGGGCAAGACCCCGGAGGAAATCGAGCGCCTCCAGCCCGAAGTCATGATCCTGATCAAGGCCTACGACGACACCTTCAGCCAGACTGTGCTGGCGCGCCAC
>PLRS01000121.1 GCA_003164035.1 Bryobacterales bacterium | reverse complement strand
GGGAAACTTCTCGGAAGTGCCGAAGTCCATGAATGATATCGTCCTTTATCATGCGCTGTTATAGCGGAAAAACGGGCATCGGTAAAGAGTTGTCGGATTCCCTTAATTCGTAGAATCCACTCCCCTCCTGAAGTTCTGACGCATTGTGTGTCCCTTAAATCGTAGAATGGTCCCTTAATTAGGAGAATGCCGCCTGCTGCGCGGAGCGTTTGAGGGCTGCCACCAACGCGCTTGACCACCAGGCGGACATCGCCAAGGTCCAAGAATGGCTCGGGCATGCGAACATCGCTACGAGCCGGCTCTACGATCACCGGAAGACCAGGCCGGAGGATAGTCCGACGTTCAAAATCGCGTATTAGAACGACCGCCGGTACGTCTCTCGGCTTCTCGTTCGCTCAGATGGCATCCTGAATAATCTCCGCTCTTTTCGACCATTCGTTCTGGTTCATCAATGATTGGAGAGCTTTCTTTAGAAAGCGTCGTCCCCTCCCTGTGCGTGCAATTGCTCTCGTCAACTGCTCAAAAACGTCATCATTCCGTGTGACTCGCATGAAGCTGTTTGGCGCCAAATCGCGGTTAACGAAAGCTTCCACAAGAGCATCGCGCATCCTTTGGCAGTAATCCCAATCGAAGAACCACGGTTTCGGCAGACGCGGCTCTATGATGTTCCATGCCTCGGCGGACAGCCTGGATTGCGAAGCGGGAATGTACACATCATCGAACGAGCATTCAATCAATTCGGCTTGATTGCGGGATCGATAGCCGAGCGCGCGCGCCAATAAATACGCGGACAGATACTGGCGTTGCACGCCATCGAGATCCCCCTTCGCGTGATTCACGCTTGTCCACCATGGGTCCTCGCCGAAGGTATTGGGAACGAGGTCCGGATAGGTCATACGGGCAATCAGCAAAAGAATCATCCGATCCGGTACACAATCACCACTTAGCACTTCCGCGAGTCCCTCACCGCTCTGAACCGAAGCTGCGAGCCAGGCTGAAAGCGTTTCCGCGTGGCTTTCCGTCCTCGGCCCAGATGCCCAGTTGCAGATAGCCCTCAGAACCCTCGCGCTCCCAAGAACCTGTACTGCCCTAGGGGCAAGGTCGTTCCTTCTTGCATTGAGCATAGCGGCCAACGCGACTTCTGTACGCTCAGGGCGGTTGGCGACAACGTTCAGTCCGTCTTCGGACCAGGGGCCCACTATTGACCACAAATCACGTTCCTCGGTTAGTTCGGGCCGGCGCCCGAGCACAGCAGGTATGCTTTGAGGGCTACGCCGGACGCCCTCAATCACATCGTCAATAGACAAGTTAACCAAGCCTTGTTCGGCGACGGATTGACGCGGTGGAAGATCGTGGAGAAGCTTGACGAGCGCGTTGGGATCATAAGTCCAAAGCGCACGTCCGAGAGTGGCCGCGCTCTGCTGGAGACCATCTGTGGTCAGCAGATCCAGATGGCTTAAAACGAACTTCAGAGCGCGCTCGCCGATGACGGCAGGCTGTTTGGCGATGGCATTCACAAATATCGTCCGCAAGGAATTTGCCGCTGCTGCACCGAAGGAGCCATCGAGCAATTCGACCGCCTCCTCGATCGCATTATCGCGATCAGTGAATTGAGGCATCAACTGATGTAGACGACATAGTGGAACAAACGCTTCACGTCCACCGGCCAAGTCGCCTCCCACCTCCCGCAGAAACGTTCGAAGCTTGCCCTCAGCCCCTTCGAGAAGATCTGCGAGCGCGGTATCCATCCACGCCTCCGGTGCTGGTCGTAGCCGTTCCGCGTCCGTTGTTCCGGAAAAGCGTGCCCGAACCGATCGCTCACGAGCTGGAATGAACTGAAGGTCAAAAGGGTTCCCCTCGCTCGAACGATCTCCGAATGCGAGGGTGCAGAAACGGAACGTGCGGCGAAGGCGTGGCCACTGTTGGGCCCACAAGAGAAAGGTGGAGTCCAACGCTGTCTCGTCATTCGATGCGATGATGCGATCTCTTGGGTGTTCGTAAAGACCCCAAACAATCCGTTTTAGAGAGTTTTGGTCGATCTCCATGGGCCGGGCGTAAGGCAGGGGGCCCTCAATCTCCAGTATCGCTTCAAAGCTGCGCGCTGAAAACCCAACGCTCGGTCTGCGAAAGACATTCACGAGAAATGCCATTGACGGTAGGACTGCCAGGTCCGCAAAATCCAACAGCAGGGTGTGAGTCCACACGCAGCCGGGCCGCGCCATTTCCGTAGCTGCCCAGGTACATGCGAGGGCATAGACCCCGGATTCAGGAAGAGGATAGCCTGTAAGATAACCTGCATCCCCGATGATCGCGTTCGGGCCAGAAACATCGCTCATTATGAGCATCGATTTCTGATCGCGCGGTTTTAGCGTCGTTGAGCATGCCAGCAATCGATGACCATCGGCATATCCATGTAGCGCCTGATGTACGCGGATTTTGGGGTCGTTCAGCCCATGAGCCATGCGATCGGCTCCGTGAGATCGCGCGATTCAGGACCTTCGGATACGACCCGAATGCGCATCGAAGGCTCGTCGAGAGCCCTCAGTTCTTGAAGCTTCGCACGTTGCGAATCCGATAGCTTCTCGTTTTCCTTTTCATAATCGGCGCCCTGAGCGCTGACGCCATATACACGCCACACCCAGTTATCAGCTCCGGAGCGCAGATATTGATCGAGGAGTGGAAGCCGCTCCGCCAAGAATTCTTCGGGCGTCCGGCCTTCATCCGCGACTTTATCCCAGGCAGAGAGGACAATGGCAATTCGCCGGAAACCTATCTGGAGCGGCGGAAGGCGAAGGAGTTGGAGGAGGTCCACAATCTGGACCTGCGTAGGCGAGAGACTGGGAGACCAAGCGATCTCTTGCCCCGCCGGTATGGTGCTACCCAAAGCATTGGACTGCGACACCACATTCACAACCAAATGCGGTTGCCGGATTCGGTCGGCGTGGACAAAAAAGAGCATCCCTTCGCCGCGGGTTAGAATCTCCGCTACCGCCGGCGAACAGTCTCTATCTTCGAACATCGCCCTATAAGACTCGCCCGAAAGGTCTGGAAATGTCAGGCGCAGGGAAACCTTCGCGGCGTCCAGCAAATTCATGCTAACCAACTGATTCGAACGAGTCTCGGTTCGAATTTGCGTCATCCCGTCCCGCCATCGTGTCGACAAAGCATTCAAGTGAGAGGAGTCGCCGTTTCGGAGGGATTCAAACCGAAGATTAATCTAATCGGCGCGTGCCGTCACAAGATGCCAGAGCGCCGCCAAATAAGTGGTTTTTCCGGATTCGGGGAATCCGCAAATTGTTATCGACCGCTCCTTCACGCAGCACCCCCTGAGTCAGACATGCCAAACCGACCCATCGCCCGAGCCGATTTAAGTACGGGCGATGGCGCGGAGGAACTCGTAACCGAGAGCTCCGTCCAGAACGCCAACAGCTCGGACACGCCAAATCCATGCGGAAGGGCTGTCGTTGCCGGTGACGCCGCAATCTTGAAAGGGCGGATTTCGCGAAACACCTGAGCAAAAATCGTCTCGATTTGTTTCACGAGGCCATCGAAGTCGCGTTCGGTTCGTTCCCGATCGGCAGTTGGCGCGGTGCGGACGACATCCAGTTTTGTCAAGACCACCGCCAGCCGCTGTTTTGCGGATAGGACGTCACCATTCAACAGTCCCTGTAGGATCATCACAATTTCATGACGGACGTTGTGGCGGGATCTTAGATCAAGCAAAAGCTCTCCGTTGACCAGGGCGGTCACGACGTCCGCGCGTCGGACTTCCATAAATTCGGCCGCGACCGTCGGGTCGTCTGCGACGGAACGATAATCTTCACCGGACCGGTCCGCAAACAGCAAGTGGGGCATCTTCGAGGTTGCCTCGTTCCGAACACCCAGATGATAGAATCCAAGCCCGCTTGCGAGGCTGGTGTGCTCAGTCTGCGGAGAATTACGCCGCGATGCCGCGCGCGCGTGATGGCAGGCCTGCTCGAACGCAAACAGAGTCCGAGATCTCGCGAAGTGAAGTTCACCGATACGTCCCTGCTGGAAAAGGTCGCACAAGGACGCAATCATGCTTGTTTTGCCAGAGGATGTGGGTCCGATAATCGCAATGACTCTTGTTGGAGCCGCCCGCATGACGGCAGAGGCCTCTTCAAGGTTGAGCCGTTCCGATTTGGCGAGTGCTATTTCCGGCGTCGAATCTGGAGCCTCAGCATCGTCGGTAACGGCCACAACGTCCGCGTCCGGCGCGGCCCTGGCTATATGGGGGCATTTGTCGAGGGCATGGCCTTCGACACATTTGCCGGTTTGGGAAACGCGGCAGTCCGGGTTTGAACACTGAATCTCAGATGCTTGAGGTGTCACGCTTCACTCCCTCGCAAAAAGTGAGAGCAACCGCTCGCGATAAAAAAGGTTGCCAACAGTCAGCGTCGGAAACAAATGCTTCTCATCTATCCCGCAGCTATTCGCCCATCCCGCAACCCAAGAGGCATCATCGTTCGTTTCCAGTTTGCGGGCAATGGCGAAATGTATTGGCAGCGACAGCGGCGATACATCGACGGATTGCCCGAGCGATTTAAGCCACGAAGCCTCACACGCGTTGACGGCTTCCGGAATGGTGACCTTCTTACTCTCCTTCAGCCCCACCCGCGACAAAAGGCCCTTGGCCGAAATCGGTCCCGGCAGGAACTTCGTTGAATCGGCCAACTCCTTCGCGAACACCAGAGGCTGGGCTTTGGCTGCTACATCCTTGAAGGGCTGATTGAGGTCCTCGCTGCGCTCGCCAAAAACCCACCACAACATCTCAAGCTCCTCATCTTGTATCGCAATATATCTGCCAGTGCTGTCAATAGCCGCCGCAACGCGCTTGCTGAAGGTTTCCAATCCGTCCGCGACGGCCGCCGCCGCGACGTCGAAAGCCGCGCCGACACCGTTCTGGTCAAATTGCTGCAACTTGTCCTTCGCCGCCGCGAATGACACTTTCGGAAGATCGGTAAGTCCATGCTGCAAATCCGGGCGAGTTCGGTTGCCTTCTGCAATCCTCGCTATCGCAGTCTCCGCCAGAGCTGGTAAGTTCATTGGCAGTTCGACGGCGCGCGTTCCGTTCAATGCGGCTGTCGTTACGGATAGCGCGCCAGAGGCAGCCAGATGGTCATTGCGTTCGATTACGACCGCCAGGCTCGCCCCGCACAACACCTCCATTTCGCGGTCATTGCCTTGCATGTCGAAAAGATCATCCTCGTCCTTGAAGACTTGACGAATGTGGGCAAGGCCGTCTGCCGAAGCCACAATCTTTGCTCGGAAAACGATGCGAAGCGCGTTCTCGATATTCTTCTCGGTCATCCCCTGCACAAGGGTTGAAACTCCCTTCCATTGCCGCAGCAGGCGGTCCCGGTTCTCATCGACGCCCACCTCCCGATACCAACGCGGGAAGTCGGGATGCATCGTAGTTGTTCCGTCGTTCGACATCAGCGTTTCTCCCTCTTTTCGATTTCGTCAGCGATCTCGTCCAATAAACCGCGTTCGCCTGCCCGTGTAAGAGCTCGACCGTAACGTTCTGCCTCTGGCAACCGGATCTCTTCGTTCTCAAGTAAGCCAAGCTCTGTCGCGATTTCACGCCGTTCGCTCGAAGCGAGCTCCCAAAATCGAAGCACAAGATTCCGCGTTCTTTCATCGCTCATCGTTGCCTCCACCACCGGCGCCGCCGCACACTCGTCCATAACCGCACCTGTCTCGGGCGACGGTTGCCCAACACCCACACAGGCCACACCATTCCCTTGAGAAGGGGCCACGCCATAAATCCGAAGTTGATGCCTGAAGACTTCATCGTTCTGAGAAGCCATTTTGGCCCTGAACATGTCGGGGTTTGTCTGCCAAACCCTTAGGTGCGCCTCAATGTCAAGGAATCGTTCTCCATTCCCCTGGGAAGTCGTTAGGCGAATCACGTTATATCCGGGTTCCCAGCCCGGCTCGTGGCGGTCGGGATTGACGGCCGCCGCACTAAAGCGAATATAAGAAGGATCGCGCAGGAGTCTCTGGCGGTGACGATGACCGAACAACTGGATTGCCGCACGGCCAGACACGGCATCCTCTATATCGTCCCGATCCATGAACCAGTCCGGTGGGTGATGACACATGACGAGGTTCACGACCCCATCCGCCGGATTAAGGACGGTCTGCAAAGGGCTGAGGTAGAGGCTCAGTTGCGTGTCATCTTGCCCTCGAGCACCAGATAACAGAGTCGAGGTGAGACCATAGACCCGCAGAATTGTACATCCATCAAGGTGTAAATCCTGGTGCCAGAACAGTTTGTCTGAAGCATAAATCTGACAGTTGAAGCGTGCCGCGAAGGCGTTGTACTCCTCAATCGGGGCCAGCAGCGAACGCCCCGCCTCCGGGTCTCCAAACTGGTCGCGCAATTCCTTCTCTCTATTGGAGGCATTACTGATCGCGGCCTGTACATTTCGGACGCTAGCGCTCCCGGTAATCACCGCTCGATCGACATCATGATTTCCGGGAACGACGAAGACGCGTTCAAGCGGACAACCGCACTGCGCGCTTAGCTCTTTCAGCCATTCAAGCGCGGCGGCATATTCTTCCGGCGCGCCGCGAAAGGCAATATCGCCGCCCACCAGGATCGCATCGACAGTTCCCATTTTTTGCGCAAAGTCGCGCGCATCCTGGATCAGGCGGGTCCGATACGGCTGATCCGGGTCCATTCCAGTGTTGCAATGAGGATGCCGAAAATGAATATCAGATATGTTCAGAAGCAGCATTGAGTTATACATCCTCGCCATATGCAGGCTGCCCTGGAAGGACCACGGCTGTCCGGTGCTTCAATCGGCGCGGCGGCGGCCGACATGTCCGTAAATGCGGGATCCGCCGTTTTCATTGCCATCGCTCCACCGCCGGAACATGCACGTACCCACCATCCCCAATATCACCGTTCTGATCAGACTCCGATACCCTTTCTTCGTTCAGCGCCTGGTTAAGAAGGGATTTAAGAAGGAGACGGCTTTCGGACTGAGAGTTCTTGAGTTCGTGTTCCAAACGATCGCACAGTGCCATGAGCCGATCCACTTTGGTGACGATCCGGAGCTGTTCAGCGAGCGGAGGGAAAGGTATGAGCATGTTTCGCAGCTTCGAACCGTTTACGTTCGCCTGTCCACATTGTTGTTTCAATTCGGGGAGGATCTGCGTCTGGCGGAAGTACGGCGCATTCATCGCGAGATTAATGTAACGCGGGTCGGTGAGTTCGTTCAGAAACCGTATTCGTATCAAGTACGAAGCGAACGTGTAGGCGTCGTCCTCCCCGAGGTAGATTCCGGTTTTGCCCACGAGTTCCGCGCTGTTGGTGCGGTTATACAGTAAATCGAGTTTCTTGAGGAAAAGCTGGGGAAGATCTTCGATATCGCACGGTACTTTCTTCCTGTCGTCTAAAACCACCTGACCTCCCTGGATACTGCCCATGGCGAGAACGGGAATTCCGTCCTTACTATGGTCCGCTTTTACTGAGGTACCATATTCCGTTAAGAGCGAACAATTACCGATTCTTGTCCAACTCCAATTTCTTGGAACACGGAACGGCAGCTCGCCTTCGATGACAGGGCGCAAAGGTTTTTCCCTCCGCAAGCTCCCTTGTTGAACCCGGCGCGCCTTTTCATCTTGGATTCGTGCCAACAGTTTGGATGCAGGTTCGTCGTTGACGTCCTGGGGTACCAATTGACCATGTACGGCGAGGGTGAGCACCGCCAGCCGCAGCTCCTGAATGTGATCGGAGTTGGCAGTGAGGCGGGGAAGATAGTCGAAGAACACCGGGGCGTGTACTGCCTTGCCCAGGATCTCGCCGAGCTCGCCGCGCACTGCCCCCGCCTGACGTTCGGTGTCATTGAGCCTGACCAACAGCTTCTCCGGGTCCCCGTGGTCTTCAGCAATTGCGTGGGGATTCTTTACATCGAGATCGAAGCCTCGCGCCCTCACCTCCTCGACAGTGATGCGCCAGGCCAGATCGCTCTCCAAACGCCCTTTCCGCTTCCTGCCGCCCCACCAGTCGGCGCACGCCTTGAGGTGCTCAATACGAATAGGCTTCGTCATCGAGAAGGCCTTCTGGCCAGCCGGAACCTTGAGCTCGTGATACCAGATTTCCTTGGTTGGCGAGCCTTTTTCGAAAAACAAGAGATTTGTACCGACGCTCGCGTAGGGCTTGAACACGCTATTGGGCAATCGCACGATGGTATGGAGATTGCATTCTTCCAAGAGGTGCTCCTTGAGCGCCTTCTTAACGCTGGTGTCACCGAAGAGCGAGCCATCCGGCAGAACGACTGCGGCGCGTCCGCCCGGCCTCAGAATACGAACAATAAGAGCAAGGAAAAGATCAGCGGTCTCGCGAGTCTGGAAGTGTTTAGGAAAATTGCTTTCGATACCATCCTCCTCGCGCCCACCGAAAGGCGGATTGGTAAGTACAATGTCTACACGATCACTAGCGGTGTAGCTGATAAATGGGCGCGCAAGAGTGTTGTCGTGGCGAACAAAGCCGGGGTTCTCACTGCCGTGTAACAGCATGTTGGTGACGCAGAGCATGTGCGGTAGCTGTTTCTTCTCGACCGCGCGAAGAGCTTCCTGCATGCGCTGTTCATCCTCGACCTTCTTTACATAAAGCTCCCGCATGTGACGTATAGCACATGTGAGGAATCCGCCCGTACCGCAGGCCGGGTCTAAAAGGATTTCACCGGGACGAGGGTCGATGCGGTCAACCATGAAGGCAGTAACGGCCCGTGGTGTGTAGTACTCGCCGGCATTGCCTGCGCTCTGCAAATCGTTGAGGACTTGCTCGTAGATGTCGCCGAAGTGCTGCCGTTCCGCGAGATTGTTGAAGTCTACCTCGTTAATTTTATTGATGACCTGCCGCATGAGCTGGCCGGATTTCATGTAGTTGTAGGCGTCCTCGAATACCTCACGCACAACGCGACGCCGATCAGCTTGTTTGCCCGCTGATGCAGAGAGTTCCTTGAGTTGGGGGAAGAGCTGCAAGTTGATGAAAGCGAGGAGTTCGTCACCCGTTATGCCTTCGGGGTCGGCAGCCCAGGCCCGCCACCGGAGTTTTTCGGGAATGGGCGAGCGGTAGCCGTCCTGCATCAGCTCAAGCTGCTGATCCTGGTCATCGATGATCTTGAGAAAGAACATCCAGCAGAGTTGCGAGATGCGTTGGGCATCTCCATCTACGCCGCTATCTTGGCGCATGATGTCTTGGATCGATTTGACAGTATTGCGAACGGACATGGTTCAGGTTGCTCTCTGGTAAAGCGCGGATTGCAGTTCATTCACGGCAAACAGAAAATCCGCACGTGTGCCGAATTCTTTAATGAGTTGGTAGGGTGTGCCCATCGCGTCAAAGGGTGGAATTTGAAGGACCCGTGGGTCGCCAAGGTCGATGACACCCTGGTCCTGATATTTTTGCAGCAACGCTTCAAGCACGGCGCGCGCGTGGGGACCGTACTTGGTGAAGACATCTCGTTTACGGACGTTATCTGCACGCTCACGGCGGGTAAGCGGCGGCTGATCGAAGACCACGTGGCAGATGAGATCAAAAGGATCGAGGTCTTTACCGACTTCCTCCGCGAGCGGGTCTAGGGACAGCCCCTCGTTTTCAAGCTCCTCAATGATGACTTGCTTGCGCTCCGCTGTTTTCCAACGCTTGAGAAAATCGTCGAGACTGGCAAAGCGTTTCTTCAAGGCCTTTTTCGTAAAATCCCGCAGGCTCTCGGTAACGAGCTTGCCGTTCTCATCGAGATATTCCACACGTTCGGGGACGACCGTGGCCCCTACTCCATCTACATAAAGCTTGCGCGGCTTGTCTTCGCCGGGCTTAATCGTGATGTCGGGCGGTTCGCCATCAACGATCACCTCATCGGCGCCGGGTGTTGGCGGAATGGTTCCCCCATCATCGCCCGAGGGCGGCACGTCATCAGGCGGCGTAATGGGGTCATTGTCCCCCGGCTCGTAAATCTGCACGGGTTCACCGTCGAAGTCGGGGTCGGCAAAGTGACTGGTCGCGCCGCGGAAATCGATAAGGGTGAAATAGAACTTCTTCGTGTCCTCATGTACGCGCGTGCCGCGCCCGACGATCTGCTTGAACTCTGTCATGGAGCCAACGGCACGATCCAGGACGATCAGGCGGCAAGTCTGGGCATCGACCCCGGTGGACAGCAGCCGTGAGGTGGTGACGAGAACGGGATATTTCGCTTCCGGGTCGATGAAATTTCCCAATTGAGCCTGTCCCTCGGCATCGCTGCCGGTGATGCGCATCACGTAGCGTTGGTTTTTGTCGCAGAGGTCCTTGTTCTCATTGATGAGGGCCCGCCGCATGCGCGCGGCGTGTTCCTCATCCACGCAAAAAACGATGGTCTTCTGGAAGCGGTCACCGCTCTCCTTGAGGAATTCCGAAACCTTCTGTGCGACCAGCTTCGTGCGGTCATCGATCACGAGCGTGCGATCGAAGTCTTTCGTGTTGTAAATCCGATCCTCGATCTCGTTCCCGTAGCGGTCCGTCTCCCCCCGCTCTGGACGGTAGCCCTCGACATCCACGTCAATATGGACTTTGACCACCTTATATGGCGCGAGGAAGCCGTCCTGAATGCCCTGCTTGAGCGAATAGGTATAAACCGGCTTGCCGAAATAATGGATGTTGGAGACGTACTCGGTCTCCTTCGGCGTCGCCGTGAGACCGATCTGGGTCGCGGCGGAGAAGTACTCAAGAATCTCACGCCATGCTGAATCCTCGGCCGCGCTGCCCCGATGGCATTCATCGATGACGATCAAATCGAAGAAGCCCGGCGAAAACTCCCGGAAGAGTTTTTGGCGCTCCTCTGGGCCGGTGATGGCCTGGTAGAGGCCAAGGTAAACTTCGTAAGCCGTATCAATCCGGCGCTTCCGATCAAGCGCGGTCGGAAGTGCGACTTCAGAGCCATCTTCGCGTTCGATGGTTTTCGCGCCCGTGCTGAGTTTTGCCATCACGCCGCCGAACGGCCGGAAGTCGTTCACCATCGTCTGATCAACGAGGACGTTGCGGTCGGCGAGAAAGAGGATGCGCTTTTTGCGGCCGGCTTTCCACAATCGCCAGATGATCTGAAACGCGGTGTAGGTCTTGCCCGTGCCGGTAGCCATGACGAGAAGGACGCGATTCTGGCCCTTGGCAATGGCTTCGATGGCGGCGTTGACCGCATTGATCTGGTAATATCTTGGTGCCTTGCCGCTGGCGTCGTCGTAGTAATCCTGAAGGACTATCTGTTCCTCTTCGGGTGTCAGTCCCTTCCAGGCACGATATTTTTCCCATAGGTCCTTCGGCGACGGAAACTGGTCCAGCGTCAGGCTGGCTTCTTTCTCAGTGCTGAGGCCGGTGCGGTCATGGAAGACAAAACCATCTCCGTTCGAGGAGAATACAAATGGGATATTGAGCGTGGCAGCATAGTCGAGCGCCTGCTGCATCCCATCGCCGACGCTGTGGTTGTTGTCTTTAGCTTCGATGATGGCGATGGGGATGTTGGGCTTGAAGTAAAGAATGTAGTCGGCGCGCTTCGCTTTACCGCGCGTAACGAGCTTTCCGCGGACGATGATCCGGCCCTTTGTGAAGGCGACCTCCTCGCGGATCTGCATCATTCCATCCCAGCCCGCGCGCTTCACGGCGGGACCGATGTACTTGGAGCAGATGTCGCGTTCGCTGAGGTCCTTTTTGTTCATCCGGCTATCCGTTGATTTCCCGTTCGAGTGCCGCAAGGGTTCCCATGATCGTGTCGAATGCCGGCGGCTCGCCGAAAATCATCACGCCCATATTGCGGTAGTCCCGCTCCAATGCCGCCAAGCGCTTCTCCGCCGGCAGCACGCGGAAGCTTCCGCGACGCGCCAGATCATAATGAGCCCAGGCCGAAGGATAGAACGTCTCTTTGTGCCTCACAACTTGGGTGAGGAGCGTCATGTCAGCCACGGCCTCGGACCGGATCGGCCCTTCGGCCAGCATGGCAACGTCATAGTAGTGCCGGGAATATCGGTCGGGGAGCGGCTTTTCCGGCGGGCGATGGTATTCCGCGTGAAGGATCGTCGCTTTCTCCCAGAAGGTCCGCTTGGCGAGGAGCGCAACGACGCCGATATCGCCATCGGAAACCACATCCGGAAACTCTTCAGCCGCGAATGAGCGGATCGTGAACTGATCGCGCGGCACAAATTCCGCGTGGGTTCCGAGCTCAAGCACCACCTGGGGAGCAACGTAGGCAAGGCTTTTGGCGCTAGCTCCGGGATAGCGGAACTGAACCACGTTCGGGTCCTGCCCGCTGACATCGAGGCTCCACGGTCCGGGCCCTCCGAGGATTTCCTCGCACCGCGCAGTCAGAGCTTCCAGAAATTCACCAGCGATATACCGCTGGCACTCGGCCATCATCGCAGCAAGGATGTTCTCGCGCCTCGTCTTTGAGATCTTCTCCCGCCTAGGGTTCTTCTCTCCCGTAAAGCCGAGCGCCGCGTAATCCACCGCGAGATCGATGTCTTCCGAGAACCGGTTGATCGCGTGGAAAATCTTCGATAGCGATGTCCCCCCCTTGAAGAGGAGCCGGCCGGAAAGCGCCTCAATCGAGAAAAGCTGCTTCAGCACCCAGCAGACCCAGAAATCCTTCTCGATTATGGCTTCCGGCAGTGCCTTGCGCGCCGCTGTTTCGGCGAAGACTTCGGCGCGCTCGGCGGCACGCATCCGTGCGATGCGGTTCAAGCCGCTTTCTCCGCGATCCGTTTCGCCACTTCGTAGATCCAGTCCACGCCGAACCGCGTGTCTTTCACGAGCTTGCGTTTCTCGGCCGGAGACAACGCTGCGCGCAGCGTCGCGATCTCACGGGGGCCCACGCTTTCCTTGCCAAGATAGCGCAGCGCCTGAACCACGAGCGCGAACTTACCCCCAAGCCCGGCCATCGCTTTCGGCCGGGCGTGTTTGAAATAGATGCTGCGGCGGCCGATCGGCACCTCATTGTTCGGGCCATCGGTCAGGTAGATGATTTTGGCTGGCACTTGCGTCGAGAGGCCGAGCAGATTTGCCGCCCATGCGCCCTCCGGCACGATTTTCCATTTTTGCTTTCGGGCAATGGCGCGCGCCGCCTCGTCGATATCCGGGCTCAGCTTCCCGCCGAGCGCCGGATTGACCTTCGGCATATCATAGAGTCCGCGCCGGACACGACGAATGGTTCCATCGAGCGTCAGCTCTGCGAGGGTCACGTCAATCGTCGTCCGGCTAGCGATGTCGAGAAAGTCCTTCGCCGAAAAGGCCTTCCCCTCGCCGAGACGCTCGATCCGCGCAACTATTTGATCTCGCATGGTTTGCATGATCAGCCTGCTCTATGGATTAAGAAAAACTATACTATTTTTTCTTAACACTTGCAAGGGTCACCCTACTCCCAGGAATTACTCGTTCCACCAAGGACCGTAGAGACGAGTTACGCCTCGGGTTCTTCCTTTTCCTTGGGTTCCAGCTTCTTGCGTGGCGAGCGTTTCGCAGGGGACTTCGCTGCCACTTGCTTCTGATAGCGCGGGCGCGGCCGGACGCCGATCCCAATTCACCGGCCCGGCCGTGTTTCATCACCATGGCTGGGGGCTTCGTTCATGAATTGCCCTCTTTGCATTGCCCCCCAATGAACAGTGGGCGCAGGCACTTTAGCCGCCGCCGCTCGCTATCAATGACGGATTTTGGCTCCCCTCCCCCGGTTGACGATCCGCGCTCTGGTCCGGGGCAGTCACCCCAAAATCCTATGACAGCTTCGCTCGGTTGCGGCGTCAGCCGTGCCTCTTCGCCCCCGCTGTGGGGGTCACTTCAAACCAAAGAGGCAAACATGACCGACACGATCACCGTTCCCCTGAACAAGCTGCTGGCCTGGGAGGGCAATGTCCGCAAAACCGATCCCGACAAGGGCATCGACGAACTCGTTGCATCCATCGCAGCGCATGGCCTGCTTCAATCGCTTGTCGTCCGTAGGGACAAGCGCGGCAAATACGCCGTCGTCGCCGGACGCCGGAGGCTTCTCGCTCTGGAGGCACTTGCGGATGGCGGAACCGCGGCGAAAGACTTGCCCATCCCGTGCACCGTCATCGCGGACAGCACCGATGCGGCCGAGATCAGCCTTGCCGAAAACGTCCAACGTGAACAGATGCATCCAGCCGACGAGTTCGAGGCCTTCAAGGCCCTGATCGACGGCGGCATGCCACCAGCCGATGTCGCGGCACGCTTCGGCGTTACCGAAACCGTCGTGCAAAAGCGGCTCAAGCTGGCGCGGGTCAGCCCGGTTCTCATCGAGGCCTATCGCAACGGAGAGATGACCTTGCAGCACGTCGTAGCTTTCGCGGTCACGGATGATCACGACGCCCAGGAGCGTGTCTGGAACAGCCTCTCCGACTGGCGAAGCGATGATCCCAACGCCATCCGCCAGATGCTCACCGATAACAAGGTCACCGCTCGCGACCGGCGCGTAAAATTCGTGACGCTGAAGGCTTACCAGAAAGCCGGCGGCACCGTCCGGCGCGACCTGTTCAGCGAAGGCGATGATGGCGTCTTCATCGACGACGGGATCCTGCTCGAAACCCTCGTCGCCAAAAAGCTGGACAAAGCCGCGAATGACGTTCGCAAGGAAGGCTGGAAATGGGTCGAAATCCGCACCTCCTTCGATCACGACGAATGGTCGGATTGCGGGCGTCGTTTCCCCGAACTTTCTCCCCTATCGCCCGAAGAGCAGGAAGAGATGAACAATCTCGCCACCGAGGCGGACACGCTGTCGCAAATGGACCAACCGAACGACGATCAGCAGGCACGGCTCGATGCCATCCAGGACCGCCTTGATGAATTCGAGAACCGCGAGACCGTCTGGTCGCCGGAAACTCTGGCCATCGCCGGCGCCGTGGTCACCCTCGGTCATGACGCTAAAGTCGTCATCCACTGCGGCTTTGTCAGGCCGGAGGATGCGCCGCCGAAGCCGAGAAACGGCAAGACGGTCACGTTGCCCGACGGAACCGTCGTCGAAGCCACGCGCGATGCCCACTCCGCGGCTCTGATCGAGAGCCTCACAGCGCAGCGCTCGGCTGCGATCAGCGCGGTTCTGCTGGAAAATCCCGCTGTTGCCTTTGCCGCAACCGTTCACGCTTTGGCCGCACGGGTTTTCTACAACTGCAAGAGCGAAAACCTCGCTCTGCAGATTACAGCGAGACCCGTTTCCCTTCGCAAGGTGGAAGAATCGTCCGCAACCCTTCCTCGACCCGTTCGCGGGATCAGCATCTACCTGCGTAGCTGCGAAGGAGACTGGCCGTGGCTATATTGGAATCGAGCTTGACCCCACCCATTACGGAACCGCTTCATCCCGCGTTTCCAAAGAACGGAGGGCCGCATGATCGACGAACCCACACCTTTCATCGATTACTGGAACGCTGTTGACGCCTCCGCTGAAGTTCTTTGCCGTCGACACGCATGCGCGAAACCCGGCACCGGGCTGATCTGTCAGGAAGTCTCGCTTTTTGGCGAAGCGCCGCACGACTCGGAATTCCGGGCGGGAACAGCAAGTGATCGAGCGACACGCCGCGACGAGCTTCTTGAATGCCGGGAGACTACCCCAAACCTGAGAGAAGCTTGGACATGCTGGTGCCAAGGCCCTTCGCTATAATGCTCAGGCTCTTGAGCGTCAGATTCTGGCGGCCCCGCTCGACGGAACCCATGAAATTGCGGTGGAGTCCGCAAGCATCCGCGAACGACTCCTGCGTGTAGCCTCGCTTTTCGCGCAAACGCCGGATTCGCAGGCCGAGCTGTCTCTGGAACTCATCCATTTCCAATAGTTTGGCTGTTTTGCGGAGATTCGTCTCACATCTATAAAAGGTCCATTGATAACTGGTCTGTTTATAACTGTGGTAGAGTCATACGATGACTGCTCGCATGTCCAGCGCGACGGTCGGAAAGGAGGTCCCATTGCCCATAACAGTGAATGTGTTTCTTAACGGCGGTGGTGGCGGTGGTGGTGGTGGCGGCGGTCGATAGACCCTCGCGGCTTCGTCATTTCCAGCAATTCGCTTGAACCGTCCCGATCCTTCGGGCATAGTCCCGCCAGGATTTTTCGCCAACCTCAATCAGCTGCGGGCCACTGACGCGCCCGTCCGTGGCTCGCAGGCTCCCCCCCATGCCCCCCGTCCTGCAATCACTGACCTCCATAACCGCCGTCATCGGACCCGTCGTCACGCTGATTGGTCTCATTCAGTCCCGTGGCTGGCTTGCAGGCCTCGGCGCGATCTTCGCCTGCGCATCGATCATCGCCCTCGTTTACGCCAGAAGCCAGCGGCTCCGGGTGGAGGCAGCGTCAATCGAAATCGAGGGAATAAGCATCGATGCCCTCAACGCCGCGAATTTGAGACGCCGGGTCAGCCGGAGTTTTGTCATCCAAACGGTCGACCACATCGTCATGATCGAGGGAGCGGATCTCCAAATCATCTGGCGTTATGCGGGTTACTGCCTAGCGAAGCAGGCCGCGACCTTCGAATTCAGCGTGGATTCACAGAACACCATCCCCTTCAGCCATCTGGATTGTGTCGGGTACGACCTGAAGCGCGATCCTGACAAACTGCATCGGATTCAGCCCCTTCTCATTGGGCCAGACAGTATTTCAAAGAAAATAGCCGTGCCATTTCTTGAGCCGCTTCTCGCCCAGCAGCCCTTCGATATTATGCTGCACTGTCGCCTGCCCGGAACCTACAAGGCCGGGGTGGCGTATTACACCTCCACGCTGTCATTTGATCAGCGCACGGTGGGGCGATGCACCGTCCAGCTGATCTTTCGCGGCCAGAAGCCCGAATGGGTTCGCGTTTACGAATGTGAGGCTGGCGGGCACCCGTGGCTGCTCCGGAACCTGAGCCCCGAGCGAGAGGAATCGGAATCCGTAGAATACCTTGATGTCGCAGAAAACCGCGCCGCGCGTTCTGCAAGGGTCTACCTCTTTCGCCGGGCTACTGCTTAGGTGTCAGCAGAGTTGGGTGGGACGCTCGCACCCGGCAGCGGGTCCTGCTCTCTTGGCCTGCATCTTCTCCGGTCTGTCATAACGGCCCTCTTTCCCGCCGCCCCATACAGCGGGGCGAAGGCACTTTAGCCGCCGCCGCTCGCTGTCAATGACGGATTTTGGCTCCCCTGCCCGCCGAATTGTATTGGGTGGCGGGGCAGTCACCCCAAATTCCTATGACAGCTTCGCTCGGTTGCGGCGTCAGCCGTGCCTCTTCGCCCCCGCTGTGGGGGTCACTCAAACCAAAGAGGCCTAAAATGACGAACATAATAGTCCACACGCCGGGACCGTGGCACTGCTGCGTGACAAGCGCACATAGCCCCGAATTGATAACAGCACAAAACAAGAGCATTTGCTCTGTCTGGTCTGGTGGTTCTGCCAGTCCGATAGGACACGAAGAATGGAAAGCCAACGCCAGGCTGATCGCCGCCGCCCCGGAGATGCTCGACGCACTGGAAGAAGCCGAATACGCGCTTCGCCTTGCCGCCGACCAATATGCCGAAGACAAGGGGCGCAGGTCGGTCATTCTCGACGGAAGGCTTGAGATCGTTCGTGCGGCGATCGCCAAGGCAAAATGAGGCGGCCTATGAGCAGGCTTCGCCACATCGAAATTGACGGCAAGCGCTATCTCTGGCGCGACATCCGGCAGCTTCGCCGCGAGCAGAAGAAAGCCGTCGCGCGCGCCATGCAGCCCACGCTCTTCGAATTGAAGGATGATCGGCGGCCTGAGGCGGATCGCACCGCTGCAGGCCGCTATCGCGAACCGTCACTTTTCTCCGATTTCTCATGATCTCCTCTTTCCTGCCGCCCCAATCAGCGGGGCTTCAGGCACTCTTGCTGCCGCCGCTTGCTGTCAATGACGCTTTTTGGCTCCCCCTGCTTTGAGGTAACCCCCAAAAAGCTATGACAGCCGCGCGTCATCGGCAGCGCGTGCCTCTTTCGCCCCCGCCAGATGGGGGGTCACTCAAACGAAAAAGGCCATCATGACGAACACAGAAAAGCTGACCGAAGCCGATTTGGCGCAATTCACCGGAACCGAGACCTGGTACCGGCACGCGATCAACCGGAATGTCCTTTACACCGAAGGCGTGCAATTCCTCGCCGAGCGCGGCGGCGCCTACTGGCTTCTCGACGCAATCGCCATCATCCAGCCCCACAACAAGCGTGTTGCCGCCGAGGAATTTCAGGTCTGGAAGCTGGTCGTTCGCCCCGATCGGCGTGCGACGCTCACTTGCGATGACGGCAACGGCAATATCGTTTTCACAAAAGAGATCGAGTATACGGACTTCCCTCTCGATGAAATTTCGCTCTGGTTTTGCAATAACGTGATCTATCTTCCGAGTGAGCACTAACGACCATGACCCGCGCCGGCACCGTCCGGCGTGAATTTTGATCTCGTGCGTTACTGCTCGTTTTTGGCTGTCTTCAGGGCCGCTTCAGCGTCGTGTTCGGCCTCCCACGACAAGCCTGCCCATGCGGATGGAACGGACCGTCACGCGTTATAGCTGACACCAGCGGCCCACTCCCGGCGCGTCCCGCAATGACACCTCTTGGATTAGGGTGCCGTGCCGATAATATCCGTTTCCGCGACGAGCCCGAATTTCGTGGAGTCAATCGTTCCCCCCGGATCGTCGCCGAGAACAAGATAGCTGTGCGGGGGGATCACACCGTGATTATCGTCAACATAAAGTGACAGCATTTTCTGCCGCCAATACCCAAAGCTGTAGGGAATGTGTTGTGAATTTGTCGCGATTTTACCATTGATAAGCAGGTTCCATTCGCCCGGCGGGCCTGGCTTGAAACGCCCGGCCATATATATCGGCATGGCTGGCTGAAAGGTCACATTCGGGTCACGCGGCGCCGCTTGCAGAGCGAACCGGTCGCCGGGCATGCCGACAGCAATTTTAATGTAGGTCTCGCCGCCGACACTGACAATGGCAAGGCCTCCCCTTTCCGGTACGCGCGCGCAAGCGCCGATATGGCCTTCGACCAGATCGCCGTCCTTATGGAGAGGCATGAGCGACGTTCCGATGACGTGAAACACGGCTTCGGGGCAATCGGAAATCCTGTTCGGAGCGGGAGAGAGAGCTATGAGAAGAAGGAGCGCCAAAGAAATCTGGAATGATCTGGAAAAGGATCTGCTTTGCAAAACCCCGGCAGCACGTGCGGCAAGATTGCGAAGGGTCCGCGGTGTCTTGCTTTTGGTTTTCTTTAACAAGACGCGCCGGACGGATCAATACAACGCATAGATCATGGCATAGCCCGAGCCGCCCGAGCCGCCTGTACCACCAGCGCCATACCATTCGCCCGCACCGCCGCCGCCGGCGCCGCTATTTGCCGAGGCGCTGCTGCCGTTACTGCTGCCGCCATTGGCGCCGTTGCCCTTGGAACCGCCGCCGCCGCCACCGCCTTCATAGGCCACGCAAGAGCCATAGCAATTGGAGTACTCGCAGTAATAGCCGTAAGACCCGCCGGAACTACTAAACAGGAAGTTATACACACCGCCTGCAGTGCTCACGTACAGCGCTTGAGTGGGATAACCATAGTAGTACCATGAGGCACCGTTTCCGCCAGTACCGCCCGGACCGCCAACGCCGCCGCTGGGAAGGGCGCCGCCAGCACCGCCTTGTGTAACTCCACCAGCTGATCCGCCAGTGGGCGCGCCACCTCCATAAGCTGTGAGGGTAATTGTTCCGTCGCTGGCGGTTGTATTGCCGCCGGCGGTGTTTGCCGAACCGCCGGCACCGATGGTCACCGTGACATTTGCCGTAGAGGGCGCGCTTGAAATATAGGTCATACCGCCGCCACCACCACCGCCGCCGGAATCATAATAAGTGGTGTAACCGTTGTTGTACGTTGTCCCACTACCACCGCCACCACCGCCGCCGACCAGCACAACCTGATACGCATAGGCGCCCGTCGGCAATGTATAGGTGCCGGATGAGGTGAAGGTGGTCAGATGCCAGGTCGGCGCCGAACCGGCATGCGCGTCGACATAGGCTTTGTTCGCCGCATCGGTGGAGGATGTCGGCGTGGCGACATTGATGATTTTGTTGCTGTTGACGTTCACGCCTGATGCGGTGGATAGCGTCAAAACATCTGTGCTGGTTTGCGTATCATAGAAATGGAATGTGCCTGTCCATTCCCCGAAATACATGGAGTTACCGGAGGAGCCTTTCGAATAAATGTAATGGTTGGCGTCGCCGCTCGCCAAAAAGAGTTTGTAGGTCGAGGTGTTATTGTTGTTCACGATGGCCGCGCTGCCGCCGACATCGAGCATATAATTGGTGTTTCCTGTCGTTCCGATTCCGACGGTGCCGGTGCTCATCGTCGTACCGCTGGTAAGACTTTGGCCGAAGATCAGATTGCCGATATTGAGCTGGTTCGAAGAGGTTCTGCCCAGTGGAAATTCCTGAAGATTCTGCCCGATCAGGATGTTGTTGGAGCCACTCGTGATGCCGACGCCGGTGGTCGGGTAATTGCCGATGATGATGTTCTGGCCGCCGCTCGTCACGTCATACCCGGCCTGATAGCCGAGCGCCGTGTTGCTGACGCCAGTGCTGTTTGAAGAGAGCGCCGCATAGCCCACGGCCGTGTTGTTGTTGCCGGTCGTATTACCACCGAGCGCGCTATTCCCGATCCCGACATTGCTGCCACCCGTCGTGTTGGCAGCAAGCGCCGATTGCCCGACCGCCGTGTTGCTGCTGCCCGTGGTATTGGCCGTGAGAACACCTTGCCCGATGGCCGTGTTAAGCGTGCCCGTGGTGTTTTTGTTGAGCGCATATGAACCGACGACTGTATTATAATTACCCGTCGTGTTGGCCCCTAACGCATCGGTTCCCACCGCTGTGTTGGCGTAGCCGGTGGTATTGGCGTTCAGCGCCAGGACGCCAACCGCCGTGTTGTATTGACCGTTGTTCCCTGCACCTGCTTGCGAGACCGTCGTCGGAAACGATGTTGCCCCGACGGCAAGATTGGTATTCGTCGCATCCTGCCAGATCGCGTTATTGCCGTTGATCTTGTAGCCGATGGAGTAGCTGCCCTGTGTGATCGTGCCGGTGAGATTTTCGGCCGAGGCGGACCATGTGACGAGGTTGGCGCCGCCGATGGCGACCTCGACCTCGTTGCTGGTGTCGGAATAAAGACCCGTTCCCGGCTGCCCGTTACGTTGCGGGTTTGTCGCACTTGCCGAAGTGCCGAGATTGATCGTGGCGCCGCTGCCCTGCGAAACCCAGCTGGTGTTACCGGAACCATCCGTCTGCAGCACATAGCCCGACGTACCGGCGCTGGAAGGCAGCGTCATGGTCCATGAGCCGGAGGTGGTCGAAGGTTGAATCTGAACATAGCTCGACGCCGTACTGCTCTCGAGGCGCAGGGTGCCTTCTGTTGTGCCGGCCAGACCTATATCCAGCTTCGCGCCGGGCGCCGTGTTTCCGATGCCGACATTGCCGCTGGCATCTACCACCATCTGAGCGCCAGTCAGTCCAGTTGTGTCCGTGATATTACCGCCAATGCCTACGTTTCCAGCAGTCGTCAAAACGACTCCCGGTCCGAGAGTGGACTTCAGTGCCACCGACTTACTATTGCCATACAGGTAGGAATATCCACCATTGTTGCCAACCCGCCCCCTATCTCCCGTCATTGAAATGTAAGTATCAGTCCCTGTGCCGTTCCCGACATCGATAGCTTCTCCTGTAGCCGATACTTGCAAGAGTGCGTCCGGCGCCGTCGTCCCGATCCCGACGAGGCTGTTGGTAGTGTCAATATCGACGATGCCGGAGCCGCCGCTGGTCTCGATCTGCACCGCCGTTGTGCTGTCGCTGCCGGACTTGATGACCGTGGCGCCTGTGGCTGTGTAAAGAGGCGAGATGACGCTGGTTGAAGCTGTCACGCTGCCGGTGACGCTTTCGCCGGTGGAGAGGAAATCCGCCACCTGCGTTCCGGTGCCCGACACATCGACGGCGATAGACACATGCCCCGCCGTCGCCGAATATAACCCCGTGTCAATCTGTCCGCTGCGCGAGGGGTTGGTGGTCGTAGTGGATGTGCCGAGATTGACGCCCGAGGTGCTGCCCGCCGAGGTTAGCAGCGTATCCCATGCGCCGTTGATATAGGCCTCAACCGCGCCGGAGCTGTCGCTGTTATACCGGATCATGCCGTTGGCGACGCTCGCTCCGGGGCGCTGCGCGGTTGAACCCGACGGCAGCACGATGCCGCCATCACCGGCAAAGGTCATGATCGCGCCATCGTCGGAAGACGTGCCGATGACCAGCGCCGTGCCGCCGCTTGCGGCGACAAGCTTGCCGAAGATGGTGTTGCCGATATTGATCTGGTTGCTGGCGGTGTTCGTCAGCCCAGAGGACACGCTGTTGCCGATCAGGATATTGCTGCCGCCGGTGGTGATGGCGCTGCTGGTATCCTCGCCGATGATAATGTTGCTGTTGCCGGTGACGCCTAGACCGGCTTCATATCCCACCAGCGTGTTGTCCGTGCCGGTCAATATCGCAACGCCTGAGCTATAGCCAAGGGCAGTGTTGTTCGCCCCGGCGCCCCGGATTTCGCCAAGCGCGCTGTCGCCGATGCCGGTGTTGTATTGCCCTGTCAGATAGTTTCCGCCGCCGGCGGGCCCTCCCATGGCGTGATAACCGAACGCCGTGTTATCCGTGCTCGCCATGGCATGTTGAAGCGTATAGTAACCGACCGCCGTGTTGTTGACGCCTGTTGTGTTGTGGATAAGCGCCTGAAGGCCCACTGCCGTGTTAAAATTGCCCGTCGTGTTGCCGCTGAGCGCGTAGTAACCGACCGCCGTGTTGTAATAGCCCGTCGTGTTGGAAACAAGCGCCTCCATACCCACCGCTGTGTTGTTGACGCCTGTTGTGTTGTTGGCGAGTGCTCCGCCACCGAGCGCCGTGTTGAAATTGCCCGTCGTGTTGGCGCCGAGCGTATTGTAACCTACCGCCGTATTGCCCGCGCCCGTCGTGTTGGCGTTGAGCGCCTGATAACCGATAGCAGTGTTATTTGTGCCGCCGCCCGCCGCGTTCGCCGTCGTCGGGAACGCCGTTAGTCCCACCGCAAGATTTTCGTTCGCGGCATCCTGCCAAACCGCGTTATTCCCGTTGATCTGATAGCCGATGGAGTAGCTGCCTTGCGTGATCGTACCGGTCAGGTTTTCGGCCGAGGCTGACCATGTGACGAGGTTGGCGCCGCCGATCGCGACCTCGACCTCGTTGCTCGTATCGCTGTAAAGACCCGTTCCCGCCTGGCCCGGACGCTGCGGGTTTGTTGCCGTGGCCGATGTGCCGAGACCAAGCGCCGTGCCGCTGCCGCCAAGACTGACCCAGCTTGTGTTGCCCGAACCGTCGGTCTGAAGAACGTAATTCGCCGTACCGGCAAAACTCGGCAGCGTCAGCGTCCAGCTTCCGGAGGCAGAGGTTGGTTGAATTTGCACATAGCCGGACGTGTTCCCCTCCAGCCGCATCGTGCCGAGCGTTGTTCCTGCCGAGCCGATATCCAACTTCGCCCCCGGCGACGTGTTCCCGATGCCGACATTGCCCGTGCTCATGGTCGAGCCGCTGGCGGGCCGGTGGCGAAGATAAGGTTACCGATATCGAGCTGGTTGGAGGTCGTCGCCGTCAGCGCCGCAAGGTTCTGGCCGATGACGATGTTGTTGCTGCCGGTGGTGATGACGCTGTTCGCATCCTCACCCGCGATGATATTGCCGTTGCCGGTGACGCCGAGACCAGCCTCATAACCCACCAGCGTGTTGTCCGTCCCCGTCGTCACGGCGTAGCCGGATTTGTAGCCCAGCGTCGTGTTGTTCGCCCCCGCCCCCTGGATACCATACAGCGCTGAAGAACCGACCGCCGTGTTGTAATTGCCAGTTGCATTGCAAGGGAAAAAGCCGCAAAGACCCTGGCCCATCGCGGAACTGCCGAGGGCAGTATTGTTGGTGCCACTGGAAATGCTTAATCCGGCCCCGCTACCCATTGCAATATTCGCGGTGCCCGTCGTGTTGGAAACAAGCGCCTCCATACCCACCGCTGTGTTGCCTGAGCCGGTTGTATTGTGATAGAGCGCATTGAAGCCCAGGGCCGTGTTGTTCGAACCGGTTGTGCTGTTGGCCAGCGCCTCCATACCCACCGCCGTGTTTTGGATGCCCGTCGTGTTAACGGCAAGCGTTGTATAACCCACCGCCGTGTTGTAGTAGCCTGTCGTATTCGCGTTCAGCGCCTGATACCCGACCGCCGTATCAGATTGCCCAAGCGGTGCGCCCACACCACGCGAGACAGTTGTAGGAAACGCCGTCGATCCCACCGCGAGATTATAATTCGCCGCGTCCTGCCAAACCGCGTTACTCCCGTTGATCTGATAGCCGATGGAGTAGCTGCCTTGCGTGATCGTACCGGTCAGGTTTTCGGCCGAGGCTGTCCATGTGACGAGGTTGGCGCCGCCGATGGCGACCTCGACCTCGTTGCTGGTGTCGGAATAAAACCCGGTGCCCGCCTGGCCGGGGCGCTGCGGATTCGTTGCCGTGGCGGCCGTGCCGAGACCAAGCGTGACCCCGGTACCTGGCGCAACCCAGCTTGTATTGCCGGAGCCATCCGTCTGTAGAACATAGGTATTGGTACCGGCACTCGCAGGCAGCGTCAGCGTCCATGAACCTAATGTCGTCGACGGCTGAAGCTGGACATAGCTCGACGATGTGCTGCTTTCCAGACGTAACGTACCGAGAGTTGTTCCCTTATTGCCAATGTCCAACATCGCGCTTGGCGACGATGTACCAATACCGACACTGCCTGTGCTCAACGTCGAACCGCTGCCAAGGCCGGTGGCGTATATCAGATTGCCGATATCGAGTTGGTTGGAGGATGTGTTTGTCAGTAACGACGTGTTCTGGCCGATCACAATATTGTTGCCGCCGGTGGTGACCGCGCTGTTCGTGTCCTCGCCGATAATGATATTGCCGTTGCCGGTGACGCCAAGACCGGCTTCATATCCCACCAGCGTGTTATCGGTGCCCGTGGTTACGGCGTAACCGGATTTATAGCCCAGCGTCGTGTTGTTGGCGCCCACGCCCTGGATCGCATACAACGCGCTGTCGCCGATGCCGGTGTTGTACTGCCCGGTCAGTTTCGAGCTGCTGTTTCCAACCATGGCTTCATAACCGACCGCCGTGTTGTCCGTTCCGGTCAGATTTTCATAAAGCGCATAGGTGCCAATCCCCGTATTGTTGTAGCCGGTCGTGTTGGTCACCAGCGCCTCACTTCCGAGGGCTGTATTCTGATAGCCGGTGGTGTTGGATACGAGCGCCCATGTGCCAATCGCGGTATTATCCCTGCCTGTCGTATTGACCTGCAGTGCCTGAGTACCTACAGCCGTGTTATCGTGTGCGCCTCAACAGCGCAAATCACCAGTGGGGGAAGGACCCACCCAAGGAGGTTGTTGGTTGAACTTGGTAGCTTGCGAGCGTCCGAGCTGGGAAACCGGCCAGGGCGAAGCCTCGCGATAAAGCCCACGTATGGTGGGCGAGCAACTTTGCAGGCCGTAACGCGTGTGAAGCTTGAGCAGGCCTCGAAAGTAGTGATGTGGACGCCGACCCGCCACGATAACGGGGAAGGCAGCACGGACAGGGAAGAAACCCGGCGCGGGAGCGCGCAACTCGCCAACCAACGAGCACCTGATCCGGTCCACCGGGGTATTGAGCACGGCATGCAGGGAAGGTGGTTTGAGCGAGTGAGGGAGGCTCGGGATTGGCCGGGGGTCGCGGCCCCGAACGTCGCCAGAAAGGGCGGCGGCCAATCTGGGAGTCGGAGAGGGCCATAAGACCGATGAGGCCGGGTAATGCCGGCGGAGGAAAGGGCCCTTACTTCTGGTGTGTTTGTGAAGGAGGGAAGGAGCGGTGATTGACGATGAGTCTGGCAACACCGAGTAAGATCCGGGAACTTCAGATCAAGCTGTATCGCAAGGCGAAGAACGAGCCGGGATACCGCTTCTACATGCTCTACGACAAGATCCATCGCGAGGATATTCTGGCCCATGCTTACGCACGGGCGCGAGCCAATCAGGGCGCGCCAGGAGTAGATGGACAGACTTTCGAACAAATCGAGTCGACAGGGCGGGAGAAGTGGCTGGCCGGCATCCGACAGGAGTTACGCAACAAGACGTATCGACCACAGCCGGTGCGGAGGGTAATGATTCCGAAGCCCGGAGGCGGGGAGCGGCCGCTCGGGATTCCGACTATTCGGGACCGGGTGGTGCAGACCGCCGCCAAGATCGTGCTGGAACCGATATTCGAAGCGGATTTGGAACCAAGTGCCTATGGTTACCGACCGAAGCGAAGCGCCCAGGACGCCATTCGGAAAGTGCATAAGCTAGTCTGCGAAGGCTACACCGATGTAGTGGACGCTGATCTGTCCAAGTACTTTGACAGCATTCCACACTGCGAACTTCTACAGTGTGTGGCTCGCCGGATCGTCGATCGGGAGGTGCTGCGTCTGATCAAGATGTGGCTGCAAGCTCCGGTCGAGGAACGGGACGAGAACGGGAAGCGTCGGTTGACGGGAGGGAAGGACCGCCACTGCGGAACTCCGCAGGGTGGGGTGGCCAGTCCCATGCTCGCCAACGTGTACATGAACCGTCTGTTAAAGGGTTGGCGGAACACCAAACGGGGAGAGCAGTTTGACGCCCATATCGTGAACTACGCGGATGATTTCGTGATTCTCAGTCGCGGCAAAGCGGCAGAGGCACTGAATTGGACGCGGCAGGTAGTAACACGGATGGGGGTCACCCTGAATGAGGCGAAGACCAGCATCAAGCAAGCCCGGCAGGAGAGCTTTAACTTTCTGGGTTACACGTTCGGGCCGCATCGTTACAAGAAGGATGGCCACTGGTATTTGGGGGCAAGTCCGTCGAAGAAAGCGGTGGCACGCATCAAGGAAAAGGTGGGACAACTACTGGTACCCAGCAACACGGGGACCTGGGAGGAGGTGCGGAACCGGCTGAATCAGAGTCTGAGGGGCTGGTTGGCGTACTTCAGCTACGGAACCCGGGCAGCGGCGTACGATGCTGTTGACAACTACGTTTATGAGAGCGTACGGCATTTCTTGCGGAGGCGTCATCAGGTGCCGTCGCGCGGCACCAACCGTTTCAGCATCAAAGCGGTGTTTGGCGAGTTGGGTGTATTGCAACTCAGTCGAGCCAAGGTGAAAACTCGTTCGTGAGTCTGCGGTGAAGCCAGTCGGAAAGCCGGATGCCTTAATTGGGCACGTCCGGTTTGATGAGCGGGGATGGGAGACGGGGCGGCGCTTACTACGTCAGTGCTCGCGCCCATCCTCGACTCTACAGCCAGTCGTATTGGTGCTCAGCGCCAGATAGCCCACGGTGGTGTCATATTGTCCATAATATGTGCCGCCATGCGCAACGTTTGTTGAAAACGCTGTATCGCCAACAGCGAGGTTGTAATTGGCGTTGTCCTGCCAGAGCGCATTCACCCCATTGATCTGGTAGCTTTCCGTCGCGACGGGGAGGTTGAGGCCGGTCGAGGCAAAGTCCGCTTCGTCAGTGCTATTGGCGGCGATGCTGACGGTGTTGCTCGTCGCGCTGAAGATACCCGTTCCCGGCTGCCCGCTGCGCTGCGGGTTTGTCACGCTCGCCGATGTGCCGAGATTGATCGTGGCGCCGCTGCCCTGCGAAACCCAGCTTGTATTGCCCGAACCATCCGTCTGCAACACATAGCCCGACGTGCCGGCGCTCCACGGCAATGTCATCGTCCATGAGCCGGATGTCGTCGAGGGTTGCAACTGCACATAGCTCGCCGCTGTGCTGCTTTCGAGGCGCAGGGTGCCGAGAGTTGTTCCCTTATTGCCAATATCCAGCATTGCGCTGGGTGACGATGTGCCGATGCCAACGCTGCCGGTCGAGAGAGTTGTGCCGCTGGCGAGACCGGTTGCGAAGATTAAGTTGCCGATATCGAGTTGGTTTGAAGAAGTCTGTGTAAGCTTCTGCAAATCGTAGCCGATCAGGATGTTGTTCGAGCCTGATGTGATGCCGACTCCCGTCGTCGGGTAATAACCGATAATGATGTTCTGCCCGCCGTTTAGTACGTCATATCCGGCGTTGTAACCAAGTGCGGTGTTGTTGCTGCCCGTTACATTGCTGGTAAGCGCATAATTGCCCACCGCTATGTTGTATGTACCAGTCTTATTGCTATAAAGTGCCTGATACCCCAAGGCCGTGTTGCCGTTGCCCGTCGTGTTGCCTACCAGCGCCCAATAACCCATGGCTGTGTTGTACTGGCCCCTCGTGTTCGCCGTGAGGGCTGAATAACCCATGGCCGTGTTATAAGAGCCCGTCGAAGTGCCAGTCAGCGCCTGATAGCCAACCGCCGTATTACTTATGCCCGTCGAATTGCCAAAAAGCGCGCCGGAACCTACCGCCGTGTTATTCGTACCTGTCGTGTTGAGATAGAGCGCATCGTTGCCCAAGGCCGTGTTGCTGCTGCCCGTCGTATTGGTGGCCAGCGCATATAGGCCCATCGCCGTATTGGCAGTGCCCGTATATTGGCGTTCAATGCCTGATAACCAACGGCCGTATTTTGTGCGCCTGTCGTATTGGCGGCCAATGTTTGATACCCCACCGCCGTATTCCAGTATCCTGTCGTGTTGATGTTCAGCGCCTGATAGCCAACGGCCACATCGGCCTGCCCGTTCGGTGTGCCGCCCGCCTGTGAAACGCTCGTCGGGAATGCCGTCGAACCGACGGCTATATTGTAATTCGCCGCATCCTGCCACACGGCATTGTTGCCGTTGATCTTGTAACCGATGGAATAGCTGCCCTGTGTGATCGTGCCGGCAAGATTGTCGGCCGAAGATGACCATGTGACGAGGTTGGCGCCATTGATCGCGACCTCAACCTCGTTGCTGGTGTCGGAGTAAAAGCCGGTGCCCGGCTGGCCCGGGCGTTGCGGATTGGTGGCCGTCGCCGAGGTGCCGAGATTAAGCGCCGTGCCGCTGCCGCCCAGATTGACCCAGCTTGTATTGCCGGAACCATCCGTCTGCAGCACATAATTGGCGGTGCCTGCCGAGCTCGGCAGTGTCAGTGTCCATGAACCGGCGGCGGCCGTCGGCTGGATCTGCACATAGCCCGAAGTATTCCCTTCGAGACGCATCGTGCCCAACGTCGTTTTGGCTAAACCGATATCCAGCTTCGCGCCGGGCGATGTGTTGCCGATGCCGACACTCCCCGTGCTCATCGTCGAACCGCTGCCGAGGCCGGTGGCGAAGATCAAATTGCCGATATCGAGCTGGTTGGAAGAGGTATTCGTCAACTCCTGCAGATTCTGGCCGATCAGGATGTTGTTCGATCCGCTCGTAATCCCGACGCCCGTCGTTGTGTAATCGCCGATCATGACGTTGTGCGAACCACCATTGACATCGTATCCGGCCTGAAAGCCCAAAGTTGTGTTGCTGCCACCTGTCGTGTTGGAATAAAGCGCATTTGGACTAAACCGCTACGCGGT
>PLRS01000124.1 GCA_003164035.1 Bryobacterales bacterium | reverse complement strand
ATCCGGATCGCCGTGATGGCCGCGCCTTCAATCGAGCTCAACAGCACGCGCCGCAGGCTGTTGCCGATGGTGGTGCCGAAGCCGCGCTGAAAAGGTTGGGCCGTGAACATGCCATACCGCTCCGTGAGGGTGTCGGTATTGGCAACCAGCCGTTTGGGTTTCTGGAAGCCTTTGAACATAAATGAAACCTCCTGGGAAGCCGAAAGTCGCGAGGCAGAAGCCGGAATGGCGCAGAGCGATTCCGACCTCCGTCTTCCGACTTTCGTCTTCTAAATCTCTTCTCTACTTCGAGTACAACTCCACAATCAGCTGCTCGTTCAGTTGGATCTGAACCAGGTCGCTGCGCTGCGGCAGGCTCGTCACGCGCCCCTTCAAGCCTTCCCGGTCCACGTCGATCCAATTGGGCGCCGGGGCATGTGCCGTGGCGTCGCGCGCCGCAAGGATGGTCGGATTATTCTTGCTCGATTCCCGCACCGAGATCACATCGCCCTGTTTCACCTGCGCGGAAGGGATGTTGCACTTGCGGCCGTTGACATCGATGTGCCCGTGGCCCACGATCTGGCGCGACTGCGCGCGGCTGGTGCCGAACCCCATGCGGTAAATCACGCTATCCAGGCGCCGTTCCAGGGAGGACATCAGGTTGTCGCCGGTGATGCCCTTGGTCTTGGCGGCCTTGTCGTAGGCGCCGCGAAACTGCGCTTCCAGCACGCCATAGACGCGGCGCACTTTCTGTTTCTCGCGAAGCTGCAGGCCATAGCCCACGATCTTCGCCCTGCGATCCTTGCCATGCTGCCCCGGAACGAAGTTGCGCTTTTCAATGGCGCACTTTTCGCTGTGGCAGCGCTCGCCCTTCAGATAAAGCTTCATGCCCTCGCGCCGGCACTGCCGGCAAACCGGGCCGATATATCGTGCCAAAGTTTACTCTCCTTACCTAAGGAGCTTTCAGCGGTCAGCTTTCGGCTTTCAGCTAAAAACTCGGTTCCACTTCAGGTGCGGTTTACAGCCAGTGGCAGGCCTTCGTCCCGCTTGATTAAAGCCGTCAGCGATCAGCGGTCAGCTCTCAGCTAAGACGCCTCGCGGCCAGCTCGAGCGTTTCCACCTGGCGGCGGTTTAGCTGAAAGCTGACCGCTGATCGCTGACCGCTCCCTACACTCTCCGCTTCTTTGGCGGACGGCAGCCGTTGTGCGGAATCGGGGTGACGTCTTTGATCGCCCGCACATCGATGCCGGCGGTCGAGAGGGCGCGCACCGCCGATTCACGGCCGGAACCGGGCCCGCTGACTCTCACTTCCACGGTGCGCAGCCCGCTTTCCGAGGCTTTGTTGGACGCCGTCATGGCCGCCTGCTGCGCGGCGAATGGGGTTCCCTTGCGCGACCCGCGGAAACCGAGCGAGCCGGCGCTCGACCACGCGATGGTGTTGCCCTCGTGGTCGGTGATGGTCACGATGGTGTTGTTGAAGGTAGCCTGGATATAGACCACGCCGCTGTGAACGACGCGTTTTTCCTTCTTCTTGAAGCTCTTCTTCTTGCCGGTCTTGACTGGTGCCTTGGCCATACGCTACGTCTTCCCCGTCGCTTTCTTCTTATTGGCCACGGTGCCGCGCCGCGGTCCCTTGCGGGTGCGCGCATTGGTGTGGGTGCGCTGGCCGCGCACCGGCAGGCTGCGGCGGTGCCGCAATCCCCGGTAGGAACCCATCTCGATGTGCCGCTTGATGTTCATCGAGATTTCCTTGCGCAGGTCGCCTTCCACCGCGCCTTCTTCTTCGAGAATCTGCCGGACGCGATTGACCTCGTCCTCGGACAGATCCCGCACTTTCTTATCGAATTCGATGCCGCAGCGGTGCAACAGCGAGCGCGACCGGGTACGGCCGATGCCGTAAATATACGTGAGCCCGATCTCAGCCCTCTTCCCTGGCGGCAGATCCACACCGGCAAGACGTGCCATATCTTATCCCTGCCTCTGTTTATGTTTGGGATTGACGCAGATGACCCGCACCACGCCTTCGCGATGGATCACCTTGCATTTGTCGCAAATCTTTTTCACCGACGCTCGTACCTTCATCCAATGCCTCTTGCCGGTCTATCCGGCTTTCTCGGGCCGCGCACCGCCCGACCCCACCAGTTTCCTGGTTATCCTGCCACGCCCCGGATCGTTCGGCGCCAACTCCACCTCGACCCGGTCGCCCGCCACCAGCCGGACGAAATTCCGTTCCACCGCGCCCACCAGGTGGGCCAAAACCTGCCGCTGATTTTCCAAAACCAGCAGGTACAGCGCCGAAGGCCGCTCTTCGACCACCGTCGCCTGAACTCTCACGGCCGCGTCAGCACCCAGGGGCCGTTCTCCGTCACCGCGATGCAGTGCTCGAAGTGGGCCGAATTCGACCCGTCCCTGGTCACCGCCGTCCAGCGGTCCTTCAATACCATCGACTCCGGCCGGCCGGCGTTCACCATCGGCTCGACCGCCAATACCATACCCGCCTTCAACCGCGGGTTCTCGTTCTTCCGGTCCACGTAATTAGGGACCTGCGGCTCCTCGTGCAACTGGGTACCGATGCCGTGCCCTACGTACTCCCGCACGATCGAAAACCCGTTAGACTTGACGTGCTGTTCCACCGTACCGCAAATGTCGAACAGCCGGTTGCCGGCCCGCACCCGCTCGATGGCCAGTTCCAGAGCCTCGCGCGTCACCCGCAGCAGCCTCCCGGTCTCCTCGCTCACTTCCCCGATCGGAATCGTCAACGCCGAATCCCCGTAATAGCCGTCCAGCTTCACCCCGGTGTCGATCGAGACGATGTCGCCCTTCTTCAGCACTCGCTTGCGATTCGGCATCCCGTGGACGATCTCGCTATTGACCGAAGTACAGAGCACGAACGGGTATGGCTCGCCCGCGGCGGGAACGTAATAGCCCTTGAAGGCCGCCTTCGCTCCCGCATCGCCGATCATTTTGTCGGCGGCCACCTCCAGGTCCCAGGTGGTGACGCCTTCCACGGCCATCTCCTTCAGGGTTCCAAGCAACTGGTACACCAGCAGGCCGGCGCGGCGCATCTTCTCCAGTTCGGCCGCGGTTTTACGCACGATCATGGTTGGCTACGATCCCGCAAATCCTTTCAAATACGCGTTCCGGCGGATCCGCGCCGGCCGCCACTTCCTCCACCCGCCGCCCGGCCCGGCACAGGAACTCCAGCACCGGACGGGTTTGCCGCTCGTAAGCTTCCAGCCGTTCGCGGATCACGGTTTCGCTATCGTCGTCGCGAACCACCAGCGCTTCCCCGTCCCGGTCGCACCGCATATCCACTTTAGGCGGCTGAGAAACCAGGTTGTAGAGCGTGCCGCAGCGGGGACACTGCCGGCGCCCCATCAAGCGGGCAATAATACTATTGTAATCAACGGCGAGGTAAATCACCACCTCCCGCACTCCCCGCCCGTCCAGCCAGCGGCACAACTCGCCCGCCTGCGCCAGGGTACGCGGGTACCCATCCAAGACAAACCCGGCGGCGGCGTCCGCCCACCCCAACCGGTCCTCCACCATGCGGTTCACCAGTTGGTCCGGCGCCAGCGCCCCCGAATGCATCGCCGTACCCACTTCGGCCGGCAGTTCCCCATCCAGCCGGATCCGCTCCCGCAGCATGTCGCCGGTCGAGATGTGCGGAATACCCAGCCGCCTGGTGAGCAGCTTCGCCTGCGTGCCCTTGCCGGAACCCGGCGAGCCGAACAATACAATCGCCTTCACAATGGGCTAAAACGAACTCCGCCGGCCGCGAATCCGTCCCGACCGGGGAGTAAACCCTTCATAGTGGCGCATGATCAATTGCGCCTCGATCTGGTTGATGGTGTCCATCGCCACCCCTACCACGATCAGCAGCGAAGTGCCGCCAAAATAGAACTGCACGTTCAAACCTTCCAGCAGGAACCGCGGCGCCACCCGGTCGATCCACGTGCCCACCAGGGCCAGGTGTTGCAGCTTGATCCCGGAAATCATCACCGCCGGCAGCATCCACAGCAGCGACAGGTATATGCCGCCCACCACCGTGATCTTGGTGAGGATGTTGTTCATATAGTCGGCCGTATTCCGGCCCGGCCGGATGCCGGGAATGAAGCCGCCGTACTTGCGCATATTGTCGGCCGCTTCGTTGGGATTGAAAATGATGGAAACGTAGAAAAAACAAAAGAAAATAATAGCCAGGATGGAGAGCAGGTAGTATAGCGGCTCGCCGGGCCGGATCGACTGCAGCGAGGCGTTCAGCCACGTGATATTCTTCACAAACGCCAGGTTCAGCATGGTGGTGGGAAAGGCCATCATCGAGGAGGCGAAAATCACCGGGATCACGCCCCCCGCGTTCACCTTGAGCGGCATGTGGGTCGATTGCCCGCCCATTACCCGCCGCCCCACCACGCGTTTGGCGTATTGCACCGGAATGCGCCGCTCGCCCCGCTCCACCAGTACGATGAAAGCCACCACCGCGACCATCATGGCGATGATCACCACCAGCGTAATGGCGCCCCATTCGTGGGTCACGAAGGTGTTGGTATAGATGTTCTGGATGGCGTTCGGCAGGCCCACCACGATCCCCGCGAAGATGATCAGCGACATGCCGTTGCCTACGCCGCGCTCGCTGATCTGCTCGCCCAGCCACATGATGAACGCCGAACCGGTGGTAAGCGACAGAATGGTCAGCAGCACGAAACCGAAGCCGGGATTGATGACGATTCCCTGCGACATGCCCTCCAGCGCCTTGGCGATGGTGGCCGATTGGATCACCGAAAGGACGATCGTCAGGTAGCGCGTCCACTGGGTGATCTTACGCCGCCCCAGCTCGCCTTCCTTCTGCAGCTTTTCGAGCGTCGGAATCACCACCGTCAGCAACTGCAGGATGATGGACGCCGTGATGTAGGGCATGATGCCCAGCGCGAAGACGGTCAGCCGCCGGATGTTGCCGCCCGCGAACAGGTCGAACAATCCGAACATCGAGCCCTGCGCCGAGCCGAAAAATTCCTGCCAGCGCTGGATGTTGATTCCCGGCGTGGGAACCTGGCTGCCGAAGCGGTACACCGCCAACAGGCCGAGCGTGAAGTACATCCTTTTCCGCAGGTCCGGCACGCGGAAGATGTTGAGGAAGGCTTCAAGGAACTTCATGGTCTTGTCCGATTCCCGGCGGCCCTCAGGCGGTCGCGCCGATCACCTGGGCCTTGCCGCCGGCCTTCTCGATTTTCTCCACGGCGGACTTGGAAAAATGATGCGCCTCCACCGTAATCTTGCGGGTCAACGGGCCGGCCGCCAGAATTTTGACTCCGTCGCCGACCTTCTTCACGATGCCCAGTTCCAGCATCCGGTCCACAGTGAAGCTCTCGCCCTCCAGCTTTTCGAGCCTGCCGAGGTTGACCAGCGCGTAGTGCTTCTTGAAAATATTGGTGAAACCGCGCTTGGGCAGGCGCCGGTGCAGGGGCATCTGGCCGCCTTCGAAACCGCGCTTCTGGCCGAAACCGGAGACGGCCTTCTGGCCTTTGTGCCCGCGCGTCGATGTCTTGCCCATCCCCGAACCCATGCCGCGGCCCACGCGCTTGCGGCGGGTCGTTTGTCCGGCGGGAGGTTTCAGATCACTGAGGTTCATTGGTTTCTCGCTCTCCTTACTCGACGATCGCCAGCAGGTGCGGCACCTTCAGCACCATACCTCGAAATTCGGGCGCGTCCGGCCGCTCCACCACCTGATTGAGCTTGCGCAGGCCCAGGCCGCGCACCACCCGCTTCTGCTTTTCCGGCGCGCAGATGGGGCTGCGCACCAGCTTGATTCTGATCGTGCCCGCCATTAGAGTTTCTCCACGGCCAGGCCGCGCATTTCCGCCACCTGGGCCCGATCCCGCAACGATTCCAGCGCCACGATGGTGGCCTTCACCACGTTGTGCGGATTGCGCCGGCCGATCGATTTGGTCAGCACGTTGGGAACGCCGCAGGCCGAAAGCACCGCCCGCACGGCACCGCCCGCGATCACGCCCGTGCCTTCCGGCGCCGGCTTGAGCAGCACCTGGGAGCTGGCGAAACAACCCAGCACCTGGTGCGGAATGGTGGTTTCGAGCAGGTTGATCTTGCGCAGGCTCTTCTTGGCCGCTTCAATCCCCTTGCGAATCGCCGAAGGGACCTCCTTGGCCTTGCCCACGCCGTAACCGACCACTTTGTTCTTGGGATCGCCGATCACCACCAGCGCCGAAAAGCTCAGGTTCTTACCGCCCTTGACGACTTTGGTGACGCGGTTGATGGCCACGACCTGCTCTTTCAGGTCGAGGCCCGCCGGATCGATGCGTTTCATGATCGCTCGCATGAATCAGAACTCCAGTCCCGCTTCGCGCGCGGCATCGGCCAGCGCCTTGATGCGCCCGTGATACGGATAGCCGCCGCGGTCGAAGACCACTTTGGTGATGCCCTTCTCTTTGGCCCGCTCCGCCACCAGCTTGCCGATGGCCTTGGCCGAGGCCACGTTGCCGCCGTAAGCCCTGGCGGCCGCGCCCTTGGTGCCTCTGTCGCCCTTGACGCCCTTGTCCACCGACGAAGCCGATACCAGCGTGCTGCCCGCCCGGTCGTCGATGACCTGCGCATAGATGTGCGCCACGCTGCGGAACACCGCCAGGCGGGGCCGTTCGGCGCTGCCCGCCAGCTTGCGCCGGATGCGCACATGGATGCGTCTGCGGATTTCCTTTTTCTCGATTTGCCGAATCATTTTCCACCCGCCCCGGTCTTGCCCACCTTCTTGCGCAGCGCCTCGCCGGTATAGCGAATGCCCTTGTTCTTGTAGGGGTCCGGCTTGCGCAAGGCGCGAATATTGGCCGCCACCTGGCCCACCGCTTGCCTGTCGTACCCGCTCAGCACCAGGTGAGTCTGCTTGTCGATCCTCAGGTCCACGCCCTCCGGCAGCAGCAGTTCGATGGGGTGCGAGTAGCCGAGCGTAAAGGTCGCGAGCTTGCCCTTGACGTCGGCGCGGTAGCCGATGCCGACGATATCCAGCTCGCGCGTAAACCCGGTCGAAACGCCCGCCACGGCGTTGGCCGCCAACGCCCGCGTCAGTCCGTGCAGCGCCGCGTGCTCGTCGCCGGACCGCTTCACCTCGAGCCCGCCGTTGGCGTGCTCGATGGTGATTCCAGGCGGAATCGGAACCGTCAGCTTGCCCTTCGGCCCGGTCACTTCCAGCCGCTCGCCGATCGCGATCTTCACGCCGCCCGGCAGCGGGATCGGCTTCTTACCAATTCTCGACATATCCGAAAGCCCTCGTTACCAAACGCGGCACAAAATCTCGCCGCCCACTTTCTCCCGGTGCGCGTCGCGCCCGGTCATGACCCCCCGCGCCGTGGTCAGAATGTTGATTCCCATGCCGCCCAGCACGCGCGGAATATCGGTCTGTCCCACGTACACCCGGCAACCGGGACGCGATACGCGCTCGATCGCCGAAATCACCGGCGACGTGTTGGCCGCGTACTTCAGGTAGATCTTGATGGTTTTCTTGGCGCCTTCTTCGGCCACCTTGTAGTTGGCGATGTAGCCTTCTTCCTTCAGAATGCGGGCGATTTCCGCCTTCAGCTTGGAAGCCGGCACGTCCACCTTGGGGTGGCGGGCCTGGATCGCGTTGCGCACGCGAGTCAGCATGTCGGCAATGGGATCGCTGGTCATAACTCTCCTCTAATTCCGTCCATCTCCTGGGGCAGCCTCATCCGCCGCACCTCACCAGCTCGCCTTGGTCACGCCCGGGATCTCGCCATTGAGCGCGAGCTTGCGGAAGCACAGGCGGCAGATGCCGTACTTGCGCAGAAACGCGCGCGGCCTCCCGCAACGCCAGCAGCGATTGCGGTGGCGGCACCGCAGCTTCGGCGTTTTGGCCCTGCGGGCTTTCTCGAGCTTAATGTCTTTGGCGATTTTTGCGGTCGTGGCCATCGGTTTCTCGCTTTCTCTCTCGCCGCCTTACGGGCGGAACGGCATGCCCATCTGGCGCAGCAGCGCCAGACCCTCGCGATCGGTACGCGCCGTGGTGGTAATCGAAATATTCATGCCCTTGGTCTTTTCCACCTTGGCATAATCGATCTCCGGGAAAATCAACTGCTCCTTCAATCCCAGCGTGTAGTTCCCGCGCCCGTCGAACGACTTGGTGGATACCCCGCGGAAGTCGCGCACGCGCGGCAGCGCCACGTTCACCAGCCGGTCGAAAAACTCGTACATCCGGTCGCCCCGCAACGTCACCATGCAGCCGATCGACATGCCTTCCCGCAACTTGAACGCCGCGATCGATTTGGTAGCCTTGGTTACCACCGGCTTCTGGCCGGCAATGGCCCCCAGCTCGTTCACCGCGCCGTCCATCAGCTTGGCGTTCTGCGTCGCTTCCCCCAGACCGATGTTGACCGAAATCTTGTGCAGCTTCGGCACGGCCATGCCGTTCTTGTACCCGAACTCCTTAGTCAGGGTCGGAACCACTTTCTTTTGATAAAGCTCTTTCAAACGCGCTGCCATGGAATCCTCGTCTTACTTCCGGTCGAGCGTCTGCCCGCACTTCCGGCACACCCGCGTGCGCCGGCTCTTGCCGCCCGAGACCACGTCCACGTGGTGCGCAATGCGCACCGCCTTGTTGCAGCCCGGGCAAACGATCATCACGTTGGAGGCCGCGATCGGGCTTTCCCGCTCGGCGATGCCGCCTTTGATCTGCCGCGACGGATTGGGGCGGGTGTGGCGCTTGATCATCCCGACGTGCTCCACCAGCACCTTGCCCGTCTCGCGGTCCACCCGCAGCACGCGCCCGGTCTTACCCTCATCGCGGCCGGAGATCACCCGCACCGTGTCTTCCTTCTTCAGCTCGACCCGCACCGGGGCCACCGCCCGCTTGCGCATCCCCACCGGATTCTTCTTCGGTACCGCCATCAGATCACCTCGGGGGCCAGCGAAACGATTTTCATGAACCTCTTGTCGCGCAGTTCCCTGGCCACCGGACCGAACACGCGCGTGCCCACCGGCTCGCCCACTTCGTTGATCAACACCGCCGCGTTCGAATCGAACCGGATGTAGCTGCCATCCTTGCGGCGCGTCTCCTTGCGCATGCGTACGATCACGCAGCGCACCACTTTACCCTTCTTGATGCTCGAGTCCGGCGCGGCTTCCTTCACCGCCGCCGTGACCACGTCGCCCAGGCCCGCCCGCAACCCCAGGTCGCCGCCGCGCGGCAGAATACAGCTCAGTCTGCGCGCCCCGCTGTTGTCGGCCACCTCGAGAATGGTTCGCATTCCAATCATAAAAAGCTCCCAGAACGTCAATCGCCCGAAACTAAACCTTCACGTCCAGCTCGGATGGCTGCGCGCCCACCTGCGCCGCGCGCCGCACCACCTCGGCCAGCGTCCAACGCTTCAGCCGGCTCAGCGGCCGGCTCTCCACGATCCGCACCACGTCGCCCAGCTTGGCCGTCGACTGTTCGTCGTGAGCGTAGAACTTCTTGCGCTTCTTGATGATGCGCTTGTACAGAGGGTGCGGCACGCGCCGGCTGACTTCCACCACGATGGTCTTGGCCATCTTGGTCGAAACCACCGAGCCGATCTTTTCGGTCGGCTTGTGCCTGGCCGCTCCGTCCGTCGCCGCCGGCGCCTTCCCGTTCGCTTCCGCCATTACTTGGTCCCTCCCGCCAGTTCCCGCTCGCGCAACACGGTATGGATGCGGGCCCGGTCCTTGCGCATGGCGCGCGCCTTCTTCAGCCCATCCATCTGCCCCATGGCCATCTGAAACTGAAAGCGAAACAACTGCTCGTTCATTTCCTGCAACTGGCGCCGTAACTCCTGGTCGTCCAGATCGCGAACTTTTTCGGGCTTCATCATCGGCTTGCTCCGCGTCCTCCCGCCTACTCGGCCTCGTCCCGGGTGACGAACTTGGTCTTGATGGGAAGCTTGTGCGCCGCCAGGCGCATGGCCGCCGAGGCAATGGCGAAGTCCACGCCTTCCATCTCGAACAGAATCTTGCCCGGGCGAACCACCGCCACCCATTGCTCGGGCGCCCCTTTTCCTTTTCCCATACGGGTTTCAGCCGGCTTCTTGGTGATCGGCTTGTCCGGGAACAGGCGAATCCACACCTTGCCGCCGCGTTTGATCGAGCGCGTCATGGCCACGCGCGCGGCCTCGATCTGGCGGTCGGTGATCCAGGCGCACTCGAGGGCCTTCAACCCGTACTCGCCGAAGCTGATCGAGGAGCCGCGCCACGCCTTGCCGGCCATCCGGCCGCGCTGCTGCTTCCGAAACTTCACCTTCTTTGGCATCATCATGGGGTTTGCCCTCGGTCCTTACTGGTTCTCACCCGGTTTCGGGTCGGACGGCTGCGTTTCGCCGGCGCCCGGCGTGCTCTCCTGCCGCGCCTCCTGCTTCCAGCTCGGCTGCTGCGGCGACATCAACGGCGGCAGGATCGGCGTTACCGCCCGCGCCGCCGGCCGCGGCAGGTCGCTCGGCGGGGCCTGCACCGCCGGACCGGCCGGTTCAGCCGCCGCTGCTACGGGAGCCGCCGCTACCGGCGGCGGAGTACGCTCCCCCTGGAACGGGCTGCCGCGGTCCCTGCGATCGCGGTCGCGTCCGCCCCGGTCCCTACGGTCGCGGGTTTCCCGCCGCGGCTCGGGCTCCGGCAGCAGGCCGCGCCGCTTGGTCAAATCCAGAATCTCGCCCTTGTACAACCAGGCCTTGACGCCGATCACGCCGTAGGTGGTGTGCGCCTCGGCAAAGCCGTA
>PLRS01000110.1 GCA_003164035.1 Bryobacterales bacterium | reverse complement strand
ATGTTATTTTGTTACGAGCCCTAACCTGGTCCACCTCGGGCGCCACGGCGGCCCAGGTGTGGGTCACCGACAACACCGGCGTCACGCAGTTCCTGTTTAGCGGTCTGAGCGGGAACCAGTCCTTGAACTGGATTCAGGCTCTCCCGCAGCACTACACCTTCACCCTCTACGACTACTCCAGCGGTAGCCAAGGCTCTTCGCTGGCCTCGGTCAACGTGTCAGTGCCGGCCCCGACCGCTCATACCGGCACGATGAGCGCCAGCCCTAACCCCTGCACCGTGACAACGCCGGGCGGAACCTGCACGCTGACCCTGAACTGGTCGACGTCGGGCGCCACGGCGGCGCAGGTTTGGGTCACCGATAATACCGGTGTCACCCAGTTTCTGTTCAACGGTCTGAGTGGTAGCCAATCTCTAAACTGGATTCAGGCTCTGCCCCAGCATTACACGTTTACCCTCTACGACTATTCCAGCGGAAGCCAAGGTGCCGCGCTGGCCTCGGTGAATGTGTCGGTGCCTGCGCCGACCGCCCATACCGGGACGATCAGCGCCAGTCCAAATCCGTGCACGGTAACGACGCCGGGTGGGACCTGTACCTTGACTTTGACTTGGTCTACCTCAGGCGCAACGGCAGCCCAAGTGTGGGTGACGGACAACACTGGCGTCACGCAGTACCTGTTTACGGGTCTCAACGGCAGCCAGTCCTTGAACTGGATTCAAGCTCTGCCCCAGCACTACACGTTCAACCTGTACGACTATTCGAGCGGCAGCCAAGGGGCGCTGCTGGCTTCAGTGAGTGTCTCCGTACCCGCGCCTACTGCTCATACCGGCACAATCAGCGCCAGCCCCAACCCGTGCACGGTGACGACGCCGGGCGGGACTTGCACACTCACCCTGAACTGGTCCACATCGGGTGCGACCGCGGCCCAGGTGTGGGTCACCGATAATACCGGAGTCACGCAGTTCCTGTTCAGCGGACTGAGCGGCAGCCAATCCCTGAACTGGATTCAGGCTCTGCCCCAGCATTACACCTTCACCCTCTACGACTACTCCAGCGGCAGCCAAGGCGCATCGTTGGGCTCGGTGAACGTTTCGGTACCAGCGCCCAGCTCCCATACCGGGACGATGAGCGCCAGTCCCAACCCCTGCACGGTGACCACACCGGGTGGAACCTGCACGTTGTCTCTAACCTGGTCTACTTCAGGGGCTACAGCAGCCCAGGTGTGGGTAACAGACAATACCGGCGTCACGCAGTACCTATTCACCGGTCTCAACGGGAGCCAGTCTCTGAATTGGATTCAGGCTCTGCCCCAGCACTACACGTTCAACCTGTACGATTATTCGAGCGGCAGCCAGGGGGCGCTGCTGGCTTCGGTGAATGTGTCGGTGCCTGCGCCCACCTCCCGTACCGGAACGATTAGCGCCAGTCCCAATCCATGCACCGTTACAACGCCAGGCGGAACCTGCACGTTGACGTTGACGTGGTCTACCTCGGGCGCCACCGCAGCTCAGGTGTGGGTAACGGACAATACCGGCGTCACGCAGTACCTGTTCACCGGTCTCAACGGGAGCCAGTCGTTGAACTGGATTCAGGCCCTGCCCCAGCACTACACGTTCAACCTGTACGATTATTCGAGCGGCAGCCAAGGGGCGCTGCTGGCTTCGGTGAGTGTGTCGGTGCCTGCACCCAGTTCCCATACCGGGACGATTAGCGCCAATCCCAACCCCTGTACGGTGACTACGCCCGGAGGAACGTGCACCCTGACGTTGACTTGGTCAACCTCGGGGGCTACAGCAGCCCAGGTCTGGGTGACAGATAACACCGGCGTCACGCAGTACTTGTTCACAGGTCTCAATGGCAGTCAATCTTTGAACTGGATTCAGGCTCTCCCCCAGCATTACACGTTCAACCTCTACGACTATTCCAGCGGCAGTCAGGGCAGCGTGTTGGCCTCGGTGAACGTCTCGGTGCCCGCGCCAACGGGTGGCCATACCGGGACCATCAGTGCGAGTCCCAACCCGTGCACGGTTGCCACGCCAGGGGGGACCTGCACGTTGACCCTAAACTGGTCCACGTCGGGGGCGACTGCGGCTCAGGTGTGGGTGACCGACAACACCGGAGTCACGCAGTTCCTGTTCAGCGGTCTGAACGGCAGCCAGTCCTTGAACTGGATTCAGGCCTTGCCGCAGCACTACACTTTCAACCTCTACGATTACTCTAGCGGCAGCCAGGGCGCCGCGTTGTCTTCGGTCAATGTCTCTGTGCCTGCGCCCTCCGGCTCCCATACCGGCACGATCAGCGCCAGTCCCAACCCCTGCACGGTGACCACACCGGGTGGGACTTGCACATTGACGCTTAGTTGGTCCACGTCTGGCGCCACGGCAGCCCAAGTGTGGGTCACGGACAACACCGGCGTGACGCAGTTCCTGTTCACTGGTCTGAGCGGCAGCCAGTCCTTGAACTGGATTCAGGCGTTGCCGCAACACTACACCTTCAATCTTTACGATTACTCCAGCGGCAGTCAGGGCGCCTTGCTGTCTTCGGTCAATGTCTCGGTGCCCGCACCCACGGGTGGCCATACCGGTACCATCAGCGCCAGTCCCAACCCGTGCACGGTGACTACGCAGGGCGGGACCTGCACCTTGACGTTGAGCTGGTCTACATCAGGCGCGACGACGGCGCAGGTGTGGGTCACGGACAACACCGGCGTGACGCAGTTTCTCTTCAGCGGTCTGAGTGGCAGCCAATCGTTGAACTGGATTCAAGCGTTGCCGCAGCACTACACCTTCAACCTATACGACTATTCCAGCGGCAGCCGGGGGGCATTGCTATCGTCGCTGAACGTGTCAGTGCCGGCACCGACCGCTCATACCGGCACGATCAGCGCCAGCCCCAACCCCTGCACAGTGACCACGCCAGGCGGTACTTGCACGTTGACCCTGAACTGGTCTTCGTCGGGTGCGACGGCAGCCCAAGTATGGGTCACGGACAACACCGGCGTTACCCAGTTCCTGTTCAGCGGTCTGAGCGGCAGCCAGTCCCTCAACTGGATTCAGGCCCTGCCACAGCACTACACCTTCAACCTCTACGACTACTCCGGCGGCACCCAGGGCGCCTTGCTTTCCTCAGTGAACGTATCGGTGCCGGCGCCCACAGGCTCCCATACCGGTACGATCAGCGCCAGTCCCAACCCGTGCACGGTCACCACGCCGGGCGGAACCTGCACGTTGACCCTGAGCTGGTCTTCATCAGCGGCAACTGCGGCGCAGGTGTGGGTCACGGACAACACCGGTGTCACCCAGTTCCTGTTCAGCGGCCTGAGTGGCAGCCAATCCCTGAACTGGATTCAGGCCTTGCCGCAGCGCTACACCTTCAGTCTTTACGATTACTCTAGCGGCAGCCAGGGCGCGCTGCTGTCTTCGGTGACTGTCTCTGTGCCTGCGCCCACGGGCTCCCATTCCGGCACGATCAGCGCCAGTCCCAACCCGTGCACCGTGGCTACGCCGGGCGGGACTTGCACATTGACCTTGAGCTGGTCTTCCTCGGGTGCCACGGCAGCCCAAGTGTGGGTCACGGACAACACCGGCGTGACGCAGTTTCTGTTCAGCGGTCTGAGCGGCAGCCAGTCTCTGAACTGGATTCAGGCTCTGCCCCAGCACTACACCTTCAACCTCTACGACTACTCCAGCGGCAGCCAGGGCGCCGCGATGGCCTCAGTGAACGTGTCGGTGCCTGGGCCAACCGGTCCAACTTCTGGCACACTCAAAGCCAGCCCTACGACCTGCCAGGTCACCGCGGTGGGCGGAACCTGTGCGATTTCCCTTCCTTGGACACTTCAAAACACGACCTCCGGGCTGATCACGGTAACTGATGCGCTCGGGAATCAGAAGGTGGTGAACCCTGTCACCGGAGCTAGCGGCACACAGCCCATTCCCTGGTTGCAGGCGCTTCCGCAACATTACACATTCTACTTGTGGGATTACACAGGTGGCAGACAGGGTGCGCAACTAGCCAGTGTGGCCGTCTCAGCTACCGGGCCAAGCGCGTCGTCTGGCACGCCGAGTGTCAGCGTGGACCCATCTCGAAACACGCCAGGCAGCACTTTCAAGATCTACGGCAGCGCACTGGCCCCCGGCCAGGCAACGGTTTACGTGCAGCCGCCTGGGGCCTCGGGCAATGCTGTAGGACAAACCACCGTCGGCTCGGATGGGACCTTCAATTTCCCCTTTACGACTCAGGCATCGAGCGCGACCGGCATCTACACGGCCTGGGCAATTGATAGCTCCAGCAAGAAATCCTCGTCCGGAACGTTCACTCTCTATCAACCAACTCCCGCCAGCATTCCGACGTGCCAAAGCAATACGACCACCTCCGGCTGCAATGGCGACCCGATTAACACCGCCACCGGCAACTACACTTACCAGCATACGGATCTCACGATCGTTGGCCGCGGAATGCCGTTTGTGTTTACGCGGACCTACAACTCGCAAGACGGGACGCCTGGGCCGATGGGCGCGGGATGGACCCATTCCTATATGGCTTCGTTCGTCCAGAATTCGGACAGTTCGATCACCATTCGCACACCTGACGGCCAGTTGCTGATCTTTGATCCCGCCGGTGGCGGCTACGTCTCCCGTTTCAACAGTGTTTACAGCACGCTCCAGTCACCCTCTTCCGGCGTCTTTGTCCTGACGACAAAGAATCAGTTCTCGTACCGCTTCTCTAGCGGCCAGCTAACAGCCGTTTCGGATCGCAACGGCACCACGATCCAGCTCACGTATTCGAACGGAATCCTGACTGCGATCACTGATACCGTGGGACGCCAGTTCGCCGTCTCCGCCGATCCTGCGGGCCGGATCACCCAACTTCTCGGTCCTGCTGGCCTCTCTCTGCAATACCAGTATGATGGGGCCGGCAACCTGATCTCGTTCAAGGACGCCAACGGCGGAACCTTCGCATACACGTACGACGGCTCTCACGAAATGCTCACGGCCGTCGATCCTGTGGGCAACACTTTCCTGACGAACACGTACGACGGTTCCGGCCGTGTGAGCACCCAAGCAGACGGCTTGGGCAATCGCTGGACATATGCGTATGACGCGAACACCCTCATCACCACCATTACCGATCCGAACGGCAAGGTCAGTTCACATCTGCACGATTCCAACTTTGAACTGCTCCGCGCCACGGATACTTTCGGAAAGAACGATCAATATCAATACGATTCCTTGGGGAATCGTATCTCCGTCCAGGACCGCAATGGCAACACAACCCGGCTGAGCTACGATCCGAACGGAAACCTCATCGCCGCCACGGACGCGCAGTCGAACACCCAGGCCGCCGCCTATGATGCGCAAAGCAATCCCTTAACCCGCACCGATGCACTCGGAAATCAGGCAACCTTCGCTTACGACTCCAAGGGGAATCTGGTCACAAGCGTCGATCCGCTGGGCAACAAGACGGCTTACGCCTACAATTCCTACGGGCAACTCACGTCCAAAACCGACGCTCTCGGGCGAACTATCCAGTACACCTATGACGCCACTGGCAACCTGACCCAGGTGCTCGATCCGCTGGGCAACAAGACAGCATACGCCTACGACGCTCTTGGAAGGCGAACTTCGACGACCGACGCCAATGGATTCACGACCAACACGGCGTACGACGCGAACAGCAACATTGTGAGCGTGACGGATGCACTTGGAAACAAGACGCAGTATGCCTACGACGGAAACAACAACAGGACCAAGGTGACAGATCCTCGTGGCAAGGTGACTGCTTACGCTTACGACGGCAATCAAAAGCTGGTCACGACGACGGACGCCCTTGGCAACAAGGTTAGCAACACCTACGACAAGCTTCGGAACCTCGCATCCGTCAGCGACCAGAGGGGGAACACGACTCGATACAGTTACGATTCTGAGAATCGGCCGACCGGCACAACGGACCCGCTCGGGAATACCACGAGCTATGCGTACGACGCCGCGGGCAATCGAATCCAGGTGACGGATCCGCTCAGCAACGTAACGGCCTACGGGTACGATTCGCTCAACCGCCAGATCTCGGTAAAGGATGCACTGGGAAACCAGACGGCGACCTGGTACGACGCCGCCAGCCACGTCGTCAAGAAGACCGACGCTGTCGGGACCGTCACGACCTATTCTTACGACGCCGCCGGCCGGCAAGCGTCGATTGTCGATGCCGCCGGCGGTCAGGTCACTTTCCAGTACGACAAAGTGGGGAACAGGACTCAAATCACCGATTCTCGCGGGAAGGTCACGCAGTTCGCCTACGACGGCATGAACCGGCTCCTAACGACGACGGACCCACTTGGAAACGCCACGAAGAATCAGTATGACAGCGTCGGAAACCTCACGCAGACGACGGATGGGAATGGAAACTCGAAGGCTTACCAGTACGACGCGGATCGGAGGCCAATTAAAATCACGTATTCAACAGGCGGCTCCGTCCAGTTTGCCTATGACGTAAATGGCAATCGGATAAAGATGGTGGATCTCGTCGGCACATCCACCTATTCCTACGACGACTTGAATCGCCTCCAGAGCTACACCAACCCAGCCAGTGCCGCACTCGCCTTTACCTATGATGCTGGTTCCAACCGCACGGCCATTCAGTTTCCAGGAAGCAAAACGGTCCAATACACTTATGATGCAGACAATAGGATTTCGAAGGCAACTGATTGGAACTCCATGGCTGCGTCGTATTCCTACGACAGGGCCGGAAGGATCTCCGGAGTCACGTACCCGAACGGACTCACGAGCCAGTACACTTATAACTCCGTCGGGCAGACTCTCACTATCCAGCACGGCACTGGGGGTACCACACTCTATTCAGAAACTACTGCATGGTTGCCGAACGGGAACCCAGCCTCTAGCAACATTTCCGGCTTAGCCGCGCCGGGGTTCGCCTCGGAGAGCACGGCCTACGCCTACAATGACGCAAATGAGCTCGTGAGTTCCACGTATGGCTCTCCAGTATCCGACAAGAATGGGAATCTCACGGTTCAACCCGGATTCGGTGGACCGACAGTGTTCACCTACGATTTGAGCAATCGCGCGACAAGCATCTCTGGTCCTTCCGTGAATGCGACGATGAAATATTTTGGTGACGGGCGGCTCGCCGAATTGGATAGCGCGGGCGCGCCGCATCGGTACTTGGTTGACCCCATCGGTCTAGGAAATCGGATTCTAGCCGAACTGGATGCTGCCGGCGGTGTGCAAATCGCTTATGTCTATGGGCCACGGGACCTCCTTTCTCAGATATCGGGAAGCCAGACCTACTTCTATTTCCACAATCTTCAGCGTTCCACAGTGGCCCTTGTGGATTCTACGGGATCCCTGAAGAACAGCTATCGCTATGATTCTTTTGGCCAAAGACTGCCGTCGTCCACCGAACAGGTAGCTAACCCATTCACGTTCCTTGGAGGCTTTTCAGTTCCCAGCACCGGACCGTACTCAGTGATGTCGTACCGCATCTACGATTCGCGTCTCGGCAGGTTTTCCGGCCTTGATCCAGTGTATTTCAAGCAGGGCGCTGTGAGCCCGTACATATATGCGAGCCAGTCTCCGCTAGGAGGCGTTGATCCGTCCGGCCTAATCGCGTCTCCGGTGTCGTACTCAACTCCAACGAGCCTCCTTGGACCCTTACCATCTTCCACGCCCACCCCGGTCGTGACTACTAGCAACACAACTGCGTTGCGGGTACAAATGGCTCAGGCGCAAGCCGACGCGGAAGTCAGTGCGGCCGAGAATGATGCTTATGCGACAGCGCAACAACAAGTGGTGGATGCAACAGTTAATGCGGCTCAGGGGGTCGTAGATCTGTTCTTCTGTACCGGCTCACTCGGTATCGATTCCGACGCTTGCAAGGGAGTTGTCACCAGCCAAGTCGATAATGCAAACTTTGTCATCCAAAACACCGTGAAGAGCACCACTGTCAAATCCGCCGCCAACTGCGTAACAGCCGGCTCAGATATTGTGGGCGTCGTCGGCGGTCTGAAGAGTAATCTCGGCGGGACACAGTTGTACGACGCCCCGTTCAATCTTTATGGTACGAACCAATTGCTTAGTGGCAAGTCGAACGATGTGATCGCCGGATGCATAAGTGGTCCGGCTCAAGCGATGGGAGGCCATTGATGGGTGTATCGTGCAAGCTGTGCGTCGTGGCAGTGGCTCTGACGATCCACTTGGCGGCACAAGTGGGCTACAACTATGATGCGCTGAACCGCTTGGCTCGGGTTACATATCCTGACGGCACAACTGTTTCGTATACCTACGACTCCGCGGGCAATCGCCTTTCGCAGGTAATCTCGAACCCGTCAATACCGTTACCGAAGGTCGGTGTGGACAAGAGCGGTATCACGCTCTCCGCTGCGACTGGGCAGGCGTCGGGCAGCCAAGCAATTGCGGTGACCAATGCTGGTGGTGGCACCCTCCAGTGGAACGCCATTGCGACAGCGACTTGGCTCTCGGTGACGCCTGCAAGCGGAACGAATTCGGGAGCGGTTAACGTGACCGCATCGGCGGCTGGCATGTCAACAGGCACGTACAACGCCAACGTGATGATTTTGGCGGCAGCTTCAAGCCCCGCCGTGACGATACCGGTGATCTTCACGGTGACGCCAGCCCAGGGGAATCCCTCGATTAGTAGCGGCGGTATTGTGAGCGCAGCCGGATCCAGTCCGGGAATCGCCCGTGGTTCGGTGGCGTCATTGTACGGCACATCCTTGGCCGATGGCCCGTCACCGGCGACTTCCGCGCCTCTGCCGCGAACCCTTGGCAACACGCAGGTCGCCGTCAATGGGGTGAGCGCACCGCTCTGGTATGCCGACTCCAGCCAGATCAATTTCCAGGTTCCCTTTGAGTCTCCTCTTCAGGGCCAAGCTTCGGTTGTAGTCACACACAGCGGTGTTGCGAGTTCGCCGATGAACGTCACGCTGACGCCCTATGCGCCGTCCGTGTTCACGTATCAGCGTTCGCCCGGAGTGTTCGATCCGATCATTGTCCACGCCACTGATAACCAATTGGTGACTCCGGCCGATCCTGCCGTTGCGGGAGAATACGTCGTCGTTTACGGCACGGGCATCGGCGATCTTACTGTGGTCCCTGCAACCGACGCCCCTAGTCCAACGAGCCCCCCGGCTACCGCCAAGGTGACACCCACGGCCACGATCGGAGGTGTGAATGCGACGGTGGGCTTTGCTGGCCTAACGCCGGGCGGAATCGGCTTGGCGCAGTTCAATATTCAACTTCCCAGCTCTCTGCCATCTGGCTCCTCGCTGCCGCTCGTAATCAATTTCAATGGCGTCATGAGCCAACCAGTGAATCTTGCGATTGGTTCAGGATCGGGCACAACGACAGGCACGGCGAACGTGCAGTACACGTTCACACCGAGTACAGTGAATCAATCGCCCGACGGCAAGTGGTATTATTCGGTGGCCTTGCAGGAGAACGGCGGCGTCGGTGTGACGTTCACAAAACTGATTTGGAATGGCATCGACTACACGAGTTCGATCGCAAGCTGGTTTGGGTCGACCCGGTTGGCTGCGAAGGGGCAATTGCTGGGAAATTTCATAGCAACCTGCGGCTGCAATCCGCCGTGGGATGCAACTTGGCAGCTCACCGGGAACGATGACAACGGTCACACCGGGCTAAGCTGGAGCGGGGTTGTCCATTTCGTGGCACCCGCCGCGTCTGGGATAGGCACTGTGGGTTCCGGGCTGAGCGCTCTTGCCCAAGGACTGGCCGTGGATTCCGCTCGCAACGTTTACTACGGCGACAACAACACGATTAAGCGGATTTCAACCTCAGGCACAGTCACCGTCGTTGCAGGAAATGGCACTGCCGGCTTCAGCGGCGATGGCGGTCCCGCAACATCCGCGCAGCTGCATTCCCCACTGGGCGTAGCCGTGGATCAAGCTGGAAACATCTACATAGCAGACTATTCGAACGCCAGGATCCGGAAGGTGGATATACACGGCACGATTACGACCTTTGCAGGCAATGGGCAATACGCTGACAGTGGCGACGGCGGCCCTGCCACGAGCGCGGCATTCCGGGAGTTGAAGAACGTTTCGGTGGACAGCCAGGGAAACGTTTTCGTGGTTACGGCTTTGACCGTGAGGCGGATCGACACCAATGGGAATATCACCACCATTGCGGGCGACCCGTCATGTACCGGCGGTGGATTTCGAGGCGACGGAGGCCCGGCGCCGCAAGCCTGCTTGTATGCGCCATCTGGGGTCGCCGGCAGCGCCAGCCTTCTGTACATCGCGGACGAATTGAACTACCGAATCCGCGAGGTAGACAAGAACGGCACCATCTCGACATTCGCTGGCAACGGCTCGAACGGTTTTACTGCGAGCGGAGGGCCGGCTTCACAGGTGGCAATAGGCCTCGCAACTGGAATCGCCACGGACGCTACCGGCAACGTGTTCTTTAGTGACTGTTTGAATCAGCAGATCAGCATGATCTCATTGGGCACGCTGACGATGATCCCGGTCGCCGGCACTGGTGTGGCAGGTTTCTCCGGTGACAATGGGGCCCCCAATCAAGCGCAGCTGAGCTGTCCGACGAATCTGGCCATCGGGCCTGATGGGGCGCTGTATGTGCTGGACTCCAGCAATCTGCGCATTCGCAGAATCGTTCTTGTCCCATGACCCTATGGCCATCATCGAAGCCATACCGCTGCTTCGCCGGGCCAGCCTGGCTCAAGAGAAGGGCCCAAGCGCGAGTGTCGGCGACGAAACTGAAACACGGAGCAGATCGTGCACGCCTGTCACACTCCGGCTCACCCAAGATGCATACGATCCCATTCACGGCATGAACAGGAGAACATTGTGAAACTTTCGACGGGTTTTCTGTTGCGGGCGGGTGCTTCGTTGACACTGGCCCTCGTGCTCCACGCTCAGCAGATCAAGATAACCAGCATCTCTGCCATTTCGGCCCGCGGCGAGATTCCTCTGGAATCGTCCGTTGGGACCTCCCAGGCAAAAGGATCTAACCCCCTAAAAGCCGGGTTTGGCGTTGCTAGCTCAACTATGCTGGTTGAATTGCCTGGGGACCAGTCCTCAGTGCGGCTGAAGGCGGGCGACGTTCAGGGGTTCCTCATCCACTCAGAGAATTCTTGGTCGGATGGGACTCTTGCTGGGTTTGCTCCAACTGAAGCGCTTCGGCTTCTCGTCGTAAAAAAGGGCAAGGCCAGGCAGTACGTGACTATGGACGTCAAGACGACCGTGGTCTACACGCGAAACAAGGAGAGTTCGCCCTTGCTGACTGTGGACGTTAGCCAGTATGACGACCATACTGCCAAAATCACGCCTAAGGTGCTGCCGCTGTTACCTGGCGAATATGCCTTTATGTCAATCCTCGATGAGGTTCATGAAGACACTAATCAACGGTATCAAACCTCAAAGGTCAATCTGAAGAACCTGGGCCGTTATCGGATGTACTGTTTTGCGATTGAGTAGCAGTCTTGGAACCTAGCGCAGGCAATGATGGGCAGCCCTGATTCCATTGGAACGAGGGGAAGCCGCCTTTCCCGGAGGACGCCCGCCATATTCCTGGATGAGATGTGGGCTCCGGCCCTCCGTGCCGGATCTCGCGGCGGAATAGGTCGGTCCATTCTGAGGACTCGAATACTCAAACCGCCTGACTGCAACATGAAGAAAGTACAGGAGAGGTCGTTTTATACCGATGTTTTTGGGGAGCCAGATATCAATTCTGGCCGTATCCGCCATTCCCCCTCCCACTCGCTGTTGTTCCGACGCGACCGCAACTGCCAACACGTCAAAGGGTTGCCGATATTTCGCGGTCAGTTCGCCGCCTTTCCAGGTGCAGTTCGACAGTACAAAATCCAGGAGTTTGCGTTTTGCCGTTGCGGGCTGACTCTCGAACAGTGCGTGCGCGTTGTGCGCCAGTTCCAGGAGTTGGACGCCTTCCTCGATATAGCTGCGGTTGGCGGTCTGGTGCGCCCCCAAGTCGCGAATTATGGCCGCCTGCGCCGCTCGCATCTCAGCGGCCTTGGTGTCGAAGAAGTCGTTGGCGATCCTGCCGTCCAGTTTGTCCTCGTACATGGCGTCGATGCGGTCCTGGAGGCGGCGATGTTCGCGCTGGAGCTTGGCAATGGCGTCGTCGTGGAACTGGCGTTCGTCGCGGTGGCTTTCCCGGAGCGCCTGCCGCACCCAAGACAGCGTCTCGTCGCCGAACGCGATGCCCTTCAGCAAGCCGGTGAACCTCTCCTCCAGCACTTCCTCGCGCGTGTATGGCTCCGGGCACTTTCCCTTGAAGCCGGTGCAGTGGTAGTAGATGTAGCGGCCTTTCTTGATCTCGCCCACCATGGCGCATCCGCAGTGCCCGCAGGTGATCAGGCCGCTGAACGCAAACTGCTCTTTCGTCTTGCGGGTCTTCTTGGCACCGCGCCCGTCGAGGATCGCCTGGACCTGATCCCATAGCTCGTGGGAGACAACCGGCTCGTAGGCTCCGTGGTACATCGTGCCGTCAAAATCGAAGTCGCCGGAGTAGATCCGGTTGCGCAGGATCTTGTGCACCGTGGAGGTGGGCACCATCTCACCGCTCTTCCGATAAGCCAGTCCGTCTGCGCGCGCTGTCTTGGCCATCTGCTTCAGCGAGAATTTGCCGGTGGCGTACTGCTCGAACATCCTGGTGATGACCGGTGCCAGATTGCTGTCGGGGATAATGGTCCGCTTGCCGTTCGTGCCGTCGACGTTGATGTAGCCCAGCGGCGCGAAGGACGGCCAGATCCCCTGCCGTGCCTTCTCCAGCATGCCCTTCCGCGTCTCCTCAGACAGATTGTCGATGTAGTTCTTCGCCATCAGCACTTTGATGCCGTGCATGAACTTCTCCGAGGAGCGGGAGTCAGGTGCCAGGATGACGTTCTCCTTCACAAAGTGGATCTCAAGCCCGAGGTCTTCGATGGTCACCCAGTCCTTCAGATTTCGGTAGAGGCGGTCGGTCTTCTCCACCAGGACGGTCCGGCACGTCTTTGACTTCTCCAGAAGAGCGATCATTTCGCCGAAGCTGGTGCGGCCCACCGCCTTCGCCGTCTCCACGTCGGTGAACTCCTTGAACACGTCGAAGCCGTGAGCGCCGGCATACCCGCGCAGCAGTTCCAGTTGGGACGGAATCGAGTAGCCCTCCTTCTCCTGATCCTTGCTGCTGACGCGGGCGTAAATCACGGCAGGATGGCAAACGCTGGCGGCCGATCCAGTATCGATTTGGACGTCTGATCTTTTCTTCATTTCACCTCCCACGTTTCCGCTGCTTCTTTCCCGTCGGGCTTTCTTTGCCCAGCCACTTCCTGATCCGGGACAGGGGCGTGCTCAGCTTCCGCGCGATCTCGTCCACAGGTGTGCCCTTCGCCTCGAGCCGGATCGCCTCGGCTTTCTTTTCGCGGTAGGCATCCACGGCCCGCCGCTGGGCAACTCCTTTCTGGCTGCACTTCGGGCAGTAGTTCGCCGTCCCCGGTTTCGGCCGCTTCAGTTCCCGAACATATGGGAAGCCGCACCCGGAACATGTGTAGAGGCTCTCTGCCCCAGCGAGGCTCAGGCCGAGTTGCAGACCCAGCGCCGCGAACAGGAAGCCGTGATAATCGACCTGTAGCTCCCATCGTGCGCTGTTCGGATTCCACTCCACCGCGAAGTCCGACAGGCCCTGCATACGCCGGGCCCGCCAGAAGCTCAACCACGAGCCGACTTCGGTCGCGATCACCTGCCTGCCCTGGTCCACCGGATTGCGGTTCGGCATGGGCTTCGGGAACAGATACCACCCCATGCCGTACCGGTGCTGTTCAATAGCTACCTTGTATGATTCCGGCGTGTCTTCGATGGAAGCGATGATTCCCCAGTCGGCGAGATCTCCAAGCTTTTCCTGCCTCAGCGCAGCCGCGATGTTGAGGACCGCGCATGCGCGGCGGGAGAAGTAATTCCAGGCGCTGACCGGATCGGCTCCCTCCGTCATGGACTCGCCGCACGGCCGGTAGACCGGCGTCTCCTTCGCACGAATGGGCTGCATCGCCAGGACGCCCCACTTCTTCGCAAACCTCAGGATGGCCGCCGAATCCAGATCCCACAGTTTCACGAACTCGTTCAGGGTGGATCGCGAAACTTCCTGCCATCGCGCCGGTCCCCCTAATTCCCAGCGAATGGCATCGCCATCCAACTCGATCTTTCCCGGCACGAGAACCTGGCCGGACGGCACGGGTTTGCCCAGGTTGCCATTGATATCGGTCAATCCGCCGAGGTCCCAATCCTGTGTTGACATCTCAATTTATAGTCTACAGCTTTCTACGTTAGAGTCAATAGCCCACACTGAAGGTCAGTATGGTGCGGTTGCCGCTGTTAGAAGAAACGATCCGGTTTTGGCAGCCGCGCTCTTCGCGCCAGTTGACGGCCGAAGACGCGCGCCAAATGGTTGAGAACGTCACCGGTTTCTTCACGACACTCCAGGGCTGGTCCGCAGCGGCAGATACCCGCCAAGTTCAACCCGAAGCAGACAGGGAGGCTGCATGAAGCGCAGGTACTTCGCGGAAGTGGTTCCGACCATCCCCAGTGATTTGGTCAACGTGAAGGAGGGAGCCAGTATCGCCCGAAAGACGGAGCGTACCATCTGGCGCGACATCCGCAGCGGCAAGCTGCGGGCGTGGGGCACGCGCCGCTGTTACCTGGTTTCCGTCTCGGAATTGCTCTCTCCGGTGGTGGTTCACGGCAGGACTGGAGGTTCGCTGTGAGCATCTACAGTCTTGAAGCCTGGCGGCGGTACCGAGAAGAGAAAGCCGAGAATCCGGCTGAGGAAGGGCAGCACGTTCCCGATACCGAACAGCAAACCCAACACATCGAAGCCGATGCGCCTGCCGACGATGACGACGATGCCGATGACTTCGAAGACATCTTCGAGTTGTGGACGAACCGCAACATGGAGACGTTTGGATGAGCGCGGCGCCGGTCCCCACGGAAAACAGCGGTGTGAAGGCGCACAAAGAAGCCGCGCAGGCTGTCGCCATCATGTTCCGTCCCGGCGACGTGGTAGAACTGCGCGTTCCCAAGGCGGGGCGGAACCGCACCATCTCGGGCTACTTCAACGATCCGGCCGCGCTGGTCGAGGCGATCCGCGAGATGGATGGAAAAGGGCCGGGAGTCTACGTCACCCTGAACCCGGTCAAGCCCGATCTGCTCGCTCGCGCCAGCAATCGCGTGAAGGCCTTCGCAGAGACTACCACCAGCGATTCCGACATATTGGAGCGCCGCTGGATGCTAGTGGACTGCGATCCCGTCCGTCCCGCCGGCATCTCCAGCAGCCGTTCCGAACTCCAGGCCGCCCTAGGTGTGGCCGAAAAGGTCCGTGAACATCTGCGCAGCCGCCAGTGGCCCGAGCCGGTATTGAGCCTTTCCGGCAACGGCTTCCATCTCCTCTGCCGCCTGCCCGATCTCGCGAACAACGACGCCTCCACCAGCCTGATCAGCCGGGCTCTCAAGGCGCTGTCCGGTAAATTCTCCAGCGATACGGTCCACATCGACGAGACCGTGTTCAACGCAGCCCGCATCTCGAAAGCCTACGGCACGTTCGCCCGCAAAGGCGACCACACGCCCGACCGCCCCTACCGGCTTTCCCGCATGCTCGAGGTGCCCGAGTCCGTCACACCGGTTTCCATCGAACTGCTCGAACAACTGGCAGCCGAGGCTGCTGAAACCCGCCGCGCCACTGCGACCGAAGCCACCATGAAGATGTTCGAGTTCGACATGGAGGCGTGGATGGCCAAGGTCGGCATCGTCGTCGAGAAGTGCCCATCCGCATATCGCGGTGGCCGCCGCTGGACGCTTGCCGCCTGCCCTTTCGACAATAGCCACACCGGCGGTAGCGCCGCCATCTTCGAGAGTAAAGACGGCGTGCTCGGCTTCAAGTGCCAGCACAACGGATGCAACGGCAAAGGCTGGAAAGATGTGCGCCGCCACCTGGACCCCGAGTATGTCGCGCAGGAACAGTGGCAGGCCGAACGCAAACAGGAAGACCGCGACCGCCGCAAGGAACGCCGCGAAGCCCGAGCCCGCACCGTCGAAGAAGTGCTTAGCCAGGCCGTCGAGAGCGCCATCAACTTCACCGACCTCGGCAACGCCCGCCGGCTGGTCTCCCGCCACGGTAGCGATTTCCGTTACTGCCACGAATCCGGCAAGGTCTTCTTGTGGTCTGGAGCGCGATGGGAAGTCGACGCTACCGGCGGGATCGAACTGCTGGCCAAGCGCACCGTCGGAGAGATGTACCGCACGGCCGCCAAGCTGAAGGCCGATGAGCGCGAGGCACTGGTGAAACACGCTCTCGCCAGCGAGTCCAGGAGCGCCATCAACGCCATGGTAATGCTGGCCCGCAGCGAGCCCAGCGTCCCCGTCCGGCAGTCCGAACTCGATGCCTCGCCCTGGCTGCTCAACTGCCTCAACGGCGTCGTCGATCTCACCACGGGCGAGTTGCGCCCCCACCGCCGCGAAGACCTGCTCAGCCGCCTGTGCCCCGTGCATTATGACGCCGCGGCCCGCTCCGAGTTGTGGGAAAAGACGCTCCACGACGCCACCGGCGGTAACCGCGACCTGCTGAACTTCCTGCAAGCAGCCGCCGGCTACTCCATCACCGGCGCCACCGACGAGGAGGTCCTGTTCTTCGTGCACGGTCCGGCGGCCTCCGGCAAAAGCACCTTCCTGGAAGCTCTCAAGGCCACCCTCGGCGACTACGCCAAGACCGCCGACTTCGAATCGTTTGTCCAACGCCGCGAGGCGGGCGCGGTCCGCAACGACATCGCCGAACTGGCCGGCCGCCGCTTCGTCGTCTCCATCGAGGTGGACCAAGGCAAGAAGCTCGCTGAGGGCCTGGTCAAGCTGCTCACCGGCGGCGACACCGTGCGGGCGCGCTTCCTGTACCACGAGTCCTTCGAGTTCACCCCGGTATTCAAGCTGTGGCTGGCGGCCAACCACGCGCCCCGCGTCAAGGACGACGACACCGCCATGTGGCGGCGCATCCTGCGCATCCCGTTCGATCAGACTATCCCGCCGGAGAAGCGCCAGCCATTTGTCAAAGCAACGCTGCGCAATCCCGCCATCTCTGGACCGGCCATCCTCGCCTGGGCCGTGGAAGGCGCGCTGCGCTGGCGCGAGGAACGGCTCCACGTGCCCGAGGTCATCCGCGAGGCCACCGACGAGTACCGCCGCGACATGGACCCGATCAAGGATTTCGTCTCCGATTGCTGCGTGCTCCACGCCGACGCCTGGATCAGTGCGGCGCGGCTCTGGCGGGAGTACGAGGAATGGGCCAAGCAGAACGGCGAGCGCTACATGCTCGGCCGCAATGCCTTCGCCGACCGCCTGCGCTCCAAGGGTTGCCAGCCCTTTTTGCGGCGCATCGACGGCGATCCCACGCGGGGCTGGACCGGCATCGGACTGAGGGCGGGCGAATGATGCGTAACTGCGTAACAGCGCGTCACAGCACTTTCTGCAAAGTACCGCGCATCGGGGAGTGGCCCGTTCCGCCGTCCAGCGCGCCATCAACGAAGGCCGCATTTCCACCTCGCCGGACGGGCGGATCGATGCCGCCTTGGCCGACACCGAGTGGGAGCGCAACACCATCGCGCCCGAGGGCGACGGCAGCAAGCTGCTGCGGGCACGGACCATCTACATGGTGTCAAAGGCGCGCCTCGCGGACATGCAGCTCAAGCGGCTTTCCGGCGAGCTACTCCCGGCTGCCGAGGTGAAGATCGCCGCCTTCAACGCGTCCAGGCGCATCCGCGACGCCTGCATGAACATTCCCACGCGCTGCTGCGGGGCGGTCGCGGCCGAGATCCGCACCGCCATTGAGGAGACCGGCATGCCCGGCGAGATGGTAGCCAACATGTCGGCCAGGCTGAATTTGGCCGCGATGGAGACCATTCTCTCGGGCGAGATTCGGACGGTGTTGAGCATGTTGTCGGACAGTTTTGAAAAGGAGAAGAGTGCAGATGAGAACGAAACAAGCAAGAACGGATGAGCCTGTGATGCAGACGCCCTCGACCGTCGCCGAGTGGCGCGAGCGGATCGGCGAACTGGAACGTGAAGCGACTGGTGCCGAGCAGGCGCTCGTGGAGAAGCGCGGTCAGCGGCGCACGGCTGCTGGCACCGCACTGATTTTCGGGGGCGATGCCGATGTTGCCGTCGCCCTCGAGGTGGAAGAACGGGAACTGGAGCGGCGCGCCGATTCGCTCCGCGCGGCAATCGAACTCGGCCAGGCCGAACTCAAGAAACTGCAGGATGCCGAACACCGCGTGAAGCTGGAAGCCCAGCTTGCCCGACGCGCTGCCGTGGCCACCACCATTCGGCAGCATGCCGCCGCAGTGGATGGGCTCTTCGAGCAGGTGGCGGAACACCTTCAGGTCATCGAAGGCATGCTCAACGAATACCGGCTGGCCGGTGGAGCATTCCATCGGTCGCTCAAGGGCTGTACGACGCGGGCGACGCTTGCTACCGGCATGCGCCCATACATCGAGACGGCGTTCGTCGGCGGTCATGAACACCTTCGTCCGCTGGCCGAACAACTGGCGGCGCTGGCATAGCAGTTGGATCACGAAAGGAGAATCGAAGTGGAAAGTAAAACGTTCAAGCAGATTGAAGCCGAGGCCATGCGCGATGCGGTGGTCCTCAAGTTCCGCGGTGCCAGCCTTCCGGCGTTGTATGTGCCGGGCGCTGCCGCTGCACCTACACAGGAACAGGCCATCGCGCGGGCACTCGAAGCCGATCCGGACGTCTACGCGCGCTACCGGGCCGAGCACAATGCCCGCGTGTTGGTAAACACGCTGCGGGCTGCCGGTATTCAGATCGTCCAGCGTTGAGCGCTGAGCAAAATGTTGGGGCCGGGCCGCTGTCCTTCTTCGCAGTGGCCGGGAGGGCGGTCCCGAGGCCCCTCCTGCCTCGCACCCGCCCTGGAGGGTGAACAGTGTTGACCATTTTGAAAGATCTCTTTCGTCAGGCTGAGCGACGTCAGCCGCAGTATGATCTCAGCGATCCCCGCCACCCGATCAATGCTGGCTGGCGCCGATCCGATCTGTCTGCGGGGCGCGGCCGGGTCCGGTTCCGGGTGACCGTGCCGGACATCCCGAAAGTGGCGCCGCCGCGCGCGGAACTCACGAATCGCGAGTTCATGGGCGGGATTCGATAACCACTCCTTGTTGATCGTAGGGGTTCCGAACGCCATTCGGGGCCGCCCGAGGCGGCGTCCGGCCACCCGACATACCACCCAGGCGGCACGACGCGTCCCTGGCACCCGTGTCGCGCACCAAGGCCCAAGAAGGGAAGAAGCCGCCAGACCGGCTGTGGGTGGGAGATGGATGAACCCAGCGGACGCTGGCTACTCCTGGCACGCGCTCCGGGACGTGTCCCAGAACGCGCGAATAAAGCCCACGTCCGCCCGCTGCCCCGCGCAACCCTTTCTGCTTCTGCTACTTCTGCTATAAACGACTGTGTAGGAGAGTTTATGCCGGTATTCTTTGCGCGGTGGCCCGACGGTAGCTTCTCGATTGTTAGCGCGGTGGATGAAACCGACGCGTATGTTCAGCTCGACGAAATAGCGGACGAGCCTGCCGAAGTCTGGGAGATGCAGTCATGCCTGCTCGACTTCGCTCTCACGGACAGCGGTACCTTCCGCTTGATTGAAATGGGCGAAGAGACCGCAGCCGAAATCCTCAAAAGAGGCTATCCAAGCCTCCGGAAAGCATTAGCAAAGGAGCTGTCCCCGGAATATGCGATCACAGACGCGACTCGTGAATCCCAATGTGAGTTGGGAGTCGAAACAATCAAGAACGTCTGTAGGGCCGCGAAAGCCGAGCAGAGCCGGCTCAGGTCGAAATCAGCTAAACGCACGCCCGCTAAGACAGAAATCGGAAGAGCAATTCAAAGCAAAATGAGTTGCTCCGGACCCTACGCCGATGCAATGGCGTCTCGCGCCTTGGCCGACAAACTCGCCTCAGATACCTTGAAGAAATCCAAGCCGAAGAAACGGACCAGGCAGCAATGAGCAAAGCGGGATCTTCTCCTCTCGGGCGAGCTCATGCTGGAATTCCTCCGCCCAGTCAACAATCAGGAGAATCCGAGATTTCTCTCTTCCACGTTTCGGAACCGGCGAGTTGCGCGCGCGGGGCCACGGAGGCGCCGAAAACTGCGCGGAAACACAAGAGAGCGGACGCTCTATCACGTTGTTTTGTGCCATCGTAGAAGAAGTAGTTGGATCGCATCACACAAACCGCATGATTGCGCCCGCTCCAGTACGCCTCTCAAAATCCAAGTTCGTGGCAGGTGTCCAGTGCTTGAAGCGGCTCTACTACCAGATTTATGAGCCCGAACTCGCTGGGCAGCCGGACGAGAGTCAGCAAGCTCGGCTTCAGCAAGGGAATGAAGTTGGCCTGCTCGCTCAATCCCGTTTTCCGGGCGGCGTGTTCGTTGGCTTTGAACACGGATCGGATGGCGCCTTGGCGCAGACGGCCTGCTTGTTGGACGATTCCTCTGTTCCGGCAATATTTGAAGCAACATTCCAGCATCAAGGGGTTTTGGTCCGCGTGGATATTCTCCAGCGGCGCCCGGCGAGTCGATGGCGGCTGCTCGAGGTGAAGTCTTCCGTCGACGTGAAGGAATACCACCTCTACGATGTCGCGATCCAGGCTCATGTTCTGAGGGGCTGTGGTCTCGATCTCTCCTCCTGTTGCCTCATGCACCTCAACCGCGACTACGTTTATGATGGGCGGCGGTATGACCCAGCGGGACTCTTCGCCATTCGGAACCTGACGGGGCAGATCCGGAAGCTTGACGCCGAAGTCCCGAAGTTGCTGCGGTCCCAGCGGAAGGCGCTGGCGCTGGAACACCCGCCCGAAATAGCGCCGGGCCGGCACTGCTCCGAACCGGTAGCTTGCGAGTTCTATGCTTGCTGCAATGCGCCTGTGCCCGATCACCACATCTCGTTCCTGCCGAGGCTGAGCGACAAGACACAAGCGGAACTGCTGGGTCAGGGAATAACGCTCATCCACGAAATCCCCGAGGGGTTCTCCCTCACAGAGAACCAGATCCGGGTTTGGACTTCCGTCAAAACTGGACATCCGTGGGTAAGCGACACCCTCGCCAGAGAATTGTCCCGGTTGAAGTATCCGCTATATTTCATGGACTTCGAAACGCTTTACCCAGCGATTCCGCGGTTCGATGGAATGTGGCCATACTCGCACATCCCTTTTCAATGGTCGATTCACCGGCAGATGTCCGTCGATAGCGAATTGGAACATTTTGAGTTCCTTGCTGAGGACGAAGAGGATCCTCGTCGTGCTTTCCTTGATTCGTTGAGCGAGGCGCTGGGCAAGCGCGGGCTGACTGTCGTCTACAACGCCGGCTTTGAATCGCAGCGCCTTAGTGATCTGGCCAAGTGGATGCCGGAACATGCCGGCAAAATTGCAAGAATTCAGGCTCGCCTGTGGGACCTCTGGCCGTTCGTGAAGAAACACGTATATCACCCGCAGTTTCAAGGGTCATTTTCGTTGAAAGCCGTTCTTCCGGCGCTGGTGCCGGGGTACAGCTACGAAGGCATGGAGGTGTCGCACGGCGGCGAGGCGGGGTTGGCTTGGGACCAGATGGTTCGGGGCAATCTGGACTTGGAGGAACGCCGACGTCTCAAGGCTGCACTCCTCGTTTATTGTCGACAGGATACGTTGGCGATGGCCAAGATTTTGGAAGTACTGCGTACGGGCAAGCTAAGAGCGCCAGGGGCTTGCGGACCAAATCCTCGCCGCGACGGCTGAGCGCTTATTTTCGCGAAGAGCCATCGGGGCTGAAGGAGGGGGCCGCGTCGATGAGCTTCTTCCTCTGGTTGATCGGCACGCGATCCCAAGCGCTCACTGGCAGAAGCGCGCCGAACAAGCTGGCGTCAAAAACGTGCTGTCGCGCCATTACGCGGTCCCACTGGAACGCATCGTAGGTGCCCTCGAAGACCAGTTGCCGAACTTCCACAAACGGGGGAGGCTCCGTTCCTCCCTCTCGCCACTTCTGCGCGCATTCCTCCCAGAGGCTCCCCTTGCGGTCAACGCGACCGATCTGTTGTTCGAGGACGGCGGGGTTCCACTCGGCGTGGAATTGCACGACGACCCGACAAGACTCGTGGAGGTTGAGGCCCTCCCTACCAACCTGGCTCTGGGCGACTAGCACCCAGGGAGACGCGTCGCGTCTGTTGAAAGCCGCCTGCAGATACCGCCGAGTCTCCCATCGGGTTGAACCCTGCAGGAGTCGTGCATGAAGACTCTGGCGCCCAGTATTGGCTTCGTCTTCCAGGAAGGTTCTTCGCAGCTCTTGGTGTAACTCAGCCTGCTCCTCATCTCCTCCATCGTCGTCGCCAGATTCGCCGAGGACCGGGCGTACGTGGCGCTCAAGAAAACCTGCCGCCCGCTCCTCGATCCATGCCGGAGTCAGCTCGTCGGATTTCAAATTGGTGGCAAGGAGGTCGTCAAGCAAAAATGTGACTAGGTGGTCGTGGATCGCCCGTTCGAGCTTTCCATCCGCCGATGCACCGCCCAGAATGGTTCGGTCAGCGAACCATGCCTCGATCGGCTTCTTGGCTCCCTCACGGACCTGTCGGCGCAGCTTGTCATACGCCGTGTGGCTGTCCCGCAAGGCGTGCTTGATTTTCGTGTACTTTCCCGCCACCAGCCGACCTATCAGCACACCTTCATCACGCAACCGATGAACTTGGCGAACTGCAATCCCGAGCAACGCTTTGTCCTTGTGCACCGCGTAGGCGATAGGCCGCTCTGCGTCGGCCGCGCGTAGCGCGTGCCGAACGTTGAGCACGTCGCAGAGTAGACGAAGCGGCTGCAGAAACACCCCGAATACCAGCACTTTTTCCTGCTGCGCGGTCCACTTCTCGATCTCCTTCACCGCGGCGAGGATTCGCGGGTGCTCAGCATCGGGATTAAGCTCGACGCCTGGAACATGCTCGAACTCCCCGACAACTCTGCTACGTGCAGCGCCGAACTGGTGGTACCAGTATGCGACGCGGGCGAGTTTTGCGATCTTAGCTCTTCTGGCGTCGTCGTCTCCGGCGTCTGGTTTGGGAACAGGGATCGGGTCGCTGGTCTCCATCAATTCGATACTGACGTGACCCGCCGGAAGCTTGGTGTAGGCGTCCCGCACGGCGTCAGGCCAGCCCTTGGTGTCCGCCAGTGATAGGCCACGAGCGCTCTGGCTCATGCACTCGGTAGCGAAAAGCACATCGAGCCACGCCGAGTTGCTACCCACGGTTTGCGTCCATCCGATCTTCACCTTCTCCAGATTGCGATGCGGATGTGGAAGCTCTTCTGGCCGTTGCGCGGCGGCACGGAACTTCTTGATGAGCGGGTCCTCGTCCCGTCGGCGCCGCGTCACGTAGGGGGAGAGTTCCCGCGTGAAGTCCCGGGCAGCTGCGCACAACTCATCGAGCCGGTTCGATGCGTCTGGAACAATACTCGCCCAATGCGCCGCATCGCGCAGTCTCTCAACAACCGCTTGTCCGCGCTCAAGGTCGAGCCCGCGGCGTGCGCGCTTGATCAGGCTGAGCCATTGCTCCAGCTCCAATTCCATCGGGGTGGCAGTGAGACAGAGCCGCCGCCCGCCTTCGGGCTGCCTCAGTACCACGTCGACGAGTCGCGCCAGCACAGAGCCCTCAATCGCTCCGAGAGCGGCGCTATCGATGTCCACCTCGACACGGCCTTTGTGTGCCTCGTCGATCACGATGAGGTCGAATTCACCGAGCCAGAGACCAAGGATCTCCTCGGTCACCTGCCGCGCCTCACCATCGCTTGCGGATGCTGAGAGTAGGTCGTCATTGTTTACGCTCTGAACCTTAAACGGTGGAAGAAGGCCGATCTTCTTGCGTAAGTCGCGACGGCCGCGAATGCGCGGGGCGACATCTCTGGCGATGCGCACCATGCCGTTCCAATCCCGCCACGACGGACTTGTGTTGTCGATATCGCTCTGAAGTTTACCCAACTGGGTGCGTCCGTCCTCGCGTTCGGCACGTGACGCGAGATGCAACTTGACGAGGGCTGGTAACGCCGCGCGCCAGGGTTGAGAGTTGCTGCGAATCAGCGGGGCTCGAAACCCGTGCGAAATCAACCACCATTCGGGCTGATCCGGTTGCGGGCTGCAGTCCTTCCAAGCAGCCTCAGTCGACTCGCGGAGGAACTCGGTGAACGTAGTGAGGCGCTTGGGTATCGGTATCGGGTCCTCGACGCTCAACTCGCGCGACTCGGCGGCCCACTGGTGCATCAGGCCGTGCGGCACAACGACGGCTGCGCGTCCTCCTGCTTCGAACACCGCGTGCACCACCGCACAGGCGATGCGTGTCTTTCCGGTGCCGACCTCATCGGCCAGCACTACGCCGTCTTGTTGGATACGTCGCGCTATCCAACTCAGAGATGCGCGTTGGCCGTCGTCGAGGCGCCGGCTATGCGGCGGTCTCGCCTCATCCTGCGCGACGAGCCTTCGGATCGCGATTGCCGCGCCCGCCCATGAGAACGTCATCGCAGCCCCCACAAGTGTTCGGCACCGTCGAGAACCTCGAAGTAGCGAGCGCACTGCTTCTCTGTGAATTGCGGAGGGCGAAGCGCCGTTTCACGGAGGTGCGAGAAGACATCGATCTGATGTTCCCGCCACGTCGAGACGAGCACCTCCGGGAACGATGCGCGGAACATGCGATCAAGGTGGTCCAGCCAGTCGTCGAGCATCGATGTTGGAAGCGCCACCTGTAACGCGGAAACTCTCTCGATAAGTTCCGCCGCATGGTGCAAGGCGTAGCTCTTCTCGTCGTCAATGCCGCCACCCGAGCCGGCGGCCGGCGCACCCGTGCCATCACCGTCTGCGTCCTCATCATCGTCCGCGGCTTCGGCCGGGCGAATCGGGAAGTCCAGAAGCGCGGCGAGCGCATCGGCATACGTGGCGAAGCGCGGAGGCTGCCAACATACGCGTCCAGCCGGATCAACCACGGGGACGGTCCAGTCCTTCCCGGAGCCGTCGTCACGCACGCAAAGAGCGCTCGGTTGTTCGGTATCCAGGAGCACGACGCTGTGTTCGCCACGAGCCACTGCCTGCCAATCACGCCCCGTCCAGCAGATGCTGGTTCGCGCATCCTGCGGCACGTCTTCTCGCCAGAGCAATCGGAGCGCAGGCTCGGGTGAAAGCTCGATCAACGCCGAGAGAATCGGCGGCGCCTCGATTAAGGTCATCATTTCCGGGGCGTCGCCTACCTGCCCTACCTTCCACTCATCGGCGCCGATGTCTTTGGCATCCGGGTTCCAGAACAACTTGCTCTTAATCTCCTCTTTATCCAGCCGCTCGTTCACCGGGATGATGACACCGCATTCCACATTCCCCGCCGCCATGGTGCCGGAGGTGAGAAGGCCCCGGTGCGAGAGGTTGCCCGAGCCGAGGTATACCCAACCGTTACTGGCGTGATCGTCGCGGAGATAGCCGGCGTACACGAACTTTGCGTGCAGGCAGCGGTTGAGGCCCAGCGCGTCCGAGGGCCGCGCAATCTCCCAGCCCTCCGTGGTGCCGTGTGCCGCCCAGGGCGCGACCGCACCTGCCTCGCCGGGCTCGACAAGGGCAACGCGACGTACGTTGGCGGTGAATCTTGCAATGTTTTCAAGCTTTGCGAAGACGGCAGGCTTTCGCGCCTTCCCTGACGGCTCCTCATAGAAACCCGAGCCGCAGAGGAGGAGGTTCCGTGGTGAATGGATCTTACTGCGAAAGCGCTGACGAATCTGCTCGTAGAGCGGCCGATCCAGGGAGTGAATGAAACGCGGTTTGGCATTCGAAGGCGTGAGACTCCTGGCCGTCTCCAGTAATGTGTCAAGCCGCGCAGTAAGTCCATGTTGCTTGCTCGGCAGCCCTTGCTCGTCGCGGTAATAACGCCGATCGAGAAGCTGTTCGATGAATTTGCCGGCGGCCGACACCTCAGCGCGGTCTGCCGCCCTGGCGCTGCCAATACGAGGGATGTTGATGATCCAGACGAGCTCCAATTGCTGCCTGGCAGATGCATTCGTGAAGTTGGCCGTGAGGACAGCAAGCCGCAGATAATCGGGGTCGGCACTGCGATTCGGAGCAAACGCGAGTAGCGCCAGCTTGGCGTGCAGTAGCGACCTCGCATCTACACTGCGCGGTTGTAACTCGTGCAGTCCCGGCACGCGGCCGGGTGGCCGCACGCTTTGCCGGGACGCCGACGCGTGACCGTCGAGCATCAGGTACACGAGAACATTGCCAAGCTCAGCGCGTTGTCGGGGGCGAAGACCTGAGAACCGCTGGACGGCGGCCTCCAGGAAGTCCTCTGCGCCCGTCATCGCAACGAGCGCAGCACTGTGACCCACCATGTCCTCGGGTGGCACAAACACGTCGAGGAGAGTGTCGGCGTCGCTCATGCCGCGCCTCGCTGTACGACATCGCGCAGTAATGAGTGCAAGTTCGCGATGCGAAATGTCCGCCCCGTCCGATTCGTCCGGTCGGGTTCGATGCTTGCCGCGCCCTCCTCTAGACCGTCCAGCGACTCGCTTTGGTCGACTACGCGGAATAGGGCGCCGCGATGCACGGAGTCGTCCGAAAGACAGAGAACCTGTGCGACTCTCCCGACCAGAAACCTGATTGTCTGCAACTCGTCGTCTCGTCCCAAGAGGGCATCCACGAATACCCGACTTGTCGGCTCGGTGATGCCGACAGTGCTCACCTTCGAGGAGAAGTTCTTCGCTGCGGCCCTGAGGCCACCGAGGGATTTCCGGATCGCCGCGTCCCGCGCGAGCGTGGCTGCTGGAACGCCACCGCGGGCGGCGTCAACCGCTTGCGTGAGATCGGCGGTTGCGTCACGCGCGCGGTCGAGCACGGCGCCGAATGCGAGTGCTGCAATAACCTCGTCGGCCTGCTTTCGGTGACCCGCGTCGCGCAAGCGGGGAACAACGACGCTTCTGATGTCCGGCAGATCTGCCGCACGGCCAATCGCCGGCGCGAGGTGCTGTCGCGTCGCGCACTCCGGTGTCCGCGTATCGAGCACCCGCGAGCGAACAAGTTCGCGCTCTTCTGAAGTCGGGCGTTCGGGGACCAGCGCTCTTGCGAGGGTGTCGGACCAGCCGGGCAGTTCTTGTTCGTCCCGGAGCCACCCAAGCAGCCACTTGCGCAGACTCGTCCCGCCCAGTCCGACACGTTGGTCGAGGAACGCCTCTGCAAGAGCCCTTCCTACGGGCTCGAGATCAAGGAGATCGAATCTGGTACCCGTTGCGAAGCCCAGGCCACCGTCCTGTCGGATAGCGCGCGTTGCGGCTTGACGATGCGTGTTGCGAACATAGTTGCTCGGCTGCCGAAGCTGCTGAAAGCTCCGGACTCTCATCTCGGGATCACGACCGAAGGCTCGGCTTCCAAGTATCCGCTCAAACGGGCCCTGCGGGTTGATCTGGTACGCCAACTTGCATGCGAGGGCCTCGATGCCATGGCAGATTGCAGTGGGTCTTGGGGCGTTTGATCCCTGGTTCTGCATGGACTCGTGAAGTGCGAGCGATGCCAGGGGCCACGAAAACTGCCGGACGAACCAGATCCGCCCTAATTCTGGCACGACAAGCTCTCGGAAGAAGAAGTCGGCCGAGCGCAGACCGAAGTCGAGGGAGATCCGAGATGACGAGACCTCGCTGGACGCGGGTGAGAACCAGAAGGTGGAGGCTATCATATTGAGAACGCAACACCCAGTCTCAGATATTAGCACCTGTTCAGGACGGCAGTGGGCGGCGACAACCGGCGTTGCGCAGTGCCACCCGTGTGCTCATGCACTCGCTTGGGTCTGAATCTGTTGGAAAACCGCAATGATCCCCGACGGTGGGCATGCCACCAAAGTTCGAAATGTGTCCACGATGGGGAGCCAGATCACAACGTATTGATTCCATTGAAGCACGCTCGCGAGAAGACGTTAAAGCCTTTGCTTTCAGGTTCGAATCCTTGCTGGTGTTTAGGGAAGCTACCGGATTCAGCTTCCGCAACCTCCGAAGAAGACTTGCGGACAATCGCATCGAATCCCGGCTCTTGAGTGGTGCATCCCCACGGGTCACCCAAGGAGCGGCAAGAGATCAGGTCAGAGTTGGCTCACGCCAAATTGTAGACCATCGTCTCTCGGCCTCTAACCACGCCTCAAGTTCTCCGACCTTCGGGCTGCCGAACACTCCAACCTGAAGGCCCCCTCCTGGAAGATCAGGGTGGTCTTGGGTCTTCATTTCCACATAGTAGCCAACGAATCCCATGGACTCTCCCAGTTCGTGCTCAGGATACTTGGTGTCGCCGTTGAACGCCACAAAGACCAGACCTTCCAGTTCTGCCGTTGGCAGCGTTGCTCGAAGACCGCAGTCGTTGCGATATTCTGGCAGGATCTGCAGCGCGGCGGCCGTAGCGGCGGGACTCTTGTAGCGCTCATAGGAGCACCAATGAATTCGCGGCTTCACTCGCAAAACGAGCCCTCGCGGAGGCGGTAAGTGCGGAAGCCTTCCTTCTCGCGAAATAAAGTCAAGCAATAGCTCGCCCGTTTCGTGCGCTATTGACTTCGAATCCATAACCCGATAAAGACGTGGCGCAATTTCCGCGATTCCGAGAATAGGCAGCTGAGGAAACGCCGGGACCGAGCCACGTTGCGGATCGTTAATGTAGACAGGATAGTTCGCTTCGAACTGACGCAGGCTTCCAACGAATTCGAGCAGTGTTTCCAGACTCCGCCGAAGGGCAAGTCTTCCGCTGGGCAGGTGCGTTTTGTACAGAGCAGCTAATTCCGCTGTCCTGTCATTTCCCATTTCGTCCACGAACCTTCCTGATGTGACCAGGAAACCGTCTCGGGCTCTTTCCGACCATTGCTCACCGAGCAAGTTTCTGACGGTATCGGCCTGAGCGGCCGTGATGGGGTCATTCACGAAATCAAACGCATCCACGATGTCGCACCTCGCGAATAGTTCACTCAAGTTCACTCTATCAAGACCGTCGGACGACGCGCCCGAACGAAAAACTTACTGCGCGGCCGGAAGTTTTTGAGCGTTCGACAAAAACTTCTTGTACCGCTTTTCCGCCTCAACCAACGCTTCCGCGTCGGGAAGCGGAGCGTTCGTCTTCCAGGCCTCCCACCACGCTTTGCCTGGCCGTTGGGAGCCAACTGTGTCCAACACGTATCCGCACATATGGTCAGGCGGCCTCCCTTCTAGTTGCATAGTACGTGCAGAGTCAAAGTGACCGCTCGAAAGATCCGCGACAGCGCGAATCTCAAGTTGGGATTGGTCTCCAAACGCGCGCGCTGAGATGGAAGACCACTGGCCGTGCGGATCTCCGGTTCGTGAAAACGCGCGTCCGTTAATCGAAACGTTTTCCCATTCTTGGGTAATGTTCTCAATGAGTAGATGCACGACGACGTGCGTCTGGCCGCTTTCTTCATACGTGTAGGTATAGAATCCGTACCACTTCCCCTCGACGAAGTTTCTTCCTAGGACCGCGCACTTTACCCATTCCCATTTTCCAAGCAAGAACTCCACAAGCCTGCAGATCGTTTCATACAGTCCAAGCCCTGAAATAGCTCCTATTGCGACGCTTAGGGACCTTCTCCAGCGCCTCTGCGTTTGGGCGTTCAATCAGAAACCTCATGATCATCGCCATAATCACGAGCGTGACCGATAGAACGAGAGCGTGGAATGATGTTTCAGGTGATCTTCGCATGCTACCGATCATGTCCTCCGAAGCACGGGAGCCCTCGGTTGCTCGTGGCCGCCAATTATATCGCGAAATAAGGTTGGGCTGGGGTAACGTTTCCCAGACCCGGGCGCGCGACGCCGAAACACCTCAGTCCCGCACTGTCGCCTATTGTTCGCTGGTTGTGAGCGAATCACGCGCCATGCGGGAGTTACCTTGGGCTCCCTTGGCGAGTTCGAGACGTGTCCAGACTGGGCGCCCACTGTGGACAAGCGTCGGCGGTGCGCTCGAATCGCTCTGAAAGCAATAGACGTCTGCCTGTTCGATCAGACGGCCAACTGACCCGCAAGAGTTCGAAACGTGTCCAGACTGGGGAGCACGTTGGACGGGACCGTCAACAAGTCTTGCCGCGCTCGGAAGTTACTGAAACATCGACATTTATAGCCCTACGCAGAAATCATGCCGGAGCCCAAAAAAGGCCGAAAACCGGCGAAAACGGTTGAATGCGCGCTGGCCTCCGCATAAATCCGATTTATGCGGTTGACAGCGTCATGCCCCCGGTCATCCTCCGTGCCGCTCGCCCCAACGCGTCTTGGCGCGCTCCAGAAAGGAACTCGGCGCGGCATGCTTCGTGCCGGCCGCCAACGTCTGAAAGCCCGTGATGAATCCACTCTTGCGGAAGTGAGCCGCTGAGACCTGCCGCACTGTCTTTTCCCACTCGACCGCCAGCCCGGCCCTCAGATAGCAATTCCTGGCGCGTTCGAAATTCGAAAGCGCGGCGTCGTAGTACTTGCTCTTCTTGGCATCAACGATGCGGAGCCCCTGGGCCCGCCAAAGCCGGGCGGCAAGACCCGGATAACCGTCCTCGAGGCGCTTCGCCGCGGGTTCAGTGGCGTAGTGGCTCATGGCTTCAAGAGCTTGATCGGTCGAGCTGCTCACCAATGCTGCTAGCCGCTCCATCTCTCCAGTTTCGATGAACAGTTCCAGCTGCGAATGCAAGTCCGCGCCCTCGGCGGCGTTCAGCTCTTTGTCATGCCATTCCCGACGCTCGGTCTCGGGCACGAACTTCATCAGGTCATCGTAGGTGAACTTGGAGGGATGCTGCCTATATTCCGCCCACGCCGCTTCCAGCGCTTCGTGCTGCCGGCCGAGCCGCGTCAGTAGTTCGCGGTGGAGCTTATCCAAGTCATAGCCTGCGGTGGAGCGGAAGTGTTTCTCCCGGTCGAGGTCGCGCCCACGCTCGGCCCAGGCAAGCGCCTCGTCCGGGTTTTGTGCGGCGATCAGTTTGGCGACCAGGCAGTCCTCCGGTTTGACGCCGGTCTGCTCAGCCAGGGTCACGTAAGCCTGCACGTCCCGCTGCGCGCAGTAGCCCGTCCGGTGTCGGCTACGACATCGGCTGCGGCAACAAAGCCGTGCTCACTGACGCCGATCGGGACGACGTGCGCGCCAATATCGCCCGGATCATGGACGACGTCTGGAACACCATCTCCTTCGGGCTTGCGCTCAGGAATAAAGAGCCGGTGATGCTGCCAGCCTTGCGCTGCATGGACCCCCGGCCGGGCCTGCCGCGCTGTGCATAGAAGTTTATGCGCGGCTCGCAAGCGCAACGAAGCAAGTCACTTCGGCGCGGGCCGTGGCGGGAACGGACTCTGGGGGAGGACGGTGAAGCAGCGAAAATCGACCTGACCTATTCAGGCACGAGCGACATCAACCGCGAGGCAGTGCTCTGGAGGCTGGTTGCGTGCATAATTCAGGTGGTACCCATCGTTCCGAGAATCATCGGCACCGGCAGCAGTCGTCGCACATTCTCTACCTTTCTATTCTTCCCACGCTTGGGCCGAGCTCAAGTGCGAATCCGACGGGTTCTGCCAGAGAGCGGCATGCGAGTGAACCAACTCGGTTTACCCATTCGGGAAGCGCCCAGGTCCTGGTTTACGGCCTATCCGGAACTTAGCCGGGCTCCCCTGTCGAGTTGTCAGACTGGGGAGTCACTCAAAATTGGCCTCTCAAATGTGAGATATGTGTACGATCCCAATTCAACACTCGAACCAGGCCGCATCGCCGGCGGATCGACAGTGTGGTTCCTGGACCTTTAGGATTGGTGCTCTCCCACCCTGACGGGACCGCCCGCTACGCAATTGCTCATGATGTTACGGAAGCGGGTGCGGCTGATCTGGTGATCGGCCAGCAACCGGCCGTTGTGAATCAGCGCAAAAACCGCGTAGAAAGTTGGCGCATTCTGGGCATCGCTCCACGATTCGAGATCGACCACCGTGGGCCTGATCCCGTACTCCGCCTCCGCCGTCTCGGCGATTTCAGCCGCGAAGTTCGCTATGTGCGGGCACTGGCTTGAGTGAATGATGGTCAGGCCCCGGCTGTACTGCTCGAGTTTCCGATCCCAACCTTTCTTGAAAACCGGGTTGATCGCGCCCCTATCGAACTTCCGAACAAGCAATTGGTAGTCCGGCGGCGCGGTATCGACGGGTTCGAAACCGTTTGTCAAAAACAGGCGGCGGTCGGCCAGCCATGGCCCGTCCCGGACCATTACCGCGGCGCCACGCATGCCGGCCTTTCGCGCATCGTCCAAGCAGGCTTCAACCATGATGCTCCCCCAGCCTTTTCGCTGATGCTGCCTGAAGAAGACCCAAACGCAGTGGATAAACATGAAGCCGCCGGCCTCAACACCGCGCCATGCGAACTCGCCCGGAAGGTATTCAATGTAGCCGCTCGGTTGTCCGTCCAAGGCAAGAAGCATCTTAGCCCGCAGACCGAACCTGGCGTTCGCTTCCAGCCAGCAGCTCTTCTGCTGGCGGCCGGGATGAGTGGGGCTCTTAATCCCACAGCAGGGCAGTGTGCCGAAGCTCGCCGCATCGACATCAATCAAACGAGGCTTTTGCACCAGGGGAAGCCAGCCTTTCGTGGTGACCGTCACCCAGTTTACTCCTCCGCACCCGGGTTCGAAGTACCTAATGGCGAGCCTTCGCATTCACGCCATACGCGCGGTCGGATCGATCAGTGTTAAGGATGGGAAGAATTTTCGATAAAAGCCGCGGTCTCTCGAAAGCAGGCAGTTCGCCTGGAATTGGGCGTGAGCGCCGATCAGAAAGTCGGCCAGGATGCGCGTTCTTGGACCACCCTGCCGGCGGCATTGTCTCCAGGCGCGGCTTGCCGCGAAACTGGCCGCGCGAGTCGGAGATTCCACTCCGATGTCACTGTCTTCCAGAAACTCGTCGCAGGCTCGCTGACTGGGGAAGGAAACGCAGAGCTCCGCGTACACCAGGTCGCAGATAACCAAAGAACCCGCCGCCGCGGAGTCTTCGATGGCCGTCACCGCCGCGTCGCAGAAATTCGGGTTCGGTATCAGAATGTCCAGAAGAATGTTCGTGTCGATAGCAGTGATCATCGCCCGCGAACGTCTTCCATGAACTGGTCGACCGACCTGTAGCCCGCCGCTGCCAGGCTGTTCTTACAGCGCCCCTTCCACTTGTCCAGGTGCAGAGGTTTGCGGGCCTTTTTCAGAACGATAGACCCGTTCTCAACCCGAAATTCTACTTCGGCGGCCGGTCCGAGGCCGAAACGGACCCGTATCTCTTTGGGAATTGTCACCTGGCCACGCTCGCCTACTTTCATATTTTCGAGTATGATTCGAAATTCATACCAAATCAAGATTGGAGCGGCCTATTCGTGCCGCAACGCAACGGCGGGATCGAGCGCCGCAGCCCTGCGCGCGGGCAGAAAACTCGCGGCCGCGGCGGTAAGCGCCAGGCCAAAGACTACTGCCGCATACGTACGTGGGTCATCCGCCTTGACGCCATAGAGCAGCGTGGCGAGATAGCGTGTCAGAAGCAGCGCTCCGGCCACGCCCGCAACCGCGCCTGAAACCACTAAAGCCGCCCCTTCTTTCATCACCAGCGCGAGCACGGTGCCCGGTGTTGCCCCCAGTGCCATGCGGATGCCGATCTCCTGCCGGCGCTGCGCCACCGAAAAGGCCAGCACGCCATAGACACCGACGATGGCCATCAGGAATGCGACCGCGGCAAAGCTGGAGAGCAGAACGGTGTTGAAGCGTGGGCTGGCGCTCAATTGGCCAATGGCGTGGTCCAGCGTCTCGGTTTTGGTGAACAGGCCGGGATGGTTGGCGCGCAGTTCGTCGCCAAGCGCGCGCGCCACGAAGTCCTCGTCGGCCAGGGTGCGGACCAGGAAGAGGAGGTCGCTTATGCCAGCCGGCCCCGTATCGTTGACGAATGCCTCGGGTGCTGCTGGGCGATTCAATCCCTGGTTCTTCGTGTCCGCCACCACCCCCACCACGGTTTTCCACGGTCCGGCGCGGCTACCGAGGATTTGCCTGCCGATGGCGCTCTCCCCGGGGAAGTAGGCGCGCGCGGCGGCTTCGTTGATGACGGCGACCGTGCCGGGATGCGCGAAATCAGGTTCGGTGAAGAAGCGGCCCTCGAGCAGCCGTGTGCCCGCGGCCTTCAAATAATCCGGGCCGGCGCCGCAAACGCTGATATTGTCGCCGTGATGAAATGGCTCCGGCAGAGGGCGGTCGGAGCGCGAAAACGTGTTAAGGGATACTCCCGCCACCAGCGGCGTGCACTGGGTGAGCGCGGCTGCTTCGGTGCCGGGCATGCGACGCAAATTCGTCAACACTTCCGAAGCCAGCGCCGCGCGAGTGGAGTCGTCGATGCTCTTGCCGCGCACCGGTATGGAAACGGCAAGCACGTGCTCCGGCTGGAAACCGAGATGGTCGTTCCGCATGTGCCACAGCGTTTCGAACAGCAGCGCCGCACCGGAGAGCAGCACCACCGACAGAGCCACTTCGACTGCCACCAGAATCCGCCGCGCGCGCCGGCGTCCACCGGAGGCGCCGGTGCGGCCAGCCTGTTGCAAAACCGATTGCAAATCGATGCGTCCGGTGCGCAGGGCGGGGAGGGCGCCGAATAGGAGAGCTGTCGTGAACGCCATCAGCAAGGCGATGCCGAAGACCCGGAAATCGGTAGTGACTTCGCTCAGCCGCGGCAGGTCGCGGGTGGCAAAGTGGACGAACCCCTGCAAGGCCAGGGCGACCAGGATCATGGCTGCGGCGGTGCCAGACGCGATCAGTAGCGCGATTTCGGTGAACAACTGGCGAGCCAGGCGCCCTCGGCCGGCGCCAATCGCCGCCCTGACCGCCAGTTCCTGGGTGCGCGCCGACCAGCGGGCCAAAAGCAGGTTGGCGACATTGGCACAGGCAATGGCGAGCAAACAGCCGGCCGCGCCCATCAATACGAATAACAGCGTGTGTACGTTGCCCACGCGATGATCGCGCAGCGGCTGCAACACGAGCGGGTTATCGGCGCGAAAAAATCCCGGGAGGTCCGCTTTGCTGGCCGCATACAGCGTTTCGAGATCGGCTCGTGCTCGCGGCAGCGTAATGCCGGGTTTGAGGCGGCCGTAGGCGGCCCAGGCGGCCATGCTGCGATCGCGATGGCTGGCGGTGGGTGAAACCGGAAGCGTGGCGAGTAGTTCGATCTTGGCGTCGGCCGGATAGACGAACGATCGCGGCAGCACGCCAACGACGGTGTAAGGCTGTGAGTCAAGCCTGATGATGGAGCCAACGATATCGCGCCGCCCTTGAAACCGATCGCGCCAGAACTGGTACGTCAACAGAACCGCTTTGGGCCCGTTGGGAAGCTCTTCCTGAGCGGTGAAGGTGCGACCCAGGAGTGGGGTTACGGCAAAGGCACTGAGGAAATTGGCGGAAACGCGAATGGCGTGGACCTCGGCGGGGTCGGGCGCTCCTAGGATCATGATGTTGCTGAGACTGACCTGGGTGGCGGCGAGTTGCTGGAATACATGGTTGTCGCGGCGCCAGGCCACATAATCGGGCGAAGGCAGGAACTCGCCGTGGATGCTGGGGAAACTGACCCCCAGCCAGACGAGTCGTTCGGCATCGGCGTAGGGCAGGGGGCGCAGGAAGATGGTATCGGCAATGCTGAAGACCGCCGTGGTGGCGGCAATTCCCAGCGCCAGCGAGAACACCGCCGCGCCGGTGAAGGCGGGCTCGCGGCGCAAAACGCGCGCGGCATATCGGATGTCCTGCCAGGCGCGGGCCAAGCCGGACCATCCCCACGCCTCGCGGGTGAGTTCCATGACCAGAGCCTGGCTGCCGAGCTGGCGGCGAGCTTCCCTTTCGGCTTGCGCGCGGAGTTGGCCGCTCTCCATCAAGCGTTTGGTTTCGATGGCGAGATGGGCTTCGAGCTCCTCTTCGAGATCGGCATCGGTCGTCTGTCTATGAAAGAAGCGCCGCCACATGGGTTCACTCCTTGACGGGTTTCATCGTGCGGGCCACCGCGCGCACCAGTTGTTTCCACCTGGATTGTTCCTCGACCAATTGCCGCCTGCCCTTAGCCGTGAGCTTGTAGTAGCGGGCGCGGCGGTTGGCTTCCGACATCTTCCAATCGGACGCGACCCAGCCTTGCCGCTCCAGCCGATGCAGCGCCGGATAGAGCGAGCCGTGCTCGATCTGCAGCGCGTCCTCGGTCCGGACGCGGATCGCCTGTCCAATGCCGTGGCCATGTTGGGCGCCCCATTGGAGCACCTGAAGGATGAGCAGGTCGAGGGTGCCTTGCATGAGTTCGATGCGGTCGCGCATATCGGTCGAACCCCACTATAGCAGATTGTCTACCAGAGTCAATCTACCAGAGTCCAGGCGCGGTGCTTTAATTCTCTCGCGGCCAGGCTGAGCCGCGGCCGCCAGGGAACGGTCTTTGGGGTATCTCATCACCCTGAGGAGGTTTGACGCGACCACAGATGTCCGCTCCCTTGCGGTCGCGGCTCGGTAACAGACGTTGGTCTCCACTTCTATGTCGCCCCCCGGACGTCTTCCCTGTCGTCTGAAGCCGATCCCGGTGCGGCGCCATCCAACTCGCGCCGGGCCCTTGCTACAATTCCAGTGTGGCAAAGGTGCTGATGGTGTCTTCCGAGGCTGCGCCGCTGGCCAAAACAGGCGGCCTGGCGGATGTTGTGGGCGCGCTGCCGGCGGCGTTGCGGGAATTGGGCGACGACGTGGCGGTGGTGATCCCGCGGTACGGGTCCATCGATCTGAAGAAGGCGCGCCGCGTGTACGATTCGCCAGGAATCCACCTCGGGTTGGTTCGCCACAGTGTCTCGATCTACCTCGCCGAGCTCGGCGACCCGCCCCAGCCGCCCATTTACCTGGTGGATTGCCCGCCTCTATACGCCCGCAAAGGCTTCTACGGGGAAGCGGGCGTGGACTATCCCGATAACCACGTCCGCTTTGCCGTGCTGGCGCGCGCCGCCGTGGCCGTGGCGCGCTATGTGTTCCAGACCGAAGTGTTCCACTGCCACGACTGGCAAGCCGGCCTGGTGGCTCCTTACCTGCGCACCACCTACGCCAACGACCCCACCTTCCTGGGCGCCAAAACGCTGTTCACCATTCACAACCTGGGCTACCAGGGGCTGTTTCCCAAAACCGCCCTGGCCGAAGCCGATCTCGATCCCGCCCTTTTTGTTCCCGAGGGAATGGAGTTTTTCGGGCAGGTAAGCTACATCAAGGGCGGCATTGCGTACGCCGATGCGCTGTCCACCGTCAGCCCGACCTATGCGCGGGAGATTCAAACTCCGGAATTCGGATTCGGCCTGGATGGCGCCTTGCGCGCGCGCACCGGCGTTCTGACCGGCATTTTGAACGGCGTCGATTACAGCCAATGGAACCCGGAGACCGACCCGCATCTGCCGGCCCGCTATTCCGCCGCCGACTTGAGCGGGAAGGCGGTCTGCAAGGAACAGTTACTACGCGAATTCGGATTGCCGGCCGAGGCCATGAACCGGCCGCTCATCGGCATGGTGTCCCGTTTCACCCGCCAGAAGGGCGCCGACATCCTGGTGGAGGCGGCGGCCGATATTTTTGCCCAGGACGTGTACCTGGTCGCGCTGGGCACCGGCGACCCCGAGTACGAGGAGTTCTTCCGAAGCCTGGCATCCGACTTCCCCGGCCGCGTCGCCGTACGGATCGGTTTCGACGAACCTCTGGCGCACCGCATCGAGGCCGGCGCCGATATGTTCCTGATGCCCAGCCACTATGAACCGTGCGGGTTGAACCAGATCTACAGCCTGAAGTACGGCACGGTTCCGGTGGTTCGCGCCACCGGTGGGCTGGATGATACTATCGAAGACGGTACGGGGTTTAAGTTCCGGGAGTATTCGGCGGCCGCGCTGAGCGGTGCCGTGCGGGCTGCCGTGGCGGCCTATGGCGGGGATTCCTGGCGGGAGACGATGCGGCGGGCGATGTCGCGCGATTTCTCCTGGACGGTTTCCGCCCGGGCATATTCGGCGCTGTACGCCAAGCTGCTAGGCCGGGTGTGAATCCTTCCGTACCTGGCAACATTCTAATAGCTGGTAGGAGAAAAGATGGCAGGTCAGAATACGCTAACCGATAAGACGACGGTTCACAATACGCTAACCTTTACCGACGCTTCCTTCGATCAGGATGTGCTGCGGTCGGACGTACCGGTATTGGTTGATTTTTGGGCGGAATGGTGCGGCCCGTGCCGCCAGATGGCGCCAACCATTGACGTAGTGGCGAACGAGTATGCCGGCAAACTGAAGGTCGGCAAGCTGGATGTCGACGCCAACGGCAATACTGCCATGCGCTACAACATCCGCGGCATCCCCACCCTGTTGCTGTTCAAGGGCGGGAACGTGGTGGAGCAGCGCGTAGGCGCCGTGGGCAAGTCTGACGTCCAGAAGATGGTCGATAGCCACGTCTGATCGGCGAACGTAGCGCTCTGGTAGCCAGTCGGAGCCTCGGGAGGGGCTCCGCTTTATTTCGGCGCGGGTTTCCCGGGTACGGGGTAATCGGGCGGTAAATTCCAGGCAAGGTCGCGAAGCATTTGCTGCTCTTCGGGCGTGTACTTGCTCTTGAATTCATCGCCGTCAAACCGGCTCTCGCGGGAGGCGGCGGACATTCGCAGCAGCAGCTTCAGTTCGTCCCGCAGGGTTTCCCGCCGTTCGTCGGGCAGCTTGTTGAAGGCGTTCATCTGGCGCGTCACCAGCGCTTGCTGGGCGGGGGGCAAGGACGACAGCTCCTGGTAGACCTGGAAGATCCGTGCTCGCGCCGCCGACGGCATCAGGTTAAAGCGATCGATCGCCTGCCGCAAACGCGCCTGCTCAGCCGGTGGAGCTTTCTCGATCACCCTTTCCTGTTCCTCCGGAGTCATCATCAGGAAGCGCTGCACCGGGCTTAGCGGCACATAGAGTCTGGGCGACTGCTTAGGAGCTCCGCCCGCAGCGGCGTTGGGATTAGCCTCCGCCGGTTTGGCCGGGGCGGGTTTCGGCGGCGCTTCGGTTTTGTTTTCCTTTTGAGCGCACCAGCCGGCGAGCGCGCAAATCAGTGCCAGGCTTCCGACTCTGAGAAAGCGGGCTTGGAGCAAGGCTCGCATCCCTTACATCTTCGGATCGGGACTATCGGAACGCATCGCACGGTCGAACTGGCGGATCGTTTCCATGTCGTCGAGAGCGTGCTCCACCTGCTCGGGCTGTAACATCTCGACCTGCGCCTGTACCGGTCTGGCCGCCGGCACGCGGCTGCGATCCATCAGCACGCCGGCGGCGAGCAGCAACATGGCGGTGGCCGCAATCGGCATGGCGTGGCGGGCCGGCATGGGGCGAAGCGGACTGGTCAGGCGATGCCACCAGCTAGCCTGGCGATCAAGCTCTTCGATGCGAGCGTATAGACGGCGGTTGAAGTCCGGCGAAATCGGCTCCGGCCGCCATCGATCGAGAGCCTCCCATACGGCCTGCTGCCGCTCGATGAATTGGCTGCACGCGGCACACTGGGCGACATGGCGGTCGAGCCGGACCGCCATATCGGGAGCCAACTCCCGCGCGGCATGCGATACCAGCAGGGCCGCATTCTCCCTTGTTTCCAAAGGACAGTTCATACCTTCCTCTTCTTCCCTACGCCATATAGGCCAACCGGGCACGGAGTGTTTCATAGGCCCGGAAAAGTAACGACTTCACCGCTGATTCCGAACAGTTTAGCACTCTTGCGATCTGTGAATATTCGAGCTCTTCATACTTGTGCATGAGCACGGCGGCGCGCTGTTTTGCCGGCAGCGACGCTACCGCCCGGCGAACCTCGTCGAGCCTCGCCTCCAGTACCATGGACTGCTCCACCGACGGACGCCGGTCGGCCAACTGACGCGCCGGCTGGTCCTCGGTCTGCTCGTCCAGACGGTCTTCATACCGCTGGTTCTTGCCGTCCCGCAAGGAGTTTAGCGCCAGATGCGTCGCGATCCGGAACAACCAGGTGGTGAATTTCGCCGTGGGCTCGTAGGTAGACCGCGAACGATAAACCCGCAGAAAAACTTCCTGCGCCAATTCTTCCGCGACTGCCTGATTCTGGACCATCCGATACACAAAGTGGATGACCGACGAGCGATGCTTTTCCAGCAGAACGGCGAAGCTCGCACCATCCCCTTCCTTGACGCGAAGCATCAGCTCCGCGTCATAATCCAGAGCCACTGCGGCTCCCCCCATATCTTTATTAACCCTTTGCGCCATTCTGGGTTGCGAAAAATGCCGCGTGAAAATGCCGCGTGAAATCCTGTTAGAGCGGTCATCTCGGCCAGTGACGGCCTAGAAGTACTATATCCTACTCGCCTTTAAGTGCGCGAACCATCAGGCGCCTCACCGCGTCGCCGGGCGAAATCCCTAAATTCAGAATCTGGTGCATTTGCTCCGTGATGGGCATTTCCACGCCGTGGCGCTCGGCTAATTCCCTGGCTGCGTTGGTCGTCTTGACGCCCTCCGCCACCATGCGCATCGAGCCGACAATCTCCTCCAGCTTCCGACCCTTGGCCAACTCTATGCCTACGTTACGGTTGCGGCTCAAGTCCCCGGTGCACGTCAAAACCAGATCGCCCAACCCCGCCAATCCAGCGAGGGTCGAGTTCCGGCCGCCCATGGCCACCGCCAGCCGTGTCATCTCCGCCAAGCCACGCGTGATCAGCGCCGCCGTGGCGTTGTGGCCGAGGCCCATGCCTTCTAACACGCCCGCTGCGATGGCCACGACATTCTTAATCGAGCCACCAATTTCTACTCCAATAGTATCTAAACTGGTGTACAGCCGAAAGGTGGGACCCGAAAAGGCCGACTGGATAGCCGTGCCGATGGCCGGGTCGTCCGATGCTACTACAAGTGCCGTAGGATCGAGACGCGCCACCTCCTTCGCGAAGGTCGGCCCGGAGATCACGGCCACCCGCGGGTCGAAACTTTGTCGCACTACTTGTCGAATTACTGATGACATTTGTAGTAATGTGCCGTTTTCAAGCCCCTTCGTGGCGCTGGCGAAGAGCATGGATTCTCGCAGGAAAGGCAGCATCCGCTCGTAGACCGAGCGTACCAGGTGCGATGGCACTACACTCAGTACTACGTCGGCATCCGCTAGAGTGATCTCCAGATCGCTGGTAACATCCACATTCGAAGGAATTTCGCAAGAAGGTAGGTAGGTATCGTTGATCCTGGTGGCGCGCACCCGCTGGGCCAAATCCGGCTCGAAGATCCACAGGCTGGTCCGGGCAAAGCGCGGCGCCAGCACGATAGCGAGAGCCGTTCCCCAGCTTCCGCCGCCAATGACTGCCAGGTTTTTCAAGACTTGTGGGCTCCGAAACGGAACACGTGCTCGCGTCCCTGGCGAAGCCGCTCGATATTGCTACTATGTTTGTAAATTATGAATGCGGACCCAATGATACTAGCGGTCCAAATCGGCGCCGGCGGTTGCAGCAGCAGCCACACCGCCAAGGGGAAGGTCGCCGCACCAATGATCGAGCCCAGCGAAATGTAGCGGGTCCAGGCTACTGCGGCAACGAAGACAATGGTTTCGACCCCCAGCGCAAATGGGGTCAGGCACAGGAATGCGCCCACAAAGCTGGCGACGGCTTTCCCCCCCTTGAAACCCAGGAATACGGAATAGGCGTGGCCAGCCATCACGGTCAGCGCGGCCAACGACATCCATAGTGCATTCTCGCCGGTCCATCGCCCGGCGATCCAAACCGCCAGATATCCCTTGCCGATATCGAGCAGCAAAGTAGCCACCCCGGCCAACCTGCCGGTCGTCCGTAAGACATTGGTGGCGCCGATATTGCCGCTACCAGTGGCACGCACATCGCTGCCGGTCTTCCATCGCACCAGCAAATAGCCGAAAGGAATCGAGCCCAGTAAATAGGCCACCAGTAAAACTGCCAGCGGGATCGTCAAGTTAGGGCAAACTCCGCAAGTTTAGTGTACACGGAACCACCACGCCGTAACTGGCTTTCGTAAAGAAAGAAACTACGCGACTCAAACTGCCCGAACTCCAGGCTGGGCAACGCGCCGGCGGCCGTGTGCAGCTTGTCCAGCGCAGCCGGCTCGCGGATGCGTGCCAGGGTGAGATGGGGCGAGAACGGCCGGGTTTCTCGCGGGATGCCGAGCCCGGCGGTTGCGTTATCGGCGTCAGTCGCCAATTCCGCCAGCCCCGGCGCTTCGATGCCGCACCAAAACACCCCCGGGGAACGGGGATTGGGAAAAAACCCGACCTTGCGGAGCGAAACCTGGATTGGGGAGCGGCGCGGCAATCCGGCCAGCGCGGTCCGCAACTCGGGCAGCCGCTCCGGTGGCCACTCGCCGATGAACTTGGTGGTGATGTGCAAATTGCCGGCAGGACTCCATCCGATCGCCGCCGTGGGCCTGAGCCTCTCGATCAACCGCTTGACGTTTTCCATCGTGGCGGGTTCGAGTTCCAGGGCCGTGAACAGTCGCATGAACGCTCATTGTATCCGCGCGAAGATGGTAATCGTGCGATTCGGTCCTATTTTGCGCCGCGCTTTCTACGAGCGCCCTACCCTCGAAGTCGCCCGCGACCTGGTGGGCAAAGTGCTCGTTCACGGGGCGGCGGCCGGAGTCATTGTGGAAACAGAGGCTTACCCCGGGCGCGACGACCTGGCTTCCCACTCGGCTCGCGGCATCACCGACCGCACACGCGTGATTTTCGGGCCGCCGGGGCATGCTTACGTCTATCTGATTTATGGCATGTACGAATGCCTCAACCTGGTAGCCGAACCGGATGGCCAACCGGGCTGCGTGCTCCTGCGCGCCATTGAACCGGTGAGCGGCGTCGAACTGATGAGGCGCCGCCGGCCGGCCGCGCGCAAGATCGAGGAACTGGCTTCAGGCCCAGGCAAACTGACCCGCGCGCTGGGCGTGACTCTGGCTCATTACGGCGCTGACGTGACCCGCGGCCCGCTGGTGGTCCGACAACCCGCCGAACCGCGGATAATCGACGTCGTCGCCACGCCGCGCATCAACATCAACCATTGCACCGAGCTGCCCTACCGCTTCATCGCGCGGGGGAATCGATTCGTCAGCGGCTGATATCCGGGCCTGCAGTCAAACTAGCGGATTTCGCCAGCGAAGCCCACGAAATCGCGCAAAGTCATTGTCCGCCGAGCAAAGCTCAGCGCCATGCTCAATCGCCAGAGCCGCCAGGTGAGCGTCGGAGGTTAGATTGCCGCCCGTCCCGAAAGGCAGAACCAGGTCGCGAAGCGTGCGCAAGTGATTTGCGGTCGGTTCGGCCAGAGCAACCGCCGGCTGGTCGCACCATTCGTCGACAATATCAAAGGCGGTTTGCACGTCCAGGGGCTTCTGGAAAAGTCAGGCCCGGGTCGTCAAGCGGAGGAAGGCAAGAAGAACCATCCAAGCCAGACCCACTGTTTCCGTTCCCGAGAGCGCGGTTTCCAGCCACGATTTCGCTTTCCGGTGGAATGGAGCGTCTTCATTGACGGCGTAAATGAGAAGATTGACGTCTACGACGATCATTTTCGGAGCGATAGCTTTCGGCTCGACTCTTCATCCTCGATTGCGGCAGCGGACTCCAGCGCCTTGTCCCACCGGAAATTCCGTTCGCCGCCAAGCGGGAAGGTTTTTTGCACAAAAGGCCGCTTCCTCTGTCTGGCTTGAGTCAGGCCAGCCCTCACGGCGGAATTAAGAGCCTCCTTAAACGAGATCCCACGCTCCTTCATGGCCGTCCGTATGAGAGCCTGTACGTCAGGCTCCAGCGTGATTGTCGTCCTCATGATTCATCATAGCATCAGCTCCGATGCTGTCATGATGATACCGATCGGTCCAGCCGCCGCCAACCCGGCCGGAACTGGCGGGCATGGGGCCTGGCTCATCCAGGCTGGTTTTTCGCCCTTGTTGCAGCGGCTTTTCGGCCCGCGGCCCGCCTCTTACGGGTTCTCCGCGGCCTTTTTTCCCGCGGCCCTGCGTTTACGGGTTTCCGCGGCTTTCTTGCCAGCAGCTTTGCGCTTGCGTGTCAGTGCGGCCTTCTGGGCGGGAGTGAGTTCATCTTCTGCCATGGTGAGAACGTGGTATCGCATGGGTCGGTGGGCACGGGGCTTGGCGTATTGAGGTCGGCACCCACCTAAGATCCTGAGAGATCCTGAGGGCGGCCGCCACGATCTTAGTTCAAGGCGGAGGAACTGGATTATGGCGGCAGCCGGCGGAATGGCTTTCCTGGGACTGTTGGTGATCGGGCTTGTTTTACTGGTCATGCTCTTCGTAGCGCCGTTAAAGCTCTACGGCATTCACCGCGAAATGAAACTGACGAACGACTTGCTTCTGCAGCAGATTGGTGTCCTGGCGCAAATCGAGGCTCTCGGCCGCGCTCAATCCTATTCGATAAACAATCTCACAACCAGGGCACAGGAGATTGTGGCCTGCGTCGCGGCCGAGCGCCGCTGACAGTAGTACCCGGGTTTAGTCCGAGCCGCGGGCGGCTGGGCTACGCCTAGTTGGACCGATTGGCAATCGGTCCGCGGGTTGAACAACCTGCCCCACAAGTCCTTAGCGAACTTTAATGCGCGGTCCAGTACGGATTCTGTAACCACCAGTACCGCTCTTCGTCTACCGTATCGATTGGGTGAGCATATGGCACGGAGCGGGATGCGGCCGGCGGCCCGCATCAGCGGGCAGACCATCATCGACGAGCTGACGCGCAACATGGAATTGGGCCGTCTGGAGATGGCTTACAGCATCCTGTTACCGTGCATTTTCAGCGTTTATCTCCACCCCGACGACTACGCGCGGCTGGCGGGCGTGGGTGATTTGGTCAAGGAAGACGCGCGCAAGGCGCTGGCGGCGCGCATGGCGGAGCGGAACCGCAAAGGCGTTTTGTTCCGCCGCGGTTCGGCGCGTAAACAGTATCGAATCGCACAAAACGACTTCTGGATCGAATGGTTCGCCGACAGCGAAGGCTCGGTTCCGGCGGGCGACGTGGAGATCCACTCCGAGCTGAACGACTCGGTGCAGCCGGGCTATCGCGGCGCCAAGACCACGCTCATCGACCGCGAACCGTCGGTGACTTCGGCACGCGTGGAGCGCGACCGCGCCAGTACCCGCCGCCAGCCGGATCGCGTCTACGCCGAGATTCAATACCGGGACGATTCCGGGCCGCAGACCTATTACATCACCCAAAACGAGGTCAGCGTCGGGCGCGGCGGCGAGGATTTGTGGGTGGACGTGCCGCTCTATTCCAGCGAAGAAGTTTCGCGCGAGCACCTCAGGCTGCGGCGGGACCCCGCCAGCGGGGTTTTCGCCATCGTCGACCAGAGCCGTAACGGCACCTGGGTGAACGGCCGGCGCCTCGCCCGCGGCGAGGAAGAAAAGTTGCCGGACCGCGCCGAGATCGGTGTGGCCGAAGTAATCAAGCTGACGTTTCAAGCGCGGAGATAATTCCCCATGGAGCATTTGTACCGTCTGCATACGGGCTTCGTTGTCCTGTTCCTGGTTTTTGCTTTGCTGTTCGTCGTGGCGCATCTGTGGAAACGCGAATCCTAAGCTCGGGCGTTTGCCGGCCGGCCGCTGCCACCGATACCGGCCTGGTGCGCGCGCGCAACGAAGACCGTTATTGGGCCGATGCCGAGCGCGGCGTGTTCCTGGTGGTGGATGGGGTGGGCGGGCAGGCCGCCGGCGAAATTGCGGCCGAAACCGCCGTGGCCGCCATCCGCGAGTCGGTGTTCCAGGAAGGCTCGCCCGACGAGCGCGTGCGCCGCGCCATTGCCCACGCCAACAACCGCATCTACTCCCGGTCCCAGACCGAAGCGCCGCTCCACGGCATGGCCTGCGTGCTCACCCTGGCGCTGGTGGAGCGCGACGAGATCACCATCGGGCACGTGGGCGATTCCCGCCTCTACCTGATCTGGAACGGCTCCATCCGCAAGCTTACCAGCGACCACTCGCCGGTGGGAGAGGACGAAGATGCCGGCGAGCTGAGCGAGCTCGAAGCCATGCGCCACCCGCGCCGCAACGAAGTTTTTCGCGACGTGGGCTCGCGGCCGCGCACCGCCGGCGAACCTGGATTCGTCGAGATCCGCCGTTGCCGCTTCCGTCCGGAAGCCGCGATTCTACTTTGCAGCGACGGCCTCACCGATCAACTCACCGCCGCCGAAGTGCGCGAAATCGTGGATCGCTTCGAGGGCGACCCGGACCGCGTCGCGTCCGAACTGGTGGAAGCGGCCAATGCCCGAGGCGGCGCCGATAACATCACCGTGCTGTTCGTGCCGGGCCCAAAGTTTCGCGGCTCGGCCGGCGCCACGCGCCCCCGTCTGGCCACCACCCGCGCCCGGCGCACGGTACGCCGCTTTACCAGCCGCTGGGCGTTTCTTGCCTATGGCCTGCTGATCGGCATGCTGGTTTGGATCGTGTTGCGGGCCGGGGGATAAACGTGACAACCCCGCAAAAAATCGGACGCTACGAAATCGTGCGGCGGATCGGCCACAGCATGACCGATGTCTACCTGGCCATCGATACGGTGGAGAACCGGCGGACCGCGCTCAAGCTCATCCGCCCCGGCGACGACGCGGTTACCCAGATGATGGTCGAAGCCGAGAGGCGCGGCGCGGCCATTCAGCGCGAGATGCAGGCGCTCGATCCGCGCGTGGTTGAAATCTACGACTTTGGCGAGAAGGATGGCTTCTTCTTCGTCGCCATGCAGTACGTGGAGGGACGCAATCTGGCCGAGGTGCTGGAGCGCGAGCACGTGATGGATCCCGACCGCGCCACCGTCATCGCTCTGGAAATCTGCGAGCAGTTGGCCAAGTTCCACACCTGGCAATCGGCGGTGGTCCACGGTGATATCAAACCATCCAATATCCACCTGGGACCCAACGATACCGTGCGCCTGCTCGATTTCGGTATCGCCAAGACGCTGCGCGCTTCCGGCGAAGCTACCGCGCTGCAGTTCGGCAGTCCCGGCTATTGCGCCCCGGAGCGGCTCTCGCGATCTCAGGTGGATCAACAATCGGACCTCTGGGCGGTGGGCGCGACGCTGTACGAAATGCTGGCCGGCGCGCCGCCGTATCGCGCCGAAGACACCCGCAAGCTGGAAAATCTGATTCGCTCGCGCCGGCCGCCGCGGGCCCTTCCGCTTAGTTGCCCGCGGGCGCTGCGAGCCATCGTCACCAAGGCGCTGGCTTCGGATCCGGAGGCGCGCTACCGCTCCGCCTACGAATTTCTGGCCGATCTGCAGGCCGCGCTCGAGCACCAGCCCACCGCCGCCGAAAAAGAGCAGCGCGCCGCGCGCGGCCACACCGCCACCATGGAAGCGGCCCGCGATTATCTGCGCAAAGCCACGCGCACCATCGCCCGCGTGCGCCAGATGGTCAAGCTGGGCAGTGCCGCGGCGTGGTTCGCGCTGGGCATGGCGCTGTGGATCGGCGGCACCCTCGGCTGGCAGTTGTGGCGCGACCGCCAGGTGCGGCTCGTCCTGCCGAAGCCCGCCCCTCCGCCAGCGCCGCGCGTGGCCTTGGACCCGCACCCGGCTGCCCCCGTTGCGGAAGCGCCGGGCGCACCCTTCGCCGCCGCCGCCGAGCGGATTTTGAACGACTATCGCACCAGCGGCGACCCGCTGCTGGACGACTTCGATTGGTACCAGGCCGAGATCCTTCTTGAGCGCGCCGCCAAGGCGGGATCGAACGGCGACCGCGTTCTGGGCGAGTTGGCTCTCAGCAAAGGCTACGCTACCGTCGAGCGGCTGGAGGGCGACGGCTATTCCGCCACCGCGGCGGCCCGCCTCGCTGGCTCGGCCCGCGACGATTTCAGCCAGGCCGCCCGCCGCATGCCGGCCGACCCCGCGCCGCATCTCGGCCTGGCGCGCCTCTACGTATACTTCCAGCCGAACGTGGATCAAGCCATGCACGAATTCGCGGAGGCGGCCCGGTTGGGCGCCGCGCCGGGCCGGCGCGAGATCGAACAGCAGGGCGATGCCTACCGCCTGCGCGCCGCGCGTCTGGCAGCCGCGCAGCCGCAGCTCGCGCTGCGCGACGCCGATACCGCTCGACGATTCTACCAGCGGATTCGCGGTTTCGACCGCGTGGATCAACACCTGCGCGAGTTGGCGCAACTGCGTTTCGGCCGCAAAGTCGCGCGGAGGCTCCGATGGCGGTAACCCGTAGTTGGGCCGAAAGCGGCGAGCACCGCCTGGAGCAAAGCCGGGTGGCAGCCCGCGTTCAGGCCGCCCGAAAACAGAAGCCGGCGAAAGGCGAAATGGTCTGGCTCGTCGGCGCCTCGCTGCTGGTGGCCGCCGGCCTCGCCATGGTCTTCGCTTCCAAGTCGTACTCCTTCGCGGGCGCCGAGCGGCTGGTGAATTTGAATACCGTCGCTACGGCGGACGAGCTGCTGCCGCTGCTTGAACCGTTTCCCAATCGCGACGAGCGCGCCCTGGCGGCGGAAAAGACCTTCGAATTCCTCCAGCGAACCAGGCCGCTGGCGAACGTCGGTGCGCTGGCCGCGCTGCGCGTGACCCGCCAGGAAATCGATGCCGACCCTCGCTGGGACAGCCTGCGCCAGCGCTTCCAGCAGCTCGCCGCGCGCCCTCATCCGCCGCAACGCATTGCCCTGCTGCCTATCGCCAAGCTGAAACCGTTCATGATCGTCCGCACCCCGGCCCAATTCCGCGCGCAATATCTGCGCTGGGTGGCGCTCTATTTCGCCGGGTTCTACCTGGTGGCGTTGGCGTGGCGGGCGGGACGCTTCGGCGGCGACCGCGCCCTGTTGCCGGCCTTACACCTTCTCACCGGCATCGGCTTGATGCTCATGACCAGCATGCGCGACCCGCTGCGCGATACCCTCGAGTTTCACAAGTTCGCCCTCGGCGTCTTTCTGGGCTGCCTGCTGCTGGCCGCGGCCGCGCTGCCGTGGAGCGATTATCGCCGTCTCTCGGATTGGTGCTACACGCCGCTGTTCGCGGCGATCGCTCTGTTCGGCTTGCTGCTGCGCTTCGGCCGCGGCCCGGCCGGCAACGACGCCAAAGTGAATCTCGGCATCTTCCAGCCGGTGGAGCTGATCAAGATCCTGCTGGTGCTCTTTCTGGCCGGCTATTGCACGCGCAACTGGGAACGCCTGCGCGACCTGCGCGAGCGGCGTCTGTTCCCGAAGCTGTTCCGCCGCTTCGGCGTACCCCGGCTGGAGCACGTCGCGCCGGTGGTGGTGGGCGTCGCCGCCGCCGTCGCCATGTTCTTCGTCCTGAAAGATCTTGGGCCCGCGCTGGTCACCATCTTCCTGTTCCTTTCCATGTTCAGCGTAGCTCGCGGCCGTTTGCCTCTGGCGCTAGCGGGGCTGGTGCTGATGACCGGCGCGGTCTTCGTGGGCTACCGGATGGGCCAGCCGAAAACCGTCGTCGAGCGCATCGATATGTGGCTGGCGCCGTGGGATAACGACGTTCATGGCGGGAACCAACTGGCCCACGCCATCTGGGCGTTCTCCACCGGCGGGCCTACCGGTTCCGGCCCTGGATGGGGCGATCCGGAAATGATTCCGGCGGGCAATACAGACCTGGTGCTGCCGGCGGTTGGGGAAGAATGGGGATTCGCCGGCGTGGTCGCCGTGATTCTGCTCGTCGGCTTCCTGGTGGCCCGTGCCCTGCGCGCGGCGTCTCGCGCCGAAACCCATTTCGGCTTCTTTCTGGCGTTGGGCCTGGCCTGCCTCATCGCCTATGAAATGCTGCTGATCAGCTCCGGTGTGTTGGGCCTGTTGCCGCTCTCTGGCGTGGTGTCGCCGTTTCTCAGCTCCGGCAATACCGCCATGCTGGCCAATTTCCTGATCTTCGCCGTCGTCGCCTCCATCTCGGCCGATCTCCGCCAGGAACCGCTCGACGACCTGCTGCGCCTGCCGCTTCGCTCGCTCAAGCTGGCTCTCGCAGGGATGGCCGTGGTGCTGGTGGCCGCGGCGGCCCGTTACCAGGTCTTCGAAGACCGCCAATTCCTGGCGCGCGACGCCAACTCTTTCGAGGAGGACGGCGTCAAGCGTCCGCAGCACAATCCGCGGCTCAACTCGATCGCCCGTGAGATCCCTCGCGGCACGATTTACGACCGCAACGGCATTCCACTTGCCACCAGCAGTTGGGACGAACTGGTGCGCCATCGCGCCGAATATGAAGGTATGGGGATATCCATCGAGGCCGTCTGCGCCCGTCTGGACAGCCGCCACTATCCCATCGGACCCGCTGTCGAGCACGTCACCGGCGACCTGCGCACCGCCGAAAACTTTCACGCCACCAACGCCTCGCTCGTCGAGCACGATTCGAACCGCACCCTCCAGGGCTACGATTTTGCCGAACTGGCCGGCCTGGTGCGCTACCGGCACGAGCCCGGCAACCCGGCCATGGCGCGCGTGCTCGCTCGCGACCGGAACGTGCATCTGACGCTGGATGCGCGGCTGCAACTGAAGGCGCGCGAAATCCTGCTCAAACACATGGCCGCGACCGGGGAGACAAAAGGCGCCGTGGTGGTGATGTCGGCCGCCACCGGCGACGTGCTGGCGCTGGTGAGCGAACCCGAACCCGCGCCGCCGGGCACGCGCACCGCCGCGCCCACGCCGGACGAACTGCTGGACCGCGCCCGCTACGGTGAATACCCGCCTGGCTCGACTTTCAAATTGGTTACAGCCATGGCCGCCCTGCGCGCCAATCCCGGTCTGACCCGTCGCACCTACCTGTGCCACACCCTGCCCGACGGGCGCGCCGGCAATACCATTCCCGGCTGGAACCGTCCAATCAAAGATGATATCGGCGACCACGCCCACGGCACGCTCGATATGGGGCAGGCCATCGCGGTTTCCTGCAACGCGTATTTCGCCCAGTTGGGCGTGCATGACGTGGGCAGCGATGCGCTGGCCGCGACCGCCGCGCGCCTCGGCATCGACACCGGCGACATCCGCGAATTGCGCAAAGCGCTGCCTTTTGCCGCTTACGGGCAGGGCCCGGTGCTGATTTCGCCCTTCAAGATGGCGCGCGTGGCCGCCACTATCGCCGCCGGCGGACGCATGCCGGAGGGCCGCTGGATCTCGGGCGCCGCCAATCCCCGTAACGACGCGCCGCTCGACGTGCTGCCCCCCGCGCAGGCCGATTTTCTGGCCGGCGCCATGCGCCGCGTCGTCACCGAAGGCACCGCGCGCAACGCTATGGCCGGAGCCACCATCGCTTTCGCCGGCAAGACCGGAACGGCGCAGCTCGACGAAGGCATGCCGCACTCCTGGTTCGCCGGCTTCGCCCCCTACGATGGCGACGCCTCGCGGCGCATCGCCTTTGCCGTGGTGGTGGAACGCGGCGGCTACGGCGCCCGCGTAGCCGCCCCGGTGGCGCGCGAAGTCATGGAAGCCGCCGCGCAATTGGGGATTTTGCCATGAGGATCGTGGATCGGACTCTCAGTACTTGTGAAAAAATCACAAATCGCAGGCGGAACCGCCTGCGCCACCAAAGCAAGTGCCGCGCTCTCAATGGTGGGGCAGGCGGTTCCGCCTGCCCAGGGTGTTTTGGCGAGTTTCTCTCACAGGTTCTCAGTCTTCAGTCCAATGCCGCATACTTTTCCATTAGGGCGACGTTCCGCACAGATCGTGGGGCAGCCAATTCTGGCTGCGGCCGGCTTTTAGCCGGCTCCCGCCTGGCGGGAAGACTCGTTGCACCTCGAACGAGCCGCCTAAAAAGGCGGCTGCGGGCAGAATTGCCCGCCCCACTATTTACGCAGGCGGGCTTGGCAGTCTGCAACGTCGGCTTCCGGGCCGACGTTGTTTTTCTTCGTAGCGCCGGCGATCTCGTCGCCGGTATTTTTCGGCCGCGCAATGCCGCATTTCGGAGGTCCCAATCATGAAGCTGGGCGATTTTCTGGAACGTTTCGGCCAGACAGTTTTCGAAGCGCCTCTGGCGCAGAAGCGGGACGAACCGCCGGAGGTGGCCGAAATCCGCCTGGCGGTGATCGACCATATCCATTCCAAGAGCTATCGCTCCGGCGGCAAGAAAGTATTTCCGTTCGACCTGCTGCTGGTGGAACTGCGCGGCGTGGATGAAGAAGGGCAAGACGTCTTCGCCGGCCGCTTCTTTCGCCGTTACCTGGAGCGGGAAGCCCGCAACGCCCTGCGCGATGCCGGCTGCCGCTATCCGGACAACCTGCGCGTGGAAGTGAACGCCGTCGCCGGCCTGCCGCAGCGCGGCGAAGACTGGTTCCAGGTGGAAGCCCGCTCCCAGGAGCGCGCCGCCGCCGATCGCGCTCCGGCCCGCCTGGTGGTTCGCGAAGGCAAAGCCAACCTGGCCGAACTGCGCCTGGACAAGGCCCGCGTCAACGTCGGCCGCACCGTGGATGTCTACCGCAACGAAGGACTGTTCCGCCGCAACGACCTGGCGTTTGAAGACGACAACGAAATCAACCGCTCCGTCTCGCGCGAACACGCCCACATCCGTTACGACAAATTGACCGGCGAATACCGCCTCTACAACGACCGCTGGTATCCCCGCGGCGGCGCTCGCACCCCCGAATGCGGCACCTGGATCGTGCGCGACGGCATGAGCCACGAAGTCCATCGCAACTCCCGCGGCGCCAAGCTGGAGCCCGGCGACGAGATTCACTTCGGCCGCGCCGTGGCGACTTTCGAGGAATAGCCTCCATGGCTCCGTGGGGCAGACCATCGCGTTTCGTGGTCTGCCCTGAGTTGCATTGCAGTGGTATGGGCAGGCTTCCGAGTGGTCGACGGAGGACGGACCTGCCACCGGCGCAACCCTTCGCATGCGACGCGATGCGGTCAAGCGGCAGGTTTCCGGCATGCCCAGCTATCGGGAGCATATCGGAGGCTGCGCCGAAGGACGCCTCAAGATCTACCCATCATCGTGCTTCCAAGCACGAGTCAGCCTGCTTCCGCTCGCCGCTCGTCGCGTAGTGAAATTCCAGCGTGCCACAGTACTCGATGGCTTTGCCGTTCAGCACAATCGGTCGGAAGGTCCACTGGCGGGCTGCATCGACAGCCGAGCCAATCAGGATTGAGCGCCTTCTGATCGGATCGACGTGAAGGACGTTCCCCTCAACGCCGACCAGTAGACTCAATCCAACGTATCCCTCGATTTTTGCTTCACGAGCCTGTGCTGGAAATCTCGGCCCCACGCAGGAGGTCGCCCTCGCCTCAAGCTCCCGCGAGCCAAGGGCCCGCATTTGTCTCGGGGGACCCGGTTCGGACGCAAAGGCCACTTGGAATAACAATCCAGCGATCAGGATGTGCTTGGCCGATGGAATCATAAAGATATTGACACCGCAGCGCCCGAGTGGTTCCTGGGGCGGATGGGTCCCCGCCTCGCTGCCCCGGACTGCGCCCCTCCTCTGGTGAGCAGCCGTGATGAAACGCACATTGGTTGCGTTCCTGCTCTACCAGCGGTATGAGACAACTGTTCACATTCAGCTTCGCCTTGCTTCTTCTCGCCGGCCCGTCGGCCGTGCTCTCCCGCGCCCAGACAGCTTCCCAGGACGCTCACCAGGCCGGACACGACGCAAAAGCTGCCGGCAAGGATGCCACCAAAGCCGGTAAGAACGCGGGCAAAGCCGGCACAAAAGAAGCCACGAAGGCCGGACAGAAAGCGAAAAAGGGCGCGAAGTCGGCCGCCAACAAAGGTGCGAAAGAAGTTGGAAAGGGCGCGGACAAAGTTCAGCAGAAAACTCATTAAGTACACAGCTTCATAAGTTCGTTAACGTATTTCCGGGCAACCGCTCACTGGCGGTCGCGGCTCGGAAACGAGCGTTACCGAGCCGCAACCGCCAGGGAGCGGTTTTCTTCATACGTGGCCGTAACTGCGAAATGGGGTACTAACCGACGGTACGCCGCACGCTCGGCAGGCCCTGTTACAGCAGTCTGAAATTCACCTGAATCGTCGCCGCCACGGTTACCGCCTGGCCGTCCTTGGTGCCCGGCTGGAACTTCCACTGGCTGACGGCTTCCACCGCGCGTTCGTCCAGCCCCAGTCCCAAGCCCTGAGTCACTTGCATGTTGTGCCCCAGTCCGTCGGGGCCGATCTCGACGTAGAGCGTGACCGTCCCCTGGTACTTGGCGACGCGGGCTTCCTGGCTGTACTCCGGCTCGACCTTGTACGTGAGTGTGGGCGGGGAAACCCCTCCGCCGACTCTATAGACGCCGCCGCCTGGTCCCAGGACCTCATAGGTGGCCCGGGGGAGTGCGAGAGGCTTGTTCACACTGGCCTTCAGCTCGTCGGCTTCGGCTGTGCGACCCTGGTTCGCGAGGTATCCGGCCAGCATCCGCGAAATCACGGCGGCATCGGTGGAATCGGGCGTAGCCAGGGACAGCGCCTGGCGATACAGCGTTTCGGCCTGCTCGGCGTCATCGGATTGGTGCGAACGAGCTACCGCCATCCAGGCGGTCGCCATTGCGGCGCGCCCGGGGTCAAGCACTTCCGCCCGCTGAAAGGTTTCGAGTGCCTGGTCGTAGTTCTTTCTCACGAGCTGAGCGATTCCCAATGACAGGAGCGGGCGGGCCGCGGCGAGTGTGTCGCCGAACACCTGGGCCGCTTGCCCGAAGTAAGACTCGGCCTGATCGCCCCGCCGCATCGCCAACTCGCCAAGCTGTATCAAGCCTTCGGCATATTCCGCGCTGTTGGCGCCGGCCTGTTGCTGGCGAATTTGCAGGGAAGAGTCAAGCAGCTTTTGCGCGACATCGTACTGGCGCTGGCGTTCGGCGGCCCTTGCCGCTTGGTCGAGCACGTCGTGGGTCTTCTGTTCGATCGCCTTGCGGATGGTGGCGTCGATATCGGCGGGAACCTGCGCCGACGCGGCATCGTCCTGCCCGTGCACAGCGGCCAAGGGCACCACCAGCACCGCGGCCAGGATCGCGACAGCCGCGGCCGCCCGCGTGCGCGGCCGCCGATTGGCGCGCTCGTCCAGTATCGCGATCAGCCGGCCCTCCAACTGTGAGCGACGCGCCATGGCCAGCGCCGCCGGTGCGCCAGCCGCGAGCGCCGTGAACTCGCGGGCGACATCGAGCAGCAGCGCAGCATAGTCGGAAGCGCGGGCGCCGGCCGCCAGCACCAGGTCGTCAGCCGCCGTCTCGGCTTCCTTCAGGCACTCGCGCCACGCGGTCCACGCCAGCGGATTCCACCAATAGATGCTCAGGGCGAAGCGCGCCGCCGCGTGCCATACCGTATCGCCGCGGCGAATGTGCGCCATCTCATGCACCAGCACCATGCGCCGGCGCTCTTCGCTCCAACTTGCGGCATCCTCTGGCAGGCAAACGGCGGGGCGGAGAATTCCGAAGGCCATCGGCATGCTACCGGACGCGGATTGGCGTGCGCGCGGCGTTGTCGGAATGTCCATAGCACGCGCCGCCTCCTCGGCCTGGGCTTGCCAACTGGAGGCCGGCCCGAGATGCGACAGCGCCAGGCCGGCTGCCAGCGTTCGCGCCATCATGATCGCCGCGCCGGCGCCCCACAGCAGCAGCAGCCCGAGCACCCAGTCCGGGCGCGGACTCGCGGGCAAGGCTGGCGGCACGTGAACCGGAGCGCTGGAAGCGGCCAGTGAATGGGCCGGCGAGGGCACCGACCCGGACGCCCTCACGTCAAACGTGATGCCGGGCACCATCGCGAATGGCAGGCGCCACGCCGGCAATGCCACCGACAGCACCGGCACGGCAACGATGGCCGCCCACGCCACCATCCACAGCAAGTGGCGCGTTGCCGCCGACGAGCGCCGCATACACTTCGCCGCCAGCCAGGCCGCGGCCAGAATCACCATGCTCTTCACCGCGGCCGAGGCAGCCATCGCCGCCCACGCCGATTCGTTCCCGATCGACATTTATTTGCCCTCCTTGCGGGCTTGTTCGATCAACGCCGCCATTCGCCCCAGTTCTTCGCCGGTGAGGCGAGTGGAAGAAACGTCCAGCAGGGTAGCCACAATCTGGTCCGGGGCTCCCTGGAAAAACGTGTCCAACAGGTGCTTTACCGCCGACCGCTTGGCTCTTTCCTGCGTCACCGTAGGCAGGTAGACGTACTTTAGTCCCGCCTCCACGTGTTTGACGTGCCCCTTTTCCTCCAGCACGCGGAGCATGGCGCGCACGGCCGAATAGCTGGGAGCGTCGCCCATCCCCTCTCGGACTTCGGCCGCCGAAGCGCGCCCCTGGCGGTAGAGGATATCCATGATCTGCCGCTCGCGGCGGCTGAGGGACGCGTGCCCGCTCAGCATCGGCTCTCCTGCTGGAGATCTAGCATCATGCTAAAAAATTAGCACTGAAGCGCGGGCGTGTCAACATCGGCCTCTGTATCTTCCAGAAGTTGAGCGACCGCGCTCACCTCGACCGACGTGCTGGTCTGCCCAAGCGCCAGCGTTACGGTCAGGTTCAGGCTCTGGCCAACCTGCAGATCGATGTCCTTGGCGTCATACGGGGCGAAGCCCGGCGCCGTCACGTTGACCGAGTACCCTTGGCCGGGCAATAGGGCGGGCGCGGCGAACAGGCCGTCGACGTTGGTCTGGAGACGGTTCGGACGTTGCCCTGCGTCCCGCTGGCGTTCGGCACGGCGGATCCGGAGGGATCCTGGTTTAGTCGCCGACCTGCCGTCCTGTTCGATACACCACGCAACTGTGGGTGTTGACAACCAAGGCTAGTAAATCTATACCGAAGCCAGGAAAGACATCGAACTGCGCGTACAGGATCGGCTGAATCTGGACTTTACCCTCTCGCCGGGCCAGACCAACACCACGGTTGCGGTAGAGGCGGGCGCCCCGATCTTGCAGACCGAGGATTCGTCGGTTGGGCAAGTGGTGGAAAACGAAACCATGCAGAACCTGCCGCTCAACGGGCGAAATTATATCCAACTGGCGACCTTGGGCGCCGGGACATCGCCAAGATTACCGGGGTGGGACGCAGCGAGGCGGAGGTTTTGGCTTTGGCGGCCGACGCGGAATGCGCTTCCGAGCATGTTCTGGCACGTGCCATCGTGGAAGAAGCGCGGCGGCGAGGCCTGGCGGTTGCGCCGGCGGAGGATGCGCGGATTGCGCCGGGCCGCGGCGCGATGGCGCGCATCGCGGGACACACGATCCGGGCTGGGAACGCAGTCTTCCTGGCCGAGCACAAGATTTCCGGTCTGGAAGCGCTGCTGGAAGAGGCCGACCGCTTCGGCGCGACGGCCGTGCTGGTGGCGGAAGACGATAAGGTGGTGGGCAGTGTGCTGCTTCGCGACCAGGTTCGCGAGGGCGCCCGGCAGGCCGTCCATGCTCTCGAACAGTTGGGGATTACGCATCTCGGAATGCTGACGGGCGACCGCAAGCGGGCCGCCGAAGCGATTGCCCAGCAGGTGGGGCTGCATGAGGTAGCCGCCGGGCTGCTGCCCGAAGAGAAGCTGGAGCGAATCCGGCATTTGGGCGCCCATGGCCATACGGTGGCGATGGTCGGCGACGGATTGAATGACGCGCCGGCATTGGCCATGGCGGCGGTGGGAATTGCCGTTGGCGGCGCCAGCGACATTACGGCCGAAGCGGCGGGAGTGGTCCTGCTAGGCCAATCGCTGGAGGCGTTGCCCAAGCTCTTCGAGGTCAGCCGCCGTGCGATCCGGACGGTTTGGCAGAACATCATTATCTTCGCGGGCGGCGTGAACGCGGTTGCCATTGGCGCTGCGGCCACGGGCAGGCTGGGTCCGATCGGCGCGGCGGTGACGCACCAGATCGCGTCGCTGCTGGTGGTGCTGAATTCTCTGCGGCTGCTGCAGGTGGAATCACACAAAGGGCGCTTCGCGTGGATTTCGCCGGCCTTGCTGCGCGAACTCTCCTACCAACTGCATCGCCTCTCGCATCGCATCGATCCGAAGATCTGGTTCGATTGGGCGGTAGCGCAGAGGCGCGCATTAGTCCGCCCGGTCCTGGGCGGTGCGTTGGCTCTCGTGCCGTTGAGCGGCTTCTATTCGCTGGCACCGAATGAAACGGGGGTGATCGAGCGGTTCGGGAGGAAGATTCTCCCTTACCGCGAGCCCGGTCTTCACTACAAGCTGCCCTGGCCGATCGAACGGCTGACGCGGCTGCGCGGGCGAAACATCCGGGGCATGATTTCTATGGATTTCTTGAAGAGACATTATCGAGCCGGCGCCTGCGCATTTACGATCCGCGCCCCAGTGAGTTCCTCACCCGCGACAAGAAGAACCTGGTGATGGAAAGCTACGTCGCGTGGCGGATTCACGATCCGCAGCACTTCGTGGAGACCGTCGGAGACCCGATCTCGGCGGAAATGCGGCTGCACGGTGTAGTCTGGTCGGGGCTTTCCGCGGTGCTGGGCACGCACGACTTGGAATCGATTGTGGCGCCGAACGGCGACAGCGTGCAACAGGAAGCCTTTTTCGATCAGTTGACCGCTTCGACCGGAAGTTCGGCGCTGGCTCAGTATGGGATCGAGGTCGTGGATGTGCGCATCAAGCGGGTCAATCTCCCGGAACAGAACAAGCAGAGCGTGTACGCGCGCATGCGTGCCGAACGCGAACGCATCGCGCGGCAGTACCGGGCGGAAGGGGAGGAAGAGGCGTTGCGGATCCGCGCGGACGCCGACCGGCAGCGCGACGAGATTCTGGCCGCGGCTTACAAGGACGCTGAAAGAATCCGGGGCGAAGGCGATGCCGCGTCGACCCGCATTTACAGCGAGGCGTATTCCCGCAATCCGAAGTTCTATAAGCTGATGCGGACTCTGGAATCTTACAAGAAGATCCTGGACGATAAGACGGCCGCCATTCTAAGCTCGGATTCGGAGCTGCTCAAGGTCCTCATGAAGGGCGAAAGCGGGGCGCAATGAGCACCTGATTTTGGTCGGTGCGCTGGTTATGGTTGCGGCGAAGCGGGGCGGGTGGCAATCGGCGGCAATTCTGCGGGGCAACGCGCCCGAGCCCCCCCCCAAGACACGGTGTATCGCATGCTCGATGCCGCTCGTGAAGGAAATGTCGGTGCATACTTGCGTTGTTATACTGGCGCAATGGAAGGCTCACTCCGGCAGATCGTGAAGGAGAAAGGGGAGAGCGCGATGGCCGAGTACATTCGCAACTTCAATGCTTCGGTCAAGGGTGTCGCTCTTCAGGAGCCGCAGTTTGTCTCTCAAGACGAAGTTCGCGTGCGCGTCGAGTTTGTTTACAGCGACCGCAATGAGTCGCAGATTTATTTCTTGCAGCGGACAGGCGCCCGATGGCGGATCACGGGGCAAGAGAATACCGAGGGCGTGAAGGTGTTAGTGCCGTACGGAACGCCGGTCGAGTGAGGGTGCCCCGACCGTAGTTGAACGTTGAAGGGGCGGTTCAACCTGACGTTGTTACGACCGCCGCGTGTTTCCGTTACGCACCGAGACCGCCAGGGAGGTTGCCGCGACTGAACCGCGAAATCCCAAGATCGGTTAGGTGCCCCTTCTCAGACCGGCGAGATTCGCTCCCCACCGAGCCTGCTATGCTGGAACCAGCACTCCTTTTATTCAAATAGGTACACTCTTTGAAAGTCGGCTTTGTCAGCTTGGGCTGCCCCAAGAACCTGGTGGACAGCGAAATCATGATGGGGCAACTGGTGGCCAGGGGCCATGAGTTGACGCCCCACCCCGATCAGGCCGATTGCCTGGTGGTGAATACCTGCAGCTTCATCGACCCCGCCAAGAAGGAATCCGTCGACACCATCCTGGAAATGGCGGAATACAAGAAGGTGGGCCGCGCCAGGCGCCTGATCGTGGCCGGCTGCCTGGTGGAGCGCTACCGGGGCGACATCCGTAAGGAAATGCCGGAAGTGGACGCCATCGTCGGCACCAACGAACTGGAGCGCATCGTGGCTTTGTGCGAGGGCACGCCGGTGGACTCGAATCCGCTCGAAGCCTACCTTTATCACGATCTGACCCCGCGCGTGCTGGCCACGCCCAACCATTACGCCTACATCAAGATCGCCGAGGGCTGCGACCACCCCTGCACCTTCTGCGTCATCCCGCAGTATCGCGGCAAGTTCCGCAGCCGCCGCTTCGAATCGGTGATCGCCGAAGCCACCCGCCTGCTCGGGCAGGGGGTGCGCGAATTGAACCTGATCGGGCAGGATACCACCTGCTACGGCGAGGATCTCGGCCTGAAGGACGGCCTGGCGGACCTGCTCGACCGGCTGGCCCGCATTCCCACCCAGCGCGAAAAATGGATCCGCTTCCTGTACGCCTATCCCAATAAGGTTACCCAGCGGCTGCTCGACACCATCGCCGCTCACGACTCCCTGACCAAGTACATCGATATGCCGCTGCAGCACGCGAGCGCGGCCGTGCTGAAACGCATGAAGCGCGGCGGCTCGGGCGAGATTTTCCTGAAGCTGATCGAGCGAATCCGGCGCACCATTCCCGGCGTGGCCATCCGTACCAGCTTCATCGTGGGCTTTCCCGGCGAAACTCGCGAGGATTTCGACGAGTTGTGCCGATTTGTGGAGGCCGCCCGCTTCGATAACCTGGGCGTGTTTGTTTATTCCGATGAGGACACCAGCGCCAGCTTCGCCCTGGACGGGAAAGTGGATGGCCGCGCCAAACAGAACCGGAGACGGCGGCTGATGGCGATTCAGCGGCGCATCGCGCGCGCCCGCAACCGCTCTCTGGTGGGCCGGGAATTACCGGTTCTGGTGGAAGGGACTTCGCCGGAAACCGACCTGCTATGGAAGGCGCGGCTGGCGACCCAGGCGCCCGAAATCGATGGGGTCGCCCTGGTCAACGACGTCGAAGGGGCCGCGCCGCGCCGCGGTGAAATTCGCCCCTTGCGCGTGACCGCGGCGCACGATTACGATCTGGTAGGCACGCTGCTCGACGTCACCGAGCCCGCGGGTCTGGCGCCGGCGGCATCGGAGCTGGTACAACTGGCGCTATGAAGTGCCCCATCTGTAAGAAAGAGGTGTCGCCGGGCGACCCGGAGTTCCCCTTCTGCGGCGAGCGCTGCCGTGTGATGGACCTGGCTAACTGGGCGACCGGCCAGTACGTGATCCATGAACCGGTTCAGTTTGGGCCGGCCGACGCCAATGACGATGAAGAGTCCTAGTGGGACAGGCCTCCTGGCCTGTCAAGCCAAATGTTGAAACATGCAGCCGGAGACAGGCCAGGAGGCCTGTCCACGTCGTGAACACTCCCCGTCTTCGCGCCGCCTACGCCATTGCCACCTGGTTTGGCTGCGGCCGCTTCCCGTGGGGGCCGGGCACGGCCGGGTCCGCCGCCGCGGTTGCCATTGCCTTGGTGCTCCATCGCTATGCCGGTTTCGCGCCTTGGCATTTCGCCCTATTAGCGGCGGCGTTGGCCTGGCCGGCGGTTTGGGCCGCCGGGGTGGTCGCCGAACACAGCGGCATCGAGGACCCCGGATTCGTGGTGGTGGACGAAGTGCTCGGCCAATGGATTGCCTTGGCCGGGGTGGCGCGCTGGAGCGGTATCGGCGTCTTGGCCGCGTTCTTGCTCTTCCGCCTGTTCGACATTTGGAAGCCTTTTCCGGTGCGCCAACTGGAGCGTCTTCCCGGCGGCATCGGCATCAACGCCGACGATGCGCTAGCGGGAATTTACGCCGCACTTGTATTATGGCTGGCAGGATGTTTCAATCTTAGGTAAATATGGCCCTCCGGAAACCGTCTGATGCGCGCCCCCAAATCGCCGAAGTCACCCCCCCCGCCGCCATCGCCGGTGGCGAGCTTCAGATTCGAGGGAAGGGCTTCGCCAAGACGGAACGGCCTCGCGTCACCATCGGCGAAGTGGGCGCGCCCATCGTGATCGGCTCGGATTCGTTCCTGATCGCCCGCGTGCCGGAAGGCGCCGTGGCGGGCGATCTGATCGTCGAAAGCGGCAAACAGTCGAGCGAATCGTGGGCCTGCGATATCGGCGTGCAGATCGCCGACAGCCTGCACCCGGTGGCTAACCCCGCGGTGGATGCGATGGGCAACGTCTACACCACCTTCAGCGGCTCGCGCGGCCAGAAAGTGCCCGTCGCGGTGTATCGCATCGACCTGAACTTCCAGATGAAGCCGTTCCTCAACGAACTGATGAACGCCACCGGCTTGGCTTTCGACCCCGAGGGGCGGCTGCACATTTCCAGCCGCTACGAGGGCTACGTCTACCAGGTGACCGCCAACGGCAGCATGTCGGTCTACGTCGAGGGCATGGGGGTGGCTACCGGCATTGCCTTCGACCATGACCGAAACCTGTACGTAGGCGACCGCAGCGGCACCGTCTTCAAGATCAGTCCCAACCGCCAGATTTTCGTATTTGCCACGCTGGAACCATCGCTCGCCGCCTACCACCTGGCGTTCGGACCGGACGGCTGGCTGTACGTGACCGGCCCCACCACTTCCAGCTTCGACGCCATCCACCGCATCTCGACTCAGGGCGAGGTGGAGGTCTTCTATCGCGGCCTGGGCCGTCCGCAGGGCATGGCCTTCGATCAGGACGGGCGGTTGTACGTAGCCGCTTCCATCGGCGGCCGCAAGGGGGTGGTGCGGATTACGCCCCAGCGCGAGGCGCAGTTGTTTCTCTCCGGACCGGGCATCGTCGGTCTCGCCTTCACCCCTTCGCGGGCCATGGTTGTCGCCACCACCAACGCTCTGTACCGCGTCGACACCGGCATTCAGGGGCGGACACTGATCGGATGAACGCCGAAATTATCGCGGTTGGCTCGGAAATGCTCACGCCGGATCGCGTCGATACCAACTCGCTCTACCTGACCGGCGAGCTGAATAAACTGGGCGTGGAGGTGGTGTCGAAATCCATCGTGGGCGACGACCGCGACCGGCTGGCGGAGGCCGTCGCGCGCGCCCTTCGGAGTTCGCCGGTGCTGATTCTCTCCGGCGGCCTGGGGCCGACCGAAGACGACGTCACCCGCGAAGCGGTGGCGCAGGCGCTCGACCGTAAGCTGGTATTCGACGCCGCCATCGGCGTAGCCCTGGAACGCCGCTTCGCCCAGCTCAAGCGGAAAATGGCGGAGAACAACCGGCGCCAGGCATTCGTCATCGAAGGGGCCGACGTGCTGCCCAACGATCGCGGCACCGCCCCCGGCCAGTGGCTGGAGGAGTCCGGCAGCGTGGTGATGCTGCTGCCCGGACCGCCTTATGAACTCCGCGCCATGTTCGAGCGGCAATGCCGGCCGCGCCTGGCGCGGATCGTCCCGCCGCTGGCCATCCGCACCTGTGAAATGCGCGCCACCGGGATCACCGAATCGGAGCTGGATCAACTGATCGCGCCGGTTTATAAAAAGTACGATAACCCGGCCACCACCATCCTGGCCAGCGACGGCACCATTCAGATCCATTTGCGGGCGCGCTGCTCCACCGTCGCCGAAGCCGATCGCCTGCTGGCGGAACTGGCCGGTCCGATTCAGCTCTTGCTGGGCGACCGCATGTATTCGGCCAACGGCGATCCCTTGGAAGTGGTGGTGGGCGAGTTGCTCGTCAAAGCTCATGCCACCCTCGCCGTGGCGGAGAGCTGCACCGGCGGCATGTTGGGCGAGCGCATCACCTCGGCCGCCGGCAGTTCGCGCTATTTCCTGGGCGGGTTCGTGACCTATCAAAACGAGATGAAGGTGGAACTGCTGGGGGTGAGCCCGGAAACTCTGGAACGTTTCGGGCCGGTCAGCGCCGAATGCGCGGCGGCCATGGCGATGGGCGCCGCCCGCCGTACCGGAGCGGCTTACGGAGTCTCCATCACCGGGGCCGCCGGCCCGGATCCGGTGGCCGCACCCGGCGGTCAGCTTCTCCCCGTCGGCACCGTCTACATCGGCATTGCCGGCCCCGAGGGTGTGCGCACCGCCCATCGCCAGTTTCCCGGCGACCGAAAACGCATTCGCATCTTCAGCACCACACAGGCGCTGGATCTGCTCCGGCGGCTGATGCTGGGCAAACCGTAGACATTGGCGTCGCCCAACCGCGTTACCCCTTGGGGAGATCGCGCAGCCAATTCAACTGCTGCTGCACCTGGTCGTGCAAGCGGTAAGTTCGCTTCACCGTTTCCGGCTTCGGGCCGATCACGTCGATCTTGGCCAGGTCGTATTGACCCAGCCCGAGCTGCGACCCGTATTGCAGGTAACCCACCGCGTAAGGGGGAATCCCCATGGTTTCCAGGGCCACGCGGTCGGCGGCGAAGAAATCGGTCGACGCCAGGGCGATGCGCGAGGGTACCGGCGTGCCCTCCGAGGGGCCGTTCCCTTCCATTCCCTCGTATCCGTCGATCACCGCCACGCCCCAATGCGGCCTCTCGTGGGCGGCGCTGATCGCCATGTTGTAGTTCATCTGGTGCGGTCCGACGTGATACTTGTGCTTGTCGTGCCACTCGGAGCCGTCCCCCGGGCTGTGCAGCGGCGTCCCGATCACCATGTTCTTCACCGACATGGTCGCCACCACGGCATTGTGCGTCTTGAGCATGGCCGAGCAAATCACGAAGGCATCCGGGTCCAGCAGCCTCGCGGCCAGCCGCACGGGGGTGGGCCGGATGTTGGCGTCGACGATCGAGAAGATCTCGTATTTCCCCTCCCGGTTCAGATCCACCATGCTCACCTGGTGGGACTTGAACTCGGTACCCACGCGGCCGTAGTGATTGAGGTCGTAACCCTGCAGGGTGTCGTGCGCGGAGGCCTCGGCAATCATCACCGGCCCCTTGAAGCGCGGCGCCACGTAGTCCATGATCCCCAGCAGCGCGTCGGCGTGCGTCCCGGCTAGGGGTATCGTAGGTTGTACGATGTTCGGTTTGAGCACCACGTATTTCTTCGCCTGAAGCAGCGGCCTGACCTGGTCGTCGATGGCCAGCAGGGCGTTGTACACATTCTTGCGCCGCTCCTCGCCCTGGACGAGCGACACCGTGGCGCGCTTCGTATAAGGATAAATGTTGGGAGCCGGCACCGCCGCCGGGTACTGCTGTTGCCCGAAAAGGCCACGACCGGCCGTGCCGGCCAGGGCGCCCGCCCCAGCCAGTTGCATAAAACTACGTCTGGAAAAGCCCACCGAAATCACCTCCCGATGTCCGAATTGACCCGACCTCCATCTTAAGTCATCGACGGCCGGCGCGTCGGAGGGGTGCATTGGGCCGGGTGCGCGACATAGAAATGGAGGG
>PLRS01000014.1 GCA_003164035.1 Bryobacterales bacterium | reverse complement strand
AACTTCTCGGAAGTGCCGAAGCGGCAGGCGACGGCGGCGGCAAGTACATGCCGGTCCTTCGGGTGGTTCGTCATTCTTTCGACGAGAGGTTGATAGTCCTTGACCGACGAATCGCGAAAGAAGTCCCGCATCGCCGCCTCGCGATACAGGGCATCCTCCGGCGCTTTGCCGAACCGGATCACCAGCGTCCGGGTCACTTCCGCGAGAATTTCATCGGTCCACCGCGGCGAGTACAGGGCGGGCGGTTCGGCCAGGCGCAGCAACGTGTCCGCGACCGGCATGGGAACCAGAACACATGCATCCAAGACCGCGACGGGACGTTGCCTCATTGGCGCCGATTATTCGTCGCTGCCGCCCTCGGGGATCGCCACGTTGTCGTAGAGGCCGGCTTGAAAGGCATCTCGCGCCATCTTGTCGAGGGCGGCCCTCCGGTTTTCAGCCCGCCGCTTTGCATACGCCAGAACGTCGTGCAGTGCGATACGGCGGTGCTTGCCCACAAGGTGATAGGGCATTTCGCCCGCATTGAGGAGTTGGATCAGATACGGTCGCGACATGCCGAGCAACTCGGCTGCCCGCTGCGTGGTGAGTTGCTGTTCCTCCGGCATCAGCACCAGGGAACGGCCCTTTTCCAGACTGCGGACAACGTCCTTGAGCAGGCTGTAGAGCGGCGCGGGCAGAGTGGCTCGTTCCCCTTGCGGGCCCACGAGCGTCGGCGAGCCGCGGCGGAGAAGCTGGCTCACGCCATGGAGTTCCGCGGAATCCTGGGGCTGAATGGTAATGGCGTCCTGAACCATATGTCACTCCTGCCGTATGGTAGCAGTCAATTGAAATATCCGCAATAGACGAAATACCGTAAACTGCCGCGGTCATCGGCGTTTGGCGTTTTCAGGTACCTTCGCGACCCATCCCGGGTCCCGTTACTCGCTCCGTAACGCCCGCATCGGGTCCACCGCCGCCGCCTGCTTCGCTGGTACGTATGCCGCCGCGATGCTGGTAATCACCATGGCGCAACACGCCGCGGCGACGAAAATCGGATCGCCGGGTTGAATGCCGTAGACCATGCTCTCGAGCAAGCGCCCGCCGATAGCCGCGCCGGCCAACCCCAGCGCCAGGCCGGCTGCCACCAATTGCATGGCTTCCCGGAAGATCAAGGCGAGGATTTCCCCGCGGCCGGCGCCGAGCGCCATGCGCAGCCCGATTTCGCGCCGCCGCCTCGCCACCGCGTAGGAGAGGACCCCGTACAGGCCGGCCACGGTCAGCAGCAGCGCGAACACGGCGAAGCTGACCATCAGCACCATCTGAAAGCGCGGGCGGGCAATCGCCGTAGCCGAAAGCTCCTGGCCGGTGCGAACCTTGTACATCGGAACCTGTTTGTCCAAGCCCGCCAGCACGGTCCGCGCGGCCGATTCCACTTCCCGCGGCGGGACGGCCGTTCGCAGCACAATCGTGCCGACACCCCAGGAGAGCTGCTTGTAAGGAAAGTAGTAGATGGGTTCAGGATCCGCGCTCAGGGCCGCCTGTTTCGCGTTTCCCACCACGCCGACGATCTCGCGCATCTGCATTTCATCTTGCCGGCCGTTGGTCGCGCCGGGTTCGATGCGCTTTCCGATTACATCCTCGCCGGGGAAGTATTGGCGCGCGAACGCTTCGTTCACCACCAGCACACGCGGGGCATCGGCGGTGTCCCGTTCGGTGAAATCCCGTCCCTTCAGCAGCGGAATTCGCATGGCGCCGAAGTAGCCCGGAGTGACGATGGCGATGTCGGAATGCGGCCGGTCGGGCGCGGCGGCGGGGCGTTGTTCGATGTCGAACGACACCGACATCTCGTCACCGCCGAGCGGCAGCGGCATGCCGGTAGCGGCCGCGCGCACCCCGGGAATCGCTCGCAGGCGCTCGATCATGCGGTCGCAGAACGCCACCTGCGCGGCTTTGTTGTACTGCGCGTCGGGCAGGGCGATGTCGAAGGTCAACAGATGATCGGTCCGGAAGCCCGGGTCCCGCTGCGCCAGGTGCAGGAAACTGGCGATCAGCAGTTCGGCGCCGACCAGCAGCATCAGTCCCAGCGTGATCTGCGCCACTACCAAGGCACTGCGAAAGCGGTGCCGGCCGCGGGCGATATTCGCCGCGCCTTCTTTCAGCGCGCCGGCCAGATCCGCGCGCACCACCTGGATCGCCGGCGCGACGCTGAACAGCACGCTGGTCAGAATTGCCACCAGCGCCGCGAATACCAGCGCCCGTCCGTCGATACCGGTTTGCCAAATGCGCGGAATGCTCTCGCCCGCCAGCGGCAGGATTGCTTTCAGCATTACCCACGCCAGCAGAACTCCGCCGGCGCTGCCTACCAGACCGAGCATCAGGCTTTCGACCAGCAATTGCCGCACCAGCGCCGGGCGCGAGGCGCCGATGGCCGTCCGCAGGGTGAACTCGCGAGCCCGGTCCGTGCTGCGAGCCAGCAGCAGATTCGCCACGTTGGCGCAGGCGATCAACAGGACCAGCCCCACCGCGCCCAGCAGAATCCACAACGGCTTGCGGCTCCTGCCGGTAAGCCGTTCCAGTTCCGGCATTACCATGGTTTTGGCTACGTTCTTGTTGTCGTCGGGATATTGCCGCGCCAGCGCACCGGCGATCTGGTCCATCTGCGCGCGCGCCCGCTCGGCGGTCACGCCCGGCTTCAGGCGGCCGATCGCATCCAGTACCCGCGCCCCGCGCTGGTACAGCATTTCCTCGTCGGCGGAAACCGTGGTCCACAGCTCGATGGTGGTGTCCTCCACTGGAAACCGGAAACCGGCCGGGGCCACGCCCGCCACGGTGAAGGGACTGCCGTTGATTCGGATCCGCCGCCCGAGGATTCCGGGGTCGCCGCCGAAGCGGCTCCGCCACAGCGCGTGGCTGAGCACGGCGACGTGCGTTCCGGGCTTCTCTTCTTCCGGCCGAAAGCCGCGCCCCAGTTCCGGTCGTACGCCCAACATCTGGAACAGGTCCCACGATACGATCTCGGCACCCACCTGTATCGCCGGCAGCGAATCGGTGAGCGTGAATCGCTCCCCACCGCGATACGAGACCAGATGCTCGAACACGCGGTTCTGCGCGCGGAAGTCGAAGAAGTTGGGATAAGAAAGACTCGTCGGGTGGGGCGTGCCCCGCCGGTCGATGGGGGCAAACGCCATCAGCCGGCCGGGTTCGGCGAACGGCAATGGCCGCAGCACTACCGTATCGAGTACCGCGAACACGGCGGTGCTGGCACCGATGCCGAGCGCCAGCGTGAGCGCGGCCGAGGCCGTAAACCCCTTCGCCTTTCGAAGCTGGCGAAAGGCATGCCGGGCGTCCTCCACCAGCACATCGATGGGCGGCAGGGCGCGCCGCTCCCGTAGATTCTCTTTCATTTGCGTAACCCCTCCAAATTGGCGCCGCGCGGCGTAGAACGCCTCGGCCGGGGACATGCCGAGGCGGATGAAGCGCTCCTTGAGCATGTCCAGGTGAGCTTGAACCTCGTCGTCGAATTCTGCATCCAGGCGGCGCCGGCGAAGCGTCGCCCGGATGCGCGAGAACACCGGACGCAGCATACGTGTTGACCCCCGCGCTACCCCTGGCTCTCCAACCGCAAGACGCGGCCGATTACGCCGGAGATGCGTTCCCAGCTCTCGGCTTCGCGGGCCAGTTGTTTGCGCCCGGCCCTGGTGATGGAATAGAACCTCGCCTTGCGCTTGTTTTCCGAGGCACCCCACTCCGAGCGGATCCAGCCCTTCTGCGCCAGCCGCAGCAGAGAGGCGTATACCGTGCCCTCGTTCAGCCGCAGCAGTTCTTCGCTGAGTTGTTCCAGGCGGCGCGCCACGCCATAGCCGTGCAATGGGCCCAGCGCATCGAGGGTCTTGAGCACCATCAGGTCGAGCGTGCCTTGCAGTACTTCCGAGCGGTCCTTTGGCATATCCAAAGGAGCAGCATATCACAACTCCTTTGCGATTGCCAAAGGGCGCGGGCGACGGGCAACCGCTCCCTTACGGTCGCGGCTCGGTTTCGCGCGTTTCAGAGCCGCGACCGCAAGAGCGGTTACCGTCACCGTCAATTGGAATGGCTATTCCCCTATGGCCGTTTAGCCGGCTGACAGCGCGAACTCGGTGGGTGAATGGTCGAACGGGTTCAGCACTTCGACGTCCGCGTAGCGGCGGCCGGGTTGGAAGTCTTCCGAGAGAAGGTAGCGGGCGCCGGAGCGCTGGGCGGCGGCCAGGATGAGGGCGTCCCAATAGGTGAGCTGCGCGGTGTCCGTCCACTGCCAGGCTTGTTGGACCAGGCCGAGCGAACTATCCACCGGCCTCCAGTGGCTGAGATCCTCGACGATCTCTCGCGCGGCGGCCGGCTGCAGGCGCATTTTCTTCACCGCGTTCCAGTAGAATTCGTGCAGCACCTGCCAGCTCAGCCGGCCGGAGCCCGCCATCCAGAGAGCTTCCAACCACTCGGTGGCGCGCTCCCGCTTGGCGGCGTCCCCAGGGTCGATGTAATAGAGCAGCAGGTTCGAGTCAACAAAGAAGCCGTCACCGGCGTTCATGAACGTCCTCGCGGCTGAGGCGTTCGGCGGCACTCGCGGCGGCCACCGCCCGGTTCGATTTCCAGTGCTCGAACGCCCTCCAGTATTCGTCGGACAACCGCATCTGGCGTTCCAGCATTTCGCCAACCAGCCGGGATATCGACGTGTTCTCCTCCGCCGCCTTGCGCCGCGCCCAAAGAACAGCCTCGTCCGAGATCCTGATGGTAACATTCCTGGTCGTTAGCTTCTTCGTGGCTGTTGCACTCATCACGAAAACAGTGTAGCACGGAAAAGGTGCGGGGGCAAGGTTACGCGATTCGGTCGGCCGCCTGGACCAGAGCCCGGATATATCCGTAGCAGAAGGCGAAGCTTTGCAATCCGTTGGGATCGGAGGCGGCTTGGGGTACGTGGTCGGGCATTAACAGGTAGGGGTAGCCCACTTCCCGGTAAACCTTGATGGCTTCGACGAAATCGACGTCGCCTTCGTCGGGATAGACTTCGACGAATTCGTCGCGGTGGCCGCGGATGTTGCGGAAATGCACGTTGAAGATCTTGTTGCGCGTGCCGAAGTAGCGGATGACGTCGAAGATTTCCTTCCCGGGATCGCGCAACATTTCGGAAACCGTGCCCTGGCAGAAATTCAAGCCGTGATAGGGGCTTTCGCGAATGGAGACGAAGCGTTTCAAGCCGTCCACCGTGCCCAGCACGCGGTTCACGCCCTGGTAGCCTTCCGGAGGCATGCCGGGATCGTGGGGATGGCAGGCCATGCGCACCTTATATTCATCGGCCACCGGAACCACGCGGTCGAGGAAATAGGTAATTCGCTCCCAAAAGCGATCCGCATCCACGCGGCCGGCGCGGGTGAGGGGCGGCTGGGGATGGGCGCTGGCGAGGCTCCAGGCGCTGTAGGTCGAGTCGCCGCGGCCCGGAACGCGGCCGGTGCGCACCACGCCCAGAATGCTCATGTTGTATTTGAACGAGGGCACCCCGCCGGCGGCGCAATTGCGAATGAAGGTTTGCAACTGCTCGATATCGCGGTCGCGCTCCGGGCTTTGGGCCAGCATGATGGCCGGGTGCTTTTCCTTGTCGATGTGGCTGGAGGCTAAGAACGGCGGCGCCACGCATTCCACGTGAATGCGGTTCGCTTCGGCCAGATCGCGCATGCGCTTCAACTCGTCCACGGTGGCGTAAAGCCGGTCGGCCGGGATTTCGGGATAACCGCAAATGTCGCGAACGCCGTAGCGCGCCAGGTACTTCAGGTGGGCGCCGGTGGTGGGAGCGCTTTGGCATCCCAGCCGCATGCGCGCGCGCGGCGCGGGCGCGTCGGCCGAGGCCTGCCGGGCAGCGGCGGGGGCCAGAGCCACGGCTCCGGCGGAGGAAACAAACTGGCGTCGATTCATGAACGTACCTCGTAGTGGCTTCCGGTCTGTATCAGTGTAGCGCCGGAGGCACAGGCTTTAGCCCGTGAGGTCAGGACCTCCGGTAGGTGGCGCTGCAGGTGTCCGTTTCCCACAGCTTCACGAACTGGATGCGCACGCCTGAAGGCAACTGGAGGCCGGTTTCCACTTCATCGTGGATATGGCGGGCGATATTCTCGGCCGACGGGTTCAGCTTATCGAAAGGGGGAAGGTCATTGAGCCACTGATGGTCGAGCCGGTCGAGGACCGCGTGGACCGTCTTCTTCAGCGCCACGAAATCCACCAACAGGCCGATTTCATCCAGTTCCTCGCCGGCCAAGTTCACCTGGCAGCGGTAGTTGTGCCCGTGTACGTTTTCGCATTTGCCGTGGTAGTTGCGAAGGGCGTGTCCGGCGGAAAAGCTCTCTTCGATGGTTACTTCAAACATAGTGGCTTCAAATACGGAAGAATTTCTCTACGTCGCTCCGGCTGGTGGTGAATCCGTAATCCGGCAGGCTATCGAAAAACACCTGCCCGTAACGCTGCTTGGTGATGCGGTTATCGAGCAACACCAGCACGCCGCGGTCGGTCCTGGCGCGGATGAGGCGTCCGAATCCCTGTTTCAGGGCAATGGCGGCTTGCGGGACCTGGTAATCATAGAACGGATTGCCGCCGGCCCTGCGGATGCTTTCGATGCGCGCGTTTACCACCGGGTCGTTCGGCACCGCGAAAGGCAACTTATCTATAATAACGCAGCTCAATTGCTCGCCCGGCACGTCCACGCCCTGCCAGAACGAAGAGGTGGCGAACAGCACCGCGTTGGGGGTGGACCGGAACTCTTCGAGCAGGGCGCGGCGCGGGCCGGTGCCCTGCAGCAGAATGGGGAAATCGATCGCCAGCGAAACCTTGTCGTGCACCAGGCGCATCTGCTGAAAGCTGGTGAAGAGCACGAACGCGCGGCCGCGGCTATGGTTGAGAATCTCGGTGACTTCCTCGGCGGCGGCGGCGGAAAAGGCGGGGTTGCGCGGTTCCGGCAGGTGCTGCGGCACGTAGAGCAGGGTTTGTTTCCGGTAGTCGAAATGGCCCTCGACAATTAAGCTGCGGGGGCTGCGCATGCCCAGCCGGGATTCCAGGAAATCGAATCCGCCGGCGACGGCCAGCGTGGCGGAAGTCAAAATCACCGTTTCGACGCGCTCGAACAGGCGCTCGGAGAGAATGCTCGATACGTCGATGGGCGTGGCTTGCAGGTAGCAGCCTCGGCCGCGCTTCTCGATCCAATAGACGTAACGCTCGTCGTCTTCTTCGATCACGAAACGGAGCGCCATGGCAAGCTCCAGCGTGCGCCGGTGAAGGGGAGCGATTTCCTCCGGCGGCTTGTCGATGAGCTTGAGGTGCGCGGCCAGCAGATCGAAGGTGGCGACGAGGTCGGAATAGGCTTCGAGGTTGGCCTCGCGAAAGCTGTCGCGACCCTGGAAGGCGATGCGGCGGTCGGGTTCGCCGAACAGGGAGAAAAAGTCGTTGGTCAGCTCTTCCATGCGGTCCAGGAGGCGGTCCAGCTCCACGGTGCCGAATTTCTTCATGCGGCTGACCACGGCCAGGTCGCGGCGCAGATCGTGGATGCGGTAGTTGCTGAGCGAAACGCCGAAGTACTGTCCGGCGGTGTCTTCGATCTCATGCGCCTCGTCGAACACCACGGCGTGGTAATCGGGCAGCACGCCGCCTTCGTCGTTGTCGTCTTTCAAAGCCAGGTCGGCGAAGAACAGGTGGTGATTGACGATGACGATGTCGCTTTCGGCGGCGCGGCGGTGCATCAGGGTGATGAAGCAGCGGTCGAAGTTGGGGCACTTGCTGCCGCTGCAAAGATCGCTGCGGGCATCGAATTTGGCCCAGGCGGTCGACGATTCGGGCAGCTTCCCGATTTCGGCGCGGTCCCCGAACTCGGTGGTCTTTTCCCAATTCTGAATGATTTCGAAATCGGCCACTTCTTCCAGGCCGTTGAGCACCGGCGATTTCTCGGCCTCGTAGATTTTCTGGCGGCAGGCGTAGTTGTTCCGCCCCTTCATGTAGCAGACTTTGAGCGGCCGGGGAAAATGCTTCTGCAGGAAGGGAACGTCTTTGAAAAAAAGCTGCTCCTGCAGGTTCTTGGTACCGGTGGAAACCACGATGCGCTTGCCGGAGAGCAGCGCCGGAACCAGGTAGGCCAGCGTCTTGCCCGTGCCCGTGCCGGCTTCTACGATCAGGTGACGACGGTCGCGCAGTGCCGATTCGACCGCTTCGGCCATCTCCACCTGTCCCTGCCGAAACTCGTAGTTCGGATGCCATTTCGACAGCGTGCCGTGCCGCGAAAAAAACTGACGCGCGGATGCTGGAGGGGCCTGGGTGGGCATCGGATGATTCGATTCTAACAGGGGTATTGACATCCAAACGTAACCAGCGATTCACAACCGCGGCGTTATAGTGATAGCCGGGGGGGGAGGGCAGATGCCCAATAATCAACTATCGTCGATCGATCACATCGTTGTTCTGATGCTGGAAAACCGTTCGTTTGACCACATGTTGGGACTCCTGTACTCAGGTAGCGGCAATATTTCGCCCACGGGTCAGCCATTTGAAGGGCTGGCGGGAAATGAATCGAACCCGGGCACGGATGGTTCGGCGGTTCCGGTGTTCGCGATCGCGGCGACCGATGCCAATGCGTACCTCATGCCGGGCGCGGATCCAGGCGAAGGTTACACTGCTACAAACTCTCAGCTTTTCGGCAGCACAACGGCTCCCACCCCGCCGGTGGCAACCAACCAGGGCTTCGTCACCGATTTCAGCTACACCCTCGGATGGGAGTCGAAAGAGGGCTACTCGATCATTGCCGGCACCACTGCCGGCAGCATCATGGGCGTGTTTCCCCCGGCCATGCTGCCGGTCCTTTCCGGTCTTGCCAGGGGGTTCGCGGTTTGCGATAACTGGTTTGGCTCCGTCCCGACCGAGACACTGCCGAACCGGGCCTTCGTGAATGCGGGGACTTCGCAGGGCCACATGGATGACAAGACCACGAAGTACACCTGCCCGACTATTTTCAGTTTGCTCTCAAACAACAACGTAACGTGGAGTATTTACGGCTACGACGCGCCGCCGCTGACACGGTCGGACTTCTCCGATCTAACCAATGCGGATGACAGCCACTTCGGCCAGTTCACGGATTTCCAGACGGCCGCGGCGAACGGAACCCTGCCGGCTTACACATTTCTGGAGCCGAGCTGGGGCGCGAGCGGGAACAGCCAACACCCGAACTATAACGTCGCGTTGGGCGAGCAACTGATTCACGACGTCTACTATGCGCTGCGGAACGGACCCGCCTGGAACCAAACGTTGCTGATCGTCACCTACGACGAGCACGGAGGCTGCTTCGACCACGTGCCGCCGCCTTCGGGCGCGGTACCGCCGGACAATTCGGCGGGCGAGTATGGATTCGACTTCACGCGCTTCGGCCCACGCGTGCCGACGGTGCTGGTATCGCCTTTGATCGCGGCGGGAACCGTGTTTCGAGCGGCCGCGGGAGCGACGCCGCTCGATCACACGTCTATCTTGAAGACCATCGAAACGCGCTGGAACTTGCCGGCGCTCACGGCACGCGATGCCGCGGCGAGCGCCGTGGGCGACGTACTTACCCTGGCAAAACCGCGCACGGACGATCCGCTGCAGGGCGTGACGGTGCCCGCATTCGCGGGGCTGAATCCGGATGAAGAGAGGCCTTCGCATTTGCAGGAAGTGCATGCCGAGCTAATGGCGGAGCTTCCAGTTCCCGACAGTCTGGGCGGAATCCACTACACGAGGCCCCGGCTAAGGACGGACAGCGAATGCACCGCCTACATCCGGGCGCGAGGGGAAGCGTGGCGCGCCTCACGACAGCCAAGCGCCTCGCGGGCTCGCGCGTAGGGAGCTGCCCCTGCCGGGGAGGGTGCTTACTGGCCCGCCGGCACGCGCGGGCCGACAGTGCTTAAGTCGATCGGGTGAAAGCCCAGCTTGAGGGCGGGCGACTCGGGGAGCAGGCGGAAATCGAAGTTTCCGGCATTCACGAAGAGCGGGTCGGCGATGGCAGAGCCGGCGTCCCGTCCGGCCGACTGCCACTCGGCGAATGGCTGGCCGGCGAAGCTAATCTCGCTGCCGCGGGTATCGAAATAGAGGTTCCCCTTCATGATGAAGCCGTCGCCGGTCCAGTTGGTGCCCAGCAGACGGCCCTGATCGAAGTAGACGATGTTGTGTTCGAAGGTGAACGAAACGTGCGGCTCGGCGCGAGTGCGCATCAACTGGTTTTCCTGGTTGAAGGCGAAGATGTTGTTGCGCACCGTATTCTCGCGGCCGTAGTGCTGGTGGAAACCGGCGCTCTTGCACCGGTAGACCACGTTGTTTTCAATCAGCATTTCCGACGAGCCTTCGTCGGGATAGATGCCCCAGCCTCCGTAGGTGAACGACGAAATGTCGTGGATCAGGTTGTAGCGGATGCGCGTCCCGGGCTGCACGCCGAGGGTGTAAATGCCGCCCATATCGCTGAGCATCTCCTTGCCGATATGGTGCAGGTGGTTGTACTCGACGATATTGCCCTGGGACTGATTTTCGGCGTACCCCCATGTCCAGCCCACGGAAATGGCGGTATAGAAGAGATCGTGAATGTGGTTGTGGACAATCTGGTTGCGGCCGCTCTGGAGGACCCACACGCCGACCGCGGGGGCGTAGACCAGGCCGAGATCGTGAATGTGATTGTCGGCCACCACGTTTTCGTAGTTCCGCTCGGGTTCGTCGGGAAACTGGCGAGGCTCGCCCAGCTTTACGCCGCCTCCGCCCAGATCGTACAGTTCGCTGGCCAGAATCCGGTTGCGTTTCGAGCCGCGTCCGAAGAAGATGGCGTAGCCGCCCGAATGGGCCACGGTGCATCTTTCGATGGTGCAATCGGTGGCGCCGACGCCGACGATGGCGGCCGGCGCGGGCTGGGCGGCCTGGGTGTCCGCGTAGCCGTGGCCGGGCATGGTCCAATCGGCGTGGACGAATTGCAGGCCGCGGAAGACGACGTTGTGGACGAAGCGTCCCCGTTCGGGGTTGCCCTCCAGGCGGACGAGTTCCACCAGGGCCGGTGCGATGGCCTGGTCAATGGCCAGGTTTTCGCCGGCCAGGGGCCAGTAGGAAACCGTGTGGGTCTGGCGGTCGAGATACCATTCGCCCGGCTGGTCCAGCGCGTCGGGTGCGTTTTCGATGTAATAGCGGGCGTCGGCTTCTTTGTTGGACGGGCGCGGGTCGTCGGTGAGCACGGCGGTATGAGCGCTCTCGTCCACACTGGCGAGAGGCATGCGAAAGTCGGCCCAGGCCAGCAGCGCGACCACCTCGACGTCGCCGCGCGCGGCCCACTCCGGGCGGATGTCATTGCCGCGGAAGCGGATCTGTGCGGGTTTGTCCTGGGGGCTGGCCCCGTCGATGCGGTAGAAGCCGGCGTTGGGGGTGCGGGCTCTCTGGGCACGGCGCCCGCCGATGAAAAGCTGGCGGAAGTCAGGGCCCGAGGCGTCGGCGGTCCACTGCGGACCGGCGCCCTTTTTCCAGCCGGTAAGGATACGGCCGCCGCTGATGACGGGGCGCGCTCCCGGGGCAGCTTCCCAAACCGTATCGGAATAGTCGGGTGAGAGAACCAGCGTCTCCGGCAGGAAATAGACGCCGGCGCCAATCCGGATGGTGATGGTGCCGGTGCGGCCGGCGCCGCGTTGCGCCCGGGCGGCATCGCGCGCTTCCGCCAGGGTGCGGATGGGACCGGCGGGCGAAACAGCGATGGTCTGCGCCGAGGCCCATAAGGCGAGCAACAGGAGGCCGGCCGGGATCCGGCAAAGAGTCGATCGCTTGAGTGCGCCGGGTTTCGGATTCCAGCGGGTACCTGCGGGGTTAAAGCTCTCCACAGGTTACCAGCCTACTCCCCACCAAAGGGCTTGTCCAGGCGATCGAAGACCTAGCACGAAAGGCGGGTCTCCCGATCAAACCAAAGCGCGTCGAGACGAGTCTCCGAACTCCGGAAGTCATGGAAATTGAGGTGAGCCGGGTTTCGGCGACCCGGAGGTGGGACAGACGATCGTTTTTCGTCGTCTGTCAGGCCTCGACACGCTGCCCGAGCCTGACAGACGACAAAAAACGATCGTCTGTCCCACCTGGCTCCCCGCGCCAGTCCCCGTCAGTTGAGCCTATTTTCCTCAGCACCAGAAAACCGCCGGGGCGACTTCAGAGTTCGGAGTCTCGACGCGGTACGCAGAAGTGCCTGCCTCACGGGTCTTGGCCGAGAGCCGCTACGCCGTTCCGCCCACGGTCATATGGTCGATCCTGATGGTGGGGATGCCGACGCCCACAGGGACGCTTTGGCCTTCCTTGCCGCACACGCCGATGCCTTCGTCGAGACGCAGGTCGTTGCCCACCATGCTGACGTGCTTCAACGCTTCCGGACCGTTGCCGATGAGGGTGGCGTTGCGCACCGGGCGGGTCAGTTTGCCGTCCTCGATCAGGTAGCTTTCCGAGGCTGAAAAAACAAAATTGCCGCTGGTGATGTCTACCTGTCCGCCGCCGAAATTGGCGCAATAGATCCCCTTCGATACCGACCGCACGATGTCCTGGGGATCGCTTTCCCCGGCCAGCATAAATGTATTGGTCATGCGCGGCATGGGGATGTGGGCGTAGCTTTCGCGGCGGCCGCTGCCGGTGGATTTTGTGTGGAGCAGGCGGCTCGAAAGCTTGTCCTGCAGGTAGCCGCGCAGCACGCCGTTTTCGATCAGCACGTTGCGTTCGGTGGGCTGCCCTTCGTCGTCCACGTTGAGCGAGCCGCGGCGGCTGCGGATGGTGCCGTCGTCGACGACCGTACACAGCTCGCTGGCCACTTTCTGTCCGATCCGGCCGGTGAACGCCGAGACGCCTTTGCGGTTGAAATCGGCCTCCAATCCGTGGCCCACGGCCTCGTGCAGGAGAATGCCCGGCCAGCCCGGCCCCAGCACCACCGTAGTTTCCCCGGCGGGCGTCTCCACCGCATCCAGCATGACGACGGCTTCCCGCGCGGCTTCGTGGGCGAAGTGTTCGGGAGTCTTCTCCTTGAGAAAGAAATCCAGCTCGACGCGGCCGCCGCCGCCGGCGTGGCCCCGCTGCGGCCGGCCGCCGCTCTGCCGCGCCAGGGCCGAGACGCTCATGCGCGCCAGCGGCTGGCGGTCGGCCGTGAGCACGCCTTCGCTGGTGGCCACCAGCACATAACGCAGGTGGTCGGCGTACACGGCCTGCACCTGAAAGATGCGTGGGTCGTAAGCCCGCGCGGCGCGGTCGGCACGCTTTATCAACTCCACACGGTCGGCGAAGGCCGTTTCGGTGGGCGCGGTCACGACGGGATACAAATTGTGGCGCATGCCTTCGTTCAGATCGAATTTTTCCACTTTGCTGGGCCCGGAGGCGATCGACGCCGCCACGCGCGCCGCTTTGCGGACTTTCTCCGGCGCCAGGTCGTCGCTATAAGCGTAGCCGGTGCGTTCCCCCGCAATCACCCGCACGCCCACGCCCATGCCAACGCCCTGCGACGCGCTCTTTACCATCGATTCGTCGATGCCGATGGAGCTTGTCAGCATATATTCAAAATACAGGTCGGCGTAATCGCCACCCGCCGATAACGCTTCCGCCAGGTAAGCTTCCAGGTCGCGCCGGGTAATCTGAAAACGGGTCGCAAAGATGGACTCTGAGAACTGCATAGTTCCAGGCTAGCAGAAGCTTTCAGCTATCAGCGGTCAGCTATCAGCCAAGGCAACCGCTCCCTTACGGTCGCGGCTCGGTAGGTGAAGGCTGTCGGCAACCGCTCCCTTACGGTCGCGGCTCGGTAGGTGAAGGCTGTCGGCAACCGCTCCCTCGCGGTCGCGGCTCGGTTGTGATCGTAAGAGGCTAAATAGGAGGACGAGCGAGCAGGTTCGGGTGGGTGGTGAAGGGCAGACCACAAAAAACGATGGTCTGCCCCACGGGTTCCGCCAGCGGTCGTAATGCGACGGAAGCTCATTCCGGCCGCACGGTGGGATATTTGATCCCGAGTTGTTCCAGGTAGGTGTCGTACTTCGACGGATCGTAATAGAACGGGCGCATTTTGTCGCGGTAGGTTTCCATGATCCTGGTATTGAGCCAGATGGCCGGCTTGTCGTCGGGGCGCAGGAAGCTCTTGTACTTGGTCTCCTTGGTCTGGACGTCGTTGAAATAGTCCCAGGCCTGCTTCACCAGCTCGGGATGGACCAAAATGTCGAGCATGGTCATGGCCTGGGCCTTGGCGCCGGCCACGACACCCTTGTGGGCGATGGGCGTTGCCATGGAAACGCCGTTGGCCCAATTGTGGCCGGGACCGCCGGGAATATTGGACGGGTAGCGAAGGACGATAGTGGGCACGTTCCAGGAGACGTCGCCGATATCGTCGGAACCGCCGCCGGTGGGCTGCTGGCCCTGTCCCAGGCCCTCCTCGGCGTCATCGGTCTGGGGCGGGCGCGGCTCGCGCATGGGAGGGATTTTGCTGGTGAGGCCGCGCACGGGCACCTTCAGTTCCTTTTGCAAACCGCGGGCCAGGTTCTGGTCGTCTTCCGACCATGCCGGCAAGCCGACTTTCTTGATGTTCTCGTACATGGCCAGAGCGATGGGCTTGCTGAAGTAGCCGGGCCAGGCGGTGCCCAGCAGGCGCTCAGTGAAGGTGGTATCGGTCATGAGCGTGGCGCCCTTGGCCATGTTGTCGCCCTTTTGCCAGAGGTCCAAGATGTGGTCGTAGTCGGCCTCGCGGAAGTAATACCAGACGGCGGCGGTGGGCGGCACCACGTTGGGCTGATCGCCGCCATCGGTGATGACGTAATGGGAGCGCTGCGCCAGGCGCAGATGCTCGCGGCGGAAGTTCCAGCCCACGTCCATCAGCTCCACCGCGTCGAGCGCACTTTTGCCGCGCCATGGAGCGCCGGCGGCATGGGCGCTTTCGCCCTTGAACGAATACTCCACCGAGACCAGGCCGTTCTGGTTGACCGACGGGCCGTAAGAGACGCCGAAGCCGGCCGCTACGTGGCAGAACAAGACCACGTCGACATCCTTAAACATGCCCTCGCGGACGTAGTAAGCCTTGGTCCCGACGAGTTCTTCCGCCACACCGGGCCACAGGCGAATGGTGCCCTTCAGGTGCTCGCGCTCCATCACCTTCTTGACCGCTAGCGCCGCCAGGATATTCAGCGGCACGCCGGAGTTGTGCCCTTCGCCATGGCCGGGAGCGCCGGCGACGAGCGGATCGTGGTATCCCACGCCGGGCTTTTGCGAGGCTTGCGGAATGTCGTCGATGTCCGAGCCTAGCGAAATCACCGGCTTGCCTTCGCCCCAACTCGCCACCCACGCGGTGGGAATGCCGGCATAGCCGCGCTCAATCTTGAAGCCGGCTTTTTCCAGCACGCCGGTGAGATACTTCGAGGTTTCCACTTCGTGAAAACCCAATTCCCCAAAACTGAAGACGCTGTCGACCATGACCTGCGCCTGTTTCTTCATGCCGTCGATCTGGCCTTCGAGATCGGCCTTCATCCCAGCTTCTTTTTCCGGCGAGACAGCCGTCTGCGCCATGGCGCAGGCAGCGAATAGAACGGCTAACGGTACACTTCGCACTTCGGACCTCCCTGGTTGAGTTACGGATATTGGGATAGTGTACCAATCGCGAGCGGGGTGAAGGGCTGGGTGCTTAGCCGATCTGGGGATTTCTTAGTTTAGGCGCGGCAACCGCTCCCTTACGGTCGCGGCTCGGTTACGGACACCGCGTGTTTGCAATCGCTTACCGCGACCGTAAGGGAGCGGTTGCCGGGAACTCGCTCGGCTGTCAGGCTGTTATGGCCTGGCGGGGAGACGGACTATTTCCGGCTTCATTCGGTGCCCTCCGGAGGGGTTTTTCTGAGCCACGCTTCTTTCCAGAACAGAAAGCAGGAGCGGTCGCAGCGGAAGGTGATGCCGGGGCAGTACGCGGTTTCGAGGAGGACGGTGTTCTTGAGCGTGCGGCGCTGTTTGGACTCTTCGAGGAAGATGCTCTCGACGCGCTTGAAGACGCGGAAGCGCCGGCCGGCGAAGCCGCGCATGTCGTCGGTAAACAAGAGGCCGCGATTCTTGCCGCGGGCGTCGAGGGTGGCGCGAATCTCTTCCATCGTTTTCACCTGCACCCAATCGCCGGGCTGGAGGTTGAGCACTTCCTCCGGCGCCAGCGGACGCACCTTCGCCGGGCCGGCCGAACGCCGGCGCAGTTTGCGGCGGAGATAATCCGTTCCGCGCCGCCACATGTACGGCACGCCGCCCTTGCGCAGGGTTTGCCAGGCGCGTAACAGGGGGAAGGCCGCGGCGGGGCGGAGGATGCGCGAGAAACCGGTGGCCTCTTCCTGCTGGCACATGTCGTCGGAACCGGTTTGGACCGGGTCCGCGGGCGGCTTCGTGCGGGTCTGGCGCACGCCTTCCAGGATCGCCGCGGCGTAGGCCAGGCCGGGATGGTTGGGCAGACGCGAGGCGGCGGCCCGCGCCATCGATACGGTCAGCCGGTTGGCGAGCCAGGGCGCGGCCGCGGGAGCCAGGTGCAGGCAGAGATTGTGAGGCTGGAGCTGGTAACCCATCTGGCGCTTATAGCGGTCCAAACCTTCATTCGGCACGAGCGAGGCAAAGCCGTTGCCGACGAACTCGATTTCCGGATCGCCAGCGGCCTGGGACAGTACCCAATAGTCGAGGGCATGATTGGGATAGAAATCCAGGTCGGCGGCGCGGGACATCTTGAACATCAGGTGCAGCCAGCCGCCGTCGCGGCAGCTCACCATGTAGGCGGCCAGGCGCCCGCCAATATAGGCGCCGTGGACGGCGACGCCGGGGGAGCGCCGCACCGCGTCCACAAAACCGGCCCATCGGGCCGGGTCCAGAAAACGGGCGTCGTGGCGCTGCTGGCGGTCGAGCGTATCGCGGTTCAAGTTCATGCCCTCGCGGAGGAGTTCATCCGGGTCGACGGCGCGGAACTGGCAAGCCTCCATTCCGTGGGTGACGTGGCCGCGCTGTTTGCGCGAAACCGACTGCAGGGTGTAAGCCGAGGGACGGCAGACGTAGATCCCGCTAGCCAGGCCGGGCAGATTGGCGGAGGGGAAGCGCAAGCCGCGCGCCCCGGTAGCGCGGAGGGCGGCGCGCAACTGCTCGCCAGTGGCGTCGAGATTCAGGTGAAAGGGCAGGCTCGAGAAGAATCCGCCTTTGTATTCGCCCCAAGAAACGCCATCCCGGCGGCAGACGCGGAGGCCGCGATTCTCCCAAAAGGCCGCCAGGTTCGATCCATCCGGCGAAACCGGCGGGCGGGCGGGGGACGGCACGGCGCCTTGAATCTGTATCAGGTGCTTCGGTTGTTCGACCGCGGCGTAGGTACGCATGAGTGTTCCTTGTGTCTCCGGTTCTTGTCATCGCCCGAGGAACAGGAAGCGAAGTTTTCGCCAGAGAGACGGGCGCGGCTCCGGCTGTCGATAGGGAATCAGTTGGGTAGCGGAAGGCACGGCGCGGATCAAGATCCGGATCTTGCGGCGCCTGGACTTGGAAGGTTCGGGCGCGGGCCGCGAGCCGGCCGGATCGGGGCCGGGGACGATTTCCACGGGCCGCGCCACGGCTGCCGGCACACGGTTCCCATACTGCACGCGCAGGACCTTGAGCGCCAGCAGCAGTTTCTTGAAAGACTGCGCGCCGGGCCCGGCTTCCGGGTTGAGATAGCGGCCGCAGAGCGCCCCGAGGGAGGCTCCGAGAGCGGCACGATCCGGTTCGGCGCAGGCGCGCGCCATTACCCGGAGCAAGGCGGCGAACTGCACGGCATCGAGGCCCGCGGAAATGCCCAACCGGGGCGGGTCCTCGAGGCGCGCGGAGCCGCCGGCCAGCAGTACGGCTTCCGGCGCGATGGCGCCGTGCGCGCGGCCCGCCCGATGGCGCGCGGCGAGATCGGCGGCGAGATCGGTGGCGTAGCGCAGGACCTCGCGAGCTTCGAGATGGCCACGGGACAAACGGACGGCCAGCGAGATTGGCGCCGCATCACAATCGCGAGCGGGTGTCGAGGCGGGTCCCGGAACGTCCGAACCGGTGGAAGATTGGACCGATTGAGAATCGGTCGGCAGGTTGCCAACCTGCCCCACAGCACAGCCGCGAGCGGACGTCGAGACGGGTTCTTGAACTACCGGACTGATGGAAGATTGGACCGGGCCCAGGGGGCGCCCCCAATCGGTCGGCGGGTTGCCAACCTGCCCCACAGGAACAACCTGCTCCACAGGAAGCTGGTTCTCAGCGGTGAGCGGCGTCATGAACAACCTCCTCCCGAGGGGTTTCCAAGTCTGGCGGCAAGAGCGCACGCATGGGAAGAATGTCCAGCGCTCCAGCGTCGCGCAACCGGGCGGCGCGCTCGAAGATCCGGCGCAAGCCGTCCAGCATGGCGTCGGTCCGGCGGGTCAGGTCGGTCGGATGAAACCACAGGTGGAAGACCTCGCGGCGGCCGATGGCGCGGTCCAGGCCGCGGTTGGCGCGCAACACCCGCAGCCAAACCGGCAGGAAACGCCGCACTCCGAACGCGGGCGTGTACAGCATCGACCCGGGTATGTTCCAAAGCCCGTCTTCGAGGCGCGGCAGCGCGGTTTGAGGGGTGCGGGCAGTGACGATGTCCAGCAGGTGCCCCAACCGCCGCAGCGGGCGCGGGCGAGCGGCGTACCAGGTGCGCTCTTGTCCGCGGAAACAACGGAAGCCGCTCTCGCGAACCACGTCCGCATGGCCGGGGCAGTTGCGGGGAAAAACAATCGACTGATATTCCAACCCGGCCAGCCGCGCCAGCCGCGCCCAGCCTTCCAGTTCGGCTTTGGCTTCGCGCCGGGAGATTTTCCCCATCTCGGCGTGGGTGAGGGTGTGGGAACCGATCTCCTGGGGCACCGGACAGCGGCGGATTCTCTCCACCAGGTCGGCGGCATGAAGGAGCGGGTCGCGGCCGCCATCCTGCAAAAACAGTTTGCCGACCACCGCCCAGGTGGCGCTGATGCGACTCGCGGCCAGCAGGCCGAGCAAACGGTCGAAAACCTTCTCCCGTTCGATGGCGCAGAGCGATTCGAACGCCTCGTTATAAGGACGGTCTCGAGTGCCCCACAGCAACTCAAAATCGAGACTCACGGTGAACACCGGCTTCGAGAGCGCGAGAGTGCGAGTAGCGATGGAATGTTTCACGGTTATCTCGGATTGGCGCTATTGCCGTCGTAGCCCGCCGCCTGCCATTGCGCGAATGTCAGAACCACGTCGCCTGAATCGATCCAGCGCTTGGGGCCGGCGGAATAAAAGGTGTTGAAGTTGGAGATCAGAAGGGCGTCCTGCTCCGGGTTGTTGATGCGGATGAAGCCACGGTAAGGATCGGTGGTGTTGGTGGTATAGACGAACGTGTTTTGCTCGATGGTCCACGGTCCCAGCCCGCCGACTTCCGCGCCCATGGCAGTGATGGTGGGATCGTCCACCAGCAGCAGGTTCTGGCTGGCGGTGGCGCTGGCGGTGGTGTAGCCGCCGAATTGGCGCAGGGCGTTATCGTAAAAGACGTTTTGGGCGATGTCGATGACGGGGCTGAGCCCCACGTCCCCCAGGTAGACGCCGGCCGAGGCATTGCGGTACACGGTGTTATCCACGATGGTGACGTCGCCGTTGAAGCTGCCCGAAATGCCGCGCCCGGCCTGGTTCTGGGAGGGGTTACCGTTGTTGTAGATCTGGTTACCGCGAATCTCGACCCCGGAAAGCGTGGGTATGTTGCTACCGGTGTGGCCGAGGCAAATACCGTTGGCGCCGTTCCAGCCCTGGCCGCCCACGTTATCGTGGATGCGATTGCCCAGGATTCCAAATCCCACCGGAGTATTGTTGTCGCCGTCGATCGAAATGCCCGCATAGCTCGCGGCGGTGTTCAGGCTGTTGCCGTAGAGTTCGCAGTTCGCCACGGTGACGTTGCTCGAATCGAAAACGATCACGCCGTTGAACTGGTGGCCGTGGACCGCGCAATTGCGCAAAGCGACATTGGCTGCGTTGTAAACCATGAAGCCGTCGCGCACCGAGTTGCGGATCTCGATGCCGTCGATGGTCACCCAGGAGCGGGAGGAAACCGTGACCAGGGCGCTCTGTTGCGGCACATTGACGGTAGTGCCGTCGATCACCGGCATGGCGGTACCGGGCCCGTAGGCCGCAAACGCGACCGGCGCTCCATCGCTGCCGGAAGCGTTCACGATCAACTGCTCGTACCAGATGCCGCCGCGCACCAGCAGCACGTAATCGCCGGGGAACAGCCGCGCCTGGCGCACGCGTCCCAGCGTCATCCACGCCGCCGACGGGCTCAGGCCGGTATTGTTGTCCAGGCCGTTGTAGCTATCGACGTAATAGACCGCGGAAAAGGCGGCGGGGGCGAGGGCCAGCAGGAGAAAGGCGAGCCGGGCCAGATGGCCGGTCATGGCCGGTCTCCCGGCGCGCAAAGGCGTCGATCCCCAGGTGGCGGAATTTAGGGTGAGCCCGGTCTCAGTCCTTGCCAGCGAGCGGCCGGGCTGCGCCCGGCTGGACCGATTGAAAATCAGTCCGCAGGTTGACAACCTGCCCCACAAAGCAGCGGAGCCGCAGCCAAGAGCGCCGGGATAAGTCCCGGCGTGGCAGACTGAGAGTCCGCTCCACGAATTAGAATGCGCCATAGCCGGTTATCACCACTTTCACGGTTCGCGCCAGCAGATACACATCGAGCCAGGGCGACCAGTTGCGCACGTAATAGTCGTCCAGCTCAACCCGCTCCCGATAGGAGGTCAGGTTGCGGCCGGAAACCTGCCATAGTCCGGTCAGACCGGGGATCACCTGGCGATAGAGGGTAAACGATCTACCATATTTTTGAATCTCGCCGCTGACGATGGGGCGGGGTCCGACCAGGCTCATCTCGCCGCGCAGCACGTTGAACAACTGGGGCAGTTCGTCCAGGCTAGTCTTACGCAGGAAGCGGCCGACGCGGGTGATGCGCGGATCGTTCCTCAGCTTATGATCGCGCTCCCATTCTTCGCGCAATTGGGGATTCTCCTCCAGGTAGCGGCTCAGCACGTGGTCGGCATCCGGCCGCATGGAGCGGAATTTCCAGACCTGGAAGCTGCCGCTCCCCAGGCCCACCCGGCTTTGGCGGTAGAGCGCCGGCCCGCGCGATTCCAGCTTGATGGCGGCGGCGATGGCGGCCAGCAGCGGCGCTCCCGTCACCAGCAATAGCGACGAGAGCAGCACGTCCAGGGTCCGCTTGACCGTGCGCGGCCCGGTCATGAGCAGGTGCTTGCGCAGTTCGAGAGCCAGCAGCCGGCTCACGTCGCGGGTCTGCATGCCGATGCCCGAAATTCCCTGGAAGTGCGGCACCATGAAGACGCGCGAAAAGGTGTGCGCGTATTCGTCCAGTAAACCCAGCAGCCTGGCGGTGTCAGGTTCGGGCATGGCCACCACGGCGCGGGTAACGCCGGATTCCTGGGCGAATCGGGGCGCGGCTTCGATCGGTCCCAGCACGGGGACGCCATGCACGAGGGTGCCTCGGGCCAGGTCGTCGTCGAAGATCGCCACCGGACGGAGGCCGATTTCCGGCTGGCTTACGAGCTTGGCGAGCACCGCCGCGCCGGTTCCGCTGCCGCCCAGAATCACCGTCCGGTATCCCCACCATGGTTCCTCGGCGGCGAGGGTGCGCGCCATGGCCCGGGCCAGCGGGACCGCTACCAGGGCCATCAGCCAGGCGCCGAAAAACGCCAGCCGGGAATAGGCGTTCGGATTGCGCAGCAGGAACGTCAACGCGCCCAGCACCAGGAATACCAGGGTGGTGGCGTAGCTGGTGGTGCGCAGTTCCATCACCGGGTTCATGGCCACGCCGGGATAGAGCCCGAACAGGCCATACGCCGCCGCAAACAATCCCAACAGCGGCCACAGCCGCCAGTAGAGGCTGGGAGCGTACTCGCCACTGAGCGCCAGCCGGATCAGCACCGCCGCGGCGATGGCGAAAGCGATGGCGGTAACGTCCGACACCACCAGGATGGCCCCCGTCAGGCAAGGCCTGGGGCGTTCCACCGCCAGGGCCGCGCGCATGGTAAGAGCAGTAGCCATTTATTTCTCCCGCGCCTGGTACAGCGCAGAGGGGACCGCGGCCCCGGTCACTTCCTCATACAGCGAAAGGGTCTGGGCCAGCATGCGCCCGAAAGTGAAACGGCTGGCGTAAGCCCGGCGGCCGGCGGCGCCCAGGCGCACCCGCAAGGCCCGGTCCGTAATCAATTCGCCCAGCGCGTCCGTCATGGCGTCGACGGATTGGCGCGGCACCACCAGGCCGGTTGCGCCGTGTTCCACCGCCTCGCGGACTCCGCCCACGCCGGTTGCCACCACCGGCAAGCCGGCGCGCATGGCTTCGAGAATGCTGCGGGGAAAGGCCTCCGAACGCGTCGCCAGGGCGAAGACCTGGGCGCCGGCCAGGGCGGTGGCGACGTGCGGCGTGGAGCCGACAAAACGCACTCGGGGGCGAAGCCCGAGCCGGGTAGCCAGAGCGCGGGCGCGCCCGAGACCCGGGCCGTCGCCGACCAGTTCGCACGTCCAGGCCCAGTCGCGCAAAGCGGCGAGCGCGCGGAGCAGGGTTTCGTGATCCTTGGGCGGCTCAAAGCGCGCGACCATCACGATGTGGGGCGGATCGGACTCGGGACGGGCCAGCAGCTCGTGGGGAATATCGGGCATGCCGTTATAGATGACCCGGTGCTGCGCGGCGCGGCCGATGCGGTGGGCTTCGGCCAGCCGCCGCTCGTAGGCGCAAACGTTCACGATGGCGGTGGCGAGCGGCGCCGTGGCGCGTTCCACCACGCGATAGAAGCGTCCCCCGCGGACCGAAAGCCGGTCGGCGATGGTCCAGCCGTGGGGGGTATAGAGCACCGGTACGTTCATCCGGGAGCAAGCCAGACGAGCCAGGCAGCCGGCCTTGGCCGTGTGCGCGGAAACCAGGTCCGGGGCGAGCCGCGAGATGGCGCCGGCGATTTCGCGCACCGCCAGGGCGTCGTGCAGCGGATTCATGGGCCGGGCCAGGTGCGGCAGCGAAACCACGCGAATCCCGCAGGCGTCGAGTTCCCGGCTCACCGGCCCGCTTCCGCCCACCAGCACCGTGGGCGAATGGCCTTCCGCCGCCAGCGCCACGGCCAGGTCGCGGACGTGAATGGTGGCGCCGCCCACGGCATCGGCCCGGGTAATGACAAATGCGATCTTCATAACGCCGCGTTCCCCAAGGCTTGTCCCAACACGCCGCGGGCCGAGCGCGCCAGGCGGATGGATTCCGAGCTGAGCCGGTCTGCCAGCCGCGCCTCGCGGTCGGCGTAGGTTTCGACCACCTGGCGGAAGTTGGCGATCCGGGAGCGATATTGCTTCAGCCGGGCGCGGAACCCGGCAATCTCCGCGGCCTTCCAGCGGTTGTGGTGGAGGCACACGGTCCACAGCCCGAAGGGCATCCGGCGGAATGCACCCAGTTGCTGCGGAACCCAGAGCAGGCCGCGCTCGTCCAGGTGCGGCAGCAGCGAGTAGCCATCGCTCACGAAGCGCATCCCCTGTTCGGCCAGTTCTTCCAGGGTGATGGCGTCGAAGGAGTGCGCCGGGGCCACCCAAACCTCGGGCGCCACGCCTTCGCGGGCGAAAATCTCGAGCGCGGCGGCGATCTTGTGGCGCTGCGCGGCGCGGCTCAAGCCGGCGAATTCGCTGTAGCGGTTGCGGCCGACGATGCCGGCGTCCTCGGTTTCGTAACGATGATGGTAGCCGTGCATGCCGATCGTCCAACCCCGCGCCTGCCATTGCCGCACCCGATCCCAAAAGCGCGGCTCCGGCCAATCGAAGGTCAGGTTAGGGTCGCGATTGTCGGGGACCACCGCCAGAATCGGTTCCACACCCTCTTCCACCAGCGCCTCTTCCACCTGCCGCCACACGGTCCAGTTCATGGTGGGACAGATATCGTCGAAGCGCACCAAATAACGCGTAAGCATCAGCATTTCCTCCCGCCCAGCGATTGCGTCAACGCCTGCTTCAAGCCGTGAACTCCCAGCGCCGCCACTCCCTTCCAGGTATTGGCCCGGTCGGCACTGTATTCGTGCACGGCTTCGCCGCCGAAACTTTCCTTGAAGCGGTTGACGCGAAGCTTTTCGGTATCCTCGCGGCCGGCGTACCAGCCGCCGAAATCGTAAATGGCCAAGCCTTCGGCGCGGAAACGCAGAATGTCGGCCCAGTGATGGAAGCGATTGGCGCGGCTCACCAGGGCGGCTTCGCCCGGTCCGCCGTGGCGGAAAAAAGAGGCCGAGTGCATGAGGCAGGCGCGCGCGCCGCTGAGCAGATAGGCGTGCCATACCAGCACCCGGCCGCCTGCCGATATACGCGACAGGGAAAACATGCCGTGGCCGGCCAGGGCGTCCACGCGGGTGCGATTGACCCGCAGCAGTTGCCGGCTATCGGCGAAGCGGTCGTAGAAATCGTAAAACGCCGCCATCCATGGCGCCTCGGGGCGGGCGGCAAACTCGTGCTCCAAGCCGTCCTGGCCCGCGCGGCGGATTTCATAGCGCGTCTCCCGGTGGATCCGCGCGAACAAAGCGCCGGCATCGCGGCTCAAGTCGAGACACAAGCTATGAAAGTCGTGCGAGCGGCAGCCGGCAATCGGCTCGGGCCGGAACTGGTAGCGCACGATGTCGGCTTCGGCGGCGGTTTCGCGCTCGTCGAAGAAGAATTCGGCCACCCGAAGGCGAGCCTTTTGGTAGCGGATCATCGCGCCCCTCCCGCCGCCACCGGAGCCACGCCTTTTTTCGCCAGCAGCCGCGCGTAAAGCTCCTCCCAGCGGTCCAGCACCGAATCCATGCGGTAGTGCGCGAACACGAAGCCGCGGGCCGCCGAGCCCATTCCGCGGCGTTCCCCCTCGGTCATGTTCAGAACGGTGAGCATGGCTTCGGCCAGCGCCGGTGGATTTTGGGGTGGAACCAGCCGGCCCCGCTGTTCCGGCGGCAATACTTCGGCATTGCCTCCCACCCGCGTAGCCACCATGGGCAAACCGGTGGCGCCGGCTTCCAGCATGGCCAAGGGCATGCCTTCGAACATGGAGGAGAGCAGGAATCCATCGGCGGCCTGCAGCAGCGCCGTCACGTCGTGCCGCACACCCAGGAACCGTATCCGCGCGGCGATGCCCAGTTCCGCGGCCAAAGCTTCCAGCATGGCGCGCTCGGAACCGTCGCCGGCAATCGCCAGGGTCTGGCGCGGCTCGGCCTGGGACGCGATGGCGAAAGCGCGCGCCATGGTGGCGTAGTCCTTCACTTTTTCCAGACGCCCGACCGCCAGCCACAGGAAGTCTCCGCGCGCATCGAGCACGCGGCGCAGCCGCTCGCGGGCACGCTCGTCCGGTTCGTAGGCGCGCACCGGAATACCATTGGGAATCATCGCCAGGCGGCGCGGCGAGACGGCTTTCACCTGGAGATAACGATCCGCCGCGGCTTGCGAGACAGCGGTGGTCGCATCCGCCAGAAAGTCGGTGAACCGGTGCGCCAACTCGCGAAACGCCGAGCGGTCGGAACGGACCGAGTACATCTTGTGGCCATGCAGGGTGTTCACCACCACCGGCACGCTCACCAACGGGCGCGCGGCGCGCACCAGCAGGTTGGCGTGAGTCATGTGGCTGTGAACCACGTCCGGGCGTTCGCGCCGGACCAGCGCCACGAAGCGCGCCAACGCCGCCGGGCTGGCCACGCCGCGCTGCATTTCGAGCGAAGTGACGCGGATGCGGGTCCGCGTCAGGTCGGGCAGGGGAGGGGCGGGCACGAGCATCGAAACCAGGTGAACGTCCCAACCGCGGCGATCGAAGCCGCGCGCCAGGTCCACCACCTGCGTCTCGGCTCCGCCCGCGGGCGACAGATACGTCATCACCAACATCAGCCGGCCAGGCTGCCTGGCAATAAGGCGTGGAGCTTCCATGGCGGCTGTCATAGCGCGGTCACCAGGCCGGCCTCGGCGGGTTCGTGGGACGTGGTTTCGTCCAATACGCGGTCATAGAGTTCGCTGTAGGCGCGGACCATGGCGGCGAGGTCGAAACTATCCCTGGCGCGCGCCCGGCCTTGCGCGCCCATGGCCCGTGCTTCTTTGGGGTGCTCGCACAGCCACGTCATGGCTTGCGCAATCTTGTCGGCATTTCCCGGCGCGGCCAGCATGCCGTCGATTCCGTGGCGGACCAGTTCCGGAATCGCACCTACGTTGGTCGCCACCACCGGCAGTCCCGCGGCCATGGCCTCCATCACCGCCAGCGGGTTGCCCTCCCAGCGCGACGTCAGCACGAAGGCGTCGCTGGCGGCAGCCACATCGGCGACGTCCCGGCGCTGGCCGATCAACAAAACGCGGGTTTCCAGTCCCAGTTCCCGCAGGCGCGCTTCGATGCTTCCCCGCAATTCCCCGGCTCCGGCCAGCAGCAGGCGCGCCGCCGGATTCCGTGCCGGACCCTTGGCGAAAGCTTCCAGCAGCGTGGCGTGGTCCTTTTGTTCGGAAAACCGCGCTACCGTCAGGAACACGAAATCGCCGTTTGAAAGGCCGTGACGCGCCCGCCATTCCTCCCGCGGAACCACGGGCCTGCGATACCGGGCCACCGGAATACCGTTGAAGATGGTGGCCGCTTCCGCAAACCCGTACAGCCGCCGAAAACTGGCCGACACTTCCGCCGCGATGGTCACCGCCGCGACCCCGTGACGAAACGCAAATCGCTGCAGCCGGATGCCGAGGCTGTCCACTTCCTTATCCGCCACGTTGTGGACCGTGTGGACCACCCGCGGAATCCGTGCCGGCTTTCTCAGGGTGCCGGCGAGCAGCGGATAAACGTAGCGGAGGACGTAGTTGTGCGTGTGGACGACGTGCGGCTGAAACTCCCGCAGTACGCGGGCCAGGCGCCAGTACATGCGGACATCGAAGCCCGCCCGCTTGTCCAGATGGAACATGCGAATGCCGCCGGCGCGCAAGCCCGGCTCCAGGCCGATTTCCGATTCGTCGTAGAGGCTCGCCACCGCCGGCTCGTAGCGGGTACGGTCCATCGAGCGGACCAGTCCGGCCACCATGTTCTGCAGCCCATAGGAGTGCAGATTGGGAACCACGTGCAAGATGCGCGTCACGGCAGCACCACCTCGGGCGCGACGGGATACCGCCGCGGCGGGCCGGCGGTTGCCGCCTTGGCCCCCAGCCTCGCCGTTCCCAGCACCAGCGCGAACAGCAGCCAGGTCGGCTTGCGGATTTCCCAACTCAGCGTGTTGACTCCCACCGTCCAGACCGCCAGCATCACCGCCCAGAGCAGCCGGTCCAAGCCCGCCATGCGCTTTACCGCCGCCACCAGCATCCCCAGCACGGTGGCAAACAGGGCGAAACCGACGATCCCGGTTTCCACCAGCACCGAAAAAAAGGTATTGTGCGCCACGATCCGCCACCAGGTGGGCCAGCCCATTACCGGCTCCACGGCGCGCGGATACGCACCCGCGCCAGCGCCGGCCAGCGGCCGTTCGCGAAACTCCTGCCACCCCGCGCTCCAGATCAGCGTGCGGCTGTTGAGCGATCCCGAAGATACTTCCGCGCCGATGGTGGAAAGCCTTTTCCAACTGGTTGCGGGAATCACCGCCAGGGCGCCGGTCACCGCCGCGGCGAGGCCCAAAGCGATCAGGCGGCGCTCGGTCCGGCTCATGTAACGCGCGCCGAGGGGCACGATGGCCGCCGCCAGGCACGCGGTAAGAAAGCCCGTTCGCGAGGCGGAAAGCAGAATGGTCAGAAACGCCAGGGCCATCTGCAGCCAATAGATCCACGCGAGGGAGGGGCGGGCGCGCCGCGCCAGGTAGAACGAAAGCGGAAGGCTGAGGGCCAGCGTCAGTGCCAGATCGTTGGGATCGAAGCCGGCCGTGGCATAGCGCTGGTAGTAGGTCGCATGGGCGCCAAGCCAGCGGTGGAAGGTGTCGTAATCCGCGTAGAAGGTGCCGAAGACATAGGCCCGCATGATGCCGGCGATGCGCGTCTCGGTGGGGCAGAATTCCCAAACCAGCCACGCCATGCCGAGCAATTGCAGGTAGGTTTGGACCTTGACCGCGGTATCGTCCGGGGCCAGGCTCCAGCGCACGGTCACAGTGGCCCAAAGCACGAACACCGCCAGGGCGGCGTGGGTCCGGCTGAGCGGACGCAGGCGCCGGTCGGCGATGGCGGCGAGCACTCCCGCGCCGAGCGCCAACAGGCCGAACAGACGCGACACCGTTCCCAGGCCGGGAATCTCGAAGGCTTTCTCGGCCGGGAAAGAGAGCACGAACAGCCAGAGGAACGCGTAGGCAACGCGGCCGGCGGCACTCAGATCGGATGCTGGCGCGGGCACTCGTGCCTGGCGGGGGAAGACTCCGAAATCGCGAGGTCGCGGAATGCGGGCTGAGGCCGGTACCGGTTCCAGCAGCGAACGGCCCGGCTGGCGCCCGGCTGGACCGATTGAAAATCGGTCCGCAGGTTGACAGCCTGCCCCACAAAAACTGGGGGCTGCCGAGGCGCTACGCATGGGTTTGGGCCTCCGCGCGGCGGGCGTGGCGAATCACGCGCCAGACCAAATAGCCCAGGCCGGCGAGTTGCACCGCCGAGGAAACTCCGGTGGCGATGGCGGCGCCAGCCAACCCTCGCGCCGGAATCCAAACCGCGCAGCCGACCAGCGTCACCAGCGTCACGATCACGAAAAGCGGCAATTGCGGCCGGAAGGAGCGGGCCGCTGTCACCGCGTAGCCGAGGAGCGTGGCCACGTAGCCGATGGAGCCGGCAATCATGAGGCTGGTGAGCAGCCCGGCTTGGGCTGCGTACTCGGGACGAAACATCAGCGTCAGCACCCAGCGCCCGAGCACCATCGAGCAGCCGATGGCGCACAACCCCAATGCGACCGCGAGGGCCACCAACCGTCCGCTGAAGGCGGCGAATTTGGCTGCGCCCTCCCAGGCGAACATCTTGGCCAGCTTGGGCGTTACCGCCTGGCCGAGGGCGTTGATGAGGGTGTTGCCCACGGCCACCAGTGAAGCCGCCGCCGAAAACATGCCCAGCTCGCGCGTGCCGCTGTGGTGTTCGATGAAATAGCGCGGCATGTTGGTGGAAAGCGAATTCAACAGCATGACGCTACTGAGCGGCGCCGCCAGCCAGAAGATGGAAAACTGCCGCGAGGCGCGCTGGCGCCAATCGCGGGGCAAGAAAGGCCGGGCTTCGCCCGGCTGGACCGATTGAAAATCGGTCCGCAGGTTGGACAACCTGCCCCACAAAAGGCTGCCCCACAAGTGAGACTTCGCGCCGTCTTTCAGCAGAAAATCGCGCGTGCCGGCGCCGGCGTCGTAGATCGCCAGCACGGCCAGGCGCACCGCTACCAGCGCCACCGCACCCCAGAGCACCGACCCGGTCAGGGCCACGCCCACCGCCATCGCCACCAATCCCGCCGGCCCCCGCCAGAGCTGCGAAATGGTGATCCGGTCCATGCGCTCGTGCTGCTGCATCAGACCGTAGTAAATGTCGCTCACCCCTTCGATGGCCTGCGCCAGCCCCACCGCCATCACCACCGTTGCGGTCTTCGAGCCGTAACCCGCCCAGGCGATGGCCGCGATGGCGACAAGGCCCGCCAAGGTGGCGTTCAACCGTAACGCCCGGTAATCGCGAAAGCTGTACTCGTCGGTGGTATCGGTGGCCAGAACCGCGCGTAGATTCATCTGCGCCAGCAGCAGCACCGGCGCCGTCACCGCCAGGCCAAGCGCGAATTCGCCCACCATTTCGGGCGTGCCCAGCTTGGCGATAGCGCTCAGCATGGCCCAGTTGCAGGCGGCATAAACGGCGGTTCCCAGTGAGGTCCAGACCAGGTTCCACTGCCAGGAAAGCGGGCGGCTAACGGGCGCGGCGACGGAAGTTGCGGCCATCGGTATCAGCTCCGGTAGCTACCCGAAGCGCGGTACGAATACTCCGCGCGTTGATAATCGGAAGCCTTCGACCCCCGCGCCGGCTTCCAGTCGTTCAGAACCGCTCCCAGCACCGGGGTGCCGTCGAGCGCCAGTTTCTCGGCCATGGCCAGCAGCAGTTGCTCCGGGGTGTGCCCGGCGCGCACGACCAGCACCACGCCGTCGGTCATACGGCCGATGCCGCGCGCGTCGGAAAGCGCCAGCATGGGCGGCGTGTCAATCACGATGGTGTCGTAGCTTTGGCCTAGCGCCGCCAGCAAATCGGCGGCACGGGCGTTATCCACCAGGTTCGGCACGCAGGAGCGGTCGGTCCCCGCCGGCAGCACGAACAGGTTGGGCACATCGGTGGCGCTGACGAGGCGGGCGACATCCATCAGCCGGGCAGGCGTGGTTTCCAGCAGGTAATCGCTCAACCCCCACTGGTTGGGCACGCGGAAGATGCGGTCCAGGTGCGGCCGGCGCCGGTCGCCGTCGATCACGAGGACCCTGCGGCCGGATTCGGCCAGGGCGATGGCAAGGTTGGTGGCGGTGGTGGTTTTGCCCTCTCCCTCGGTGGCGCTGGTGACGGCCACCACCCGAGGCGCTTCCGCTCCCGAGTGCATCAGCGAGGCCAGCACGCCGCGATAGGATTCGGCCAGGGCGGATTCCCGCTGCCGCCAGGTGACGGTTTCCAGCCAGTCGCGCAGGAACTCGCCGGGTGCGCCGGCCGCCGGCTCGATCCGCCGGTAAGCGCGAATGCGGTCTCGAATACCGGCTGCTTCCTTCACCGAGTACGGCAGGTCGATGGCAGCCGAGGGAATCGAGCCCAGCTCGTGCAACCCCAGCCGCGCGGCGATTTCTCCGGGCACACGCAACTGGCGGTGTCGCCGGTCCCGGCCCATGGCCATCACCAGCCCGGCTACCAGCCCCGCAAGCATTCCCACCGCCCCGTACATCGGCTTGGAGGGGCGTACCGGAGCCATGGGCGGCGTAGCGCTTTCGGCCATCTGCACGTTGTTGGCGCGGATGGCCGCGGCCAGCTCGGTTTCCTTCACCCGTTCGAGAGTGGAATCGTACAGCTTGCGATAGGTTTCGACCGAGCGCTTCAGGGTGTTGTATTCCACCGCTCCGGCCGATTGCGCCCGCACCACGCCGGCTTGCGAGTCCAGGTCCGACTGGATCAGTTTTTCGCGGCGCACCGACGCCGTGTACTGGCCCTTCAGCCGGTTCAGCAGCGCCTGCCGTTCGCGTTCGATGGCGCTCGAAACCTCGTTCAACTGCCCTTGAATCTGCTTCACTTTGTAGTGCTCGGGAGTGTAGACGGCGCGCGCCTCGGCGTATTTTTCGCGCAGTTCGGTGAGCTTGGCCTGGTAGGCGCGCATGGTCTCGCTGTCGACCGCGTCGGAAAGCTTATCCACCGGTGTCGCGGCCACCAGTTCATAGTGCGATTGCTCGGTGAAGCGGGCTTCCTGGGCGGTGGTGAAGGAACTCTGGAGCTGCCGCAGGCGGGCCTCGGCGACGCTGTCTTTCTGTTCGTCGCCGGTGTAGAGCAGGTCGTGGGACATGACGTAGCGTTCCAGGCCCGCTTCGGCCTGGTCCAGGTTGCCCTTGAGTTCGGTGAGTTGCCCGGATAGCCAGGCGGCGGTGTGCTCGGTGGCGCTCAAACGTTTATCGAGGTTGCGGGCGATGTACTCCTCGGCGATGGCGTTGGCTACCGCGGCCGCCGTCTGCGGGCTGTGAGATTCAAAAGCTACTTCGATGATGTGTGTCTCGCCGCTCAACCGCACGGTCAGGGCTTTCGCCATGGAGGCGATCACCGCCGGGCGCGGATTCGCCGGCGCCGCCGCGGGCTTCCGGCGGAGCAGAGCGAGGACACGCGCCAACATCCCTGGCCGCGGCTGGAATTCCGCCGACCGTTCCAGGTGCAAACGGTCGGCCACGCTGCCCAGCAGGCTGTCGGTTTCGATGATCTTGATTTGCGTTTGCAGGTAGGATTCGATCTCGATCGATCCCGCTTCCACGGTGGGGTCGATATCGCGGTGATTGAGGAAGTTCTCGTTGATGCCCTGGACTTCGATCAAGGCTTTGGCCTGGAACACCGGCGGCTGGGAGAACGCCACCGCGAGGGCCACGGCCGCTCCCGCGGCTGCCAGTACCATCACCCGCCCTTTCGCCGCCCAAAGCGCGCCGAACACTTCGCCGAAGGTGAGAAAAACGTCGGCGGTTGCCGCGCCTTCCGCGGTCGCGTTCACCACCGGGATGCGCGGCTGCGGCGCGGCCAGCCCGCGCGCCCCGTTGCCTGGAAGGGGAGAAAGTTCGCGGCTCATTTCCAGATCACCACGCCGGTGCCCATCTGGATGGCCGCTTCCACCGCGCGCAGGGCGCTGCTCTTGGCCATGCTGTTGGGCACGAATAGAATGTCCTCGGGCAGCAGGGCCGGGTCCGGGCTCTTGCCGTCGAAAATGCTCTTGAGGTTGATGGGGATCTCCTCGCGCTCGCCGGTGTCGGGGTTGTTCCGCAACACGCGCGCGCCACTCATGCCGGCGGTGCGGGTCAGCCCTTCGGCCAGTGAGAGCGCCTGCAGCACGGAAATGTTCCGCTTCTCGTGCATCGGAAATCCGCCCGATCTCTTGACTTCGCCGATCACGTAGACCAGCCGCGCCCGCGGCACCGTGATCACGTCGTCCGGCTTCACGATCAGCGCGCCGGCGGCGTGTTTGCCATCCATAACGTCTTCCAGGTTCACTTCCGCCACGCTGAACTGGCCGGTCGGATCGACCGTCGCGCCGGCCAGCGGCAGCGCCCCGCGTTCCGTGTGGCGTTCGATGCGCACGATGTATCCCGCGTCCTGCTCCACGCCGCCGGCGATCGAGAGTACTTCCACCAGCGACTTAGGCCCGCGCAACTGGTGTACGCCGGGATTCTTCACCGCGCCCAGAACGGAAACCGGCTGGCTGCCTTGCTCGGCAACGTCGATGGAAACCTGCGGGTGCTCGACAAAAACGCCGAGGCGCGCGGCAATGGCCGACTCGAGTTGCCGCGCCGTCAGACCGCCGGCGTCCACGCGACCAACCAACGGGAGATTCAGCGAGCCGTCGGACTCGATCCGGATGGGTTTTTCGGGGATCTCCGGCACCAGCAGCGCGTGAACCACTATCTGATCGTTCGGTCCCAGTATGTAACCCATGGTGGGGTTGCCGGGAAGCGACGCTTGCGCCGCCAGCGTGGCTGCCGAGGCCGCGGCTAACAACCATTCGATCCGGATTATCTTAGTTCTCTTCATGGGCAAGCTACCGCCATATGGGTCCCTCACGACCCTTCGTCCGATCACTGACTTGTCGGGAGTGAATCGCCGCCTGAGGCAGCTTCTCAGCAGTTCCTTACACTAAGTGCACTTACCCCTCGGCCGATATCAGAGCCCCTTCGATCTCGACCTGTTGCCCCCGCTCCACTGACAGCCTAAACCGTCCTAAATGCATAGCGCGCTTTCGCTCCAATGTCGCCAGACTGGTACGCCGATTTCCGGCGTCGTTCAGAATCCCCGATTCCCAAACCGCGCGCCCCATCCATTGTTCCCGCGTGCCCCCCAAAACCTCCGCGGCGGCGTCGTTGATTTCCAGAATCTCTCCGGAATCTTCATCCACCACCAACTCACCGGCTAACTCGCATGCCCGCAGCAATATCTTTCTTGGTTTCGGTCCATCCGCCGCCGCCGGCGTCAGAGACGCGCTCAGATAGCGGGTCCCATGCGTCTCCGCCACCGCCAGCAGCACGTTTTCGAGCGGTTGTCCCGAAGCCAAAACGTCCAGCGTTTTGGCTCGAATATCGGCCGCGGGAAATAACTCATCGATGCGCTTCCCTTTCAGGCGGCCGGCCGTGCTAAGACCCAGTTGGCGCCAGCCCAAGCTCGATTTCTCTACCCGCAGATCGGAGCCGATCACCATGCTGGCCGCGTTATCCGCCGTGCCAAAAGAGTTCATCGCCTGGTCTTCCTGTTAATTTCGACTTGAGAATAGCATCGGCCGTTTACGGCGAACAAGAACGCGGCGTACCACTGGGGTAACAGGTACCACCCTCCGGTGCGGAATCAAACACTATAGCTTGGTAGCGATTTTAAGAGTTACGGACAATCTAAGTCAACACAAACCGCGGCAATAATCGCGGTAATTGTGACACACTGCACGTCGGTGCGAAACGATTTAGCCATTTCCCTAGGCACGCCGCCAAACTGGATAATCAGTATCCGAGATGCTGTGCCAGTCAGAGCCTTAGGTCTTAGGTAATGACCCTAAGAGTACCAAAGCGATGGCGGGGGCCACGCGAGGCGCGCCGGCAAGACTTTTACGAAGTGCTTGAGTTGGGAGGGAAGACGCTGGGACCCAGGCAACCGGTTAGCTGGTTAGAGCGCGTTCCCAGCCGGGCGCTTCCGGGCCGATCTCGAGCCCACATCGGCGCGTTGGGGGAGAAGGCGGCAGGGCGCGGAGCCTTCGAGGATTCCACCCGCCGCACGGATCGAACGGATGAAAAGATCGGTCGATTCCAGCAGGTCGGTGCATTCCGCGCAGAGGATATAGTGATCTTCAAAACGGGCCGCTTCCGCCTCGGAAAGTTCGCCGGCTAGGTACGCTTCCACCTTCTCGCCGGACGCAAACCTGCAGCGTCGATCGCTTTTCACATCTCTATTTCTCGCAGAAAAAGAAAATAATTGCAAGCGCTTTGGCTCCGGCGGCGCCAATTTAACGGATCTTAATACAGAGCCGGGTCGTATACGGACACATGAACTCCGTTTGGAAAGTGCTTGGCTTGTGTTTTGTTGCAGTGGCGGCATTTGGGCAAATCGCGGCGCCTGTGCCCGCATCCCCCCGCCTGGAGTTCGAGGTCGCCTCGATCAAACCGGCTCCGCCGCCGGCTCCCGGACAGATCAACTTCGGCATCCATGTGGATGGCGCCATGGTCCGCTGCACCGGCCTGTCGTTGCGGGATTACATCCGTATCGCCTTTCGAATCAAAGACTACCAGGTGATCGGGCCGGAATGGATCGGGTCGGAGCGGTACGACATCTCGGCGAAACTGCCGGAGGGGGGCAGGCGCGACCAGGTGGACGACATGCTGCAGACTTTGCTGCTCAACCGCTTCCAAATCAAAATGCACCACGACTCCAAGGAGTTTCCGGTCTACGCCCTGACAGTGGCGAAGAGCGGGCTCAAGATGAAGGAGTCGCCGGTCGATCCGGATGCCGACAGTTCCAATGGCGGCGCGGGCGCGACCAACGTGGACGTGAGCGGCGGGCGGGGCGGCGCGACGGTCGGCTTCGGCAAAGGGGCGTATTTTACGATTGGCGACGACGAGGTGGAAGGAAAAAAGCTGACCATGCCGTACCTGGCCGACATGCTGTCCCGCTTCTCGCAGCGCCCGGTCGTCGATATGACGGATGTAAAGGGCACTTACGACTTCAAGCTGGAGTTCCCCCACGAGGAGTTCCGTGCCATGACCGTGCGGGCCGCCGTCTCCGCTGGAATGGTTCTGCGGCCGGAGGCGCTCCAGTTCGCGGACCGCATCGGCGATGAAGCGCTCTTTACGGCCGTCCAAACAGTGGGGCTCAAGCTGGATTCGCGCAAGGCGCCCCTGGACGTATTAGTGATCGATCAGGCGCAGAAGACGCCGAGCGAGAACTGAAAACCCGTCCATGCGCGGGGCCCACCCTTTTGACCAGTTGCGACCGGAGACACACACGCCTATTCCGGCAGCAGGCGAGGGAGGTACTCGCTGGCGGCGTCTCCCAGCAAGTCGCGGTGCATGCGCATGTAGTCGCCAAAAAATGCCTCGCCGACACCGCCATCAAGCAGGTGGGTGGCGAGCAGATCCAGAGCCTGCGGTTCCTCCCAGAGGGATTCGGCGTACACCACGCGGCGGCCCTCCCTTGGCTCGTGCAGCAGGCGCAGGAAGTACTGAGTGACCGCCAAGTCCTCGCGCGGCATGTGAGGACCCACGATCAAGACGTGTAGTTGGTCCCATTCTTGCGGATTCAAGTCGCGGCGCCAGGCCGAGACCTGGGCGTGGGTGGCATCGAGCTGCGCGCGGGTCGCCTCGGTGACATTCTCCATGACGAGCGGAGCCATGGCGCGAGTGAACTGCAGCAGCACGGAACGCGCGAACTGGCGTTTGCCGGCGACATCGTCGACGAAAGCCAGGGAGGCGGCCACGATCCGCTTCTGGCGGGCGAGCGTGGCGGCGGAGAGTTTCACTGTGTCGAGGCTGGCCTCGGCCGGCGGGATGAGTTCGCGCAGCCCAGCCAGGGTCTTGAGGCGGCCGTCGTCGATGGCTCCATCGCCCGGTGTGAGGATCACGTAAATCGCCAGCGGGATGTGGGCGATGGTCTTGATGGGGTCGTAGATCGGGACCCCGACGTTGGCTTCAACGCGCCGTCCGCCGCGCAGCAGGCTAAAGCGATCGCCATTGACGATCAGTGTCGGACCGGAGGACGCCAGGACGCGGGTTTTGGCCTTGGCGTAGGCCGCGCGGAAAGCGTTGTTGAGCGCGGTGAGGGCCGGCGGCTGCACCGGACCGGCGGGTACCGGCATGGTTTGGGCCGGGGCGCCGACGGCGGATACAAGGAAGGCCAGGACTGTCAGGATCGGGTTGCGCAATGGCATGGTTGATTATCGCTCGTGCCAGAAGCGACCCACCGTTGCGGGACATTAAACGCGGACAGGCCGCGGCCGCACTCGATGCGGTAAATTTATTTAACTATCGGCCCCTTCAGCACCATGTCGCCCGGTTTCAGCCCCTGCTGTTTGCACCAGTCCAGATACAGGCTCGCGTAGCTGGCGGTGATGTAGTCGCTCCGGCTGAAGCCCATCCGCCGCGCGGTCCGATCGATCCAGGCGGGCGGACCCTCCAGTTCCAGGTAGAGGCCAATGGGCGTTTCGTCGAGCATGGCCATGCCGGGGCCGCGTTCCATGCGGAATTCGGTGCGATATTTTTCGTAGCGAAAGACGGGATGGAAGCCGAGGCGCGCCAGGATCGCGGCGAAGCGGGCGGCATCGGACAGGGTGGTCTCCAGCTCTTCGCGATTCTTGTGAGGGCCGGGCAAGGGCCGCCCTTTGAAGGTCAGAGTGATGACGCGGCCTGCCTGGCGGAGGCGCAGCAGGCGGCTGCCGCGCCGCAACGTCAGCCCGGGGGTGTCGAAGACCGTGTTGGCTTCAAATACGCGGCGGCGGGCCAGGCGAAAGCCCACCCGGCGGAGCAGGCCGCGGACCGCGGCGGCGTCGGCGACCGCCAGCTTGATCTCATTTTCCTGGGAGCCCTGGGACATGGCGCCGGTATCAGGGCTCGTCTTCGGGCGCCGAGTGGTGCGCCAGAAAATCCTGGTCGATGGGTTTACGCCCGCCGAAGCCTTCCTCGAGGCCGTGCCAGTAGGCAATGCGCGGCTCACCCAATTTCCAGCACAGGCACACTTCGACGCCGCGGAGTACGGTGGGAAAGTCCACCAGGCCGACGTCCAGGTCCTTCACCTGGCAGCCGATCTCCTCGAATCGATGCACTGTCTGGCGAAGGCGGCTCTCGGCGGTGTCGCGGCGGCGCGCGTTGGCGGCGAACTTCTCCCGGTCCACCACCATGCCGCCTACCAGCGCCACCCGCTGGCGGACCACATCCACCGCCAGGAAAGCTTCGGAAAATTCCGCGCGCTGAGCTACCGCGTCCCGCAACAATTTTTCCACCTGGGGTAAAAGGGCCTCTGCCTGGGCGAGTGTGAAGCGCTTGGACATGAGTAGTTGGACCGCGCGAAACCGCGATCCGGACAGCTACACTCAGGATACCTGAACCGACAACGAGCGGCTGCCCGTACCGATTTTGTTTCGATTATAACAGGACGGCCGCGGCGGCATCGGGCGCGAAATCGGCGCCCTGTGCGTAGTGCGAATCCACGTAATCGTTCAAGATATCGATGAACCGGGGGACGATGCCCTCCCCGCGAAGAGTGACGGTGAGCCGGCCATCCACGTACACCGGCGCAACGGGTTCCTCGAAGGTTCCCGGCAGCGAGATTCCGATATTCGAGTGCTTGGATTCCCCCGGCCCGTTCACCACGCAGCCCATCACCGCCACTTTCATGGTTTCCACCCCCGGATGGCCCTCTTTCCACTTGGGCATCTGCTCGCGCAGATAGGTCTGGATCTGGTCGGCCATCTCCTGGAAAAAGGTGCTGGTGGTGCGGCCGCAGCCCGGGCACGCGGTCACTTGCGGGGTGAAGCTGCGAATGCCCAGCGACTGCAGAATCTGCTGCGAAACGACGACTTCCTCGGTGCGGTCTCCATTGGGCAGCGGCGTCAGCGAGGCGCGGATGGTATCGCCAATGCCATCCTGCAGCACCGGCGCCAGTGCGGCCGTGGTGGCCACGATCCCCTTCGAGCCCATACCGGCTTCAGTCAAACCCAGGTGCAGCGGGTAATCGCACGCTTCGGCCAGCGCGCGGTACACGTCGATCAGGTCCTGCACCCCGCTCACCTTGGCGCTGAGGATGATCCGGTCGTGGCCCAGGCCGTAGCGCTCGGCCGCTTTGGCCGATTCCACCGCCGACACCACCATGGCGTCCATGGTGACTTCGCGGGCCGCCTTCGGTTCCGCGCGTCGCGAGTTTTCGTCCATCATGCGGGTAAGCAGTTGTTGATCGAGCGATCCCCAGTTCACCCCGATGCGCACCGGCTTGCGGTTGGCCAGAGCCACCTCGATCATGGTGCGGAAGTTCTCGTCGGTCTTGCGGCCAATGTCGGAGTTGCCCGGATTGATGCGGTACTTGGCCAGTGCGCGCGCGCATTCGGGATACTTCTTCAGCAGGATATGGCCGTTATAGTGAAAGTCGCCGATGATGGGAACGCGCACGCCGAACTTATCGAGCGTATCCACGATCGGTGCCACCGCGGCGGCGGCGTCCTCGGTGTTGACGGTGACGCGCACCAGTTCCGAACCGGCGCGCGCCAGCGCCATCACCTGATTGACGGTGGCGACAGTGTCGGCCGTGTCGGTGTTAGTCATCGACTGCACCACGATCGGGTGATCGCCGCCGACCTTCACTCCACCGACATCCACAACTACCGCCTTGCGGCGAGCTTTCACGGCCATCGTCTGAACCTCCAAGGGAAACTATAATTTTATCAGGCTTCCAGCAGTGCCTCGGCTGTCGTCCGGTGGCGCAGGCTTAGCCGGTGCAGGGAGAGGTGGGACAGACGATCGTATTTTGTCGTCTGTCACGCGGGGGCGCGTCGACAGGGCACGACAGACCACGAAAGGCGATGGTCTGTCCCACCAAACTTCATCCGACTGCGATTTCGTCGACCCACCCAATGCCCGGAATCTTGCCGCTGGTCAGGTCCCGGTACAGGTCGCGGAGGTTGGAGTTCTTCCAGCGTCTCTCGGTTGTACGCCTTCACCGCGAGATTCCAGAATGGGACAGCACAGGGGCTACTATGGCAGCAGCATCACCGGCGCCTGCCAGAACGCGGCCTTCTGAGTGCCCGGGTCGATCACGCTGACCTGGCAGTTATAGCGGCCCGCCGGAAGCTGGTTCAACGGAAAGCTGAAGCGCAGCGGGACGGCCTTCGATTTCGCGTCCAGGCCGTCGGTGACCGAGACCGGCGCGGTTTCGTACGCCTTGGTTTTGCCGCGATAGAAAGTCACGTAGGCCAGCAGCGGCTGAGTGGTGGTGGCGGCCCGCTCATAGGCCTGTAAGTAAACATACAGGTCGCTGTTCTTATTGAACACGCGCGTCACGCTGGGGATCAGTTTCACCCCGTCTTCCACCAGCGGATCGGTGGCCTGCGCGGCGGCCTGCGTGGAGCCCCTTCCGGCGGTGTAGACCGCGTCGCGCACCGCCTGCCGCTGGCTGCTCAATACCACCGAGCTGATGGGAATACGCTTCTCCTCCTTGTTCAAGTTAGGAATCGCGAACTTGAAGATAAAAGTTCCGATGCGGCCGGTTTCCTCGTCGCGCGCCAGAGTCTTCAGGGTGTAAGTGCCGGGCAGCAGCGTGAACCCGGTTTCATACTGGATCGGATGGGCGTTCAGTTGCGCGGCGGTTTCCCCGGTTAGCTTGATATCCACCTTATCGCGCACATTGGTGACAGTGGCGCCGTATTCGTCTTTGACTTCGGTCATGAAGGCGATTACGGTGTGCTCGGCGCCACCGTGGCGCGCCAGGGCCAGCTCGCTGCCGGGAATCTTCACCGCCACCGGCACGAAATACTCGGCGCGATTCAACTGGAAGTAATTCACCTCCATCCGGATGGTAAGATCCGTAATCGGGTCGCCAAGCATGAACGCATCCTCCAACTGACGCTCTTTGTCGGCCGTGGTGAACTTATTGAATGTCTTGCCGGCGTAGTAACCCTGGCGAAAGTTGAGAGTCGCTGCCGCGTTATTGTTCAGGGTGATTTTGATGCGCCGGAACTTGCCGTCGAGCGACGTATTGGTGGTGTAGTAACCGATGGCGTAGTAATTGGAAATCGACTGTTCGGCCTGTACGATACCGAGCGCCAGGTCGTTGTTGTCGAGCAGCGCCTTGCCGCCCGTATCGGCGGCGAGTGTCCAGAGGGTATCCTGAGTCTTGGCGAAGTTGGCCTGGGCGGCCAGTGCCGAACTGCCGGAGTACATGCCGCTGCCGCCCGGCGATCCCTGGGTGGCGTCCCCCAGCGGCGCGCTGGCTACCAGGCCGCGGGCGTCCACCGAGTACAGCACCACATTGGCGCGGACGGCGGCGTTGGTAAATGCCTGCAATTGCGCCTGGTTGTCGATGCCCTGCAGCCTCAACCCGCTGGCGAAGTAGATCAGGACTTTCTTCTCGTTGAGGTTACCCAGCATTTTGGCGGCGGTTTCGAGCGCGGCCAACTGGCGGTCGGTATTGAAGATGTTGAACTCGCTGTTATCCTGGCCGAAAGCCGTGCCGGTGTCGGCCGAACTGTCGTCGTCGTCGGTATCGTTGAAACCCTGACCGGAGCCCACGATCAGCTTCTGCAGGGTTTGGTCCAGCAGGTCGCGGTCGTCGGTGAAATCGGTCAGCACCGAAACCGACCCGCCGTCGTATTTCAGCAGCGCCATCAGGTCCGGCGCTTTCATCCGGGTCTTGATGAATTTCTCGGTGTAGCTGATGGCGCGCAACTGGTCGGGAGGCGGCATGGCGGACATGTCGAAATAGACCGCCAGCATGCGCCGGTCGCGATGGCCGATTTCTCCCGGTTTCTCGGGCGCGATCTGGTGCTGGGTCATGCCTAGCACCTGGGAGGACTGCGGCGGCGCCGCCGGGCGTGGAGGCGGCGGCGCGTCGTCGGCAAGTTTCTGGTATTCGCAGAAGCGGATCTCCTGGGGTTTGCCGTCCTCGGTCACGGTGAAGTCTTTGGCGGTCAGGCCCTCCACGGTCTTGCCGTTCTTGTCGGTGACGCTCACCATCTCCACCACCAGTTGCAGCGTAGTTTCGAACTTCACCGGGCCGGTGTCGGGCTGCTGCACCGCGTTCGGCCGCGTCTGGGGAAACGCCATCGCGACGGTCGCAAGCATGGCGAAAGGCCGCAGGTAACGATAAGTGATCGGCATCCTAGACATCGCTCCCTAACTACTTTCTGGCGCAAAAATGCCGGGGCTCGGCGCACCATCCGCGGGGCGGGTGTCGAGAAGAGTCTCGACACGGCACGCACGAGTGCGTGCGCCACGTCGATCGGTACCGCAACCGTAAGGGAGCGGTCGCAGGCAACTGAACCGGTTATTCACTAGTAGTCTCATCGTCAGAACCGGAACCTCAGCGAGGCGACCACCCGGCGCATCTGGTTGGCGTTGGCGGGCAAACCGAACTGCCCGCTGGTAACGGCCACGTTCCAACTCGTCCAGGTGACATGGTTGAGAGTGTTGGTGGTGGCGATCATGAAATCCAGTTTGCCTTCGTCGAACGTGCGCGACATGGAAGTGTTGAGCGAAAACTGGTTCGGCCCGACGATCGAATCCCGGCCGGCCGTCCCCCACTGCCCCGCCGCCGGCCCGGTGAAGGCCGCCGGGTTCAGGTAGTAACCCGCCGGGGCGTTGTAAATCCCTTCGCCGGTGTAGCTGGGACGAATCGGACCCGTCACGCCCGTGCCCGGGTCGGTGAGCGAATAAGTCGGCGTTTCGGGCAGCCCCGAGCCGGCGTTGACTTGCGACGACACCGTCCAGTGCTTCCATATCTCGCCCTTCCACCCGTTCGCGAGTGCACCGCCTCGCACTCCCATGCCGGTAGTGTATTGCACCAGCCCGGTCAGCAGATTGCGCTGGTCGAAAGTGGAAGGCCCGCGCTCAGCGGAAAGATCGAGCCAGTTCTGCGCGATCACCGCGCTGGTCTGAGCCTGCCCGGTGGATGCCGCGCCCGTACCGCGCCCGCCGAGAGCCGCGTCGTCGATGGATTTCGAATAAGTGTACTGCACGCTGGCGGTGAAACCGTTGCGCAGGCGCCGGCGCAATTGCGCGATCAGGGCCTCGCGGGTCGAGTTTCCGTTCGAGGTCATATAGTAGTATCCGGCCGTACACGCGGGGCACGGATCGGCCGCGCCGGCCGGATAGGTGTTGGGCAGCGACAGTTCGACCGCGCGCGTGCCCTTGATGCCGTTATAAGTGACCACGCCCACTAGGCCTCCGGGCAGGTCGCGCTGCACGGAGAGTTGCCAGTTGTGCGCGTAACCCACCTTGAAGTTCGGATCGATGCCGAAAGTGTCCGTGGCGATATTGGGTGAGGCGTTGAACCCGTTGGCCAGCGTGAGCGGATCGGCTGCGCTGTTGGCCACGCTCAGGCTCTTCGACAGCGGCGCCTGCTGGTACATTTGCGTGGCGATGGTCTGATAGATGGAAGTATTGTAATAAAGCCCGTAACCCGCGCGGATAGTCAGGGGCGACGCGGCGATGGGATGCCACGCCATCGCCACGCGCGGTTGGAATTCGCGACGGTCGGGGCGGATCAGGGAAGCGGGGTAGTGTTGCCCGGTGAGGGAGCCGATCGGATCGTAGGCCACCACCGGAGCTTCGCCCGCGTACCCGGGCAGAACGTCCAGATTCACCAGCCGGCCGCGCAGTTCGGTGATGGGCGCGCTGTACTCCCAGCGCAAGCCGGCGTTGATGCTGAGCCCGGGCTTGACGCGCCAGTCGTCGTTGATGTAGGCGTCGTCGAACGAAGAACGCAAATACTTGTCGGCGTTGCCGTAAGCGATCGAGCTGGTATCGGGAGTGCCCAGCAGAAAGTCGGCGAAGTCCATGCCGGTATTGGCAACCGGCAGGCCGCCCGAAACGGCTTCGGTGGCCGCGCCGGTAAATCCGAAGCTGCCGCGCGGGTTCGACTGGGAAAGGTAGTTGTAGAGCTGCCAGCGGTAGTCGGCGCCGAAGTTGACGTTATGCGAGCGATGGTTCCAGAAGGTATTAAAGGAAAGCCAGCCGGTCTGGTTGCGTCGGTCCTGCGCGTTGCCGTCGCTCAGGCCCATGATGGCACTGCTGCTGAACGAAAGGCTGGGAGGGCCCCAGTAAAGGGCATCCTGATCGTTGCCGGTAATGCCGGCGTTGCCGGAGACGTTTTCCCGGTTGGCGAAGTAGGGAGTCAGAAGCGTAGTCTGGCGGCTGAAATCGAACTTCAGGGTCGCGAAAACACGGTTGCTGAAACGGTGGTTCCAGTTGGGCGAGACATCCAGGCTGCTCTGATGGGTGTTATCGAGAAACTCGAAAGCGTTGGTGGAACCGGAATTGGTATGCTGCCAGGCGAAATTGCCGTTGAACTGGTTTTTCATGCTCAGCGCCTTACCCAGGCGCGCTTGCACTCCGTCCTGGCTGGTGGTGCTGGGAGTCGGCACCTGATAGTTGTAAGTGCTGGACGCGAAATTGGGCAACGGGTAATAGGCCAGCAGAGCTTGCGCCTGCGGGCTGATGCGGGTCTGGGGAATGACATTGCCGGGAAACGGCGCCCCGGTTTTGGGATCGTAAATGGTGAGCGGCACGCCCAGCGCGCTCGCCGCCTGCGAAAAATCTCCGCCGCGCTCGCTTTCGGTGGGCACCAGGTTGGGCGAGATGGTGGAATTGCGCTGGCGAATCCACTGATAGCTCAGGAAGAAAAATGCCGGCTGGCGGCTGGGCGGAATCACGTGCGGAATCAGCAGCGGACCCGAAACCGAAGCTGCGCCGCTGAGCTGGTTGTAGGCGGTCTTGGGCGTGGCCTGCCCATTGACCGAAAAAGTCCGGGCGTCGAGCGCGGAATTATCCGCCGTCACGCTGAGTTGCGCCTGGTACATGGATCGCGGCCCCTTGCGGCCGTTACCGAATGCCGCCGATTGGGCATATGGAGACGCGGCGCCGTTATTCATGCTGCCGTTGACCGTAAAGGCGTCGCCCGAGCTCTGCGCTTCACCCGAAGTCGGCGCCTCGGCCGCAATCGAACCGGCATCGGCGGAAGCCTTCAGGTCGGTGCGCTGAAAACCGTTCTGCGCCGGCGCCGCGGGCTGGGCGTTCTTGCCGTTCCCTTTGGCGGACTTGGCGCCGTCGGCGGCAGCGGCGACTGGCCCGGCCGGTGTGGCCGGCGTCGCCGTCTGGGGCGCCGCGGCCTGCTGTTCCAGCGCATGGAGCTGGCCGGGAGGCAATAACTTCAATTCCCACGTCGGCGGCGGCGCACCCGCCTCGATGGCGACTTCGCGGGCGATCGTTTCGAAACAGAGCATCTCCACGCGTATGGTCCAGACGCCGTCGGCCAGGTCGGGAAACGAATACGCGCCCCGGTCGTCGGTAATCGCAACCAGCCGCTTGTCGTCTTTGGTGGCCGTCACCATGGCGCCGGGCACTGGCATGCCGCCGAACAGCACAGCGCCGTGGTGCTCGGTGGCCAAGGCCGAAGCCGCCAAAAGGCAAGCCAGAAGCAGCCCGCGCCAGGCCCTCCGGAGATCAATGACCGGTAGTGACTTTATCCGCATGATCGTAGTGGGACAGGGACAGGCCTCCCGGCCTGTCTTTTTTTCGGTCTTCGCCCGCCGACCCCAAGTATGCCCCGCCCCGCATGTTCTCTACGCAAAATGTGTGTAACGAACGTAAGGGGCAACGATTGAGCCGCTTCATGACTTTTGATATGACGACGCCGGAACCACAAAAATGGCAGCAAATCCGATCCGTCTAATTGCGCCCGCCAGGCTGCCGAGAATCAAGATCGGAATGCTCTTTGTCACAATCGCTCTGCCCTTGGGCAAGATATCGGCCCCGAAGCACAATGCCTTTACCCTTTTATGCATGAAATCGCGTATAGGGATAAGACGAGAAAGCGGCTGTGGAATTATCGGACGACCGTTCATTCCTTTCACTGTCGGCGCTAACTACACGGGAAGACGCAACCAAAGGGTAGATCGTGGAACCGCGACTCCATTCTCCGGCCCCGACTTGGGATATGACGCAATATTCAGCGAACTTGTTCCCGCTCCCGCCGATCGCTGAAATGCTCCCGTCGATTCTCCACCGGCGTTCTCTCGGCGTGTTCCACGACCAGGGTTTCGCCCGAAGATGCACAATAATGCACAAATCCTGCCCCAAATCGCCGTGCCCAAACGAACCCATCCATGCCTACAAACCACTGATATAGAATATGATATAGTCATAGAGGAGCCAACTCCTTCCGCAAGCCGACTGTTCGGACTCCGAGCCCGGTTTGCCGACATCCGCCGCTTCCCTTATAATGAGAGCTTGAGTTAAAATGCCGAAACGTACCTTTCAACCGAATAACCGGCACCGCGCGAAGACGCACGGGTTTCTGAGCCGGATGGAAACCAAGAATGGCCGCGCAGTGCTTGCCCGCCGCCGCGCCCGCGGGCGGAAGAAACTCACCGTCAGTTCCGAGAGGTAGCCAAGGGCCGTGCCCGGCCCGAACGCATTTCCGAAACGTGTCCGCCTGTTGCGATCGCAAGATTTCCGGAGGATCTACGACCAGGGAATTCGCCACTCGAATTCGCTTTTCGCGGCTTTCTGCCTGCGCGGCGAGGCGGCGGACGGTCCTCGCGTGGGCTTCACCGTGCCCCGCAAGGTTGCCAAGGCTGTGGTCCGCAACCGCATTCGCCGGCGCGTCCGCGAAGCTGTGCGCCTCCACCTGGAACGGTTGAATCCACAGTGGTCCATCGTCATCAACCCCCGGCGCAAAGCGTTTCAGGCTCCGTTTGTGGAGATTTGCGCGGAAGTGGAGCGGCTCTTCCGCCGCTGCGGCGGGGCGTAGCCTGGCTGCTCGATACGTATAAGTACTGGATTTCCCCGCTCCTCCCTTCGGCTTGCCGGTTTTATCCGACCTGTTCGGTTTATATGCGCGAGGCGGTGGTGCGTTATGGCGTTGCGAAAGGCGCGTGGATGGGGGTGTGCCGGCTGGTCCGGTGCCATCCCTTTCACCAGGGTGGGTACGACCCGGTGCGATGACAACTCCCAGCCGCGGCCGTAAGGGAGCGGTTGCCGAAGGTGCAAACATGATTGCGAGAAACGAATACTAAGCATGGCAGATTTGGAAAAGAGCCCGCCGGCGAGAGAATCGGACCAGACGCCGCCGAAAGAGATGTCGATGGAACTTCGGCTTCTCCTGGCGTTCATCCTGATGGGCGTGGTGATGCTGGTCACGCCGTATTTCCTCAAAATGTTTGGGCCGCCGCCCGCCGCCCCGGCGGTCTCCGCGCCCGCGCCACTGCCGGCGGCATCCGCACCGGCTGCGTCCGCGCCGGCTCAACCGGTGGTACCCGCGGCGGAGAAGCCGGCCATGGCAGCGCCCCGAGCAGCTTCCGTTCCGGCGCCGGGCGCCACGCCGCAGCAACCGGCGCCTCCGTTCGTGGTGGATACCAACCTGTTCCACGTCGTATTCAGCAACCAGGGCGCCACCGTGCACGACTGGGTGCTCAAGAGATATAAGGGGAACGACGACAAGCCGCTCGACCTGGTCAACACCGCCGCCGGCCTGGAATATCCCTTCTCGCTCTACTTCACCAGCCAGCAGCCCTCGGCCAAGGTCAATTGGGCGTACTACACGCAAACGCCGGACGCCGACGGGCTGGGTGTGACCTACGCCTTCTCCGATGGCCACACCAGCGTCCGCAAGGTATTCCACTTTCGCAAGAACAGCTACCTGCTGGAGGTTGCCACCGAAGTTTCCGTCGATGGACAGCCGCTCCCGCACCTGATCGACTGGCGCGGCGGATTCGGCGATCTGACCCTGGGCGCCCCCGCCGTCACCGAGTCGACCGCGTATTACGATCTGGCGCAGCAGAAGCTGGTGACTCCGGGCAGCGCGAAGAACGGCCCCATCGTCGCGCACGGGGATTTTTCCTTTCTCAGTCTAAGCGACAAGTACTTCGCCATAGTGGTCCTGCCCGAACAGACTTCCAGCGTCGAGGCGGTCACGTTATCCGATGTCGTGGCGACGCCGTTCGAGGCCAAGAAAGTTCCGTTCGCCGGCGCGGCGGTGGGCGACGGAGAGACGAATCGTTTTCGCGTGTTCGTCGGTCCCAAAGACTACGACCTGCTCAAGGGTATCGATCCCAAACTCGAGCAGGTGGTGGATTTCGGCTGGCTGGGGGTGGTGGCCAAGCCGCTATTCCTGGTGGTGAACTGGGCGAACCACGCCTTCCTTCATAATTTCGGATGGTCGATCGTGGTGGTCACCGTCGTCCTGAATTCCATCCTGTTCCCGCTGCGGCTTTCCAATATGAAGTCCATGCGGAAAATGCAGGCGCTCAAACCGCAGATCGACGCCATCAACGCCAAGTACAAGAACGTGGGCATGCGCGATCCGAAAAAGGCCGATCAGAACCAGGAGGTGATGGGCCTGTATAAAAAGTATGGCGTGAATCCCATGGGCGGCTGTTTCCCGATGCTGATCCAGATTCCGTTCTTCATCGCTTTCTATAAGGTCTTTTCGGTTTCGGTGGAAATGCGCGGCGCCACCTGGCTGTGGGTGACGGATCTCTCCCAGCCCGAACACCTGGCCATCAAGTTCCTGCCCATCATCATGATCGCCAGCCAGTTCTGGATGCAGAAGATGACCCCGCAGGCGAACGTCGATCCCAATCAGAAGAACATGATGATGATGATGCCGCTGATTTTCGGCGCCATGTTCTATAATCTGCCGAGCGGCCTGGTGCTATACTACTTGACCAGCAATCTCGTGAATATGGGCCAGCAATGGTTCTTCAACCACACCGAAGCCGCCCTGGAAGCGGCTCGCAGCGTTGAGCCTCCCAAGAAAAAGAACGGCAGGAAATAGCCAGTGACAGAGAGAAAGTATACCGCGTCCTCCATAGCCCCACGCATCGAAGAGTTCTTGCGAACGGTGTTTGCAGGCGGCGGGTTCGATCTCGAATTCTCGATCGCGGACGCGCGGCCCGGCGAGGACGACGTGGAAACGCCCGACGTGCTGGTGAAGTTCACCGGCGCCGACGTGGATGCCCTGCTGGCCAATCGCGCCGAGCTGCTGCTGGCCCTGGAACACGTCACCATGGAAATGCTGCGCATGCCGTCGGAAGACCATTCGCGGCTATCGTTCGACGCCAACGACTATCGCCTGCTGCGCATTGAGGAGTTGCGGCTAAGCGCCACGGCGGCGGCCGAAAAGGTGAAGCGCACCGGCACGCCATTTCGCTTTAATCCCATGAACAGCCGCGAGCGGCGCGTGATCCACCTGGCGTTGCGCAACGATACCACAATTCGCAGCGAAAGCCAGGGCTCCGGCCCGTCCCGCCAGGTGGTGGTGTACCCCGCCGGCATGGCCAGCCTGCCGGAGCCGCCACCCACCGCTTTCGTACCGCGCGGCGGAGACGGCCGCCATGGCCGCGATACCCGCCCCCGCGGCGCGCATGGCGAAGGGCGCCGCCGCGATTCCGGCCCACCCAGGCGGGGTCCCCGGCGGTAGAAACGTGGCGCACGCACTCGTGCGTGCCGCGTCGAGACTCATCTCGACGCCCGCTCTTGTTGGAATGGCTCAACCTCTTTTGGCAAAACCGCCTCGTCTTCAATTCACCGGACGTGGCCCGGTCGAGCGTCGGCGTCGAGACGAGTCTCGACGCGGCACGCAAGAGTGCGCGCGCCACAATTAGGTGAGACAAGTGTCCACCCACGATACCATCGTCGCCATTTCCACTCCGCCGGGGCCGGGCGGGCTGGGCGTTGTGCGCCTCTCCGGCCGCGAGGCGCGCCGCATCGCCGAAGCCGTGCTGCGGTTCCCCACCGCCGGCTCCTGGCGATCCTGGCGCGCGCGCATGGCGGAGTTGCCGGACGGCTCCGGCCACGCGGTGGACCAGGTGGTGGCGACATACTTCGAAGCGCCGCGCTCCTATACCGCCGAAGACGTGGTGGAAATCTCCTGCCACGGCGCGCCGGTCGTTTTGCGGCATGCCGTGGCGCGAGCGCTAGAGGCCGGCGCGCGGCTGGCCGAACCCGGCGAGTTCACCTTGCGCGCCTTCCTCAACGGCCGCATCGATTTGCCCCAGGCTGAGGCCGTCCGCGACCTGATCGAAGCGACTACACTTTATCAGGCTCGCGTGGCGGCCGAGCAGGCCGCCGGCTCCGTATCGCGGCGTCTGGCACCGGTGAAAGAAAAGCTGCTGGAACTGATTGCCTTGCTCGAGGCCGGCATCGATTTCGCCGAGGACGACGTCAGCGTGGCCTCGGCGGACCAGATCCTCGCGCGCCTGGAGCCGATTCAGACGGGCGTGGTCAAGCTGGTGGCGAGTTTCGCCTACGGCGGCCTGGTGCGCTCGGGGCTGACTCTCGCCATCGTCGGCCGGCCCAACGTCGGCAAGAGCAGCCTGTTCAACCGCCTGCTGGAACAGGATCGCGCCATCGTCACCGACATTCCCGGAACCACTCGGGACGCCATTTCCGAAACCGCTTCGATTGGCGGATTCCCGGTGAAACTGGTAGATACGGCGGGGATTCGGGAATCGAAGGAAACCGTCGAATCTCTTGGTATCGAGCGCAGCTTCGAAGCCCTGGCCGATGCCGATCTGGCCCTGGTGGTGGTGGATGTCTCGCGCCCGCTCGATCAAGAAGACCGCGAGATTGTCCGCCGCGCGCGGGACGGGGGGCGCACGCTCGTGGCCGGCAATAAATGCGATCTGGGACGAGTGGATATCGAAGATGCCATTGCCGTTTCCGCCCTCACCGGCGAAGGCATCGAGCAACTCCGCCAAGCCATTCTCGATGCCGTGCTGCCAGCCGGCGCGATGGAAAACCAGACCGGCTTCATCACCAGCCTGCGCCACGAGCGCCTGCTGCTGGAGTCCGGCATTCACCTGGCGACAGCGCAATGCGCGGTCGAAGCTCGGATTCCGCATGAAATGGTGCTCGTCGAACTCTACGCCGCCCTGCACCCGATCGACGCCATCACCGGCGCCACCACCGCCGACGATATTCTGAATCGCATCTTTTCCACGTTCTGTATCGGGAAGTAGGGCAGCCGCTGTGGGACCGGCCCCCTGGCCGGTCGGGCGCCAGGACTCATCCCGGTGCTTTCTCGCATAGGCTGCGGTGCAACGGGAACGGCCCGCGCCTCTGGTCGCGGCTCTTACTCCAGCATTCGGTACCCGGCCGGCCGAGCCTCACCCCTCGGCGATGGCAACCTTCGGCCCGCCCTCCCGCACTTCCTCGGGGCACTCCTCGCCGAAGAGTTTGAAGTTCTGCACGAAGCGCGCGGCCAGGGTGGCGTATTTGCGCGCGTAGGCCTCGCGGCTGGGCCACGCCGCCGCCGGGTCCAGAATCTGGGCTGGCACGTCCGCGCATTCCACCGGCACCTCGAAGCGGAACACCGGGTCCTGGCGAAATTCGACGCCGTTCAACCTTCCCGCCAGGGCCGCGTTCAACAGCGCGCGGGTGTAGCGGATGCTGATCCGCTTGCCCACTCCGAACGGCCCGCCCGTCCAGCCCGTGTTCACCAGCCAGCAGGTGGAACCGTGCCGCAGCAGCCGGGATTTCAGCATTTCCGCGTATCGATAGGGATGGTGCACCATGAACGGGCCGCCGAAGCAGGTGCTGAAGGTGATCTCCGGCTCCGCGCCCAGCCCGATTTCGGTGCCCGCGATTTTGCTGGTGTACCCCGAAATGAAATGGTAAATCGCCTGCTCCGGCGAAAGGCGCGCGATGGGCGGCATCACCCCGCTGGCATCGCACGTCAGGAACACCACGTTGCGCGGATGCCCCGCCATTTTGGGCGGCAGATAATTCTCGATGTAATCCAGGGGGTACGCCCCGCGGGTGTTCTCCGTCAGGGCATCGTCGTTGAGATCCAGGCGCCGCGAGAGCGGATCCAGCACCACGTTCTCCAGGATCGTCCCGAAACGCCGCGTGCAGGCGTGGATCTGCGGCTCCGCCTCCGGCGACAGCCGGATCACCTTGGCGTAGCAGCCGTCTTCGAAATTGAATACGCCGTCCTCGCTCCAGCCGTGTTCGTCGTCGCCCACCAGTTGCCGCGAGGGGTCCGCCGAAAGGGTGGTCTTGCCGGTGCCCGAGAGCCCGAAAAACAGCGCCGCATCGCCATCCGGCCCCACGTTCGCCGAGCAATGCATGGGCAGCACGCCCTCGAGCGGCAGCAGGAAATTCAGTACCGTGAACACCGTCTTCTTGATCTCGCCGCCGTACTCTGAGCCGCCGATAATGGCCAGCCGCTGGGCGAAATGGATGATGATAAACGTCTCGGTGCGGGTGCCGTCCATGATCGGCGAAGCCTGAAAAGACGGCACCGCGATCACCGTGAACTCCGGCACGTGGTGCTTCAGCTCTTCGCTGCGGCGGATCTTCATGAACATATTGCGCGCGAACAGGCTGTGCCACGCCTTCTCGGTGACGATGCGGATCGGCATGCGGTAGCGCGGGTCGGCGCCCGCGTAGCAATCCTGCACGAACACGTCGCGGCCCTGCAGGAAACCCTGGATGCGGGTAAGCAACCCGCTGAATTTTTCCGCGCTGAACGGACGGTTGTATTCCCCCCACCAGATGCGGTTCTCGGTGGAATGCTCGCGGACGATGAACTTATCGGCCGCCGCCCGCGCGGTGTGCTTGCCCGTGGTCACCACCACCGGCCCCAGGTGGGAGACGCGCGCTTCGCCGCGGAACACCACCTCTTCGTACAGCGACGCCGTCGGCAGGTTCCAGTAGACGCGGTGCAGGTTCGTCAGCCCGTGGTTCTGCAACCCGTAAACGCTCGCCAGTTGGCCGGCTTCCGGCTGCGCCGGAGACGGCAGATCGAGATAAGGATTCATCGCCAGTCCCTCACCAGCTTGCGGTCGCCCAGGAACATTTCATTGGGCGCCGTCGGGTCGATCGCCCAACGAATGCGCTCGATGCCTTCGGTCACCTCCCGCGTGCCGCCGCAGAAACTCAGCCGCAGGTGCCCCTCCATGCCGAACTCGCGCCCCGGCACCGTCACCACCCGCACCTTGTCGAGCAGCAACCGGGATAGCTTCTGCGAATCCTTCTCGTAGGCGCTGAAATCCGGGAAGCAGTAAAAGGTGCCTGCCGGCTTAGTCACTTTCACCCCGTCGATGGCCGACAGCCGGTTCACCATCACGTTGCGGTTGTTTTCGAGCGTCAGCCGCAAACTTTCGATGGACGACTGCACCCCGTTCAGCGCGCCCACCGCCGCCCACTGCGACGGCGCCGCCGGCCCGGAAGTCTCCTGCGACTGGATGTTCGCCATGGCGCGGATTACTTCCCGGTTTCCGATGGCCCAGCCGATGCGGAACCCCGTCATGGCGTACATCTTCGACACGCAATTCACCACCACCAGCTTGGAGCTGTCCAGGTTGTGCACCTTGCTGAAGTGGTAGCAGTTCGCCGCCGCGCGGCCGTCGAAGACCAGGCGATTGTAGGTGTCGTCCATGATCAGGTAGAGGTTCCGTTTCTCGCACAGCTCCACCACGCCCGCCACGAACTCGTCCGAGTACACCACCCCAGAGGGATTGTTCGGACTGTTGAGGATGATCGCCTTTGTGTACGGGCCTACGGCCTCGGCAATCTCCTCCACCGTCGGCTCGAAGCCGCCGCCCGACGCCGCCACCGGGACCGGCACGCCGCCCGCCAGCTTCACCATCTCCGGATAGCTCACCCAGTAGGGAACCGGAAAGACGACTTCCTGCTTGGGGTCGAGGATGGCGTGCAACAGCACCATGATGGCCTGCTTGGCCCCGCTTGAAGCGATCACGTTCCCCGCGGCCGCGAGGCGCCCGTAGTGTTCCTCGGTGTAGCGGATGATGGCCTTCTTGAGCGCCGGAATTCCGTCGGCCGGGGTGTACCGCACCTCGCCGGTAGCGAGCAGCGCCGCGCAGCTCACAATCGCGTCCACCGGCGCCTTGCTCCTCGGTTCCCCCCCGCCCAGGTGGATGACCGGTTCGCCCTTTTCACGCAGCAGCGCCGCCGTTTCGTTCAGCTTCAGCGTCGGCGATTCGGAAATCGATCTTGCCAGTTGGCTGAGACTCATAGCCTTTTCCCTTCTCTGGTAGACGGCTCCCCTTGGAATCTGACGGGGATCACTACATAGTGTAGAGGATTTTCAGACCCGTTACCCGTAGCCATGGCGGACAGCCTGCGCGACATAAAAGTGGCCGCAACGACTTCTTCGTGGAGCGGACTTTTAGTCTGCCACGCCGGGACTCATCCCGGTGCTTCTCTCGCATTGCCTGCCGTGCTCCGGAACGCGGAGATGCCTCCCGGCTACGCTGCCCATCCGGGGCGGGCTGTTCCAACAGGGGCATAAAGTCCGACGCACGTCCCGCCGATCCTTAACTCGTCATGGATACGTGCTCGACAGTGGGCCACCGTTTACGGAATCGAACCGGCCCCCGCCCTGTTTCTTGGGAGAAAGGAGATAATCCCGCATGACCGACGATCCCATTATTATTGTGTTCAACTTCCTCGCCGCGCTGTTCCGTAGCCTTTGACAGGCTGGTGGCAATCGGCGACGGTCGGAATCCTCCGACAACCTCCTCGCTACATCCGGGCTAGAATGAAAGTGGATCGCGAGCATGGCGCTGGCCGAACAGCTCGCTTGGCACACCCGCGAAGGCGATTTGTACGAACCGCTGGAGGGGGACCGCGTTCGTTGCTACGCCTGCGGCCACTGCTGCCCGATCTCTTCCGGGTTTGCCGGTGTCTGCAAAGTCCGGTTCAATCGCGGCGGCAAGTTGCTGGTTCCCTACGGCTACGTCAACGCCCTCGCGTGCGATCCGATTGAAAAGAAGCCGTTTTTCCACGCCCTGCCGGGAACACGCGCGCTCAGTTTCGGCATGCTCGGCTGCGACTTGCATTGCGGCTACTGCCAGAACTGGGTGAGTTCGCAGGCGTTGCGCGAGCCGGGCTCGACGCTGGATTTCCGTGAGATCGAGCCGGCCGAAATTGTCAGTCTGGGGCTGCGGCGGAACGCCTCGTCGATCGTCAGCACTTACAACGAGCCGCTGATATCGAGCGAATGGGCGGTGGCCGTCTTCCGCGAAGCCCGCCAGGCCGGCCTCGCCACCGGATACGTATCCAACGGAAACGCCACTCCCCAGGCGCTCGAGTACCTGCGCCCCTGGGTGGATCTCTACAAGGTGGATCTGAAGAGCTTCGATCGCCGGCGCTATCGCGAGTTGGGCGGGCGTCTCGAACCGGTCCTCGATTCGATTGCGCGAATCCACCGCATGGGGTTCTGGCTGGAAGTCGTCACCCTGGTGGTGCCGGGGTTCAACGACTCGCAGGCCGAACTGGAAGCGCTGGCGGGTTTCCTGGCCGGCATCTCTCCGGACATCCCCTGGCACGTCACCGCGTTCCACGCCGATTACAAGATGACCGGGCCGGGCAATACCACCGCTGCCATGCTGGAGCGCGCCGCTACGATCGGGCGCGCGGCCGGACTCCGCTACGTTTACGCCGGGAACCTTCCGGGCGTAGGTGAACTCGAAAATACGAACTGTCCGAATTGCCGGGCGCTCGTAGTGGAACGGCGCGGCTTCGTGGTCCTCCGGAATCGATTGACCGCCGACGGCGCCTGCCCGGATTGCCAATGCTCGATTCCGGGCTTCTGGCAGCCCGGCGGCTGACGGTCCTTTGGTGGGGCAGGCGGTTCCGCCTATAGGCGCTAACTTAGCCCCAACGTGGCGCACGCACTTTTGCGTGCCGCGTCGAGACTCGTCTCGACGCGCTTTGGTTCGATTGGGAGACTCCCTCTCGGGGCTGCGATTCTGAGCCCTTAATCACACGTCGCACCAGTCCGAGCGCAGGCGTCGAGAAAGTCTCGACGCGGCACGCAGGAGTGCGTGCGCCACGTTAAGTTAGCGCCTATGGGCGGTACCGCCTGCCAGACGATTCTTTCACACCCTCCGGTCGACGGGAAATAACTTCCTGGGATCGGTTAAGCGCCCTCCTCGACTCGGACCATGGTAACGAACCACCTGGCGTTGTATGATGGCTGAGAAGGAAAGCGCATCGATGTGTTTCCACATCGATCCGCCGGGGTACCTATGGCTTTCCGGACGCGGTACTCCGGTACAGCCTTGGTACGATTGCAAAATTTGACGCTGGAGAGGAGACCGATGGCTTACGCTCCCGCCTCCCTGCCTCCGAATCTGTTCAAAGCCGCGCTCGGCGCCGGCCAGCCGCAGATCGGGTTGTGGAGTGCTCTTTGCAGTAATATCGCCTCCGAAATTATTGCGGGCGCCGGTTTCGACTGGATCGTCATCGATACCGAGCATGCTCCCAACGAAATTCCGGGGCTATTATCCCAGTTGCAAGCTATGTCGAACGGGACCGCGGAGCCGGTGGTGCGGTGTGCCTGGAACGACGCCGTGCTGATCAAGCGCATTCTGGACGTGGGTGCGCGGTCGCTTCTGGTTCCGTTCGTGCAGAACGGCGAAGAGGCGCGGCGCGCGGTCGCGGCCACCCGCTATCCTCCGCGCGGCATCCGGGGCGTGGCGGTGGCGCCGCGGGCGAATCGCTACGGCAGGGTCGCCGACTATCATCGCACGGCCCACGAGAGCACCTGCGTGCTGGTCCAGGTAGAGACGCGTACGGCTCTCGGCGAAATCGAGGCCATCGCCTCGGTGGAGGGCGTGGATGGGATTTTCATCGGGCCGAGCGACCTCGCGGCGGATTTCGGCCATCTCGCCAATCCGCGCCATCCGGAGGTTCAGACCGCCATTGGCGACGGCTGTGCCCGCATTCGCGCCGCGGGCAAAGCGGCGGGCATCCTGACCTCCGATCCCGACGAAGCGGCGCGATACTTAGAATCCGGTTTCACCTTTGTGGCTGTCGGCAGCGACGTTGGAATTCTCGCCCGCGGCGCTGAGAAGTTGGCGGCACAATCGAAGCAACGGGCTTCCGGTCTCGTCAAATGAGTCCTGGACGCGGAGTGTATGTCAGCAGAATACGGCATGTGTACGATTCCATGCCTTTCTCACGGCCAGAACAGCCGTACGATGGATGCATGGCCGCTGCCGTGACGATATTCTCATTTTGCGGCGACATCTGACATCATTTTGCTTGACAGCCTATTTCGCTTGTTATAACCTCCTCTACGAAGTGCTGCCAAATTAGCGGCGCGGCACTGGCGCGGCGCCGGGGGCCTGAGGAGGTCTCTTGAGTCTGCCAAGCAGACGCCTATTTGCGAGAACCTTGGCGGCGGGTGCCTGCCTGGGCATGAGTTCGTCCCGAGTTCTCGGTGCCAATGACCGAATCAGAGTTGGGATCATTGGATGTGGCGGCATGGGCACCGGCGACTGGCGGAGTTTTCTGGCGCAGCCCGACGTCGAGCCGGTCGCGGTTTGCGACGTGTACGATCCCTTTCGCGAGCGGGCGGCCCAGATGTGTAAAGAAAAGGTTGCCCAGTTCAAAGACTTTCGCCGCCTGCTCGATCGCAACGACATCGACGCAGTCATCGTCGCCACTCCCGATCATTGGCACGCGCTCCTGACTGTAATGGCCTGTAAGGCAGGCAAGGACGTTTACGTGGAGAAGCCTCTGTCCCTGACTCTCCACGAAGGCCGGGTTATGGTGGATACCGCCCGCAAACACAACCGGATTGTGCAGGTGGGCGCGCAGCAGCGCTCCGGGGAACACTATACCAGAGCCATAAGGCTCATCCAGGATGGTACGTTGGGCGCGGTTCACAGTATCAGCGCAAACTGGACGAGAAACATCATGCCGGGCTTCAAGCCCAGGGAATTGAAATCCGGCTTAACGGACGCGCTGGATTGGGATCTCTGGCTGGGGCCCGCGCCCTACGTGCCCTTCGATCCGCTCCGCTTCGCTTATAACTGGCGCTGGTTCTGGGATTACTCAGGGGGACAGATGACGAATTGGGGTGCCCATAGCCTCGACATCGCCAGATGGGCGCTCGATGCCAAAGCACCGACAGCCGTTGCAGCCTTCGGCGGCCGTTACGAACTAAAGGACGGTGGGCAAACACCCGACGTCCAACAAGCCATTTACAGCTTTCCAGGCTGCGTCGTAACTTGGACAGGTTGCGAAATCGGCGGCTTCGAAGCGATCCGTTACCCGCAAGGTGATACGCGAGTAAAACCTCTTTTGGAATTTCACGGCACCAAAGGGAGTATGGTGCTGACGAGGCAAGGCTACTGGGTGACCCCTCAAATCTGGACCGGGGACGGAGAGGACCGACAAACGCCGGCCATGCAGCCCCTCAGCGACACCGCATCGGGCTTCCCTCACGCGCGCAATTTCTTAGATAGCGTGAAAAGCAGAAAGTTGCCCATAGCGGATGTCGAAGAAGGTCATCGCACTGTCGTGATGTGTCACCTTGCCAACATCGCGACTAAACTCGGACGCACGCTGCGATGGGATTCCGAGAAAGAGGAAGTGATCGGCGATAGAGAGGCTAACCAACTTCTGTCCAAACCATATCGGAAGCCCTGGACGCTCGGTTGATTTCGCGGATCTGAGGGTTAGGAGTATCTATGTCGATCAAACGCAACGTACACTTTCGTCCGATTGCCGCCCTGGTGGTATCCACATTCGCATTCTCTGGTGCGTCTGTTTTGCCCGCCTATGCTCAGGCCGTTTCCGGGTCGATGGTAGGCGATGTCAGGGACGTGTCTCAAGCCGCCGTCCCGGGAGCTACAGTCACAATTCGCGACATTGAAACCAACCAGACTCGCAGCACGACGACCAGCGACACGGGCGCCTTTTCCTTCCTGGCGCTTCCGCCGGCTGCTTATGAAGTCAAAGTGGAGAAGGGCGGCTTTCGTTCGGCGGTGCGATCGGGAGTTAACATCGCTGTAAACAGTGTAAGCCGCGCCGATTTTCAACTTGAGTTGGGGCAGCTTTCGCAAGCCGTGACTGTTGCGGCCAACGCCGCCACGTTGCAGACTGATACCGCCGATGTGCACGATGACCTTAACTCCACGCCTCTTGAAAATCTCCCCGTTGCTCCCGGTAGAAACTACCAGAGTATGTTTGTGATGCTACCGGGCTTCCAACCACCGGCCAGCCAGGTTTCCATTCCGGGAAACCCTACGCGAGCACTCCTGTTCAACGTGAACGGAACGAACGGCGAGGGGGTTGTCACACGCATTGATGGAGCCAGTAGCACGAACATTTGGCGGCCCAATGCCGTCGCCTATATCCCGGCGCTGGAAGCCATCGAGTCGGTCAATGTGGTTACGGCCGCCTTCACCGCGGAGAACGGGCTGGCCGGCGGGGCCGTAATCCACGTGCAGGTCAAGAGCGGCACGAATGCGCTCCACGGATCGGCATTCGAGTACTACGACGGCAATGCGCTTGAGGCGCGTTCCTTCTTTCTTCCGTCGAGCCAGGGCAACGCTAAGCTCGTCGAAAATCAGTTCGGTGGAACGCTCGGAGGGCCAATTGTAAAAGACAAGCTATTCTATTTTGGCAGCTACGAAGGTTATCTTTGGCATAGTTTAGGCTACGGAACCGTCTCGATCCCCACGCCCGCCATGATCGCTGGTAACCTCAGCGCTTCGCCTACGCCGATCTACGATCCGTTTAGCGGCAATTCCGACGGCACCGGCCGTACGGTGTTTCCCAACGGCCAGATCCCTTTGTCACGCATGCCTTACGCTGTGCAGCAGATTCTGCCGTTGTGGCCCAGTCCCACCTATAACAATGGAGACCAGAATAACTACTACGCAACCGGCCCGTTTTACCTGGACCGCCACACCGTTGACACCAAGGTGAACTGGAACGCCACACCGAAATTGTCAACGTTCCTTCGTTACAGCTACATGCACTTTTCGACGGAGAATGGTCAGACCTTCGGTGACGCACTCGGCGGCGCGCCCCTTCCGCCTGTCGGCGGCCAGGGGGGCACAGCGACTGGACACACCACCAGTATCACGGGCGCCGCCACTTACATCGTGAGTCCCACGGTTGTCTTGGATACCTATTTCGGCTACACGCGTGCGGTGGCCGACAGCCGGCAGCCGGACCTGAACGAGGACATCGGCCTCAACGTCCTCCGCCTTCCCGGAACCAATGGCACGCGCTGGTTCGAGGGTGGTTGGCCGCAGATCACCATCGCCAACTTCGCCGCGATCGGCGCACCCACCAATTATCAACCGAATTTGCTCAGTGACCCGGAGTACGAGGAGGTCTTCAACGTCGGCTGGATACACGGATCCCATTCCGTTCGCTTTGGAGGGAGCATTTTCAGGCAGGATCTCAACGAGTTGCAGGCTCAATTCACTTCTGGAGCGGGCGGCACTGTATACGGCGCTCAGGGCGGATTCGGGTTCGCGGTGGGTGAAACCTCGACGCCGGGAGCAAAGACGAGCGAGTATAACGCCTTCGCGTCCTTCCTGGTCGGCGCCGTCGATAGCGTGGGCACGAGCTACCTTGCACCTGACGCTTCCAACGGGTACACGCTGCGCAGTTGGCAATACGGCGCTTATGTGCAGGACCAGTGGCAGGCGACCCCAAAGCTGACCGTTAATTACGGGCTGCGATGGGAGTACTTTCCGTTCCCCACGCGCGCCAACCGTGGTGTCGAGCTATACGATTTCGGTAACAATGAGATGGATATCTGCGGTTACGACTTGCTTCCGAAAAACTGCGGAATCAGTATGAGCAAGAAATTGTTCACGCCGCGCGCCGGTATCGCCTATCGCGTTTCCGACAGGCTGGTGATCCGCGCCGGCTACGGTATGGCCAATGATCCGTACAACCTTCTCCGACCGTTTCGGGTGAACTATCCGGAGATGATAACCTTGATATTCAACGGCCCAAACGGGTATGTTCCGGCCAGCTCTTTCCAGAGTGGCATTCCTCCTGTAGTGGAACCGTCCTGGGGCAATGGAATCATTCCCATCCCTGGAGCCATTGCAGTCAACACGATCATTCCTGACCAGTTCAAGCGAGGGTACGTTCAGTCGTGGAACTTCACTACGCAGACGAAGTTGGGCCACGGGTGGACGGCGCAAGCCGGCTATGTGGGGACACGCGCGGTAGACCAGTTGGCCAACGTGGATCGCAACGCCGGGACGGTGGGCGGTGGCATCGCCAGCGAGCCGCTAAACATATTGTACGGCCGCACGGCGTACACAAATCAGATCACGGGGTTGGGGACTTACAAGTACGACGCGTTACAATCCCGCCTCCAGCGCAATTTCGCGTCCGGTTATCAAGTGGGCGTCAACTACACGTTTTCAAAGGCCATGGGCGTTGCGGGGAACGACAATGGCGACGGAGCCCCGCTAATCCAGGCGCCAGGCTATAACTTTCTCAACTACGCTCGCACCGACCTCGATCACACTCACAATATGGAGATCGAGAGTGTCGCCGAGTTGCCGTTCGGCCGCACTAAGATGTTCGCCAAGACTGGCATTGCCTCGAAGCTGCTCGGTGGCTGGCGAGTCAATGGCTTGCTCAGCCTGTATTCGGGTGCGCCATTCAACGTTACCGCGCCGGGTACGTCAGTCAACGCGCCGGGCAGCACGCAACGGGCGGATCAGATTCTTCCCAACGTGGCCGAGCCCGGAGGCATCGGCACGGGGCATCCGTACTACAATCCGAATGCATTCGCCCAAGTCACCCAAGTCCGATTCGGCACTGCCGGTTGGCTGGTGCTCGATAGCCCAGGTACGCATGTCCTTAATTTGTCCGTTTTCCGTGAATTTTTCATCCACGAGAAATTCTCGCTGCAGTTCCGCGCCGAATCATTCAACACCACCAACCACCCCAGTTTCGCGGCTCCAAGCGGAAGCGCCGGCACCTCCGCTTTCATGATAATCACCGCCACGCAAGGAACCGGCCGCGAAGGCATCGATCAGCGAATGCTTCGATTTGGTCTGCGGTTGGGTTTCTGACGGGCGTATGATTTCCCGACGAGAGTGGATGGCGGGCACGGTTCTGGCTCCCTGGGCGCGGGCTGCGCGCCCTCAAGGGATATTGATCGAATCGCATGTTCACCTGTTCGCCAACGATCCGGACCGGTTCCCGTACAACAGCGCAGCTTACAAGCCCCGTCCCGCGCCGGTGGAAGACTACGTGAAATTCGCCCGGGAGGTCAGGCTCGATCATGCGGTTATCGTTCACCCGGAGCCTTATCAGGATGATCATCGCTACCTGGAATACTGCTTGACCCGCGAGCCTTCCAGCGGATTCTTTAAGGCCACGTGCCTCTTCGATCCAATCGACCCGCAAACACCGAAGCGTCTCGAGGCGCTGGTCCGAAGGAATGCAGGACGGATTGTGGCCCTGAGGATCCATGAAGTTCACCCGGCGGGGACCCCTTCCACGGCAACCGGTGCGATCCGGGACCGGGATCTGAGAGATCCGCAGATGGTGGTGAGTTGGCGCGCCGCACACGAACTGGGGCTCGCCATCCAGGTGCAACTGATTCCCTACCATGCGCCACAAATCGGGGAACTGGCGGCTAAGTTTCGCGAGATGCCCGTTATTCTCGATCACCTGGCTCGCCCGGGGCAGGGGACTTCCGCGGAGTATGAGCAGGTCCTCAGGCTGGCGGAGTCTCCGCGAGTGTATATGAAATTCTCGGGTACGGGCGCCACCTCGGCGTCAAAGCAGCCATTTCCTCATTCGGACGCGAAGCCTCTGGTGAAGCGGGTCTACGAGGCGTTCGGACCCGATCGGATGATTTGGGGAGAATTAGGGTACAGTATGGCGGAGTTTGACCGGGCCGAACAGCTATTTGACGCGATGTTTGACTTCGCGCCAGAGCCGGAACGGGCTAAGGTACGCGGCCTCACGTCCCAAAAACTATTCGGTTTTTCCTGAAATCAGGCAGGTGCTGGACTAACTGGGCGCAATTCCGACAACCGAAATAATGTACGAGGTTCAATCATGAATCGAAGGCAGTTTATTTCGTCTTCCGGCGCCGCGGCGCTTTCCAGTGGCCTGACAACCGACGCCGCGTCCGCCGCGCCAGCTAAGCGCGCTCTCATGAAGCTCGGAACCGAGACAGGGCTAAACGACGCGCGTTTGAAGAGTTTGGCCCGCTATGGCCTCAAGAATGTCGGCGGACCGCCGCCCATTGCGGAGGGGCGGCTGTACGCCACCGTGGACGAACTCAAACAGGCCCGCGATGTGGCGGAAAAGAACGGAATCAGCTACGACCTCGTTACACCGCCGTTTTTCGCATCGAGCCATATCGATCGCGAACGGCATCCGGCGATCATGCTGGCGGAAAGTCCCGAACGGGACCGTGATATCGAGGCGATGCAGACTATGATCAAGAATTGCGCCGCGGCCGGGATACCGGGCATTAAGTACAACATGAGCATTCTGGGCGTGCTTCGTACCGGCCGCGTGCCCGGCCGCGGCGACGCCACGTACAGCGCGTGGAGTCTTAAGACCGCCCATCCCGAGACGCCGCTCACGCGAGCGGGCCGCGTGACTGCCGATAGGTTTTGGGAGCGCATCACCTACTTCCTCGATCGCGTCATCCCGGTCGCGGACGAGTATAAGGTCCGTATGGCGTGCCACCCGCAAGACCCAGGAGTGCCGCCGGAAGGTTATCAGGGCGTTGACCGCGTGCTCGGGACAGTAGACGGCCTGAAAAAGTTCCTCTCCATCAAGGAAAGTCCCTATCACGGGCTCAACTTCTGCCAGGGCACGGTATCGGAGATGCTCCAGGACCCCGGCAAGGAGATTTTTGACGTGATCCGGTATTTCGGTTCGCGGAAGAAGATCTTCAATGTTCATTTCCGCAATATCCGCGGCCACCGCGACGAGTTCGTCGAGGTATACCCGGATGAGGGTGATGTCGACTTCGTAAAGGCTATCCAGGTTTACAAAGAGGTCGACTATTCCGGAATGCTGATGCCCGACCACGTGCCGCAAGCTCCCGGCGATCCCGGCGGACAGCAGTCTTTTGCCTTCTGCTTCGGCTATATCCGCGCGCTGATTCAGGCGGTGGACCAGATGAGCTGACGGATCGTTTTTCGACCCGTTGGGCGGAGTTCGCATTCGAACGGTGCAGCGCTTCAAGGCCCGACGAAAGGCAGCGCTTCTGTGGCAACCGCGTGGACGCGATAGGCGGGTCGAGCGACCATCCTGGCGTGGAATTTATCGCTCAAGACTGTCATAATCATGGAGGCTGGCGGCGCATTCAGGCTGCCAGCGCGCCTAGAAAGGAACGAACCGGAGGCGGCCAGCAGATCGACTAAGTGAAATAGCTACTCTATGACCAGCACAATTACCCCACTGAAATCTACCGGAGGTGAAGCTCCGCAGGTGCGCTGGATGATCATCGGGGTGCTGAGCCTCGGCATGATCATCGCCTATGTGTCGCGCTCCGCCTTGTCGGTTCCCCTGGCGCTGCCGGAGTTCATCAGGACCTTTCATCTAACCCACACGGATCGGGGGATGCTGAACTCGGCGTTCTTCTGGACCTACGCCGTGCTTCAGATACCGGCCGGCTTTGTGGTAGACCGTTACGGCGTCAAGTTTCCCTATTTCGTGGGCTTTGCGATTTGGTGCCTGGCGTCGGCGAGTACGGCCCTGACGCGGTCGATTCCGCAATTGATCCTGGTGCAGGTTCTTTTGGGCGCCGGACAGGCGGTGGTGGCCCCGGCGAGTTATCGCTGGATACGGTACCACTTCGCCGAGAAAGAACGCGGCCTGGCGGTCGGCCTCTACATGACGGGCACCAAGATCGGGCCGGCTATCGGAACGCCGCTGGCCGCCTGGCTGATCGGCATGTACGACTGGCGGCTGATGTTCGTGCTGGTCGGACTGGGCGGCATGATATGGCTGGCACCCTGGCTGTTACTTGTCCGCAACGACGATCGGCAACTCGAGCGGGTGGCCGTGAAGAAAGAGGGCGGAAGGCCCATCCCGTTCGGCCGGATCATGGCGAGTCCAGTGACTTGGGGCACTGTCATCGCGTCGTTCTGTTACATGTACTTCGTCTACTTCTGTATGACCTGGATGCCGGCTTATTTCATGGAAAGGCGTCATCTCAGTCTTAGTAAGATGGGTCTGTTCGTCTTTTTCAGTTTCGGCGGCATGGCCATCGTGGCAACCCTGGCGGGATGGGCGGCGGACCGGTTGATAGGGCGTGGATATAGCGCGGTGACTGTTCGAAAGTGCTTCACCATCGCCGGTTTTTCCATCGCCTGCACGGAACTGATCGGCGCGCGAGCCACTTCGCTCGATACAGCGCTGCTGTTCGCGGTGGTCTCGCTCTCCGGGCTGGGATTGGCGACGGCCAACTACTGGGCGCTCACTCAAACGCTAATCCCGGGCGCGGCCATTGGACGGATTTCCGGGATTCAGAACTGCTCGTGCAGTCTGGCCGGCATCGCCGCTCCGATCCTCACTGGCTGGCTGTTGCAAAAGACCGGCAGCTACGACGCTCCGATGGTAGCGATCCTGGTCGTACTGCTGGTCGGTGTACTTTCTTACCTGCTCATGATCAGGGAAAGCTACGCTCCCAAGGCCGGCGAAGCGGTGAGTTGAGCCATGGCTACCCATGCGGAGGCGGTCGCCGAAGACCGGAACGAATACGAGGACTTGGTTTAGGGCTCATGTTATGGTCCGGCAACCGCTCCCTCACGGTCGCGGCTCGGTTGGACTCTCGCCTACCTGAACCGAGCCGCGACCATGAGGGAGCGGTTGCCGCCTGGAAGTTGTACACTGCGCAAGGAGGCTCAAATGGCATTCTGGCATGAGCAGGTTGGCAGGCGCGATCTGATCCGGTCGTCGCTTGTCCTTGGCGCGGCGCTCGGCATGAGAGACCGCGCGCGGGGAGGCACGTCCGGCATGTACCTGTCGCTGAACGGCTCTCTGACCGGGGGGAAGGTCGGCTGGCCGGAATTCGCGCGCCTGGCGGCCAAGACGGGATACGGGGGCGTGGACGTGAATCTGGCCGCGGCCATGAAAGAGGGGACCGATGCCACCCGCGGGCTTTTTTCCGAGCTGCGGATCAAAGCCTCCAACTGCGGCCTGCCGGTGGCATACACCAGAGACGAGGAGACGTACCGGCAAGGCATGGCGGGGTTGGAGGAAGCGGCCAAGTTCGCGGCCGCGATCGACTGCCCGCGCATGCTGACCGTTTTACCGCCGGCCAGCCAGACGCCGAAGGCGGAATTGCGGAAACTGCTGAAGGACCGTTTGACTGAGATTTCCGCTATTCTGCTCGGTGCGAATGTCCATCTGGGTCTTGAATTCCTGGGACCCTTGCACTTCCGCACCGCCCAGCCCCACGAGTTCATCTGGCGCATGGACGAGGCGCTGGAGTTTGCCAAGGAGTGCGGTCCCAACATCGGGCTGTTGCTGGACGTGTGGCATTGGTACCACGCCGGCGCAACCACGGGCGATATCGTCGCAGCGGGCAAGTCGCGGATCGTTCACGTACACCTTTCCGACTGCCTCAAGTTGCCCGCCGATCAGGTGCGCGACAACCAGCGCGTGCTGCCCGGGGAGGGCGTGATCCCCCTGGTGGAGTTTTTTCAGACCCTCAAGAAGATCGGTTATGAAGGCGGCGTCAGCCCCGAGCCCATCGGCCGCATTCCCAAAGACATGTCACCCGAGGAGGGGGCCCGGCTGGGGCTCGATAGCGGGCTCGCGGTGATGCGCAAAGCCGGCGTGGCCTGAATTCACCTTCGGGTGGGCCACACCACGCCCTGGTCTTTTTTGGTAACCGCGGCCAGACCCATATAAACGAACTTCTGCACGCGCTGGCCGCGGTAGGTTTCCGTGGTGTAGATATTGCCCTTGGAATCGGTGGCGATGCTGTGGACGGCGTAGAATTCGCCCGGTTGGCGTCCGCCGTCGCCGAAGCTGGTCAGAATCTCCAGCGTTTCGCGCAGAATCACGTAAACTTTCTGGTTCGACCCATCCGCCAGGTAGATGTATTTCTGCTCCGGATCCTTGGAGAAGGCGATGTCGAACACCGAGCCGTCGCCGCGCGTGTTTTTGGCGATGAAGGCTTCTTTGACGAACGTGCCGTCCTTCTTGAATACCTGGATTCGGTCGTTGGTGCGGTCGCAGACGTACAAAAGGCCATCGTGGGAGAGTTCGGCGCAGTGCACCGGGTTGCGGAACTGCTGGGCGGGCGGCGCATCGGGGTCGTAGGGCCCCAAATTGGTATCGTCGGGCTGGTGGCCGTAGGCGCCCCAGTGCCGCTTGTATTGGCCGGTTTCGGCGTCGTACACAATGACGCGGCGATTGCCGTAGCCATCGGCCACATACAGCTCATTGCTGAGCGGGTCGACAAAAGTTTTGGCCGGGCGGTTGAGGTTCCGGATGTCGTTGCTGCCCTGGCTCGACTTGGGGTGGCCGATCTGCATCAGGAATTTGCCGTCCTGAGTGAATTTCAGTACCTGGTTACTTCCGGCTCCGTTTCCGCCGATCCAGACGTTGCCTTTGTAATCGATGGTGATGCCGTGGTTCGAATCCGGCCAGTCATAGCCGTTGCCGGGCCCGCCCCAGTGACGGAGCAGGTTGCCCGCCTGATCGAACTCGAGCACCGGCGGGGCGGGCGCGCAACACTCCGCCGCGGGAGGGTTGGCGGTGGCGTAGACTTCCTTCGGCTCGAGCGAAGCGCCCCGATGGATGACCCAGACGTGATCGTGGGCATCCACGGCGACACCGATGGTCATCCCCATCAGCCAGTGATTGGGCAGCGGCTTGGGCCACAAGGGGTCGACTTCAAACCTGGGCGCCTGCACGCCCGCGGCCTCGACTCGGGCCATCCGGGTGAGCACCGCAGAACCGGTTCCGAGCGCCGCCAGAAGCGCGACCCAACTCATGCCAATCGATACGTTACGCCGCACGCCAAACCTCCGTTCGTTTTAATGTAAGCTACTATACACGATTCGGGTTCAAAGGGGCCATGCCTCGCAAATCAATCCTGCCTCCGGCCGTGCTGTTGCTGGCGCTGCCGCAATTCGCGGCCGCCCACGACATACCCAATGACGTGACGCTGCAGGTGTTCCTCAAACCGGAGGGCACGCGGCTGCGGCTGCTGGTGCGGGCGCCGCTTCAGGCCATGCGCGACGTCGAATTTCCGCTGCGGGGTCGCCTCTATCTGGATCTGGCGCGGATGGACGCCTCCCTGCGCGACGGAGCCGCAGTTTGGATCGCCGATCCGCTCGAAATCTTCGAAGGCGATCGCCGCCTGCCGGCGCCACGGCTGGCTGCCGCGCGCGTGTCGCTCGAATCCGACCGGTCGTTCGCATCGTATGACGAGGCGCTGGCGCACGTTACCGGCGCCCGCCTGCCGGATTCGCTCGACGTCGTCTGGAACCAGGCGATGCTCGACGTGCTGTTCGAATATCCGATTCGGTCCGAGCGGTCGGAGTTTTCGATCCACCCGCGCGTGTCGCACCTGGGCCTGCGGGTCGAGACCGTGCTGCGGTTTCTGCCGCCCTCGGGGGTGGTTCGCGCCTTCGAGTTCGAGGGCGATCCGGGACTGGTGCGTCTCGATCCGCGCTGGCACCAGGCCGCGCTGCGGTTCGTCGAACTGGGCTTCTTTCACATCCTGGACGGCACCGACCACCTGCTGTTCCTGTTTTGCCTGGTGATCCCTCTGCGGCGCCTGCGCGCGCTCATTCCCGTGGTGACGGCCTTCACCGTGGCGCACTCGATTACGCTCATCGCCTCGGCTTACAACCTGGCGCCGGACGCTTTATGGTTTCCGCCGCTGATCGAAACGCTGATCGCGGTTTCCATCGTATACATGGCGCTGGAAAACATCGTGAAGGAAGGCAAGGCCCCGCGGCGGCGCTGGATGATGGCTTTCGGGTTCGGGCTGGTTCACGGCTTTGGCTTTTCGTTCGCTCTGCGCCGGACCATGCAATTCGCCGGCGCGCACCTGCTGACGTCGCTGCTGTCCTTCAATATAGGAGTGGAACTGGGGCAGCTTCTGGTGCTGCTGCTGCTGATCCCGCTGCTGGAGGCGTTTTTCCGCTACGCGGTGGCGGAGCGAATGGGCGCCATCGTTCTGTCGGCGCTGGTGGCACATACCGGGTGGCACTGGATGGCCGACCGCGCCGGCAGGCTGCGCCAATTTCCCTTCGAGTGGCCGGTGTTGAGCGCCGCGTTTTTGGCGGTCGCGCTGCGCTGGCTGATGGCGATGGTGTTCCTGGCCGGCGTAGTATGGCTGGTTTCGACTCTTTCGGCGACAGGCTACATAACCTCGAAATTCCGCGAGCTGAGTATTCGCGCGCGTGATGGGTCGCGCCCCGAGCCGGAGCCCCGGCCGTAAAGGGAGTTGTGGCACACGCGTCGAAAGTGCGCAAGCGTAATTGCGAAACCACGTACTCCGGCGGCCTTAGGCGGCCTTACGGAGGGGCCTTGGGGTCGCTTGGAGGAGCTCCTTAGCTTCGGCGAGGCGGGTCAGGTGGGTGGCGAGGCGAGCGATTTCGGGGATTGAAAAATCAAATTGCGGGGGGAGGGCCTGGCGCGGGTAATCGCGCTCGATGTCGTAGGTTTCTCCTTTACTGGCAGCGAGTTGGGTGAGGAGGGCGACCTCTTNNGGGCTTGGGCGAGGGCGACGTCGACTTGGGGATTGCCGGCGGAGGTGTGGGTGGGTCGGCCGACGCCGATGGCGAAGGACTCGTGGATGCCGCTGCAGTGCTTCCGGTAGGCGACTTCGTCCTCGGGGGTGAGGATGTGGACCTGGCCGGTGAGGCCGTGGCGGTAGGCGTTGAGGGCGCGGGGGTAGCGGGGTTTCGAAGAGGGAGATGACGGTTCGTAGGTCATGGTTTCGAGCTCCTGAGGAATGTATGTCGAGCCAAGTTCAGCAGCGGCCGTTCCGGCGTTCGGTAACAGCCGATGCGAAGAAGCGCGCCGGGAGGAGTCCCGGCGTGGCAGACTGGGAGTCCGCTCCACGAGAACGAGAGTTCCGCGGTTCGACTCCCCGACTATACTGTACGACACGGGTAGGGGGCGGAGGAGAAGGCGAAGGCTGTAAGTGGTTGCAGGGATTGGATTGAGCGTGCCGTGGATGGCCGGGGAACGTTATGGGACCGGCAATGCCCGATCCGCTGTATGCCAAGGCTGTGCACCGGCGCGAACCGCGTTGTGTCATAGGGATACGCGGATTTGAGGAAGCCATTGATTTCAAAGGCGCTTTTCCGGCAGCCGACGTGCTCGGATTGCATTATGCGTGTGCGAGGCTTACTCGGTCTGGCGCTGTCGATCGCGGCCGGTGCGATGGCGCAGCCGCCCGGCTTCCTGCTGGGCGTAGACTACAGCGAGTGGCTTCCGCTCAATGTTACGCGGATTGCGGCGGACAGTTACGGGGCGCTCTACATTCTTTCGGCCGGCGACAGTACTAACTCCTCGGTAACAAAACTGCACCGCTGCTGTGGGTGCAGGACGAGGAGATCGACGCGGTGGCGCCGTGGTCGTTGACGCCCGGGGGGAACACCGAGGTCTGCGTCACATACAACAACGCGAATACGAATTGCCTAACGTTGCCGGTGGCGCAGGCTGCTCCGGGAGTGTTCACCGTGGATGGTGTCCACGCCGCGGCGGTGAATCAGGACGGGACCATCAACTCGGCGGATAATCCGGCGCCGGTGGGATCCATCGTTTCGGTATGGGCGACGGGTCTGGGTCCGATCACTCCGGCACAGGCCGATGGAACGCTGGTGGGGCTCCCCTGCCCAACAACGTTCTGCCGGTGGTGGTCGAGGCATTACAGCCGGCTTTCGAGCCCTGCCACCCAGGTGTGGGTCCTGTGCCTTGCCCCATCGCCCCCTCTTACACCAGTTTCGAGGTGACATACGCAGGGCCAGCGCCGTACAAGGTCGCCGGGGTCAGCCAGATCGACTTCGCGGTGGTTGCCTATGCGCCCTCGTGGGCCGCGGACAACGCGATTTTATTGAGCCTGCTTTCTTCGGTACAAAGCCTGGGTTTCCAGGTATACGTTGCCGGCCAGTGAGGGTGGTCGGTTGACAGATCTCGGCCACGGGTTCTTAACCGATTTTGGGGGGAGTTAGTTCCCGGCAACCGCTCCCTCACGGTCGCGGCTCGGTAAGAAAAGCCGAGACGATTCTCGGCTCTGCAGGCTTGACAGCCTGCGCCACGAGTTAAGTGAACAGCATTGGCGCTAACAAGCTGAAAGAAAATAGCTTACACGTGCCGTCGCCGAACGCGCCGAAGCTCCGGCCGGGGCGGCTATACTGAATGAAAGCGGTGCTCTCCACTTTCGATCTCCTCGTTGCTGAATGGTTCGCTACGCGTTTCGGGCAGCCGACCGAGCCGCAGGTGGAGGGGTGGCCGCGCATTCGCGAGGGGCGGGACGTGCTGATCGCGGCGCCCACCGGGTCGGGCAAGACGCTGGCGGCGTTTCTGATCGCCATCGACGGGCTGGTGCGGCGGGCGCGCCTGGGGCCGCTTCCGGATTCGACCGAAGTGGTATACGTCTCGCCGTTGAAGGCGCTCAGCAACGACGTTCACAAGAACCTGGAGGTGCCGCTGGCCGAAATCGCGGCTTTGGCCCTCGCGCGCGGCATTCGGCTCGCGCCCATCCGCACGGCCGTGCGCACCGGCGATACGCCGCAATGGGAGCGCGAGAGGATGACACGGGAAGCCCCGCACATCCTGGTGACCACCCCGGAATCGCTGTACATTCTGTTGACGGCGCGCCGTCCGCGAAAGATGCTGGCCGAGGCGCGCACGGTGATCGTGGACGAGATCCACGCGGTGGCCGACGACAAGCGCGGCGCGCACCTGGCGCTTTCGCTGGCGCGGCTGGACCGCCTGGTGGCGGAGCATGGCCGCGCGGCGCCGCAGCGGATCGGGCTTTCGGCCACGGTGCGGCCGATCGAAGAGGTCGCCGCCTATCTGAACGGAGGCGCGCGGCCGGTTGCGGTCGCCGATATCGGCCATCGGCGCGCCATGGAGCTGGCGGTCGAGGTGCCGCGCGACGAGCTGGGGCCGGTGGCCAGCACCGAGATGTGGGGCGAGATCTACGACCGGGTGGCCGCGCTGATTCTGGAGAACCGCACCACGCTGGTGTTCGTGAATACGCGGCGGCTGGCCGAGCGCGTGGCGCTTCACCTGGGCGAACGGTTGGGCGAGGGCGCGGTGCTGCCGCACCATGGAAGCCTGTCGCGAAGGCTGCGCCTGGAGGCCGAGCGCCGGCTCAAGAACGGCGAACTGCGGGCGGTAGTGGCTACCGCGTCGCTCGAGCTGGGCATCGACGTGGGAACGGTGGATCTGGTGGTGCAGATCGGCTCTCCGCGCTCGATCGCCGTGGCGCTGCAGCGGGTGGGCCGCGCCGGCCACTGGGTAGGCGCGCTGCCCAAGGGGCGATTGTTCGCCACCACCCGCGACGACCTGGTGGAGTGCGCGGCGCTGGTGCGGGCCATCCGCGCCGGCGAGCTGGACCGGCTGGAGATTCCGCGCAACTCGCTCGACATTCTGGCGCAGCAGATCGTGGCTACGTGCGCGGCTGAGGAACCGGCGGCGGGAGAGGAGAGCCCGGCGGCCATCGCCGAGGACGATCTTTATGCCCTGGTGCGCCAGGCGCAGCCCTATCGAACCCTGGCCCGCGAGGATTTCGATTCCGTGGTGCGGGTGCTGGCCGAGGGCATCTCCACCGCTCGGGGGCGCGCCGGCGCGTGGCTCCATCGCGACGCGGTGAACCACCGGCTGCGCGCGCGGCGGGGCGCACGGCTGGCGGCAATTACCTCCGGCGGCGCCATTCCCGATACGTCGCAATACCGGGTGATGGCCGAGCCGGAAGGGACGCTGGTCGGGATGGTGGACGAAGATTTCGCGGTGGAGAGCTCGGTGGGGGACGTGTTTCTGCTGGGCACGACCTCCTGGCGTATCCGGCGGGTGGAAAGCGGCAGGCTGCGGGTGGAAAACGCGCGCGGCGCGGCGCCCAACGTTCCCTTTTGGCGCGGCGAAGCGCCGGGCCGCACTTTCGAGCTTTCGCGCGAGGTGGCGGGGCTGCGCGAGGAGGTCGCCGCGGCGGATGAAGCAGGACGCGAGCGCCTGGCCGAAATCTGCGGGCTGGAGCGCCACGGCGCCGAACAGCTTGCCGCCTACGTGCTGGCTGGACGCGCGGCGCTCGGGGCGGTGCCGGGGCTGCGGCGGGTTGTCGCCGAACGATTTTTCGACGAAGGCGGCGGCATGCAACTCGTGCTGCACGCACCCTTCGGCGGGCGCATCAACCGGGCTTGGGGACTGGCGCTACGCAAGCGCTTCTGCCGCTCCTTCAATTTCGAGCTGCAGGCCGCCGCCACCGATAACGGCATCGTTATTTCCCTGGGCGAGCAGCATTCGTTTCCGCTCGATATCGTGTTCGAATTCCTGCGGCCGGAAACGGTGGAGGAGGTGCTTACCCAGGCGCTGCTGCCGTCGCCGATGTTCGCGGTGCGGTGGCGCTGGAACGCGGCGCGCTCGCTGGCCATTCCGCGGTATTCGGGCGGGCGCAAAATGCCGGCGCCCATCCAGCGCATGCGCGCCGACGACCTGATGGCCGCGGTCTTTCCCGACCAGGCCGCCTGCCCCGAGAACCTGACCGGCGAAGTGCGCATTCCCGATCACCCGCTGGTGCGCGAAACCATCGACAACTGCCTGCATGAGGCCATGGACCTGGAAGGCCTGCGGCGCTTATTGCGCGATATTCAGGACGGCGAGATCGAGACCCTGGCCGTGGATACGGCGGAGCCATCGCCGTTCTGTCACGAGATTCTCAACGCCAATCCGTACGCCTTCCTGGACGACGCCCCGCTGGAGGAGCGCCGCGCACGGGCGGTGCAGATGCGGGGCTCGCTGCGCGCCGATTACGCCGATGGCGCGGGTGCCTTGGATGCGGACGCCATCGCCCGCGTGGCCGAGGAAGCCTGGCCGCCCATGCGCGAACCTGATGAGCTGCACGAAGCGCTGTTCGGGCTGATGGTGCTACCGGTTTCGGGCGACCTCGCCGACCGGTTCGGCCAGTTGGCAGCGGCGGGTCGGGCGGCAACTTTGAAAGCCGGCGAGCGGGAATTTTGGATCGCGGCCGAACGCGTCGAGCTGATTCGCCGCGTCTATCCGGGCGCTTCGATCGACCCGGAGTTGCAACCGCCGGACGGCATGCGGGCGGTGCCGGAATCGGCCGAGGCCTGCGCCGCGGAAATCCTGCGCGGCTGGTCCGAGTGTTCCGGGCCGCGCCGCGCGGATGAGCTGGCGGAGCTGCTGGCGCTTTCACGCGATACGGTGGACCAGGCGCTGGCGCAGCTCGAAGCCGAGGGCCAGATTCTGCGGGGCCGATTCACGCCCGGCGCGGCGGAGACGGAGTGGTGCCACCGGCGCCTGGTGGCGCGGATTCACCGCCTGACCATCGGCCGGCTGCGGCGGGAGATCGAGCCGGTCTCGACGGCGGAATTTCAGGTATTCCTGGAACGCTGGCAGCACCTGGCTCCCGGCGCGCAATTGCACGGAGTGGACGGCACGCTGGCCATTGTCCGCCAGTTGCAGGGGGCGGAATTCGCCTCGGCCGATTGGGAAACCGAAGTATTGCCGCGGCGGGTGGCCGGTTACGAGCCGGAGTATCTGGACCAGCTCTGCTTTGCGGGCGAGGTGAGCTGGGGCCGGCTCTCGCCACACCCGGCTTTTGAGCGCCAGGCGGAAGAGAACGGGCGCCGGGTTCGTCCCACGCGGGTTGCGCCGCTGGGGATTTTTCTGCGGGAAGACGCCGCCTGGCTGATGGGCGATTCGCGGCAGCCCTCCGCCGATTCGCTCTCGCATCCGGCGCGCGAAGTGCTGGCGGCGCTGGAAAGTCGCGGCGCGTCGTTTTTCACCGACCTGACCCGCGCCACGGGTCGTTTGGCCAGCGAGGTGGAAGATGCGCTTTGGGAGCTGGTGGCGGGCGGTTTGGCTACGGCGGATGGGTTTGAAAACCTGCGCGCGTTGATCGACCCCAAGCGGCGCCGCGGCGAGGGTCGAAGCCGGACCGCGCGGCCCAGGCACGCGCCCGGCCGCTGGAGCCTGCTGGGGCTGGGAGCCGGATCGCGCGCGGCCGCGGCCGAACGGAACGAGGCCTTCGCCCGCCAGCTCCTGGACCGTTGGGGCGTACTGTTTCGCGACGCCGCTTACCGCGAGCCGCTGGCTCCGGCGTGGCGCGACCTGCTCGGGGTGCTGCGGCGGATGGAAGCCGGCGGCGAAATCCGCGGCGGCCGCTTCGTGGAATCGTTCATCGGGGAACAGTTCGCCCGGCCCGAAGCCCTGGATTTGTTGCGGGCGGTGCGGCGGGAACGGCGGGCAGCCGAAGATCGGACCGCGGTGCTCAGCTCGGCTGCCGGGGGATGAGGGCCTGTCAGGAACCATGCTAATTCCGGCGTGGCCACTCTTGGCTGCAGCGCCGAGATCCTGATCTGGTGGAATTTGGCAAGCGCCCAGTTTTTGGGGTGATTCATGGCGTCAACGACCAGCGGTCCACGACCGGTTGGTTTGGCTTTCGCTCGGGCTCACTTATGCGGAGCCTTGCCTACGAATGCCTGTAAACCTGCCCTCGAGTGTCGATGGTCAGAACGTAAATCACGTTGGCGTCGCGGTCCACCATGAAGAGAATTCGCCAGCCGCCCACGCGCGACTTGCGAGCGCCGGCCCTTTCCACGAGAGGCGAGGAAAGGCGCGGATCGAATGGATCTTCCGCCAACTGAACGAAACGGCTGCGTATACGGCGCTCGGTAGGGCTGTCGAGCCGGTCGAGGAGTTTTTCAGCCTGGTGGGTAACGCTGACCCGATAACTCACAGGCCGCGTTTGCGCTCGTACTCTTCGAGCGGCGTCACGCGACCGGCTGCAACGTCGGCGAGGCCACGATCCAGCGACTCGAGTGTCTCCGACGCCAGCGGTGGCCCGTCTTCATCGGCAGCGTGGCGGAGGTCCTCCAGCCACACGCGCGCGAGCTCCGCCTGGGTATCCGGTAGGTCGTCTACAAGCTGGTGGAGCGCCTCGCGTGTCGTCATTGCCGTGCTGTCTCCATCTCCATAATATCGCCATCCCGCTACGAAACCGGGACAAGCACACTGGACAGGCCAGGAGGCCCGTCCCACTTCATTTATTCCGCCAGCAGATCCGGATCGGTGGTCTTCAACTCCAGCCAGCCCTGTTGGGGGATGGCCTCGATGGGCAGACCGGCTTCCCACACCGAGCACTGGAAGCGAAGACCGCGCCCGCCGTCGACGCCGATCGCTCCCAGCGGCACCGATACCTCCAGCACGCGGGCGTAGGCGCATTCCACCGTGCCCGGGCCGGCAAGGTGAGCTTCGCCGGCGGTCGCGCCGTGGGCCAACGCGATGGTCGCGCGGCTGACGGGCGCGTGGTCGTCGAGCGGCTGCAGATTGACGCGGACCTCCATCGCCGCCAGCCTCTGTTCGACTCCGCCGCGGAAATCGATGCGCAGATAAAAGTTGCGGCCCTCGCTGCCGAAATATAATTCGGCTACCGGAGCCTTGTTCCCGTGCATCGAACCGGAGCGTTCATCCACGCAATAGGCGCCCGCTCCCAGCCATTCGAAATAAGAAGTCACTTCCCCGTCGATCACCGGGCAGATCGGTCCCGATGGCTCGGTCACCTGCGTGGGCACGCCCATTCGCAGCAGCGGGCGGGAGAGATCCTCGGGCGGCATGCGGTCGAGAAAGCGGTACATGTTGGCCAGGTGGCTGCGGTACAACTGGTCGAACTCCGGGCGATTGGCCGATTCGTGCTCGGGACCGTACCACCAGCACCAGTCGCTGCCTTCGGCGATCAGCAATTCTTCCAGCGCCATCTTGCGCTTTTCCGGCGCCACGGCAGCGGCGGCGTCGTAGGTTTCGCGCGCGCGCAGAAGCTGCGCCCAGGCCTGGTTGTCTTCTTCGGCGCCGATCCAGACATCGAAGTTGGCGTTGATCCAGGAACCGGGAAAAATATGGTCGAGCGGTTCGAGTGGAACCAGGCGCATGGCTTCGCCGATGGTGATGGCGCGCAGACCGAGATCGGCCGAGATGCGGCGGTAGAGTTCGCGCAGGAACGGACGGCCGTTGCGTGGATAGTATTCCCAGGCGTTTTCGCCGTCGAGGATAACGGGCACCAGCGCATCGCGCCCCGCCGCCAGAATTCCGGCGCAGTTTTCGCGAATCCGTTTCAGGAAATCGTCGGCCGCCTGCTCGGCATCCATCTTGGAATACACGAAACCGATCAGGTCGCTCAAATAATGGTCGCGGAAGAGGACGTTCAGCGAGCGCTCCCCCTGCCGCCAGCGATACGGCCGGTACAGCCCCTCCACCGGCACCGGGCGCGAGAAGGTCTGGTTGAGCACGCCGCTATCGGTGGCGGCCCATTCGAAACCGGCTTCCGCCGCGAGCGAAAAGACTTCGTCCGATACCGAGCCTTCCGACGGCCAGAGCCCCGCCGGCGCCACGCCAAACTGTTGCTCGATGTACTCGCGCGCCATCCCCAGTTGCAGGCGGGCGTCGCCGGGATAGCGGAAGCGCGGCGGCAGCGGCACGCCCGGGTGCGATACTCGCGCGATATCGGAGTCGCACAGCAGCGGCAGGATGGGGTGATAAAACGGCGTGGTGGAAATTTCGATTTGCCCGGAGGCCGCCAGCTTGCGATACATGGGCAGCACCTGGGCACAGATCTCGCGTTGTTTTTCGCCCATTCGGCGCTGGTCGGCAAGGGTGAAATTGCGGCCCCGCTCCAGCCACCGCCGGACCTCCGGATCGCGTTCCTGAAAAGCCTCGTCGAACCACGCCAGTTGCGACCACATTTGCAGGTCGCGAAAATCCTCCACTCCGAAGGCCGACGCGGCCGACGACTTCCGCACCTCGGCGGCGGTGTACAGCTCGCCATAGCGCGGATAGCGATAGATCATCCGCTGCGGGTCGGAATAGAAGGAATGGCGCAGCAGAAAGGCGCGATCGTCGGGGGTCAGGTTCTCGGCCGGCTTGAGCACCACCTGCAGGAATGGATCGACGGCCGTTCCCGCGGCGTATTCCGCCACCTGCACCATCATCGACGGCACCAGGTTGAAGGTCTGGCGCACGTTCGGGAATTCTTCCAGAATCTGCGCCATGCCATAGTAGTCTTTTAACGCGTGCATGCGCGTCCACGGCAGCTTGTACTCGCCCGAGATCAGATCCTTATAGAAAGGCTGGTGCATGTGCCAAAGAAAGCACAAGTAAGTTTGTGGCATTCGGTTTTCTCAGTGGGACAGGCCTCCTGGCCTGTCACCGGTATCGAGGCGCGTCAACGACAGGCCGGGAGGCCTGTCCTGCTAAATCCTTTCACTTTCCAAAAAAGCTGCGCACCGGCGGCGGAGGCTCGCCGCCGCGGATCGCCCGCCACAGAACGTCGTTGAGCGCGTCCTCGTCGATCTCGTCGGCGTCGCCGAACTCCATCTTGCGGGACGCGTCCGCTCCCGGAGCGCTGGCCAGGTTGGTGTCGGTGAGCGCGACGCGGGGCTTTTCGGCCACGTACGGCGACGGGTCGGGCTGCTTTTCAAGCGCTGCCGCCATGGGCCGGGCAGCGGCGTCGAAATGGGTCATCGGCTCGAGGCCGAGCAGAAGCTCGATCGTGTGCAGCATGGAGGCGGTATTGTACATGCTGCCGTCCACGGTATGCCGGCGGACGTAGGACGAGATCAGAAACGCCGGCGAACGGTGCGAATCCACGTGGTCCGGCCCGTTCTGGGCGTCGTCTTCCAGAATGAAGATCGCCGTGCTGGTCCAGAAGCGGGAATGCGAAACCGCTTCGGCGATTTGGCCCACCGCGTAATCGTTGTCGGCGGCCAGCGCCAGCGGGGTGTGTTTGCCGGGGGTGGTGCCGTTGGTGTGGTCGTTGCCCAGACGCATGACGATGAGCCGCGGCATCTCGCCCGTCTTTTCGTATTCGGCGAACTCGCTCAGGAACACTTTGGCGCGATCGACGTCGGCGTAGTCCAGGTCGAAGCCGCGGTACATGCGGTTGGTCACTTTAGCCAGCACCGGGTCGCGCACCGCGGCGATCTGCTCTCCGCCCGGCGCGGCGTTGCGCTTGTTATCCACCATGTAGCCGAAGTTGCGGATGGAGATGCCGGCCATGGCGGCGTTGGTCCAGATGTATCCCGCCGGCGGCAGCGAGGCCGGGTCCTGCTCTTCGAAATCGTACAGTTTCCTGCGGCCGGCGTATTCGTTGGGCCAGAGCTTCTCGACGTAATCGGGCGCGATGGCCGCGGTCGACCAGTTGTGCCCGCTGGCGCTCACGTCGGCATTTACATAGAAGTTGTCGAACAGCACGAAGTCGCGCGCCAGCTTGTGCAGGTTGGGCGTCACGTTTTCGCCGAACAGCACCAGCGACGCGTCTCCGTTGCCTTCCTTCATGTCGCCCAACACCTGGTCGTAGGTGCGGTTTTCCTTCACGATGTAAATCACGTGCTGGATGGGCGGCAGAGGATTGACCGCGTCCGGATCGTCGCCGCGATACGCGGAATTGCGAAAGGCCTGCTTGGTCCACTCTTCCAGGCGGTCGTCGCGGAAGCCCTCGATCCAGGAAACCGTCCCGGTCTGCATGTATCCCACATAGCCCGGCCGAACGCCAGGTTCCCCTTTGTACTGCTCCGCGGGCCTTTTGGTGGGGTTGGGGCCATCGGTCGGATTGGGATAGGAGCGCAGCCCTTTGCCGTTCAGCACCGTCAGCACGCCGGAGGGCAGCATGCGCGCCGCCGTCGGGTACCAGCCGGTGGGAATGAAGCCGCGCACGAAGCTGCGCTCGCCCGAGACGTCCGCCACCGCCACCACGTTGGCGTCCGAGCAGACGATGAACAGGCGGCTGCCGTCGGCCGAAAGCGCCAGCGCGGATGGCGTCATTCCCAGCGGCTGGCGCAGTTGGTGAGGCGTCATCGAAACATTGATGGTCTCAATGACGTTCAGTTCCTTCGACTCGCTCACGGCCACGGTGTAAACGTTATTAGTGTTGGAAGCGGCCACGAACAGCCGCGCCGCCCAGGCCGCTTCGCCCTCTTCGCCTTTGCTGGCCCCGCCGCGCCAAACCATGTCGGTGGGATGCGCGCCGATGCGCACGCGGGCCAACTGCTCGCCGCTCGCGGCGTCGTAGTGCTCCAGCGTGCCATCCGCCCAGGAAGTGACGAAAAACGATTTGCCGTCGGGAGGAAACAGGATGCGATAAGGCCGCCGCCCGGTCTTCACGTGCTGGATGACCATGCCGGACTGCGGATTGATGACCGCCAGCGAATCGTGGTACAGGTCGGCGGCGTAGATCAGCCGCCCATCCGGCGAAAACGCCACGTCGCCGATGAAATCGCGAGCCGTCCGCTGAGCGGCCGGAACCACTTCGAAGGTGCGTCCCGCCGTAAGCGCGCCCTCCGCCGAAAGGGTGAATTCATACACCGCCGCGCGCGAGCCGCCGCTCAGGTACACGCGATTCGTACCCGGCTGGAACGCCATGCCAAGCCAGGTATCCGGTACCGGCGTCCGGCCCACCACGCGCCCACTGGAAGATTCGATCGCCGTCACCGATGGCGGCCGGTATCCGCAGTTGAGAACCAGCAGATACTTGCCGTCGGGCGAAAGCGCCGAGGCCAGCGGCAGCGTATCCACCGGCACCTGGCGCCCCACCGGATTGACTCGCCAGAAACTGTTGAGCAGAAAGCTACCGTCGGGAAGCGGTCCAACCTGTTCGCGTGGCACGGGTTGGGAAAATACGAAAGCCGCGAACCCGAGAATCGCGGCAAACAAAAGAACGCGCCGGATGGGCGATTTCATAAAGATGTACCCATTGTATAGGAGGGTGAGAGGTGGGACAGGACCACCCACCCCGGCACGGGAAGCGCTACTATGGTGTAATTGAATTTGGGGAGGTCATCATGGAAGTGGAAATGAAAATTCGTGGGCTCATGATGGATCCCGTCAGCAATATGCCCATCGTCATCCTCAAGGATGTCGGCGGCAATTCCGTGCTCCCGATCTGGGTCGGCGTGTACGAGGCGAACGCCATCGCGCTCGAAATCGAAAAGGTTTCGACGCCGCGGCCGATGACGCACGATCTGATCAAGACCCTGCTGCTGGGGCTTAACACGGGGCTGCGCAAAGTGGTGGTGAGCGAGCTGAAGGACGACACGTTCTACGCCCTCATCTGGCTCGATCGCGACGGGGAACTGATCAGCGTGGATTCCAGGCCGAGCGACGCCCTGGCACTGGCGTTGCGCCTGGATTGCCCCATCTACGTGGAAGAGAGCGTGCTGAAGTCTTCCAAACAAGCCGCCGCCGTGACGGACAAAGTGAACGCCGACGAAGTCCGCCGCTGGCTGGAAGGGCTGAACGACGAGGATCTTGGCCGCTACAAGATGTGACCCCGGAAACTCTCGCGCGGCTGACCGAAAGCGGAATCCAACTGGTGTGCGAAACGAAGGGTTACGTTTTGCTCACGCGCGGCGCCTGCATGGCCATGGCGAGGTTGTCCGTCTCCGGTCCGCCCGACCTCGGCAGCAGCGGCATCATGACCGATAGCGGGCTGGCTTATCTGGTCGAGCGCGGCGGCCAGGCGTTTCTCGCCGGCAAGGGCGGTGAAGTTCCGGCGGCGAAGGAACAGGTGGAAACGCTGCGAACGTTTTCGCAAGACCTCAAAGCGGGCTTCGACGTCCCCGTTCTTTGAGGCGGTATCGAACCGAACATGACATCGATCTATGAAACTCTGGAAAGCCGCGGGCTGATCGCGCAGGCGAGCGATCCCGCCCTGGCCGGACTGCTGGCTAAGGAGCGGTTCGTCATCTACGTGGGCTTCGACCCCACCGCCTCCAGCCTCCACCTGGGCCACCTGGTCCCCCTTATGGCGCTGGCGCATTTCCAGCGGGCCGGGCACGGCGTGTTGGCCTTGGTGGGCGCCGCCACGGCCATGATTGGCGATCCCAGCGGCCGCTCCGACGAACGCAATCTGCTTTCGGAAACGCAGGTGCGCGAAAACGCCGAGGGCGTGCGCCGCCAGCTGGCCCGTTTCCTCGATTTCGACGGGCCCAACGCGGCCGTCATGGTGAACAACATGGACTGGACCGCGCCCATGTCGTTCATCGACTGGCTCCGCGACGTGGGCAAGTACTTCACCGTGAATTACATGGTGGCGAAGGATTCGGTCAAGAGCCGGATGGGCTCCGAACACGGCATCAGCTTCACCGAGTTCAGCTACATGACCATGCAGGCCTACGACTTCCTGCAGTTGCACGACCATTACGGCTGCCGGCTGCAGGGCGGCGGCAGCGACCAGTGGGGCAACATCACCGCCGGCATCGACCTGGTGCGCCGCGTACGGCAGTCTCCCGTCTACGGTTTGACCTTCCCGCTGATGACCACCGCCTACGGCGCCAAGTTCGGCAAATCGGCCGGCAACGCCATCTGGCTCGACCCCGCCCGCACCACTCCCTGGGAGTTTTACCAATACCTGGTTCGCCAGGACGATCGCGACGTGATCCGCTTCCTGCGCACCTACACCTTCCTCCCCGGCGAGCGCATCGAAGAGCTGGAACGCGCCTTGGCCGCCCACCCCGACGAGCGCGCGGCCCAGAAGGCTCTCGCCTTCGAAGTGACCGCCCTGGTTCACGGGGCGGAGGTGGCTCGCGAAATGCAGTACGCGGCCGAGATCGTCTACGACCAGCATATCCGCGGCATCGGCGAACGGACCCTCCGCGACGTCTTCGCCTCCGTCCCTACTTCCACCGTCGCCCGCCAGAGACTCGAAGCGGGAGTGGATATCCTGGAAATCGTGGTCGCCGCCGGCATGGTGAAATCCAAGGGCGAAGGCCGGCGTCTGCTCGATGCCGGCGGCGTGTACGTCAATAACATGCGCGTCGAACCGGGCACGCGGATCGGTGCCGGACACCTGGCTACGGAGTCGCTGATGGTGCTTCGCTCCGGCAAGAAAAACTACTACCTGGTGCAGGTGACGGACTAGCTCGGTTCAGGCGCGTGAAATTGTGTGAGAATTGTGGGCTGACAGTCCGGACATGCGAAAGCTCTATTACTGGAAACTGGCGAAGCGGGAACTGAAACTGGGCGAGCGCACCCTCTTAATGGGCGTGCTCAACGTGACGCCCGATTCGTTTTCCGACGGCGGCAAGTATACTGAACCCGACCGCGCCTTCGCGCGCGCTCTCGAACTGGAAGAACAGGGCGCCGACGTCATCGATATCGGCGCCGAATCCACCCGCCCCGGCTCGCGGCCCATTGGCGCGGCGGAGGAACTGCGCCGCCTGATTCCCGTGCTCAAGAGGCTGAAGGACCGGCTCACACTGCCGGTTTCGGTGGATACCTATAAGGCCGAAGTGGCCGAGCGCGCGCTGGAGCTGGGCGCCGAGATCATCAACGACCCGAGCGGCCTCACCTTCGAGCCGCAACTGGGGAGGGTGGTTTCCAATCACAATGCCGGGCTGATTGTGAATCACATGCGCGGCCGGCCGGAAACCTGGGCTAAGCTGGGCCCCATGACCGACCCCATGGCCACCATCTACCGCGACCTGGATGCCGCCGCCAGCCGCGCCCGCCACGTGGGAATCGACCGCGCGCGCATCGTGATCGACCCCGGCATCGGCTTCGGCAAACGCGGCGCGCAGGATTCCCTGATCGTCGGCAAACTCGGCCAGTTGGCAGCCTTGGAGCTGCCCATCATGGCCGGCCCTTCCCGCAAGAGTTTCCTGGCGCACAAAGACCCCGAAGAAACCCGCTGCGCCACCGCCGCCGCCGTGGCCGCCTGCATTCTGCACGGCGCCCACGTAGTCCGCGTCCACGACGTCAAAGAAATGCGCGCCGCCGCCGATGTGGCCGATGACATCCTCAAAAGCATCGAGGAGCAGTAGGCGGCAAGAGCACAAGCGGGGATCAGTCCCGAGCCTCGATCAAGCCGATCCGAGTGGTATTCTGAAGCCTTCAGCCCCCACGTCGGGTTTCCGCACCGTTTGCGCGCATGGACGAGCAGGTCCCTGTTCGAACCGGAGAGGAAGCCGAAAATGGACGAATCCGCAGTGGCGCCAAGCGTCAATCATGTCCTCACCTTGGAAGAGCTCGGCACTCTTACCCAGGAAGAGGGCAAGCCAGCCGAAACTCTGATGAACGTGGTCGACTTGATCGCCAGGCGATTCCATACCGACGTCTGCTCTGCCTACCTGCTGGAACCCGATCGTGCCAACCTGGTACTGGCCGCCACCCTCGGCTTGCGCCGGGAGTGCATCGGCACGCTTCGCATGGCGCTCCACGAAGGTTTGGCCGGAATGGTGGCCGAACAGGTGCGTCCCATCGCCGTGGACGAAGTTCGAAAACATCCCCGTTTCAAATTCTTCGGCGAGGCGGGCGAGGAAGCCTACCACTCGTTCCTGGGCGTCCCGCTGATCGATTGCGGCGTACTGCAGGGTGTGCTGGTGGTTCAGACCATCGAGCCGCGCAGCTTTGCCGACGACGAAGTGCGGATGCTGATTGAAGCCGCCGCCCAGGTGGCCCCGGTGGTAAGCGAAGCACGCACGCTCGACCGTTTTATCGCACCGGCGCAGGCGCGGCTCTGGGCCCTCGCGCGCAATCTCTGGTGGTGCTGGGACGCCGATGCCGCCAGCCTGTTCCGCGATCTGGACCCAGTGCGCTGGCGCCAGCTCAAAAGCAACCCCATCTCGCTGCTCGGCGAGATCCCCTTGCAGGCCCTGGAACAGCGTGCCGCGGAACGCAACCTCCACAGCCGCATCAACTATGCCTACCGCCGCCTGCAGGAGTATCTGAAGGCCGACCGCACCTGGGGCGCGACCCACGCCGGCGTGCTCCGTCCACGCCCGGTCGCCTACTTCTCAGCCGAGTTCGGGCTGCACCAATCGGTGCCGATCTATTCCGGCGGCCTGGGGGTACTGGCGGGCGATCATATTAAGAGCGCTTCCGATCTGGACATTCCACTGGTCGGGATCGGCCTGTTCTATAAACAGGGCTACTTCCGCCAGCGCCTCGACCGCAACGCGTGGCAGCAGGAAGACTACATCCAGGTGAACGTGGCGGAGATGCCGATGGAGCCGGCCATCGGACTCAAAGGCGAACCCGTCACCGTGCAAATCGAGACCCGCCGCGGAACCATCTTCGCTAAAGTGTGGCGCATGAAGGTGGGGCGTTGCGACCTCCTCCTGCTGGACACCGATGTGGACGGCAATGCGCCCGAGGACCGCGAGTTGACTTCACGGCTCTACGGCGGCGACGGCCGCATCCGCATCCGCCAGGAACTGCTGCTGGGCGTCGGCGGCTATCGCGCGCTGCGCGCCATGGGGATCACGCCCGGCGTGCTGCACATGAATGAGGGCCACAGCGGATTCGCCGTGCTGGAAGCGATCCGCTGCCGTATGGAAGACGAAGGGCTCAGTTTCGACCTAGCCGGCCGACGGGTGGCCCGCGAAGTCGTCTTCACCACTCACACCCCCGTACCCGCCGGCCACGACCGCTTCGACGCGGGGTTGATCGAGGAGCACCTGGGACCGTTGCGCCAGTCGCTCGGACTTGCCCATGAAGGGCTGATGTCGCTCGGCCGCGAGAATCCCGGCAATCCGCAGGAGCCGTTCTGCATGACCGTTTTGGGGCTGAGGCTCTCGCGCCGCGCCAATGCCGTATCCGCATTGCACGGAGAGGTCTCACGCGAAATGTGGCTGGGCCTGTTCCCTGGCCGCGTCGAGGATGCCGTGCCCATCGGCCACATCACCAACGGAGTCCATGTGCCTTCCTGGCTCGCCCCCCAGATGTTCCGCCTCTACGACCGCCACCTGGGCACCGACTGGCATAAACACAGCAGCGAATCCCGCATCTGGGAGGCCATCGAAAACATCGACGACGCCGAGTTATGGGAAACCCACTTGAGCCTGAAGGCGCGCATGCTGGGCTTTGTCCGGCAGCGCGCGGTGCAGCAGGCCGAGCGCCGCGGCGAATCGAAGGAGAAGCTTCAGCGGCTCAGCCGCGTGCTTTCCCCCGACGCCTTGACCATCGGATTTGCGCGGCGCTTCGCGACTTACAAACGCGCCAACCTGCTGCTCAGAGACATCGAACGGCTGGCTTCGATCGTGAACGATCCCAAACGCCCGGTGCAGTTCGTCTTCGCCGGCAAAGCCCATCCCTTGGACGAGCCCGGCAAGCGCGTCCTCCAGGAGGTGGCGCTGATGATGCGCGACACCCACCTCGGCGACAAATTCGTTTTCGTGGAAGATTACGATATTAACGTAGGCCGCCATTTCGTGCAGGGCGTGGACGTCTGGCTGAATAATCCCCGCCGCCCGCTGGAAGCGTCGGGCACCAGCGGCCAGAAAGTCGTGTTGAACGGCGGGCTCAATCTCTCCGTGCTCGACGGCTGGTGGGCCGAGGCCTACGACGGGCTCAACGGCTTCGCCATCGGCGCCGGCCGAACACACTCCAACATGAACGTCCACGATTCGCGCGACGGCGAAGACCTGTACCGCGCCCTGCGCGACGAAGTGATTCCGCTCTATTACCAGCGCGACCGCGATGGCCTGCCGGCCGGCTGGATCAAGCGTATGAAACGCACCATCCGCACGCTCGGCTGGCGCTTCAACGCCGATCGCATGGTGATGGATTACGCCCTCAAATGCTACGTCCCCGCCGCCGGCGGCACTTCGAGCGACATGACTCGCACCGGTTAGCAGCGCTATTTTTTCACGTGACGGTCGAAAAAGTCGAAGACTCTCGGCTCGATTAACGCGACTATGGTTTCGTGCGTGGCTCCCGGAACCTCCACATACTCGGGGTTGAGTCCATGCTCCCTGGCGGACTTGATCGTGGCCCGGACACCCGCCGCCAGCGGGTCCTTGTCACCCACCACCACCATCAGCGGCACGTCTTTCAGCCTCTCATACGGGATCGCTTCCGGCTTGGAGATCGCGGCCGCGCTGGAAACCACCGCCGCCCACCGCTCGCGAAATTTCTGGCCGAAGTACCATGCGCCCGTGCCTCCCATGGAGTGGCCGAATAAGTAGACGCGCGAGGTGTCGATCGGGTATTCCTTAGTGACCAGGTCGTAAACGTTGAGGGCGTCCTGCTCGCTCCACTGTGTCTGGCGTAGCCGGGCCCAGTCCATTTCTCCGCCGCTCATCATGGCGCTGGCGCCCCAGCCGCCCGTCGGCCGGTAACCGAAAGGACAGACCACGAGATAACCGTGCTGCTCGGCCAGCTTCGTCAGGATGTGACCGTCGCGGTCGAAGTAAAAGTTGTCGTCGCGGGTGGCGCCGTGCAAAATGAAGACCATCGGCAATTTGGAGCGGCCGTCCCATTTTTCCGGCACGTAGACGCGGTAGGGCATCATCTCGCGCGCCTGTTCGAACCAATAATGGCGTTCATGGTCGCCCCTGGCCCGCCAAAGCGGATCCCGGCCGGCTTCGAGCGCCTTCAGTAATTCCGCCGACTGGCGCACGCCCGCCTGAAAGTCGTACACCACCGGCTGCGGCGTGAATGGAATTCCGAAATCGGCCTGGGTCGGATGGCGGCGGCCGGTGTCGATCGTTTCCGCCAACACGTACGGATTTCGGACGGTCGCCTTGGTGCTCTCGTGCCCCGGAATGCGAGCCAGGCGCTGCTCGATGCGAGCGCGGCCGGACAGAATCCCCCGCACCACCTCGATCGGCGATGCCACCGTGGCGATCGCGGCGCCGCCGTCCAGCAACTCCACCCGGAGCTGGTAGGCGCCCTCGGCGACGCCCTCCAGACTTGCCTCAAAGCCGAAAGGCTGGTCGATCCAGTCGCGGGTCGAAATCGGGTACACGCCGAGCGGCCGCACCGGCTCGTTCCCGGAGCCGGCACTCGCCAGCGAGGCACGCAGTTCGAGGGCCCCGGAGGGCTTGTAAGGGCAGGAGTAAAACTGCGAAAGCCGGACAATCAGCGGCGAGGCGGGCTCGGTAACCGCCCGGTCGGGCCGCAGCGCGAGCGACCAGGCGAACTCCTGCTCCGGTCCCCAGGACTGGCCCTGGAAAAGCGTAACCGCATTGGCGAGCACCCGCCGCATTTCGCCGATCTGCCCGGCGTCCCGTAGCGCGTCGGCTCGATCCAATAACGTCGAGACTTGTGCCCGCACGGACTCGGCAGCCGGCGAATTCCGAAGCAGGGTCCGTAGTGGCAGAACGAGAGCCTGGGTATCCGGTTGCCGATCGGGCGTGGGGAGCTGTGCGCAAAGGGTGGCGGCTGCCGCCAGCAACAACGTGGCGCTTCGAAACGTGATCACAAGGATTCCTCCGGTCTTCCAGAAGCAATCGGATGGCCAACGTTAATGCACCCAATCCGGCAACCAACGGCACGACGCCGCTGCCCCAAGACGCCAGCCACTCGCGCGAGAGGGGCTGAAAGCCGAGAGGCTCTATTTGCCCGTGCCGCGCGCCACACGGGCAGCATAGCGAACGTCCTGACGGCCGCTATCCACCGCCAGGTCCAGCACGATGCTGTAGCGGTCGCCGCGCATTACGCTGTTCACGAGTTCGAAGGGCTTGCCGTTAGCCAGAAAGGTGATCCGTTCGGCGGCGAATACCGGCGCTCCGGCGGGAATCCGCAGCAGCCTGGCCGCCGCGCGGTCCGCCACGCTGGCGCAATGGGTCTCCCGCGCGCGGGCCAACCAAAGCCCGCGGCTGCGCAGGAGATCGTATAGGGAGCGGTTTTCAAAATCCTCCGTTTCCAGTCCAGGCGCGAGCGCGCTGGGTATGTGGGCGGTCTGCACGCCCATGGGCTCGCCGTCGGCCAGGCGGAGGCGCTTCAGCCGCACTACGGCCGCCCGCGGCTCCAGTTCGAGCGGTCCGGCAATAGCTGGGCCCGCGTGGATCACGTCGATCTTCAAAACCTTCGTGGCCGGCACCAGGCGATGCCGTCGCATTTCCTCGTTGAAACCCAATAGTTCGTGCGGCCCCTGGTCCAGCCGTAATTTCGTTACGAAAGTGCCCCGGCCCTGCTCACGCCGCACGTAACCGTGGTTGGCCAGATCGTGCAGCGCCTGCCGGACGGTGATCTTGCTGACCGCGAAACGGTCTGCCAACCTCTCGGCGTTCCCCTGTTCCGCGGGCGAGCCTTCACCAGCGCCGAGGAGCGCCCCGGCATCGCGCCGCCGGTCGTCATCCTGAGTTATCCGTACTGGAAAAAGATGGGCGGCGGCGAAGTGCTGGGCCAACCGCTCCGCATCGACGGCCGGCGGTTCACCATCGTGGGAATCGCCCGCGAGGGCTTCTCCGGAACCATGGCGCTGGTGAGCCCCGAGCTCTATCTGCCCCTGGGCATGCACGAGGCCGTGGTCAACGATTTCGAAGGCCGGGCCCGTCCCATGAGCGCGCGCGACAACCATGTCCTGTTCCTGGTCGGACGCCTGCGGCCCGGCGTGGCCCGGGAAGTCGCCGGACGTCAGCTCGCCGTGCTCGCGGACAATCTGGCCAAGGCTTATCCCGCCGAGAACAAAGACCAGACCGTGATCGTCCGGAAGCTCTCGCGCCTGAGCGTATCCGATAGCCCCCAGGATGACAGCCCGCTGTTACTGATGGCGACGCTGCTGTTGGCGGCGTCCGGTGTGGTGCTGCTGATCGCGTCGTTGAATGTTGCCAACATGATGCTGGCGAGGGGAAGCTCGCGGCGTAAGGAGATCGCCATCCGGCTGGCGCTGGGCGGCGGCCGCAAGAAGATTGTGCGTCAGTTGTTCACAGAAGGGCTGGTACTGGCGCTGCTCGGTGGCGCGGGCGCGCTGGTTACCGCTTACTGGGGTACCGGACTGCTGGTGCGATCCATGGGCCGCGCGATGCCCTTCGACCTGGTCTACAGCGCCGGTCCCGATCTGCGGGTGCTGGCGGCCACCATGACTTTCTGCCTGCTGAGCACCTTGCTGTTCAGCCTCATGCCGGCCCTGAGCCTTTCCCGGCCCAATCTGGTGGCGGGGCTCAAATCCAGCGAGCGTGAAGAGAGCGACGGCCGGTATCGCCGCGTTTTTTCGCGCCGCAATGTGCTCGTGATCGGGCAGATCGCGCTTTCGATGGTGTTGTTGACCGCGGCCGGCCTGTTCGTCCAAAGCTCCATGAAGGCCATCGGGGTCGATCCTGGTTTCCGGGTCGACCGCCACATCCTCCTGGAAGTGGACACCAGTCTCGCCGGATACGACCAAACGCACGGACGGCAAACCTATCCCGCGCTGGTCGCGCGCCTGAAGTCCATTCCGGGTGTGACCGAAGCCAGCCTGGCGGCCACCGCGCCGTTCGGCATGATTCGCCTGGGCCGCACTCTGCACGCCGCGGGCGCTTCCCGCGATCTTTCGGCGGAATTCAATATCGTTGGGGAGCGCTACTTCCAGACCCTGGAGATTCCGATCTTGCGTGGACGGAGTTTCCTGCCCCGCGAGACACGCGGTGGGCCGGGCGCCGGCGTGGCCGTGCTCGATCAACTTGCGGCGAAGCGCCTCTGGCCCGGCGAGGAGGCGGTGGGCCGCCATCTGCAAATCAGCCTCGGGGACGCGGCAAACCAGCTTGGGGATGTCGAGGTGATCGGTGTCGCCGCCAGCATTCGCGACCGTTTCCTGAGCGATCCATCGCCCCATGTCTACGTACCGTTCGGCCAGGAATACCAGGCGGAAATGAACATTCATCTGCAGATCGCGGCCCTGGGGCGCGATGGCGAAACCAGGCTGATGGAAACCATTCAACGCGAGGTTCGCGCGCAGGATCCGGGGCTGCCGGTGCTCGCACTACGCACCTTCCGCGATCACCTGGAAGCCAGCGTGGATTATTGGGTCGTGCGGACCGGCGCCCGCCTGTTCGGCACCTTCGGCGCGGTGGCGCTGCTGCTGGCCACCATCGGTCTTTACGGCGTGCGCGCCTACAGCGTCGCCATGCGCACGCGCGAAATCGGCATCCGCATGGCGCTAGGCGCGAATCCCGGGGAGGCCTTGCGCCTGGTGCTGCGCGAAGGCCTCCTGCTCACTGCCATTGGCTTGTCGATAGGCCTACCCCTGTCCTTCGGGATCTCGAAACTGTTATCCGCGTTCCTCTATGGAGCACGGGGTGCGAACGCCGCGGTGATGGGCGCGGTCGCGGGCCTGCTGGCGCTGGTCGCGGCGCTGGCCTGCTACCTGCCCGCCCGCCGCGCCGCCGGAGTCCAGCCGATCGAGGCCTTGCGCTACGAATGAAACGTCGCGGATCGGCGCGATCAACGCGGCCTCGTGCCGAGCGAGGTTTGTCGACAGCGTCAAGCACCACTTCTACATCCGGCGCCCGCCGAACAAAAGCCGTCGCCGGGCTGCAATATCAAGTGGCGCCCCGGCAACGAGCCGGCCTATTTTCGCGCATTAGCCTGCTCCTTCGGAGGCAGGCGGTTCCGCCGGCCGGCGCCGGTCTTGCGCAAGCCAGAGGCATGCGCCGCCACGGACCGTGCGACGCATCACACTGCTCCGGTGCCGCCGCGGACGCGCGAGGTGTTGCGCCCGAAGGCGCACGTTACCATTACTCTATGGCAACTTTTCAAGCTCTCGCGGTACAACAGGCGGGCGGCAAGCTCGAGCCGTTCTCCTACGATCCAGGCGAGCTGAGGGATGAGCAGGTCGAAATCGAAGTTCTCTATTGCGGTATCTGCCATTCCGATCTCGCCATGGCGCTCAACGAATGGCACATGACCCGATTTCCGTTCGTGCCCGGCCATGAGGCGATTGGCAAGCTGGTCGCGGTGGGGCGCGACGCCAAATTCCTGAACGTCGGCCAGGTGGTGGGGCTGGGGTGGAATTCCGGGAGTTGCCTGCATTGCGCACAGTGCCTGAGCGGCAATCACAACATGTGCAGCACCCTGGAAATGACCATCGCCGGGCGCTACGGCGCATTCGCCACGCGGGTCCGCTGCCATTGGGTATGGGCCACGCCTATTCCGGAGGGATTGGACCTGGCCAAGGCCGGTCCACTGTTGTGCGGCGGCATCACCGTCTTCAACCCGCTGCTGCAATTTCAGATTCTGCCCACCGACCGCGTGGGCGTGATCGGCATCGGGGGCCTGGGACACATGGCGCTGCAATTTATGAATCGTTGGGGCTGCGACGTCACCGCGTTCACTTCTTCGGCGGCCAAAGCCGACGAGGCGAAACGGATGGGCGCACATCACGTGGTGGATACCCACTCCACGGACGCTCTTGCCAAAGTGGCCGGGTCGTTCGACTTTATCCTCTCCACGGTTACCGCCGACCTGCCCTGGGATGCGTATCTGGCGGCCCTGGCGCCCAAGGGACGACTGCACATCGTAGGGGTGGCGCCGCAACCGATTCCCGCGCCGGCATTCGCTTTGATCGGCGCCCAGCGATCCATCAGCGGGTCTCCCTCCGGCGCTCCCGCGACCGTTACCAAGATGCTCGATTTCGCGGCGCGCCACGGCGTCGCTCCGGTGACCGAAGAATTCCCGATGAGCCATGCCAACGAAGCGTTCCGGCATCTCGAAAGCGGCAAGGCACGCTACCGCATCGTGCTGAAGAACGATTTGGGGTGAAGCCCGCGGGCTTAAGCCGGACAGTTTTGGCCTAGAGAGTGGTTTCCTGGAGCCACTTATTCATGATTGCAGCCAAGTCTTCCAGTCGGACCGGCTTGGCAATGTAGTCGTCCATGCCGGCGGCCATGCAAGCTTCACGGGTGCCGGACATGGCCTCGGCGGTCATCGCAATGATTACCGAGTGCTGGCCCGGCTTTTCGCGCCGCCGGATTTCCCGCGACGCTTCGTAGCCATCCATTTCCGGCATCTGGCAGTCCATCAGGACCAGATCGTAGGGCAGCATCTCGAACTGTTGAAGCGCTTCCCGTCCATTGCCTGCCACGTCCGCGCGTAGTCCGAGTTTCCCAAGCATGCGCACCGCGACCCTCTGGTTGACGGCGTTGTCTTCTGCGATCAGGACGCGAACGGTCCCGCCGCTAGACTTGGTCAAGGCGAGTTGTTTCATCGGCTCGCCGCAGCGGGCCTCGCTGGCGGAGGCCACAACCGTGGCACTGCTCTCCGCGCCGCGCCGCCTGACCCATGCGGTGGCCATGGTCTGCAGGAGCTGCGAGTGGCGAACGGGCTTGACCAGGAAAGCGTCACACGGTGCCGATTGCCGCGCATCACTGCTCTGGCTGACGGAGGTCAGCATCACCACCACTGTGTCCCGAATGGCCTGATCGTCTTTAATGATCGCCGCGAGTGCGGCTCCATCCATACCGGGCATTTGGTAATCGATGATGGCGATGCGGTACGGGTCGCCTTCCAGGAAGGCGGCCTGGAGGGCGCGTAGCGCCTCTTCTCCCGAGGCGCAGCTACCGTTGCGCATCCCCCAGCTTATGACTTGCTGGTGAAGGACACGGCGATTCACCTGGTCATCGTCCACGATGAGCACGCGCTTGTCCCGCAGTTCGTCGATCGAGATAGGCGCCACGATGGACTGAGAATCGAGTTGCAAGGGCAGTGTGAACCAGAACGTGGATCCTTCTCCGGGTCGGCTAATGACCCCAATGGTCCCGCCCATCAGGGTGACTAACCGTTTGGAAATCGCCAGGCCCAACCCGGTGCCGCCGTAGTTTCGGGTTGTGGACCCATCGACCTGGCTGAACTGTTCGAAGAGGGCACTGATCTTCTCCGCCCGGATTCCGATACCTGTATCGGTGACAGAGACACGCATTTGGGCGCGGCCTCCGGTTTCTTCCTCGCAAGTCACCGTTACCACGACACGTCCACGCGGCGTGAACTTGATGGCGTTGCCGACCAGGTTGGTCACAACCTGGCGGATTCGCCCGCCGTCACCGATAAAGTGGCGCGGCACGCCGGGCGCATATTCCAGTAGCAGATCGAGAGTCTTCTCTTCCGCCTTGGCGGCAAGCATCTCGCCGACGTCCTCGATCACCAGACCGAGATCGAAGACGATGGATTCAATTTCGAGCTTGCCCGCCTCGATCTTGGAGAAGTCGAGAATGTCGTTAATGACAGTGAGCAGGGACTCTCCCGACCTGCGCGCGATTTCGGCATACTCCCGCTGCTCGGGGCTCAGATAGGTGTCGAGCAACAGTCCGTTCATGCCGATCACGCCGTTCATTGGCGTGCGAATCTCGTGGCTCATGTTGGCCAGAAAGTCGCTCTTGGCGCGGTTCGCACTTTCGGCCGCTCTTCTCGCGTCTTCCAACTCGAGCGTGCGCTCCGCCACCATGCGTTTCAGACGTTCCTGTTGGAGAACCGATCTCCTCAACCGGAAGCGAATCAAGAATTGCAACAGTACCCCGGAGCCCAGAATGCACATCACCTGGAACGGCCATGTCTGGTAAATGTGAGGTTCGAGATGAAATTCGAATACCGCGCCCTGGTAATTCCAGACCCCGTCAGAGTTACGTGCGATGACTCGGAAGCGGTATGCGCCCGGTGGCAGGTTGGTGTAGTAGGCGTTGCGGCGTGAACCCGCTGCCACCCAATCGCGGTCGAAGCCCTCCAGCTTGTAGCGGAACTCCACGCTGCGATCCGAGCGAAGATCGATCGCGGTATACGAGAACTCCACATTCCCGGGACCCGGGGGAACCGAGACGCTAAGGCGTTGATAATCAATTGGCTGTCCATTGATGCGGGCATTCTCCACGTAAACTGGCGAAGCATGTGTGCCCCGAAGCAGCGGAGCCGGGTCGAAAGCTACCACACCGCCGATACACGCGAACAGCAACCTTCCATTGCGCATCTTCCAGGACGTCGGTTCGAAACCGCCGGTGCATTCGGGGCTGTCCATCCCGTCGGCTGTTCCATAGGTCGTCGCGTCAATCAGTCCGCCATTGGCGGCCGAAGATTCCAACTCCTTCTTCCGCACTCGAATGAGCCCGTGATTGGAGCTCATCCACAAGTTTCCACTGGCGTCTTCCTGAATAGAATAGACAGCGTCATCAGGAAGGCCCTGGCGGCTGTCGTATTCAGTGAGGTGATTATCGCGAAACCGGAATACACCGAAACCGAGGGAGGCGATCCACAGGGAGCCCTGAGGATCCTCGTACAAACCCATAACCGTCCCGACTGGCGACGAACCCTTACCGCGCGCGCCGAAGCTCGTCAATCGCTCGTCTCGCAGGCGGCTAAAACCATTGACGGTGCCCACCCAGTAGCCACCTTCCCGAGCTGGTATGAGTGCTGTGATTTGGTTTGCTGGCAACCCGTGCTTAGTGGTTAGAACCTGTGCTGCCCCATTTCGAAATCGAATCAATCCCCCGTCGGTTCCGATCCAAAGAGTCCCATCCAGATCGCTTTGGATGGCGCTTACAGGGGAAGGGGATGTTCCCAACGCAATGGCTTCGAAGCGGCCGCCGGCAAAGCGATGCACGCCGCCACGCATGGTGCCCAGCCAGATTGTGCCCCGCCGGTCTTCATGTATCGCCGAGACTACCGCGCCCGAGAAACTGTATCGCGTCCAATTCCCTCGGTACAGGTGAAGCGCGCCGTTGCGTGTGCCGACCCAAAGCGATCCATCGCACGCCTCCAGCACCGCGGCATCCTCCGGTCGCTCACCTGGCGAGCGGATCATGTGGAATCCTTGCTCACGAATCCGGTTCAGTCCGGCTGAGTGCGTTCCCGCCCAAACCGTGCCATCGCGGTCGCGGTATAGACTATCGACAACATCGTTCGATAGCCCTTCATGGGTGGTGAACCTCCATACCCGATCATCCACGTAGCGGATAATCCCGCCTCCCGCTGTGCCAATCCAAACCCCACGTTCATCCCCGATGATTGCCGTTACCCGGGCGTCCGGTATTCCATTGACGCCGGACAGCACCCGTAATGTGTCGTGATTCCAATAGAGTACCTGTCCGGCGCCGCCCAACCAGAGTCCACCTTCGCGATCGCCATAGAGAGCGTAGGCCTGGAAATTCCGCAGCGGCGCCGGTACCTTGTCCACCAGGCACCGGGCACCACGTAATTCGCAGAGCCCATTCTGGGTGCCAAGCCAGATCCGCCCGCCGCTGTCTTCAGCGATCGCCGTGACATGTTTGTCGGCCAGCCCGATCGCAGGAGTAAAATTCCAACCGGTCCGCCACAAAAGCAGGCCTGTCTCGCCCGCCACGTAGACCTGTTTGCGGCTGTCCTCAAACAACAAACCTTTGCGGGCCAGCACGGCTTCCCTAGAGTCTTGTCCAGTGATCTTGCCCTGATTTATCCGGCACAGACCACCTCCTGTGGAAATCCATAGCGATCCATCGCTAGCGGCCAGAAGGTGGCGCACCTCGGTGTCGACAAGTCCCGGACCGCTTTGCCGGGTCAGGATCTTGAAGCTCGATCCATCGAATCGGGCCAACCCACCCTGCGTGCCGATCCACAGGAAGCCGTCTGCCGATTGCGTGATAGCCGCGGCCGTGTTTTGCGGCAGGCCGTTGTCGCTTTTCCACACGTCAACCGCATACCCGCGCAGAGGTTCGGCCCCCTTACCGGCACAGGAGACCAAGGCGCCGCCGAGGAGGAGCATCGCTACTCTGGTGCACTCCATATTGTTCTTATCGGTCGCGAAGATAGAACATTCTTCGCTATTCACGCTCGGCCTGCCAACGGCCGGTGTCTGCCCGATCTCCGCGGCGAAGCTCCAGTTGCCATTTCGTATTATCGAGCTTGGCTGGGGTGCTCCTGGCGGAACTCATTGATATGGCGGGGCTTCCGGGCTGGCATTTTTAGTAGGAACGCGTTTCCGAGCCGCGACCGGCCAGGGAGCGGTTGCGCGGAACTACGTTGGCAAACCTGTGACGTTAGGGCAGCCAATACTCGCTGCCCGGACGGATAGGCGGAATATTCGCCGCGGGGCGGGGCGGCTCGTCCGCGGAAAGGCTCGGCTCGCCCGGCTCCGCCTCTGGGCGCACCGTGCGCGGATTCGGCTCGACCGCAACGACAACCTCGCTTGTCGGCGGTTGCTCACGATTGTCTTGGGACGAAGAGTAATACCACATAACTGCCTCAGGTCCGGCCTAACACTCAGTTTACGCCGATTCTATGACAGGATCATGACCGCGTGCCAACCACCTGGTCTTGCCGTCGACGGGGGCGCCGGGTCCGGGGCCCGCGGACAGGCCGGCCTCGGCCACCTCTCTCAAGAACCGTCCGCGCGTGTTCGAAATAATAGTTTACGGCTCTAATACCGTCAATAGCAGGCAGTTGCCCGACGCCGGGTGGCGCCCGCCCTAGAATGGCGCTTGACTCCTTCCATAATTCGAATATTATAGAAATATGGAATCATTGAGCGCGAAACCCGCGGCCGATACCGACCGGACGGCCGCTTTTGCGGACATGTTCGCTGCCCTCGGGGCGGAGCCGCGCTTGCGGATCCTGCGCGCGCTTCTGGCCGCGCATCCCGACGGCATGGTGGTTGGGGAGATCCAGGCCGAGTTGGGCATTGCGGCCTCCACGCTGTCGCATCACCTGGAAAAGCTGAAAAACGAGGACCTGGTCACAGTGCGCCGCGAGAGCACGTTTCTGCGCTACGCGGCCAATACCGCGGCGCTCCAGGAACTGCTCGGGTTCCTTTACGCCGAGTGCTGCACACGCAACAAAGCCATCAAACCGGCCAGGATTACGCAGATATGCAAGTAGGAGGATCGAATGGAAATCAAAGAAAAGGTTAGAGAAAAATACGGCGAAGCGGCGCTTCGCGTGGCGAGCGGGGGAAGCTCCTGTTGCGGATCGGCCCCGAGCTCACTTGGGTGCGTCGATCCGATCACATCCAATCTCTACGATTCCAGCGAGACCAGCCAGGTTCCGCAGGACGCCGTGCTGGCGTCTCTCGGCTGCGGCAATCCGACCGCGCTGGCCAGGCTCAATCCGGGCGAAACCGTCCTCGATCTCGGCTCCGGCGGCGGCATCGACGTGCTGCTTTCCGCCCGGCGCGTGGGACCGGCCGGCAAGGCCTACGGCCTCGATATGACCGACGAAATGCTGGCCCTCGCCCGCCAGAACCAGCGCAAAGCCGGAGTGGAAAACGTGGAATTTCTGAAAGGCGAGATCGAACACATCCCCTTGCCCGACAATTCCGTCGACGTCATCATTTCGAACTGCGTCATCAACCTTTCCGCCGACAAGGACCAGGTGCTCCGGGAGGCTTTTCGCGTCTTGAAGCCGGGCGGCCGGTTGGCGGTGTCGGACGTGGTCACGCGCGGCGAGATGCCGCCGGAAATCCGTGAGCGCGTGCTGCTGTGGGTCGGCTGCATCGCGGGAGCGCTGGAAGAGAACGAATACCGCGCCAAGCTCGCCGCCGCCGGTTTCGAAAGCGTCGACGTGGAGCCGACCCGGATCTATCGCGTAGAAGACGCGCGGGCTTTCCTGAGCGGCCAGGGCATCGATGTGGATCTGGTCGCCCCCCAGGTGGACGAGAAGTTTATGAGTGCGTTTATCCGCGCGGTGAAACCGGCCGGAGCGTGCGGCGGCGCTTCCTGCTGTGACCGCTGAAGGCGGGGGGCTTATCCTGCGCGGGTAGCCCGGCCCTGGAGCCGGATCCGGTATGAATGGGGATCAGGTTCCGCAATGGCGCCATAGCCGGTTGTCCTTGGGGTGACGGCCTTTCTTCAGTTCGCCTTCTCGATGGGGATGCCGTACTCCTTGATCACCGCGTCCGGGATGGTGATGCCGAGGCCGGGTTTCTCGGGCACCGTCCAGGCCGCCGCGCTATCGTCCCACGTTCCGAACAGCTCCTTGTACATCTTGGGATTGTGCGCGCCTTCCTCCAGAATCAGGAAATTATTCATGGAAGCGCACAGGTGCAGGTGCGCCGCCGTGCACACCGGGCTGTTGGGGTTGTGCGGCGCAACCGTCAGGTAGCGGGTGTCCGCCTCGCTCGCCATTTTGCGAAACTCGGTGATGCCGGCGCACCGGGTGGTGTCCGCCTGAAGGACCCGGATGGCGTTCAGGTCCAGAAACTCGCGCAGTTCGAATCGGGATTGGATGCGCTCGCCGGCGGCCAGGGAGACACTGGTGGAGAGCTGGACTTCCCGCATGGCCTGCGCGTTCATGCCGGGGACGGGCTCCTCGAAGAACAGGGGGCGGAAAGGCTCCAGGGTTTTTGCTACGGTGACGGCCGAGCCTACATTGAACTTGCCATGCCCCTCGATACAGATATCGAAGTCCGGGCCCCCTTCGCGAATCCCCTGAACCATGGCTTCGAGTTCCCGCAGCGTTTTTTGCGTCACCTGCATGCCTGGTTCCAGACGGTCGAAGAACGGGTCATATTTGCCGGCCACGGCGCCCTCGGCCACCAGTTCCTTTGTCCGTTTGGCGTAGGCCTCCCGCGTGCGCGGTAGATTCCGTCCCCAGCGGTAACTGGTGTAGATCTTCACCCGGTCGCGGCGCTTCCCGCCCAGGAGTTTGTACACCGGGACGTTAAGCTTCTGACCCACGATGTCCCAGAGCGCGCAATCGATCGCCCCCAGCGCGGACATCACGGACGCTCCGTGGCTGGAGGCGCGCCGGTTGTAGAAGCCTTGCCAGAGGTTCTCGATATTCCAGGCGCTTTGGCCCACCAGAAAGGGCGCCTGCCTTTCTATCTCCGTGTAAATTGGCGCCACGTTGCCCCAACTGGACCCATCGCCCCAACCGGTGATGCCGTCCTCGGTATCGATGCGTGCCAGCAGGAAGTGAACCTGGGGAATCTCGGTCAACGAATCGCGCTGGAGCTGCATTATGTAGGGTGTTACCTTCTTGATCTTGAGAGAACTCGAATCGGCGCGTAGCTGATTCAGCACGGAGTTCGTTCGCATGCCGGTCCACGAACTCACGGCGCTCATGCCGCGTCCCACCGAAACACCCCCGCCCAGGATGCCGGCCGCCATGGCAGTCAGGAACTCGCGCCGTCCGCTATTCGCTTCGCTTCGTGGCTTCACGATGGTTTCTCCTCCAAGAGATCCGCCCGGCTCGTAATATAAGCCGGGATTTCCATTTTGACACCCGGCATGAGGCCAGTATACGGCCAACCGCTTTCCAGGCTGTCGCTGTTGCCCAGATCTCCGGCTTGGCGAAGGCCGCGTCAGACCTGCCGAGCCCGGAGCGCAGCGTCTTCGGCGACATAGTCGAACTTGTGCGGATTGAACTCTCCCGGCGGATGAGCGCGCGCCCATGCGATCGTGCGCTCGATCGCTCTGTCGAGCGGGACGATTTCCCGCCAGCCCAGTTCCTCGCGAATGCGCGTTGAATCGGCATCCCAGTGCTGTGCGGTGTTCCCGGGAAAAAGGAGGTGCGCGGGAGTGCGATTCTTGGGCAGCACAGCGAATTCCCCATCCCAGCCCGCTGCCGCCGCGATCCTGCGTGCCCATTCCAGCTCCGAGAAGGTAGGACGCTCGGCGACGTTATAAACGCGGCCGGCCGCGCGCTCCGATACGGCGGCTAACGCCAGCGCGGCGGCCACGTTCTCCACATAGCCGCGCGGCGCACGCCACGCGGCGCAACCCTCTTCAAACAAGATCGCGCGGCGGCCATCGTCGATGCGCTTGAGAATTGGGTGGAATCGGCAAAGGCGGTCGCCGGGACCGTAGATCATCGGAAGGCGCAGCACCGTGCCAGGCAACTCAGGATCGCCCAAGACGGCGCGCTCGACAGGGATCTTGTCGTAATTGTCGTCAACCCAGCCGAAGACGTTTTGCAGCATCTTCACTTGGGCGGGTGGATATGCCTGCAACTTCGTCCGAAGCGGTGAATCCTCGGTGAGCGGCACTGGCTCCGGGGGCCCCTCCTCACTACCGTGAAGCACCCCACAGGCGCGATACACATCGATGCTGCTTGCCACCACCACCCGTCGGACCAAGCCACGAAACGCTGCCATCAACGCCTCGGCCTGCGCACCGGAGCTGAGAATCAAGTCGATGACTACATCGGCTCTTGGACGACAAGTCGCCAGATCGCTGCGGTTTCCGAGAATGTGATCGGCCGGCAAATCCACTTGTGTGTTGCCGCGGTGGAAGACCGCGACGGAGTGGCCCATTCGAGCAAGCTCGCGCACGAGGTGGGGACCAATGAAGCCCGTCCCCCCAATGACCACAATCCTCATCCCACCAGATTACTGCAGCCCAAGAACCGGGCGATCTCATATCCAAGTTGGGGGTCACCGCGGCGCGGAAGCTGGCGAGGCGCCGGCCGGCTACGGCAGCGGGCGCGGGACGAATGAGCGACGGATCGGTTGTCACCGATCATGCTCCGTGATACCTTCACATTCGGATGAAAACATCCTGAAAGCGAGGGCACGGCCGATGTACCGTGACGCATGCGTTTTTTGCTTTTTCGTACTGACTCTTGCCGGATTGGGCGGTTGCTCCAGCGGGCCATCGGCCAATGAATCCAAGAAAGCCGCGACTCCGCTGGACAAAATCCAGGGAAAGGCCGAACAGGTTCCGTCGGAATCGACCGCGACCGATGCCGCCCTGAACGCGGGTGGGCCCTCCGTGTACCTTGTGGATGGCCTGCGCCGCTACCGCCTGTTCTTCAAGACAGCTTTACCGGTGGAAGCCGGGAAGGAGTATGTTGCCGAGGGCGTCTATGCGCAAAAGGCCATTGACGAGATTGGCGATCCCGACCAGGGCAAGAACGGCTATCCACTCGAACCAAGCTGCGACCGTGTTGTCAGGATGGCTTGGCCCGGGCTGGCCTTCGATGTGACGGATTCGCAAGTCTCGGTCTTGTGCGCCAGGGTGAAACGCTATCCCGCCAGGCCCGTATTTCTGGTGACGCGACTACAACCCGTTACGTTGAAGGAGAGCGGCTCCGCCGCGGAACCGAAGAAAGACGCCAAGGCCGAGGACATCCCGGAGGTTTCCGTAGCGGCGAATAAGCAGCGCGCTCTTCTGATTGAGGGCCCAACCGTTCAAACCGCGCCCCTATGGGCGCCCGCGGGGGGAACGGTTCAATGCAAACTCGTCATCGGCGAGGAAGGGAAAATCTCGGAGCTCCGAACCGGCGTGCAACTCTGTGAGAGCGTGCCGTGGTCTCAGTTTAGTTATAAGCCAACGGTCCGGGGCGGCCACCCCGTCAAAGTGGAAACCGAGGTGGAAGTGCGCTTCGAAGCGCGAAAGTGAAAGCGTCGATGTGCTTGTCCCGATCCTCGCGCCCCTTGCCTATCGGCGGCCGGGAACCTGGAGTTCTGCCGCGTGTTATTTGAACGGCTGTAATAGCCAGCGTTCGACCTGCTCCAAACGCTTGCAGGTTGGGCAGTCCCGAGCGCAGTTCGAGCCCGGGTGGGCCATGAGATACTCCATCTGCTCCCACATAACAGCAACGGAAGGTGCCGGCGGCAGGTAACGCCTTTCGCGCGCTGCCGCTACACCAGCCCGGGAGTGGTAACTGGGCAACGAAGAAGCGGTTTCCATAGCAGAGACCTCCAAGTAATAAAGTGGTTCTGTAACGCGGGAATCTCAGCTTATTTTGTTGCTCTGAAGCGGCCATTCAGAAACAGGACAGAATCGCAATGAAAGTTATCAACAGAAATGTCTTGATGGGGTGTGGCGCGGCAATTGTGCTCTGCGGACTGCTGACAGCAGCCGACTCGGTTTTACCGGTTTTTCCGTATGGCGCGGTGTACTTCCGTAAATCCAATCCCCCGGAACAGGATTGGGAACGCGATCATCGCACTGCCGCCGAGAACGGCATGAACACGTTCCGGCATTGGTTCATGTGGTCCGCGATCGAAACCGAGCCAGGCAAGTACGACTGGCGCGATTACGACCGGATGATGGACCTAGCTGCCAACAACGGCATCAAGGTTGTAATTGCCGAGATGCTCAATTTCGCCCCCGAGTGGGCATTCGAGAAGTACCCGCGCGCGCTATACAAAGGAAGCGACGACTCGTTGGTGTACAGCGGGATTTCCGCCAGCACCGAAACCGGCGGCTATCCCGGGCTATGTCTCGACAACGATGACGTCAAGGCCCAGGCGGAGAAGTTTCTCGCCGCGATGGTCAACCGCTACCGCGACCACCCGGCGACGCTGGGGTACGACGTTTTGAACGAGGGCTGGTACTTCGGCGGCGATGCGCGCCGGATGTACTGCTACTGCGAGGCGACACAGCAGAAATTTCGCGAATGGCTGAAGGGGAAGTATCGGACCCTCGACCAGTTGAAGAAGGCGTGGAATCGCTATAGCTATACCGATTGGCAATCGGTCCATCCGCCGCGCAATCTGACTGGTTACGCCGAGTCGCTGGACTGGCTCGAATTCCGGCTCGACGACCATTATCGCCTGCTGAAGTGGCGGACCGACCTGATTCGCAGTCTGGACAAAAAGAACCTGGTGGTGGCGCACGGAGTCGGCAAGACGCTCATGGGCCTTCCGGACCATGGCCTGAACGACTGGCGCTTCGCCGCCAACGTGCAGGTGTACGGGTTTACCTTCAATGCCGCCGACGACGGCCCCGAGCCCTGGAAGCACTTCGAGGCGGTGGACATCACCCGCGCCGCGGCGAAGGGGAAGCCGTTCTGGCATGCCGAGGCCCAGGCTGGCCCGGACTGGCTTCACTCGCGAATGATCGATCTCAAGCGGGAGGAAGGAATGATCGCGCAGCCGGAGGATATCCGCCTCTGGAATCTGACTTCGATGGCCGGCGGCGCCACCGGAATCCTCTATCCAAGATGGCGTCCACTGCTGGACGGGCCGCTATTCGGCGCTTACGGCCCCTACGGCATGGACGGCTCGGTGACGCCGCGGTCGGAGATGACGGCCAAGATCGCCCGGTGGGCAAATGCGGACCCCGAGACTTGGAAAGCGCGTCCCGTGAAAGGCGAGATCGGCCTTGTGTTCGTGCCCGAATCGGAGATTTTCAACTACATCCAGGAAGGGAAGACCGACTTCTACAGGGAATCGGCGAGGGGAGCTTACCAGGCGTTCTTCGACTCGAATATTCAGGCCGATTTTGTAAACATCGACGACATTAAGGACTATCCGGTGGTGTATCTTCCCTTCCCTTTGATGCTCAAGGGAGAGACCGCCCGCAAGCTGGCCGACTATGTGCGAAGCGGCGGCTACCTGATTAGCGAGGCAACGCCGGGGTATTTCGGGGATCGCGGGCGTGTGGGCACGGTGCAACCGAATCTCGGCCTGGCGGCGCTCTTCGGCGCTACGGAAAGTTACGTGGAGTTCGTGCCGCACATCCTGGACGATCTGAGGTTGCAGGTGCGTGGCCACGAGATCGACGGCCGATTTTACGATCAACAGTACGCTCCCACCCAGGGCACGGCGGCCGGATGGTACAAGAGCGGAGCTGTCGCGGCCGTGGAGAACAATTACGGCAACGGCAAAACGCTGTTGATCGGCACTTTCCCGGGTGCGGGATATTACCTGCGCCATTCTCCGGAAACCCGTGTATTCTTCGAGGAGTTACTCACATGGGCCGGCCAGGAGCGCTGGCTTCGCTGCGACCAGCCGCAACTCAAGGCGCGGCTGCATATGGGAGCCGGCGGAACGTACCTTTGGCTGGTCAACCCCACCAGAGCGCCGCTTTCCGCCCGGCTGTCGCTGGCCGCTCGGGTTGGACACTTCCGGGAAGGGCACGACCTCTGGCAGAACCAGCCGGTGAAGGTCAACGGGTCGCTCGTCGAGGTAACCGTGGGAGAAAGGAACGCGGCGGTAATCCGGCTGCAATGATTGGACGCCAGGCGTTTACCAGCCCTTGTCCCGCGCAGCTTTTCCATGAAGAACGGGAGATTAGGTATCCCGTGCCATAGCCGTCCCGCTCAGTTCTTGCGGAACAACAGCGGCGCGAACTGGGCGAGTGACCAGCGCCAGACGGCCCAGACGTGGCCTCCATCGCGAGTCACGTAAGTATGTCTCACGCCGTTGGCGGTCAAGGCGGCGTGGAACGCCTCGGCGCCGAGGTGGTTCGGGTCCTGGTTGCCGTAGCTGATCCAGATCAGATCGAACTTGCCCTCGGCGGCTCTCGCGCTGGCGAACTCGGGATAGCGGGTCGCGGCGTCGGGAAGGGCGACCGCCCCGGCGCTGAAGAAGCCGAACTGGCTGAAGAGCTCGGTGTGCTTGAGGCCGACGTTGAACGTGGCGCCCCCACCGGCGGAGAGCCCCGCCATGGCGCGGTTCCCGCGGCCGGTCAGCGTGCGATAGGTCGAGTCGATGTAGGGGATCAGTTCCCTGGTCATGTACTGTTCGAAGACTGGCATCTCGCCGGCTAGCGCGGCCGCGCCGGAGGCGAGCGGCAGATTGGGGTAGTTGCGCCCGTTATACGGCATCACGACGATCATCGGCACGGCCTTCTTCTGCGCAATTAAGTTATCGAGGATCACGTTGGCCGCGCCGGCGGTCACCCAACTGCTGTAGACGTCTCCACCGCCGTGCACCAGGTACAGCACCGGGTAGCGCGTGGTGCTCTTGTGGTAATCGGGCGGGAGGTAAACCGTGAACGGATGTTCGTCGTTATAGGCCGTCGAATGCAGGCAGTTGTAATCGACCGTTCCGCGGGGCACCGGCTGCGCCTGCCAGAGGGGCGCGGGAGTGCCGGGTACTTCCACGAGGCTTGCCGAGGTCCGGGTGCGCAACTTCAGAAGCGGGTTCACCGGGTCGGCGATGGGAAGGCCGTCGAGGGTGAAGAAGTAGAGGTGAATCGTCGGCTCGAGCGGCGGTGAAGTGAAGGTCCAGACGCCGTCGGGCCCCTTGGTCATGTTCGTGGTGCCGCCGGTGCGCGCTTCCAGCGTGGCCATCCAGTCGCCAGTGAGGGTAACCTCGGTTGCTTTGGGAGCGTACAGCCGGAACGTCACCGTGTGGTCGGCGTGAACTTCGGGAGAGACGAGCGTCTCCTGGATACTGCGGCTTCCTCCCCGACCGCCAGGCGCGGGCTGGGCGAAGGCGAGGCATTGAGCGGCGAGCAGGCCGAGGGCGATCCGGGCAGCGCGTTGCGGGGAGTGTGCGTTTGGGATCACGGGCATAATACCGCCAGTGTAAGTGAAATCGCAGCCGGAGGCTCAGGCCCCCGCTTGAAGACCAAGGGCAAACTCGCCGGCTTTCAATCGATTCGTGCCGCGGTCCTTCCGGTTGGGAGCCTTTTCAGCCGGCGATTCTTAGCTTCGGACAAATCCGGAAAATGAGATCTCAATGGCTTTCATGGTAAAGTGAGGTGCTTTTGCTGCACAATACAGTTCCTGGCGAGGTAAGCATGGATCGACGTTCTTTTGCCGGAGTCATGGCAGCCACTGCCCTGGCGGAAACGGCATTTGCCCAGGTACCGGCTTCGAAGAAGCCCGGTTGCTACTTGCTGCAACATTATCGGCTCCAGCTTGGATCTCAGGCTACGCGTCTATCGGACTACCTGAGCAAGGTATATCTGCCGGCTCTGGCCAAGGTGCGGCCCGTCCCCACTCTGGTGCTGGATGCCCAACTCTCCGAGTATCTGCCCCTGGTCACGATAATCGGCGCTTATTCCTCGGTGGAGCAGGCATGGAGCGTGCGAGCCGCGTTGAACGCGGACAAGGACTTCGAGGCGGCTACCGATGCGTGGCAGGCCGGCGCCGAACCGCCCTACGACAGCATGACGACGGAGCTCCTGGAAGCCGCCGAGTTCTCTCCGGATCTGGTACCTCTGGATCCCCAACCAAAAGCACCGCGGATTTTCGAAATGCGCGTCTATCAGACGCGGACGTTGAAAGGACTGAGGGCATTGAAACAGCGCTTCGCGGAAGGCGAGGTCAGGATTCTCGCCAGAGCGGGGGCACAGCCGGTGCTGTTCGGGACTACGGCGATCGGCTCCAACAACCCCAACCTTACCTGGGTGATCGCATTTGCGGACATGGAGGCGAGGGAGAAATTCAACACGGCGTTCAACGCCGACCCGGACTGGATCAAACTGCGCCAGCAATCGTTGGAGCGTAACGGGCAGATCCCCAGTTTCCGGCGCCTCACGCTTTATCGGGCCACGGCGTATTCGCCTGTTCGTTAATTAACCGGCGATCCCCTTAGGTTCATACGGCGGGCGCCTTTTTTGGGGCCGGCGCGCCAGAAGCGCGGGCCGTCCGCGTTATCGTAAGAATGAACGTTTTGAAGGCTTGCGCCTGTATCACCATTATGACCGTCGTCGTTAAGGACAAAGAACCGCTCGTGATACCCACCGCTGCTCGTCGGAGGGCTGGTTTTAGGAGAACGGCGTATTTGTTGTCCTCACGACGCCGCGCCTCGACCGTCTGCTGAAGAACTTGCGACCCAACACCCCACGAAGCTACCTGTTTGATCGTGCCGCTTTTCTGCGGAATGTCAACGCCGTAAATGCTCTTGATGTCGTCGGGAAATCCGGGAGGGAGATCCGGGGGAAATCCGGGGAAATCCCGGGGGGGATCCGGGACAGACGGAGCTTTCTCAGATTTCGGCGAGAGCTTTTGTCGAAAACGCGGCCCACTGACGGGAAATCGGGGAATGCTCCGTCTGTCCCGGATTTCCTTGTCCCGGATTTCCTCTGTGATGTGGCTGATGAAGATGCCGTGCTGAACCTTCTCAACTCGGAGCCGGTCCCAATAACCACGACCTTCCGGGGTGAGCGTGGCAGCAAAAGGGCCATTAAAGAAGAAAGCCGGATCGTCCTCGTCGTTGCCGGAATGGGGTTGGGCCGGGTGGCCCTTGTAGAGACGCAACCAATCCTTGCGATGGAGTCGTTTGAATGCGTCTTTGAGATCGGCTGGTGTGAAATGGTCTGGGACGTGGTTGTGAACTCGGCTTTCCCATTCGCCCCAAGAATCTTGGTGTATTCCTTGGTGAGCGGTGGACCCCATCAGGATGTGGAGAATTGCGTACTCCAGGTTCTCGGATAACGTGCGTTTCACGACTTGTGCCTTGAATCACATTATGTGCCCAACAGGAAAGGGCGTCATCCCGCCTTCCCGATCTTCCGCAATACCTTCCAGGCGGCGACCAATTGCGGCGGTAAATCCGGGGTAAATCCGGGACAGTAACCCCTGCGCCGGTTTTTTCGGCGGTAGATCCGGGCCCGAGGGGAACAGCCTGAACTGCGCGATTCTCCCGGGTGCCGCTGGCCGCTGCGGCCGTACGCTCTGGGCCAAGGGTCTCGCCGCTTAATTCCAGTAATTCCTATCCAAACTTCGATACTGAATCGCTTCGGCCAGGTGCTTGGCGGCGATCAATTCCGAGCCGGCGATATCGGCTATGGTTCGGGCTACTTTGAGGATGCGGTCATGGGCGCGGGCGGAGAGGGACATGCGGCGGACGGCCAACTCCAGGGTGCGCTCGCCGGAATCGTCCAGGGCGCAGTGTTTACGGATGGAGCGGGTGGGCATGCGGGCATTGGTGCCGCCGCGGGTTTGCTGCACTGCGCGCGCTGCGAGGACGCGCTCGCGGATGGCCGAGGAGGGTTCGGCTTTGGCTTCGCCGCGCAGCTCTTGAAAGGGGACGGCGGGGACTTCGACGTGGATATCGATGCGGTCGAGAAGGGGGCCGCTGATTTTGCCGAGGTATTGCTGGATCTGCGCGGGGGTGCAGCGGCACTCGCGGGTGGCATCGCCGTAGAAGCCGCAGCGGCAGGGGTTCATGGCGGCTACCAGCATGAAGTTGGAGGGGAACGAGAGCGTCATGTTGGCGCGGGCGATGGTTACGGTTCCGTCCTCGAGCGGCTGACGCAGGATTTCCAGAACGTCGCGGGGGAACTCGGGGAATTCATCGAGAAATAAGACGCCGTTGTGGGCCAGGCTGACTTCGCCGGGGCGGGGCATGCCGCTGCCGCCGCCGGTGAGGCCGGCATCCGATATGGTATGGTGCGGGGCGCGAAACGGGCGCTCGCGCATCAGGCCGGCGCCGCTTCCGAGCACTCCGGCGATGCTGTGGACCTTGGTGGTTTCGATGGCCTCGGCGAAGCTCAGCGGCGGCAAGATTCCGGCCAGGCGTTTGGCCAGCATAGTTTTGCCGGAGCCGGGAGGGCCGATCATGAGCACGTTGTGCGCGCCGGCGGCGGCGACTTCGAGCGCGCGCTTGGCGGTGACCTGGCCGCGGACGTCGCGGAAATCGGGAGTGGAGGCGGTGGGCGGGGCCTCGATGGCTTCTTCGGCCAGGGTGGGCTGAAACTGATCGGGGCGGGTGAGCAGGGCCACGACCTCGGCCAGGTGCCGCACGCCGAATACGCTGACGCCCTTGACCACGGCGGCTTCGGCGGCGTTTTCGACCGGCACGATCAGGTTGGGAATGCCGCGGTCGCGGGCGCAGACGGCCACCGAGAGCATGCCGCGCACCGAGCGGATGGCGCCATCGAGCGACAACTCTCCCACGATCAGGTGGCGTTCGAGGCCGCGGACCAGCCCCATCGCGCCGAGTACGCCCATCGCCATGGGCAGGTCGAAACCGGCGCCCTCTTTGCGCAGGTTGGCCGGCGCCAGGTTGATGGTGACGCAGCGCGGCGGGTAGCCGAAGCCGGAGTTCATGAGCGCCGATTTGATGCGCTCGCGACTCTCCTTCACGGCGATATCCGGTAAGCCGACCATCACGAAATCGCGCGCCGAGCCGGATCCGTACATATCCACCTCGATATCGATCAGGTGGGCGTCGATGCCGAACACGGCCGCGCTTTGTGTCTTGAAGAGCGCCATAGGTTGTAAGACCCGGTAAGGTGCGGAACCCCAGGAAGATGTGAGTGGGGCAGCGGAGCGGGTTCTCTCAGGTGAATTTGCGGGGAAGGGGACAAACATAGTTCTGAGAGTTTTAATTCATGCGGCCACACCACTAATGGATGGCGATGAAAATGCCGATGAATAAGAGGAATGCGGAAGCGGACAGAGCTTGTGGCCGGCCGGGGGGCTTGACCCCGGTGCATCGGACCGGGTAGTATGAAAATGCAACAGTTTGTGGATAACTAACAGAAATCAAAGGGTTAAATGCCCTTCCGATGGGCCATATCGCCCAGGATTTCTGTCGCCACCGGCGGCGCTCCCTTGGAAAACCAGTCACTTGCCGCGATTCTCCACACGGCACGAGGTTTGCATCTCTAGATTCTCAAAAGGACGATCCCTCCAATGGCCAAAACCATCGATGTTACCGAACTTATTCTGCGCGATGCCCACCAGAGCCTGATGGCCACCCGCATGGCAATGGAAGATATGATTCCCGCCTGCGCGGATTTGGACCAGGCCGGCTACTGGTCGGTGGAGTGCTGGGGCGGGGCAACCTTCGATGCCTGCATCCGTTTTCTGAACGAAGATCCGTGGGAGCGTTTGCGCACATTTCGCAAGCTGATGCCGCACACGCGGCTGCAAATGCTGCTGCGGGGGCAAAATCTGCTGGGCTACCGGCACTACGAGGATACGGTGGTCGACCGGTTCGTGGAGAAGGCGGCGGAAAACGGCATGGACGTGTTTCGCGTGTTCGACGCGCTCAACGACATCCGCAACGTGCGCCGCTCGATTGAAGCCGTGCGCCGCGCCGGCAAGCACGCGCAAGGTACGATTTGCTACACCGTCAGCCCGCTGCACACGGTAGAAGGTTTCATCGAGATGGCCGAGCGGCTGCTCGACCTGGGGTGCGATTCGATCTGCATCAAAGACATGGCCGCGCTGCTAAAGCCGCACGCGGCTTATGAACTGGTGAAAGGCATCAAGGACACCTGCGGCAGCGACGTGCGGGTACACGTACACGTGCATGCCACCACCGGCGTGACCATGGTGAGCCTGATGAAGGCCATCGAAGCGGGCGCGGATTGCGTGGATACGGCCATCAGCTCGCTGAGCCTGGGCCCGGGGCACAATCCCACCGAAAGCCTGGTGGAAATGCTGGAAGGCACGGGTTTCGACACGAAACTGGACAAGGCGCGCCTGCTCAAGATCAAGGACTATTTCAATACCGTGCGGCCGCGCTACAAGGAATTTCTCTCCAACATCATCGGGGTGGAGACGGAGATTTTCGCCAGCCAGATACCGGGCGGGATGCTTTCCAACATGGAGAGCCAGCTCAAACAGCAAAAAGCGGCCGACCGTCTGAAGGAAGTGCTGCTCGAAGTGCCCAATGTGCGCAAGGACGCGGGCTACCCGCCGCTGGTGACGCCCTCCAGCCAGATCGTAGGCACGCAGGCGGTATTCAACGTGATGATGGGCCGCTACAAAGTGCTGACGGGCGAATTCGCGGACCTGATGCTGGGCTACTATGGCGAAACCATCGCGCGGCGTGACCGCCACGTGATCGAGCTGGCGAATAAGCAGACCGGCAAGCCGATCATCGATTGCCGGCCGGCGGACCTGTTGAAGCCGGAGTGGCAGGAACTGCGCACGGCGGCGCTGGCGCTGAACGGTTGCAACGGCTCGGATGAAGACGTACTCACTTACGCCATGTTCCCGCAGGTGGCGACGAAGTTTTTCACCACCCGCGCGGAGGGTGCGAAGAACCTGGGCAAGCAGCCCGATGCCCAGCCGGCTCCGGTGCCGCATCCGGCCGCAAGCGCCAAGCCCGCGGCGGGTTCGATGATCTATGACGTGAAATTCAACGGCCATGAGCACCGCGTCACCGTCACTCCGGCGGCATAAGGTCGCGGGGTCGACGGCTAACCAGGCTTAAAGGGATGGGATCGAAATGGAAACGTTAGAGAAGTCGGCAACCAACTCCATGCAGGCGAAGGTGGAGCAACTTCAGAAGCGGCGCGAACAGGTAATGCTGGGCGGCGGCGCGGACAAGCTCGAAAAGCAGCGGCAGCAGGGCAAGATGACGGCGCGGGAACGCGTCGAGGCCCTGGTGGACGCCGGCAGCTTCGATGAGAGCGGCCTGTTCGCCGAACATCGCTCCACGCTGTTCGGAATGGAGGGCAAGAGCATGCCGGCCGACGGCGTGGTGACCGGAGCGGCCACCGTGAACGGGCGGCTGATCCACCTGGCCAGCCAGGACTTCACGGTGGCGGGTGGCTCGGCCGGAGAAGTGCACTCGATCAAAGTGGCCGAGATCATGTCGCAGGCGCTCAAGACCGGTTCGCCTTTCGTCTTTATCAACGATTCGGGCGGGGCGCGGGTGCAGGAGGGCATCGATTCGCTCTCCGGCTACGGCAAGGTGTTCTACACCAATGTGATGCTCTCCGGCGCGGTGCCCCAGGTTTCGCTCATCTGCGGCCCTTGCGCGGGCGGGGCGGCCTACAGCCCGGCGCTGACGGACTTTATCATCCAGACCCGCCAGGCGCAGATGTTCATTACCGGCCCGCAGGTGATCAAACAGGTGACCGGCGAGGTGGTGACGGCGGAACAGTTGGGAGGGCCGGAAGCCCACATGGTCCGCTCCGGCGTGATTCACTTCGTGGCCGAAGACGACCACCATGCGGTGGCGCTGTGCCAGAAGCTGTTGAGCTTTCTACCGAACAACAATCTGGAAGACCCGCCGCAGGTGGAAGGCGACCCGAACGTGGACGCCAATCTGGCACTGGAAGACATGGTGCCCGTCGACGGCAAAAAGGGCTACGACGTGCGCCAGGTGATTCTGGCGGTGGTGGATTTCGGCGACTTCCTGGAGGTGCAGTCCGGTTACGCGCCCAACATCGTGGTGGGATTCGCGCGCCTCAACGGCCGGTCGGTGGGAGTGATCGCCAACCAGCCGGCGGCGCACGCCGGTGTGCTGGATATCAACGCTTCCGGCAAAGCGGCGCGCTTCATCCGGTTCTGCAACGCTTTCAACGTTCCGCTTTTGACTTTCGCCGACGTGCCCGGGTTCATGCCGGGGGTGGAACAGGAGTACGGCGGCATCATCCGCCACGGGGCCAAGATGCTGTTTGCGTATTCGGCCGCCACCGTTCCTAAGATCACCGTGATCTTGCGCAAGTGCTACGGGGGCGCGTACCTGGCGATGTGCTCGAAGGACTTGGGCGCGGACCGGGTCTTCGCCTGGCCCACCGCCGAAGTGGCCGTGATGGGCGCGGAGGGAGCGGCCGAGATCGTTTTCCGCAAGGAGATTCAGGAAGCCGCCAACAAAGCGGAGAAGCGCAAGGAGATGATCGCGCGCTATCGCGACGCGTTTTCGAATCCCTACGTGGCGGCCGGGCGGCGCCTGGTGGATGCGGTGATCGAACCGGCGCTGACACGGCGGCACATCGCCCAGGCGCTCGAATACCTGCACACCAAGCGCGAATTGCGTCCGCCCAAGAAGCACGGGCTGATTCCGCTGTAGAGGCCGCATATGGAAACCGCAACCGATCTCGAAAGCCTGATCCTGGAACTGAAAGAGCAGGTGCGCGAGCTGAGCGAGCGGCTGGCCCGGGTGGAGGCCGGCGGGGCTCCAAGCGCCGCTGGCGATGCCGCCGAGCCGCCCGCCGCCGTTGCCGCACCTGCTGCCGCACCCGTGCTGGCGCCTGCCGCGGTTCCCGAGCCGCCGCCCGCGCCCGAACCGATCGCCGAAGAGGAACTGGCGGCCATCGCCGCGGCGATAGCGGCTTACCTGGGCGTTCGCGCCCACATCCGCCAGATTCGCCTGATCAGTTCCAGCAGGTGGGCCCAGGAGGGACGCGTTTCGATTCAAGCGTCCCATCAACTGCATTAAAAAGGGACTAACCCGTGAAGCTGAAAATCACTATCGACCAGAAGACTTATGAAGTGGACGTAGAGGCCGCCGAGCCGGAGACCGCCGCGGCGCCCCCGCGCGGCTACCCGGTCGAGCCGGCGCAGGTTCGTCTGCCCGCGGCTGCTCCACCCGTCGCTCCGCCCGCCGAAGGGGCCCCGGTTAACGAGGGGAAGGTATGCCGCAGTCCGGTTTCCGGCATCGTGGTCCGGGTGGTGGCGCAGCCCGGCCAGAGCCTGCAGGCGGGCGACATTCTGCTGGTGCTGGAAGCCATGAAGATGGAGACCAATATTACCGCCCCGATCGCCGGCAAGGTAAAGGACATCAAAGTGAAGCAGGGAGACAGCCTGCAATCCGGCCAGGTGGCCGTGGAGTTTGAGTGATGAGTCTGGAACAGGTTCCTGGATTTTTGTTTTTCGACCATGTCGCCGTTTCGGTAAAGGCCGGCGACCTGGAAGCGCAGGTGGAGGCCTACCGCGCGCTGGGGTTCACCGAGGTGCACCGGGAAGACGTGCTGGGCGGTGACCAGGTGCGGGAAGTGCTGCTCCAGGTGGGCGACGGTCCCAACCTGGTGCAGCTGCTGGAGCCGCTGAACGCCGAATCGCCGGTGGCCAAGCAGATCGAAAAGAACGGCGGGCGCGGCGGCCTGGCGCACGTGGCGCTGCGCGTGGCCGATATTCAGAAAGCCTACGACTACATGCGGGAGCACGGCTTCAAGCTGATCGACAAGGCGCCGCGGAAGGGTTCGCGCGGTACCACCGTATTTTTCGTGCATCCCAAGACCACCGAACGGGCGGCATTCGGCTACCTGATCGAAGTGGTCCAGGAGAACAACCATGCCGGACAGCACGCCTGAAGCGGTTCCGGGGACCGAGATTCTGAGCCTGGCGCAGGATTTTCCGCCGATCGCGGGGCCGGAGTGGGACCGGGCGGTGCGCGCCGATCTGAAAGGCGCCGATTACGACAAGAAGCTCGTCTGGCGAACCGACGAAGGTCTGGCGGTGCGGCCTTATTACCGCCGCGAGGACTTGGCCGGGCTGGAAGGCCAGACCCAGGCGGCGCCCGGAGAGTTCCCCTTCGTACGGGGCAGCGGGAAGTCGTGGCAGGCGGCCGATGGGGCGAGTTTTTCCGAGACCGCAATTCGCGCCGACCAGTGGCACGACGGGGGTGCGCACGCTGTCCAGGAACTTGCCTGGGCGTTGGCCGCGGGGGTCGAGAGAGTTGCCGAGCGGCCGGCCGGCCAATCGGTGGACGACGCCGCCCGGTCGATCGAATTCGTTTTCGCCGTGGGCTCCGCGTATTTTGTGGAGATCGCCAAACTTCGCGCCGCGCGCTTGTTGTGGGCTCGTGCCGTGGAAGCGTTTCAGCCGGCGAGCCCCGCCGCGTGCCTGATGCGCCTTTCGGTGCGAACGGGGCGCCTGAATAAGAGCATTTTCGATCCTTATAGCAATCTGCTGCGGGCCACCACCGAAGCGCTTTCGGCGGTGATCGGCGGGTGCGACCGGCTCGAGGTGGAAGCGTTCGGTTTCGGCGCGCACCTGGCGGAGAACGTCCACCACGTGCTGCGCGAGGAAGCGCACATGGGAGAAGTGGCCGATCCGGCCGGCGGTTCGTATTACATCGAAGCCCTGACGGACGCCCTTGCCCAGGCGGGGTGGAAGCTGTTTCAGCAGATCGAAGCCGCGGGCGGATACCGCGCGGCGGTGGAATCCGGCGCACTGTCGAAAGCGCTGGCCGAAACCCGGGCGGGCCGGGAAAAGGCCGTCTCGTCGCGCCGGCGCACGCTGGTGGGCGTCAACAACTATCCCGATCTGAACGAGAAGACTTCGGACATGACGCCGGCGGCTTCGGAAAACGCCGCGCCGCGGCTGGCCGCTCCTTTCGAGAAGATCCGGCAGCGAACCGCGCGCCACGCCGCGGCCGCCGGCCGCTATCCCAAACTGCTGCTGCTCACTCGCGGCGACGTCAAGATGCGCGGCGCGCGCGCCAACTTCATGTTGAACTTTTTCGGCTGCGCGGGCTTCGACATCGAGCAATCCTCCGACTACGCCGCGACCGACGCCGACCTGATCGCGCTCTGCAGCTCCGACGCCGAATACCTGGAGTTGGCCCGGGAAGTCTGCCCGGCGGCGAAAGTGCCGGTGATTGTGGCGGGCAACCCCAAAGACCAGATGGAGGCCCTGAAACAGGCTGGCGTGGCGGGGTTCGTGCACGTGCAGAGTGACGCCGTCCAGACCCTGACGGATTGGCAAAACCGCCTGGGAATGAAGGAATAACTCATGAAACCGGATTTTTCGAAGATCGATTACCGGCCGGCGATTTCCGGCTCGCCGGCGCACGCGGGCGCCGACGAAACACGCGCCTGGATGACGGCCGAACAGATCCCGGTGAAGCCGTTTTATACCGCCGACGATCTCTACGCCATGGAGCACCTGGACTACGCCGCGGGCCTTCCGCCCTTCCTGCGCGGTCCCTACTCCACCATGTACACGCTGCGGCCCTGGACCATCCGCCAGTACGCGGGCTTCTCCACCGCCGAGGAATCGAACGCTTTCTATCGCCGCAACCTGGCGGCCGGGCAGAAGGGCCTTTCGGTGGCCTTCGACCTGGCGACCCATCGCGGCTACGATTCCGACAACGAACGCGTGGTGGGCGACGTGGGCAAGGCCGGCGTGGCCATCGATTCGATCGAGGACATGAAAATCCTCTTCGACCAGATTCCGCTGGGGCAGATGTCGGTTTCGATGACCATGAACGGCGCCGTGCTGCCGGTGCTGGCGTTTTACATCGTGGCCGCCGAAGAGCAAGGCGTGGCGCCGGCGGCGCTGACCGGAACCATTCAGAACGACATTCTGAAGGAGTTCATGGTCCGCAATACGTATATCTATCCGCCGGTGCCATCGATGCATATTATCGGCGATATTTTCCGGTATTGCGCGGCCAATATGCCCAAGTTCAACTGCATCTCGATCAGCGGCTACCACATGCAGGAAGCCGGCGCCACCGCCGACATCGAGCTCGGCTACACCTTGGCCGACGGGGTCGAGTACATCCGCGAGGGCATTGCGGCGGGCCTCGATATCGACGGCTTCGCGCCGCGGTTAAGCTTCTTCTGGGGCATCGGCATGAACCACTTCATGGAGATCGCCAAGATGCGGGCGGGCCGTGTGCTGTGGGCCAAGCTGATTAAGAGCTTTCATCCCACCAGCGCCAAATCGATGGCGCTGCGCACCCATTGCCAGACGTCGGGCTGGAGCCTGACCGCCCAGGACGCGTTCAACAACGTGACGCGCACGGCGGTGGAAGCGCTGGCGGCGGTGCTGGGCCATACCCAGTCGCTGCACACCAACGCGTTCGACGAGGCCATCGCCCTGCCCACCGATTATTCGGCGCGCATCGCCCGCAACACGCAGATCTACCTGCAGGAAGAGACCGGCATCACGCGCGCCATCGACCCTTGGGCGGGCAGTTATTACGTGGAGAGCCTGACCCACGAATTGATGCACAAAGCGTGGCATCATATTCAGGAAATCGAAAGTCTCGGCGGCATGGCCAAGGCCATCGAGACCGGCGTGCCGAAGATGCGCATCGAAGAAGCCGCCGCGCGGCGGCAGGCGCGCATCGATTCCGGCAAAGAGACCATCGTGGGCGTCAACAAATATATCGCGGCCCAGGAAACCGCGATCGACACGCTCGAAGTGGATAACCGCGCCGTGCGGGAGAGCCAGTTGCGGCGGCTGGCGGAAGTTCGCGCCGCGCGCAATCCGCGGGCCGTGGAGGAAGCGTTGGCGGGGCTGACGCACGCCGCCGAAACCAAGTCGGGCAACCTGCTGGAGCTTGCCATTCAAGCCGCGCGCGTGCGCGCCACGCTGGGAGAAATCTCGCAGGCGCTGGAAACGGTGTTTGGGCGCTACCAGGCCACCAATCGCACTATTTCGGGAATCTACTCGGCGGAGAGCCAGACCGATCCCGAGTTCCGCAAGGCCGCCGGCATGGCCGAAGAGTTCGCCAAGGAAGAAGGGCGGCGGCCGCGTATTCTGGTCGCCAAAATGGGCCAGGACGGTCACGACCGCGGCGCCAAGGTGATTGCCACCGCGTTCGCCGACCTGGGCTTCGACGTGGACGTAGGCCCGCTCTTCCAGACCCCGCGCGAAGCGGCCCGCATGGCCGCCGAGAACGACGTTCACGTGCTGGGCGTTTCCAGCCTGGCCGGCGGCCACAAGACGCTGGTGCCGGAGGTGATCGGCGAGTTGCGCCGGCTCGGCCGCGAGGACATCCTGGTGGTGGTGGGCGGCGTCATCCCTCCGCGCGATTACGACTTTCTCGAAAAGGCCGGTGTAGCCGCGGTTTTCGGCCCGGGAACCGTGATTCCGATCTGCGCGCAGCGAATCCTGCGGGCGTTGATGGGGAGTACGCGTGCGGCCTGAACGGCATGTGGGACAGGCCTCCTGGCCTGTCTTTTGCAGGCCGCTCACTCTACCGGCTCGGGCCGAGGCATTTCCGAGCCGCGACCGTGAGGGAGCGGTTGCCCTCGAATACATCACCGAACTTCCAACGCGGCGTGCCAAGTCCGGAAACCCGGCGACAGGCCGGGAGGCCTGTCCCACGTGGCGGAATCGTGCCTGGCACTGAGGCGAGCATGCTGCGCCGCCGGCGTCTCCCGCTGGAGCGCTACCTGGAAGGCATTCTGGCGGGCGACCGCGTCGTGCTGGCGCGTGCCATCACCCTGGTCGAAAGCGATCTGGCTGCCGATAACGACCTTTCCGCGCGGCTGCTGGGCGCCATTCTGCCGCACAGCGGAAAGTCCCGGCGGGTGGGGATCACCGGAGTGCCCGGAGTCGGTAAGAGCACCTTCATCGACGCCTTGGGCATGCACCTGATTCGCGAGCGCGCCGAGCGGGTGGCGGTGCTGAGCATCGATCCTTCGAGTCCGATTTCCCAGGGCAGCATTCTGGGCGACAAGACCCGCATGGAGCGGCTGAGCGTGGAGGAGAACGCCTTTATCCGCCCCTCGGCGGCGCGCGGGCACCTGGGCGGCGTGGCGCGGCGCACCCGGGAAACCATCCTGTTGTGCGAGGCCGCCGGTTTCGACAACGTGCTGGTGGAAACCGTGGGCGTGGGTCAATCGGAAACCGCGGTTCGCTCCATGACCGATTTTTTCCTGCTGCTGATGCTGGCGGGGGCGGGCGACGAACTGCAGGGAATGAAGCGCGGCATCATCGAGATGATCGACGGCATGGCCATCAACAAGGCCGATGGCGACAACCGCCGGCGGGCCGAGCGGGCTAGAGCGGAATACGCCGGGGCGCTGCATTTGTTTCCCGCGCCGGCCGATGGCTGGCTGCCGCCGGTGGTCATCTGCTCGGCTCTCGACGGCTCGGGTATCGCCGAAATCTGGGATATCGTTCTGCGCCACCGCGAGCATCTGGAGGCGACCGGAGAACTGGCGCGCCGCCGCAGCCGGCAGGCGCTCGAGTGGATGAAGGAGCTGATCGCGCTCGGGCTGGAGGACTCTTTTCGCCGCCACGCCGCGGTCGCGGCCCGCATGCCCGAACTCGAAGACGCCGTTTCGCGCGGCCAGGCGACGCCGTTCGCCGCCAGCCGCGAGTTGCTCGATCTTTTTTATCGCAAGGAGAAGTAACCAACCATCATGTCCATTCCATTTCCCAGCCTGACCGCGGAGGAGGCCGCCAGCCACATTCAACACGGCCAACGCGTGGGTTTCAGCGGGTTCACGGCGGCCGGCGTGCCCAAAGCGATCCCGCTCGGGATCGCCCGCCGGGCGGAAGAGGAACACGCCGACGGGCGCGAATTCCAGATCGGCGTGCTCACCGGCGCTTCCACCGGCCCGTCGCTCGATGGCGCGCTGGCCAAGGCCCACGCCATCAGTTTCCGCACTCCCTACCAATCCAACGCCGATTTGCGCGCGGAGATCAACCGCGGCGGCGCGCGTTTTGTCGACATGCACCTCTCCATGTTGCAGCAGACGCTGCGCTACGGGTTTCTGGGACCGCTCGACTGGGCGGTGGTGGAGGCGTGCGACGTAACCGCCGGCGGCGGCATCGTCCTCACTACCGCCGTGGGTGCCGTGCCCACGTATCTCGATAAAGCCGAAAAGGTGCTCATCGAGCTCAACCGGCACCACCCGCCCACGCTGCTCGGCATGCACGACGTCTACCAGCCGCTCGACCCTCCACTGCGCCGTGAGATCCCCATCTACAGCGCTTCGGACCGCATCGGCTCTCCGCTGGCGACCGTGGATCCCGCTAAGATCGTGGGCATCGTCGAAACCGACCTGGAAGACGAAGTCCATGGCTTCGACAAACCGACGCCGGCCACCGAAGCCATCGGCCGGAACGTGGCCGATTTTCTGGTGGCCGAAATGCGCGCGGGCCGCATGCCGCGGCATTTTCTGCCGCTCCAATCGGGCGTCGGCAATATCGCCAACAGCGTGCTGGGCGCCCTCGGCCGGCATCCCGACATTCCGGCCTTCGAAATGTATACCGAGGTGCTGCAGGACGCCGTGGTGCCGCTGATCGAAAGCGGACGCTGCCGTTTTGCCTCCACCTGCTCGCTTACGCTCAGCCCCGAGGTGATGCAGCGTGTCACCGGCAATCTGCCCTTTTTCCGCCGGCGGATTCTGATGCGCCCGCAGGAAATCAGCAACAATCCCGAAATCGTGCGCCGGCTCGGCGTGGTCTCGATGAACACGGCCATCGAGGTCGATCTGTTCGGCGACGTCAACTCGACCCACGTCATGGGCCGGCAGATGATGAACGGCATCGGCGGCTCCGGCGATTTCACCCGCAACGCGTATCTTTCGATTTTCAGTTGCCCGTCCGTCGCCAAGGGCGGGAAAATTTCCGCCATCGTGCCGCTGGTGACGCACGCCGATCACAGCGAACATTCCGTGCAGGTGGTCATCACCGAACAGGGCGTGGCGGACCTGCGCGGGCTCGACCCGCACGAGCGCGCCCGGTTGATCATCGACCGCTGCGCCCATCCCGATTACCGCCCGCAGTTGCACCAGTACCTGGAACTGGTGAAGCAGGGCCACAGCCCGCAATCGCTTTCTCTCGCCTTCGCCATGCATCGCCAGTTCGATCGCACCGGCACCATGGCCGGCGTGGTATGGGAAGACTGGCGGTAGCGCCGCTCAATCCGTCGGCTGGAAAGGTCTGCTGTGCCTGCTCGCCCTGCCTTTGATCCTCGCGCGGCGCTGTTTCCGGTCGAAGCGTACCGCGTAACCGGCCGGCCGGCTCCTCAATCGCACCGCAGAGCTTCCAGAGGATCGACGCCGGCGGCGCGCCGGGCGGGCAGGTAAGCGGCCGCGGCCGCGGTCAGGGTCAACACCGCAACCGCGGCCGCCACCACCGCCGGGTCGAAGGCGCCAACCCCGTAAAGCTGGCTCTTCACATAGCGCGAGAGCGCGAACGCGGCCGGGACTCCACCGCCGAGCCCCACGGCCAAAATCACTACCAGCTCGCGCATCACCATTCCCCGAATGCGGGCCGGAGCCGCGCCCAGGGCGATGCGGATGCCGATTTCCCGCGTGCGCCGCGCGATGCTATATGCCATCACGCCGTAAAGCCCGAGCATCGCCAGACCCGTGGCGAGGGCGGCGAAAACCGCCGCCAGGTCGAGTACCAGCCGCTCGTTGGTGAGGTCCCTGCGGATTTGCTCGTCCAGCGTCCGCAGGTCGCCGGGAGGGATATTGCGGTCGAGGGCGGCCACCGTGCGCCGGATCGACGGAATTACCTGGGCGGCGGGCAGCGCCGAGCGCACGTAAAACGTCATCGAGCCCGGCTGATCCATCTGCCGCCAGGGCGTGTAGTACATGCGCCGCGGTTTGTCCTCCTTCACCGCCGAGTAATGGCTGTCTTTCACCACGCCCACGATTTCGGTATCGGGCACCACTTTGTCACCTCCGCCCCGTGCGAACTTCCTTCCGATCGGATTGGCGCCGGCGAAGAAGTGGCGCACGAATTCCTGGTTCACAATGGCCACCTTAGGCGCCGCAAGGGTGTCCCGCGCGGTGAATTCGCGGCCTGCCACGAGCGGCACGCCTATTTTGCCGAAAAAGCCGGGACCGATCCGGTTGAGGTCGGAATCGGTGTCGGCGTTGGGATCGCGCGAATAGCCCTCCACCGTCAGATTGGTGCCTTCGTCATCCCCGGCGAGAAGCGGGACGGTGGATGTGGCCGCGCTCCGCACGCCCGGAATGGCCGCGAGGTCGTTTTCCAGGCGATCGAGGTAGGCGCGATTTTGCTCCCAGGTATAACGATTCAATTGCGGTGCGACTCTGAAGGAAACCACGTTTTCGGTGCGGATGCCGAGATCGATGTGGATGATGTTCACCAGGCTCCGGAGCAGCAGCCCGGTAGGAATGAGCAGCACCGCGGAGAAACCCACCTGGGCGCAAACCAGCGCGCGCCGCACCCGAGCGGAGCCGCGCCCGGCCGAGCCGCGCGAGCCCTCGTCCTGCATGGTCCCCGCCAGTCCCTCCCGCGACGCCTGCCAGGCCGGATAAAGCCCGAACGCGAGGCCGGTGAGGATGGCCAGGCCCAATCCGAACAGCAGCACCGGCCATTCCAGGCGGGTGGAAAGGAAATGGGTGGGAGAATCGCCGTCGATCTGCGCCAGCAGCAGTTTCTGCGTCACGCCGGCCAGCGCAACTCCTGCGATCCCTCCCGCGGTGGAGAGCAGCAGCGCCTCCGTCAGCATTTGCGCCATCAGTTCCCCGCGCCCGGCCCCGAGCGATGCCCGGATCGCCAGCTCGCGGCGACGCCCGGCCGACCGCGCCAGCAGCAGATTGGCCGCGTTGGCCAGCGCGATCAGCAGCACCAGCACCGTCGCGCCCATCAGAATGAGCAGCGGCACGCGCGCATCGTCCCGCGTCGTGCTTTTCCCCTGCCGGCCATCTACCAGGCTCAGCCGGGTACGGCGCAACCGCTCCAGCCGCCATGCCGACCAGGCGTGCTTTTGCCGCGCGTAGTCTTCAAACTGTCCGGCAAAAGTCTGGTTGAGCCCGGCCGCGGCTTGCGGACGGGTCACGCCGGGGCGAAGGCGGGCGAAGCAGTAGATCCAGTAATCGTCGAACCGGTTGGTGCCGTCCCAGCCGGGCGTCATCAACGGCTTGAACGACAGCGGCAGGTAGACGTCCGGTGTGTCCCCTAAGGTGATTCCGTTAAAGCCCTCGCGCGCCACTCCCACTACGGTGAAAACCTGGCCGTTGACGCGGATGGGCTGGTTGAGCACTTCCGTGCGGCCGCCCAGCCGGTCGTGCCAATAACCGTAGCCCAGCACCGCCACCGGGTTTCCCGCGCCGGATACGTCGTCCGCCGGAGCGAGCAACCTGCCGAACAGCGGTTCGACCCCCAGCACCGGGAAATACCCACCGGAAACCAGCATGGCCGAGCCCGGCGCCGTCTGATTGCCGACCGCCAGGCTGGCGGATGCGGGAAAGAATCCGGCCACGCCCACCACGCCCGCGGGGTGCTTCTCCAACTCCCTAAGAACCGGGTAGTTGAACACAAAGTCCGATCCGCCGGCATTGCTGGCGGACACGTGGCCGGTCTTCGATTCGGAAGGTGCCGTCAGCAGCGCCAATTCGTCCGGCCGTGGCACCGGCAGTGCGCCCAGCACGACCTGCTGGAGCAGTGAAAAAACCGCCGTATTGGCGCCGATTCCCAATCCGAGCGACAGAACCACCGCTAAGCAGAAGAGCGGCGCCTTCCCCAGGCTGCGCAGAGCGAAACGAATGCGGGACATACCTTCTCAGACGGAGAATCGGGCGAGAACGTTGGCAAAATTCGACCGGCGCACTTGGATGGTGCTAGTGCCGCCCGCCGGCTACGTGTCGCCTACGCCCGCTGGCTCCCCGCATCGGGCGGCGACGGTCAGCGGCAGGCTGAAGCAAAAAACCGTGCCCTGGTTCACCCGGCTCTCCACGCCGATCTTGCCGCCCATCAACTCCACCAGTTGTTTCGAAATCGCCAGCCCCAGTCCCGTGCCGCCGAACCTGCGGGTGTGGGAGGCGTCCACCTGGCTGAATTTTTCGAACAGCAGGCCGATCTTCTCTTCCGGGATTCCGATTCCGGTATCCTGCACGCGAAATCGAACCATCGCATCCTGTCCGGCCAGAGCTTCCAGACAGACCGAGACGGTAACCCCGCCTTGATTGGTGAACTTGACGGCGTTTCCAACCAGATTGGCCAGTATCTGGCGAATTCTGGCCGCGTCGCCCACCACATAGAGCGGCGTATCCGGCGCGCGTTTTACTTCGAGCCAGAGACCTTTTTCCGCGCTCCTGGCGGAGAACCCCTCCAGCACTTCGTCGATCAACCGTGCCAGATCGAAAGGCGCGGCCGCGAGATCGAGTTGCCCCGCTTCGATCTTGGAGAAATCCAGGATGTCGTTAAACACCGTCAGCAGCCAATGGCCGGAGCTGCGCACGGTTTCCACATAATCGAGCTGTTCCGGCGTTAGATCGGTATCGACCAGCAGGTCGGCAAAGCCAATCACCCCGTTCAAGGGGGTTCGGATCTCGTGGCTCACGTTGGCGAGGAATTGCGATTTCAGCCGTGATGCTTCGAGCGCCTGATCTCGAGCCATCGCCAAATCGCGTTCGGCCTCGAGCCGCACCGTCACTTCGCGGCTGAGACGCTGGTTCGAAGCGGTCAGTTGCGCCACCAGCCGTTCGGCGCGGCCGGCGTGACGGGAGTTCAACAGGAAAGCCGCCGCCACCGCCAGTGTCAGGGCCAAACCCGCCCCCAGAACTCCCCAAGGGTGCCAGGTTTGGCGCGAACGGAGGCGCCCCAGGGTCGGCGTGCAGACCACCAGCCATTTCCGCGTGCCCACCGTCAGAGTGCGCTGGTATTTGAGGTCGCCGGGCCGGGCTGCCGCGGTTTCCGGCAGCGGCTCGACCACCGAGTCTTCTACCGGCGAACGGTGGAAATAAAGGAGACGCTTCCCCGCCGGAGCCTCCTCGTCGTAAAACTGGATGTCGATGCCGGCCGGGTTGAGATAGCGCAGCGCCCGCTCCAGCACGTCTTCCACCTGCACCATCACGATGGCATAGCCCGCCAGTTCGGCCTTCGATCCAGCTCCACTCGTGGGCCGCTTCACCGCCAGCAGCACCGGTACCGCGTAACCGTCTCCGGTCGCTTCCAGGATCTTGAGCTTGCCCATGGCGGCGGGCTTTCCGTCGACAAGGGATTTCGCCAGGGCCTCGCGCCCGGAAACCGAAGAGGCCATGTCGTACCCCAGCACGAATTCGTTCCCGCGCGTCAAGGGACAGAGATATTCCACCGGGACGTGTTCGCCGCGCGCCTGGGCCGGCCGGCAGGTTCCCGGCCTACCCTGGCTGATGTGGGGCCATGGCGCGCCTTCCCTCTTCAGACGTTCCTCGAACCGGCCGCGCTCCGTCTCCGCTACCACGGGCGCCCACTCCACGGCCCGAAGGCTGGGGTTCGACTCCATGATTCGAGCCGCAAAATGTTGGAAATTGTCGCGGTCCAACGGCCCCGGCAATTCCGCCAACCCCTGCACTAGCTTCAGAGCGGAAACATTGGCGTCGACCTCGCGCCGGACGGCCGAAACACGGTTCTCCGAGCTGAGTTCCAGTTCCGTGCGAAAGAGATGGCCTTCCCAGTTGCGGGTGATTTCGAAACGCGTCAAGGCCAGCAGCCACCCCACCAAGACCACGAGCGCGACCGGAAGCAGCCGCCCTTTTCGTTTCGACAGTTCAAAGCCAGGGGCCCGCATGCCGCGCATCAGGCCCCACGAGAATCTCGACTTCACCAGGCTCCGCGTCCCCGTTTCGACTGTGAGGCAATCCGACCACGAGTATCGCGTAAGGGCATGTTGGAGACAAGAATAACCAAGGATAGCTTCTGTATAGCTACTAAGCGCTTGTTCCGTAATAACTGTCCAACCGTGCGCGAAGCCGGGGGTGAGAGCCCCGACCGTTCCCCACCCACCGCTTTCAGTGCGCTACCATGTACCACGCCATGCATCGGAGAGATTTTGTGAAGTGCGCGGCGGCCGCCGGAGCCGCCTGCCTTCGGTTGACCGCCCAGGCGCCGGAAACGCGCATCGACGTCCTCGTGGGTGAGCCGGTCGGCACCATCGCGCCCGAGATCTACGGGCATTTCGTGGAGAACCTGGGCGGCGTCGTCTACGACGGCGTTTGGGTGGGCGAGGGCTCCGCCATTCCCAACGTCAACGGCGTGCGCAAGGCGCTGGTGGAAGCGTTCGCGCGCGTGAAGCCGGGCGTGGTGCGCTGGCCGGGCGGCTGCTTCGCCGATCAGTACGATTGGCGCGACGGCACCGGCCCGCGCGATAAGCGTCCCACCCGCACCAATTTCTGGGTGGATGCCGCCGAGTGGCCGAAATCCGCGCGTAAGGACGGGCCCAACCGCTACGATCCCAACCAGTTCGGAACCATCGAGTTCACCCGCTTCTGCCGCCTGGCCGGCGCCCAGCCCTACTTCGCCGCCAACCTGCGCAGCCTCCCCGCCGAACAGCTCTGGCGCTGGGTGGAATATTGCAACTCGCCGGCCAAAGCCGATACCCTGGCTTCCCAGCGCGCCGCCGACGGCGAAACCGCGCCGCTCAACGTGCGCTTCTGGGGGGTCGGCAACGAATCCTGGGGCTGTGGCGGCAATTTCGATCCCGACGATT
>PLRS01000034.1 GCA_003164035.1 Bryobacterales bacterium | reverse complement strand
TGTTATTTTGTTACGAGCCCTTAGGATGGTGCCGCGCTAGGCCGCTATGGTGCCCAGGGCACTCGCAGCGTGTGGTGCGGGATCTCGCCGGCACGAGTGACGCCTTCACCCATTCGCTTTACCCAAAGAACGCCATTCAGACTCAAGAGGATGTCTTCGGTGCGGTCGCCGCGCAGCGACCCGAGGATCTGGTCGCCCAGTTCGCGCTTCAGCTTAGCCTTCAACCGGTTTTGATGCTCATCTTGGATGATGGCGAGAGTTCCCATTTGCCCGCTTCCCAGTACGGTGTACTGTCTCTAAGACAGGCTCTATGTACTAAGTGACTGGGGAGGATACTTCGGGACGCGGCCGGTGAGACCCAACGTGGCGCGTCTTCGCCACTCATCTATTGAATCAGCCTGGCATGGCCGAGCGCGCCCTCGCCGACAAGGTTAGAATGACGCCTTCCCGATTTCGAACACCGAAACTTCTCGCCGCTGGTACCCGTATGTTCAATGGCACACTGCGCGACACCATTTCAACTGATTGTTCGGGTTTAGACAGGTGAAGGATCGGGGTTCAGCTCACAAGCCGACGCGGTTTCGGTCGGCTTCGAACTGGTGGGCCGCACCTCAGCGCCTGGTCTCCGCCAGTTATAGACGAACTCCGCGCTCATCCGCCACGTTAGATTCCGCGCTGGCTCGTCCTTCGCTTACAAGACATCGTGCCGGAGGGCAGAATAGCGAAGCACTGTGCCACATCGAGTAGGGACCGGCGGTGGATTGCTGGATTTGCCCGTTGTATGTTGCCGAGCTGGTTCGGTGGGTCCTTAATAAGCTGTAACCCCCATGTTTGCTAGGATCGGTCTCATCGGACGGTACGCGACGCAGCCTGGCATTCGGAGAGGATCTGTGCGTATTCCGATCCGGCCGGGCCGGATCGCGGCAAGTCCCCCGCAATCGAGGCGCACGCACGGTAAGCCTGGGCAGCACCTGACAAGTCGCCCATTAGCACCAGCATTCGGCCAAGAGTGGCGTAACCACGGGCAAGGGCGTCATTCTCGGCCGGCAATGCAGGCAGTAGCGGAATGCGTCCGCCGCGAACCACGCCGGCTTTGAACTTCAGGATGCCGAGGCGCTCCCGCGTCCTGGCGGCGTGGTCGCGGTCGCCGGAGGTTTCAAACTCCCGGTTGGCCGACTCAAGCAACTGCATTGCCGCGCGCAGCGCCATTGGGCGTTGTTCCTCGTCGGCGTTGGCGATCTCTTCGAACACAGCCGCAAGTTCCGCCTTGTAACCGGCCTCGCCGCGCCGCGACTGCCCGTCGCTCTCCACTAATTCCGCTCTTAAAGTAGACGCGAGGGCGGCAAGCGACCGGCCGCGTTCTTCCGCGAGTCTGGCCCGGCTGTCCGCCAACTGCCGCGCGGCAACGGCTTGCTGCCGCTCGTATAAGCTGACGCAGAGCCCAACCACCAACGCGAGGAAAACCACCGCCCAGGGCAGATTGCGCCGCAAGAAGCGCTCGCAGCGATAGATCCGTCCCCCACGGCGCGCCTGTACGGGCCGGAACTCGAGGAGATTGCGGATGTCGGCCGCGAAATCGGCGGCTGTTTGGTAGCGATCGGAGGAGAACGGCGCCAGCGCGCGGGCAAGAATCGCGTCCAGGTCGCCCTTTAGCCGCTTACGGAGGGCATCGCCGTTCTTGAGGCGGCAATCCTTGGCGTGCCAGTCGTCGGTAACGTACGAACTTGGCCGCGGCGCGGCGCCACGGGGAATATCGTTCGACTCACCCGTCAGCAGTCCGAAGAGGATAAGCCCCAGCGAATAGACGTCGGATCCGGTGTTGAGCCTCTCTCCAGCGCGCTGTTCCCCAGAGGCGAATTCAACCGTCTGCGGCTGGCTTCCCACGGGCGTTGCGGGCATCGCCCCGGTGACTCGGGAGCCTATCCAGCGGGCGGCGCCGAAATCGATCAGCTTCAGGTTGCCATCGTCCAGCACGAGAACGTGCTCCGGTTTCAGATCGCGGTGAATGGCGATGCGGTTTACGCACTCCGCGGCGTCGAGCAATTTCAGGAACAAGGCCAGACGCTCGCGCACGCCCAGCCTGAGGCGGTTGCAATACTCGTCGATCGGGCTGCCCTCGACGTATTCCATGGCGAAGTACGGGCAGCCGTCGTACGTTTGGCCTGTGCGCAGCAGCTTGACGATGCAAGGGTGGTTCAGTTCAGCGAGGATCTCCTGTTCGAACTGGAATCGCTCGCGCGCCTCATGGCCGGCATCGCGATCTTGAATTTTCAGGGCGACGAGGCGGTTGGGTATATTGCTCCCGGTGCTGGTGGCCTTGTACACGTCGCCGCCGGCTCCGCCACCGAGGCGCTCCAGCACTGTGTACTCGTCAATCCGCTGATGCGTCCGGCCTTCGGGGACGAGTTGTTCGTGGTCCATGTCAGCGCCCCGAGCCTCCGAGGCGCTCCCGCACAATGGAATGGAACTCCTCGACCCGGTTGCGGGCCGTGCCTTCGCTGAGCCCGTACGTCCTGGCCAGGCGGAGCAGCGATTCTTCCTGCCGCGCATGGGCGAACAGGAATGCGGGCAAGGCAGGGGTGCCCCGATAGCGGCGCGAAACCTCGCCGATGGCCTCTGCAACCAGGATGCGAAACTCCTGGGCGAATACCTCGTCCTCCTGGCTCGCGGCCTGAGGATGCCGCCGCTCGTCGAACTCCTCCGGCGTTCCCCTGCGTTTCCGCCGATAGTCTATGAGCAGTTTGCTGAACACCTCCCGCGCGTACGCCAGGGCCTGGCGTGAATTCAGTGGAAATTCCGCCGGCGGAGAAATACACACGGTTGCCGCCATATCCTCGGCGGTGAGGGAGACATACCTTGTCTCGCGCCGTAACTTTTCCGTGGCCAACTGCTTCAGCCCCGGCAGCAATATGGCCATGGCGGCTCTGGGATCTTCCTTGCCGTCCCGCACAGGTTCGCCCCTGGTGGTGAAATGCCCTTTGGAAACCAGTAGCTGGCTGCGCAGCGCGCTCTCCAGGTGTTTGAGGCGATCCTCCAGCCGTGCTCCGGCCGCTTCGATGTCGCACGACGGCGCCATGCGGCCGATGTCCTGCGCCTTGAATCCGTGAAGGCAGGCCAGACGCAGCAAGATGGCCGCGTCTTCGTCCAGGCCGCCCAGGATTTCGTCCAGACGGCTTCCCAGCTCACGCGCTTCCGGCGTGGGTCCCGTGTCCTTCAACACCGAGAGCATCGCATCCGCCGATGCACGGTAGAAGAGAAGGCGGACCGGCTCCGGGAGCGCCTCCTCCAGGACGAACAACCGGCAGGCCTCCCGCAGTTCGGAGGTGGGAAAAAAACGCTTACCGGCGGCCCACCGCCACTCCTCCACCAGCCTGCCGGCCAACCGGCCGAACTCGCGGTCGCCGGGTTCCCGGATGCGGCGGAGCAGGGGCAGCAAAAACTCCACCAGCTCCGGCGAGAAACGATAGCGCATGGCTCCAGATCTCCCAGTCGAGATTGTAACGTCTCGAACAGGGAGCGGTGATGCCATGGGGGATCGCCGCGGTGACCGTCATAGTGACCGCTGCCGGCGTACTCACTCGACGATTTCCCATTTCACCTCGCACGCCGTTTGCGTGCCCGGCCTCAAGGACCGCAGAGTCAGCCTTTTCAGACCGTTCGGCTGGCGGGAAATGAGCGGCTGCCAGGCCTGGGAATCGAACGTGAAACGCAATCGCGAGTTGGGCAGGTTCTCGAAGACAACCGCGCCGTTTTGCTCGACCGGCGGACCGGAATAGTGAAGAACGCCGAATTTGGGAGCCGGAGGCGGCGTGGGCGGCGGCTCCTGCGGTTCGGGGTCCGGAGGCGGAGTGAGCGGCGGCTCCTGCGGTTCGAGCGCCGCCGGCGGAGTGAGCGGCATGCGGGAGGGCATTACGGCGCTGGTGCGCTGACGCCCGAACGGCGGTGGACTCGTAGTCCGCACGGCGGGGTCCGGCTCCCTGTGGAAGGGAGACAGCTTATCCCCCGCAACGTTCCTTCCCGGCGATTGGGACTCAACTGCAACGCTCGTTTCCGGGCGAGCATGCCGATGCAGGCGGCTGAAGAGCCAGACGCCTCCGATGGCAGCAGCCGCCAGTGCCAACATGGGCGCTGCCAGCCAGAGACGGGAGGAGTTACGCCGGCCCATTTCATTCGCGGTCGCCGGGGGCCTTGTGCTCCCGACCGGCGGCTCCGGAACTGTGGGCGGAGGCGCTGCCTTGGTTTGCCGCGCTGGTTTGCCGCAGCGCAGGCAGAAGTGCCTTGCTTCCGCGACCGGCGCTCCGCAACCGGTGCAGAAGCCGGCCGGAGTCTTGTTAAGGCCGGGCGGCGCTCCCGGCGGTTCGGTTTGTCGTACCTCGCTACCGCAATTCCGGCAATACCGCGTGCCAGTGAGAATCGCCGCGCAGGCGGGACAGGTTTGTTCGGCCATGGCCATCAAACCTCAGGCGGGACTACCGCAGCCGCCGCAGAAGCCGGCTCCCGGATCGAGCCGCTCGCCGCAGCGGCGGCACTTCGCCGCTGCTGGGATCGGCGCGCTAGCCTGCCGATGGGGAACGTCCGCGCTGGCGGCGATTGCGCCGGCGACAACGCCCAGCGGAGTCTGAAGCAGACCGGCCGTGTTGGCGGCGATTTCCACCCCCACCAGGATGGCCTCCGCGATGAAATAGAACCAGAGCATCAGACAAAAGGCCAGCGTGACCATCCCCCCCAGAAACGCGATGCCGCCGAGAAAGCCGGCGGCGGAGCCGAGTCGGGGCAGGATGCTTCCGAGTGCGCCGAGTTCGTTCATCGGATCCATGTTGGAGAGCCAGATGAATAGACAACCGCCTACGCCCAGCAGAGAGAAACTGGTCAGAGACGCCTCGCCGGCCGCGCGGAACAGAATCGAGACGATCGGGATCACGGTATGGCGGCTATCCCGCAGAGCGTCCACCGTGCCGGCTCGATAGAGGGCGATCGCGGTTCCACAAGCCACCAGCGTCAGGTAGCACGCCGCCATCAACAGGTGCGCGACGACCGACCCAAATTCATTGGTTCGGAAAGCACCTCCCACAATCATGATGGAATAGACCACCCCCACGACGGCGCCCAGGACGGCGCCGACCCGCAGCACCGTCGCCACGACGCCGCGGATGAACTTTCCATTAATCAGTTTGCTGAAGCACGGTTCCAGAGTTTCCGAGAGTTGCATCGTTCGAGGCTCCTTGCGGACTATTGAATGTTGGTGGACTTGCCACCGACGAAGGTAATCTTCATGTCCTTGTAGACATAAATCTTTTTGGTTCCGAGATCGACGATGCTGGCAGGTTGGCCGAGAGCTGCGGTGACGGCATCGACGCTCTGACCCAGTCCCACGGTGACCGATGGCGCGGATGGCGCCTCCGCCGATTCCGGCGCGGGGCCGGCGTTCGGTCCGGGCCCGGATGAAGCAGGGGCCGCGGATTCGGCGACCACACGCTTCTCTTCGACGTCGGCAGCCTGCGCCTGCTGGGCGATTTCGGCAGCGACGTTCGGCTCGGGCGCGGGGGCCGCGGCGGCAAACGGAGCTTTCACCGGTGCGGCGCTGGCCGAGGCCGGCAGCGCCGGCAAGCCGCCTTTGCCGGATTTGGCGCGGAGGTCTCCCATCCCCTGGTCGATCGTCTCGCGCATGTGATTCTGCATGTCCTGAATGTCAACCAGCGCCACCGTCACCTGAGCTCCGGCGCGGCATTCGTTTCCGCCCTTGTCCGATAGCACGGTCAGCGCGGCGGCGGATGCACCGGCGGGAAGCGGACCGCTGAACTGCAACGCGTCGCCCGCGCTAATGGCGCATTCCGTACCGCTCGCGTCCACCACGTCCAAATCGCTGCCGGCCATGAAGACGTGGGGATTGGTATCGGTCATCATCCGCTGGATCGAGCTCGATGCAGGGTCCGGGTCCAGGTCCTGCCCGGCGGACCGCGATTCCGTATTCTCGAGCGCGATCTGCCGCTGCACCTCCAGCGCGATCTGATCCTTCACTTGCGGCGTCAACCCCTGAGCGCCATTGGGCGCGGCGGCGGCGGCGGGCGCACGGCCCGGCCCGGCCGCTTCGGCATTCGCCTGGTAGCTATCGGCCAAACTGGTCGAGATCATGTAGTCGGTCAACCAGGCGGAAGCGCTCGGGTAGACCGGGTACGGCGTGAAGTAGAAGCCGTAGTAACCATACCAGGGGGCCGCGCCAAATCCCCATGCGTAAGGGACCGGTGACAGCCACGGGTTGTACGCCCACCCGTAGAATGCTGGCGCGAAATAGTACTCCGGGGAGTACACGTCGAGGAACATGCCATGATATCCGTACCGTCTGTAAAAACGGTTATAGGCGCGGCCGTTCCTGTAGTAGGTGCGACGGCCGAACTCATGCCCGCCGTGCGAGTAGGGCCGCTGTACATAGCCGCGCCCGCCGCGCTCGGAGACGACACGCGAGTGGTCTGCCCGCTCCGAAGTAACCCGCCGGTTCCCATTCAAACCGTGGTGAATATCCATCCCTTTACCGGCCACATGCACGTCGCGCGGTTTACCTCCGGCGCGCGTCTGCATGCTCGATCCACTCCTTGTTTGCACCGTGTGCGTGCCATTCGGCGCCGGCCGTCCCGCGGCTGGAGCGCCGGCGCGGTTGGCCGAAGCGCCAGCGGTGCCGGAGCTGGCCGACTTCGTGGTAATCGGGGCGTGCGCGCCGCCCGCGGCTGCGCCATGCACTCCGTTCGCGGTCGGGCCTTTCGGGCCGTTGGCCGTCGGTCCGTGCGCGCCGCTCGCGGCCGGACCCTTGGCGCCGGCCGCCGGCTTCGCTCCGGCGGCCGGCTTGGCGGCGGCGGGCTTGGCGGCGGGCTTGGGCCCTCCTCCCGAATTCTTGCCTGCATGGGCCATGCCAGGCATCATCGCCAGCGCCACCAATCCGATCATGACGATGGCGGCAGAGCCCTTCAACGCATTTGGTGTGTTCATGATTGTCTCCCGTACCGAAACCAGATTCCGCCGCGAGTTCCCGCCGGCGGCGCATCACTGCACATCGGTCACCTTGTGGTTCACGAAGGTCACCTTGAGATTCTCGAAGACATAGATTTCCTTCGTCGGCAGCCTGACGATGCTCTTCGGTTGCCCGAAATTGGCCACCACCTGATCCGCGGTCATCCCCAGGCGGATCGTCTTCGGTTCCGCCGGCGGCGGAGGCGGCGCATCGATGGGCGGCGGCGGAGTGTCCTCGGACGACGCCGCGGCGGGAGCGGACGTGAAGGACTGCGCTCCCACTTTGGGCACGGCGCCGCCGGGCCCTGGCTGGGCGCCACCGGGCGCGGCCGGCGGCGGAGGCTCGGCCTTGAATACCTTCGCCACCTCGGCTTCCATCTCCTCGGGCGCGGGTATGGTTCCCTTGGCGACGGGGAAGATCAGCGTCGCCTTGTATCGTTCGCCCGCGTAGGCGTCGGTGAACAGCTTGAATACAACCCCGCTATCTTCCACCTCGATCGAGGTTACCCACAGCTTCTGGCCGGCCAGAAATACCTTCCTCTTCGCCTGCCCCGCCATGGACATCGCTCGCCCGCAGGTAACCGCCGCGAACTTGCCCTGGGTGATCTTTCCGTCCTTGAAGGTGTTCGGACAAACCCCTCCCGCACTCGCTCCGTTGGTGACGAGGTTGTCCAGCCGTAGCGTCAGGATCGAGCCCGCCGTCGTAATGTCGGTCTCGTCATCGGTAGTTACCGTCGGAACATACTTTGCCTCGAGGCGCTCCAGGATGGCTCCTTTCGAGTGCTCCTCGGCAACGCCGGGAGCCGCAACCGCCGCGATTAGAATCGCAGCCTGGAACGATCGTTTGATCCAATGGTTCGTTAGCATGGAATTCCTCTTTGTCCAGTGAAGTTGGGAAAAATCAGTTCTGCACCGCGATGTACAGCGTCTGTGTTCCGGCCACTCCGGCGAGCGTGAACGTCAGCGGCACGGCGTTGCTGGCCGTTACGTTCGGCACCACCACATTGAACTGGTACAAGCCGACGGCGCTGGGAGCGAGTCCGTCGTATTCAACCGTCGCTTCTGCCGATCCGAACAGAACATGGAGCGGCGCGACCAGCGTGTTGGATTGCTGCACGATTTGGCCCGCCGGAATGTTAGGCGTCACTGAGCCGAAACCGACGCCGTAGAGGGTGATGACATCCCCAGGCTTCGCGGGGCGCGAGGTCACGCCGGAGATGGCGCCGGCTGGAAGAACGAAAGTAGCGCCATCGGAGAATAGCGCCGCGACGTACTGCGTGCCGCCGACTTTGAACGAGGCCGGCGCCAGCAATCCCGGCTCCTCCGGGTTGACCGTGAGCGTAAGCGCGGCGCTGGCGCCAGCGGCCGTCTTGACGATGACCGGTTGCGCGCCCGTGCCGGCGTTCGATGGCACTTGCGCGTTCACCTGGCCCGGGCTGATGTAATCGATGAAAGCGTTCTGGCCGCCGATGGTCACCGAGGTCCCGTCCAGCGATGTCGGTGCGGTGTTGCCGGTAAAGTCGGCGCCAGTCCAGGAGCGCGAATCCGCCGCGAGTCCGGTCCCGTAGATTTCGATCCAGGACCCAGGCGCAACGGCGGTAAACCCGCCAAAGGCGCTCGCGCTGACGATGCCGCCGGAGGAGATGGCGGGCGTGGAGGGGGTGGTGGTGTTTGGGTTGCCCACAGTCAGCGTGACGGGCACAGTCATAGCGGTTGATCCATTGCTGAATACAACTTGCCCGGCATATATTCCCGAAGGCAGCGTGGCAACACTGACCCCTATTGAACAAGCCGCGGGCGTATTGTCGCCGTTTGCGCACCCGGTAAGCTGCAGCCAGTTACCCCCCGAAGCGGTCTGCACTGTGGGAGAGGAAAAATAAAAGTTAGAGCCCGTGCTGTTCAGCGTGAGACTCTGGGCCAGTGGGTTCGGCCCGCCCACCGGTGCTGTGAAGTTGAGCGCTGTCAGTTGTTGGAACGTAGAGCCGTTGCTGCTGGTAATTACCAGACTGACAGGGATTGTTACGCTGCCACTTTGGGCCGTGAACAGGATTTGCCCAAGATAGATACCGGGTGCCAGCCCTTGAGTGGATACGGAAACCGTTACACTCGAGGGGGCCGCACCGCTCGCAGCGGAGACTGTGAGCCAGTTCAGGGCTCCTACGGTACTTGTCTCGAAAGTACTTGTCGCAGCGGTCCAGTTCAGTGTGCCAGTGCCTGCGTTGGTCAATTGAATGGTTTGAGGTGCCGTAGTGCTGATACCGCTGCCACCTACGAAATTCAGACCGCCTGTAATTCCGCCGAAAAACGGCACGCCGGCGCTCTGGACGCTGAGCGTCACCGGCACAGTCATCGAGGCGGAGCCGGTGCTGAAGATCACCTGACCCGTGTAAACTCCCGCGGGCAAAGTTGCCGCGGCTATATTGATCGAACAGACTGCGGGAGTATTAAACCCGTTCGCGCACCCGGTTACCTGAAGCCAGGTGCCGCCCGAAGCCGTCTGCACCGTCGGAGAATTGACGTAAAAGCCCGATCCGGTGCTGGTCACCGTCAGAGTTTGGGAAAGAGGATTGGAACCGCCGGCTGCCATCGTAAAGCTTACGCCGGGAAGTTGCTCAAAGGTGTTCGTGCTACTGTCGTCAACGACTAAAGTTACCGGAACGGTCATATTGCCGCTGGGCGCCTGGAACAAGACCTCGCCTCCGTAGGTCCCTGCAGCCAAACCCTGGGTCGAAACGCTCACTGTGACCGTTGAGGGGGCGGTGCCGCTTCCCGGAGAAACCGTCAGCCAATTAACGGACCCGACTGTGCCGGTTCGGAATATGCTCGTCGTCGCTGTCCAGTTCAACTGGCCTGTTCCGGCATTCAAAATTTGAACGCTTTGAGGCGCGGGAGTGAAACCATTGCCGCCCACAAAACTTAACTCCCCTGTATCGCCGCCCAAAAACGGATCGCCGGCACCCTGGACGCTGAGCGTCATTGGCACAGTCATCGAGGTGGACCCGCTGTTGAAGATCACCTGACCTGCGTAAACTCCCGCGGGCAAAGTAGTCGCGGTTATATTGATCGAACAGACTGCGGGAGTATTAAACCCGTTCGCGCACCCCGTGATCTGAAGCCAGTTACCGCCCGAAGCGGTCTGCACTGTCGGAGAGTTGACGTAAAAACCCGATCCGGTGCTGGTCACCGTCAGAGTTTGGGAGAGGGGATTGGAGCCGCCGGCAGCCATAGTGAAGCTCGCACCAGGAAGCTGCTCAAAGGTGTTCGTGCTACTGTCGTCAACGACTAACGTTACCGGAACGGTCATACTGCCGCTGGGCGCCTGGAACAAGACCTCGCCTCCGTAGGTCCCTGCAGCCAAACCCTGGGTCGAAACGCTCACTGTGACCGTTGAGGGGGCGGCGCCACTTCCCGGAGAAACCGTCAGCCAGTTAACAGACCCGACTGTGCCGGTCCGGAATATGCTCGTCGTCGCTGTCCAGTTCAACTGACCGGCGCCAGCATTTGAAATTTGAATGCTCTGAGGCGTGGAAGTGAAACCATTGCCGCCCACAAAACTTAACTCCCCTATATCGCCGCCGAAAAACGGTACGCCATCACCCTGGACGCTGAGCGTCACCGGCACCGTCATCGAGGTGGACCCGTTGCTGAAGATCACCTGACCGGCGTAAACTCCCGCGGGCAAGGTAGTCGCATTTATATTGATCGTGCAGACCTCGGGAGTATTAAACCCGTTTGCGCACCCCGTTATCTGAAGCCAGTTACCGCCCGAAGCGGTCTGCACTGTCGGAGAGTTGACGTAAAAACCCGATCCGGTGCTGGCCACCGTCAGGGTTTGGGAGAGGGGATTGGAGCCGCCAGCCGCCATAGTGAAACTCGGACCAGGAAGCTGCTCAAAGGCGTTCGTGTTACTGTCGGCAACGACTAAAGTTACTGGAACTGTCATGTTGCCGCTGGGTGCCTGGAACAACACCTGGCCACTGTAGGTCCCTGCCGCCAAACCCTGGGTTGAAACGCTCACTGTGACCGTAGAAGGGGCGGTGCCGCTGGGAGCAGAAACATTGAGCCAGTTCCCCCCCGCGGCCGTACTGACTGCGGCGCTCCAGTTCAGAGCTCCGGTTCCTACATTGAGAAGCTGAATGACCTGAGGTATAGCGGTGAAACTATTTCCGGAAATGAAACTTAGCTCCCCGGCGACCCCACCGAAAAATGGGACACTGGAGCCATCAACGCTAAGCGTGACCGGAACCGCCATTGAAGTCGAGCCGGCGCTGAACGTAATCTGGCCAGCATAGACCCCGACAGGCAGCGCCGCGGCGTTCACATTGATCATACAGACCGCGGGAGTATTAAACCCGTTTGCGCATCCGCTGATCTGAAGCCAACTTCCACCCGAAGTGGTCTGGACTGTCGGGGCGTTTACATAGAAATTGCTGCCAGAGCTAATAATGCTGAAGGTTTGGGACAAAGGATTCGCGCCACCCGCACTCATCACGAAGTAGAGCGGAGCTATTTTAACGAACTGCTGATTCTGTGCTGACGCTGAACGCGCCGATAAAACGCCAACGATTCCGATGGCGAGTAAATGTGTGAGATTCAAGAACCGTGTTTTCATCATTGTTAGTCCGTCTTAGAGAATGTTTGAAAAGTCTCATGCTAGTCTGGGCCGATTTAGCATAAGACGGGTGGCGGCGACGTCGAGCAGGGTCTCGGAGGTTTGTACCCGATACGCGTAGTCCTTGCTGACTCGACGGTTGCGTTCGACCCAGGCGAAGGTGCGCTCCACAATCCAGGTGAGCCCGCGGATTTTGAAGGCGCGCTGCCGACGTTTGACAATCTGCAGCTTCCAGCCGTCTTGCCGCCATAGTGCGCGGGCGAGCTTTCGGCCGTATCCGTTTCATTCGTTTCCAAACTCCTCGGGTTCGCACCCTTGCCAATTCCGTTCACTAACGCTACGCTCATCGTCCACGCCCGACTGCCCATCAAGACCTGTCCTGTTCCGGTAAGGCGGCAAACGCGCCTAACGTGACAGGAAAACTGCGCTTCTCGCCGTACCGTCCTACGTGGCCCGCACACCTTTGTATGTCGGGCCGCGGGCGCTCATTACACGCGGTCGCAAGAAACTTCCCGTCCCGCACCATCAGTTGGTAACCACAACCCGCCCGAGCCGGTCGCCTCGATAGCTTAGGATGTCGTAGTCGAGGATGCGGACGTCGATCCGCAAGCGGGAATCGCCCGCAGACGGCGGCGCATCCAGAACCCGCAGATGGAGAACGAGTCGAACGCCGCGGCCGCCCCCATTCTTCCGCAGCACCTCCGCCGCATCGGGCGGGTCCAGCTTCCAGCTCTGCGCAAGTCCGCCATTGGTCAGGACCAGCTCGACGTTTCGTCCGTACGCTGTAAAGGGAATGGAGGTTCCGGTCCCCAGGTCGAAGTCATACTCTTTGTACTTCTCGTCATACTGGCCGAACGAATTATTCAGATTGACCTGGAGGAACTTCACACCCTTGACCGCGTCCAGCTTTGCCTTCAGTTGAGCTTCGATCTTGGCATGGGCTTCGGCGCGGCCGAATTCCTTCGAAGCAGTCGAGAGATCCGCGATCTCGGAGAGCGACGGATCTTCGCCGGAGAGCCCGTAGTAGAGGAACACCACGTCCTCCGCGTCCGGCGAGACCAATTGCTTTCCGCCGCCGCTGTCCGTGCTGGATGCCTCGCCGCCCGGCGGAGCGGAAGTTGGCGAGCCTTGGGATGCGGCTGTTGCGGCGCTGCCGGAAGTGCCCCCAGCGTTGCTTGTGGCTGATGGGGCGTCCGTAGCTGCGTGCTTGCACCCGCAGCAGAGAATCGCGGCGGCCAGCGCCGTCCCCAATAGTATGCGAATCGATGGTTGTCTCATGTGTCTGTCCGATCAACGGCTAGAACTTGACAGGGGCGGAAGACTGCTTAGCGCGGTCCACGGCCTGTTGTGCCAGCTCCGCCTTGAACTTCGCAAGGAGAGCCTCGGACTGGTTGAGGAAGCGATACAAGGCGCTTTCGTCGTATAAGACGACTCCGAATGAGTTAGTGAGCTGGTTATTGTCACTAGTGGCGTCAACGCCAGCGTCGAGGGCAACCCTGTCGGCCTCGTAGGTCATGGACGGAAGACTGTTGGCGCCGAGCACGTACGGGCGGGAATACTGGCCATGCCATTCGCGTTCCGCGGCGGTATTGGACATCAGCCTCATGCGCTGGTCGTATCTCCAATAGCGTAGTACCGCTGTGCCGCCTCTTTTTCTTGCATCCTGGGAAGTTGTAACGTCCTTCGGATACTTGCGATCAACGCTATCCATGATCGAGGAGACAGTCCGCGGCGTCTTGAACTGTTCTTGCAATGAAACTGCAATGACACGATGGTTACCCGGATCCAGCGAGAAACAGACGGAGATCATTTCCGGATCGTCTCCAGGGAGTTCTATGGAGTCTCCGTCGTGCCCCGCGAACCCGCCAATGGGCCCTCCGGGCGCATAGAAGCCCGTGCTTTCGTTCGCATAGACTTTGGTTCCCTTGGCCGCCATGATGCCCACGAACTGCCGGAAAGGAGCTCTTCCGGTCTGCTCGGATTCGGGCTCGCCCTCTCCATAGTTAGCCGGCCTGTTTGTATCTGTGTGGTACCGCTTACTGAAGTAAAGGCCGGGGTCGAACGCCCGCAGCGCGGCGACCACCTGTTCCGGAGTCATGCCGAGCCGCACGCCGGCCACGTCGAGCGCGGCAACGTCAGTCCCGTCATAGGGGGACGGCTGACCGGCGGAGGTTGTGGCTTCGAAGGGGGTTATCGCGATCTCTCCCGGAGACGTGCGCGGCACTTTGCTGGCGGCGGCATCGGCTCCGGTTCCGGTTCGGTACCTTTCGGCTAGGGCGGGTTTGCGACTCTTGCACCCAACCGCCGCGACCGTAACCGCGGCAAGGACCGCAAGGATGAATACTCGATACGACGAAACGTACACGCTGTCTCCTTTGATATCTGCGTTAGACAAAACGAAAGTGGTGCAGCAACGATTGCGGCCGCTACAACGTCGTCGATTTCGATTTCGTGATGAATGGTCCCGACTGCTCATTTCCTGAGCATGGTCGAATTCGCCCCACGCGTTCCGTCGGCGGCGGCACAACTGTTTATGCGCTTCCGCCGGGGCTCATTACAGGCGGCGTCAAGAAAAATCGCTTCTCGCGCTATTGGCTGCTCCACATAGCTATCAAATATGGGATATTTGGGTGTGAAATAGCCGTTTGGCTGCTGATTTTGGGGGACTGGTCCTTATTGCCCGCCCCTGAAGCCTGTACGGCCGCCAGCCTTCGTGGCAGTGCATAATCTTCGAGCCCCGGCGGGTGTTTACGCGACGGCGGACCTGCGGGAGATGCAGACCCGCGGCAGCGATTTGTTCTGACCGCTACCCACGATACTCCTCGAGCACAAATTCCGGACTGGCCTTGAGCGCCAGATATTTCTTCGCGCCGGCTCCAGCGAGGAAGAGCATTGCCACGGTGGAAAGGTAGAAGCCGAATCCCATCTCGAACTCCAATTCCTTGTAATACTGTGCAACCTGGGCAGCGGCGGCAGCCTCAGCGGCGGCGACCTGTGCCGGAGTATAGCCAGTCATTGACATGGGCGAATGAAACATTTCCTCCGCGGCCCCAATCACCCGGTAGCATTGGACCGCAAGAAAGAGGGTGAACAGAAGCGGAAGCACAGCGCCCAGATGAGCGCGTTTGTCCTTCCAGATCAGAGGAAGCAGCGGGCCGGCCAGGCAGATAACGGCGAGGACGCCATAGATGCCCGTGCTGTATTCTCTGGAGGATCGGGCGATAGCCGCTAAGGGATTGTCCATCGCGTCCGTGGCTGCCCTAATGTATCCGACGCCCTGCCAGAAGGTTGGATGAATCTTGATTCCCATGCCGAAGAAGGGAATATTCAGCGAGAAATAGTCGAGGAAAAACCATCCGGCGAAAAGCAGCGCGGTAGCAATCAGGACTGGCTTTCCGACCTTGGCGACTGCCGTGGCCGCCAGCGCCTTGCTCTTCTCCTGAGCGATTCTTTGCGCCCGCATCAGCTCCTCCCTGGCAAGATCGGAGTCGGAAACAGGCCGGATGGATAGGACAGCGCCGCTTTCGTCGAGTTCCACATCGACTGTCTGGTTGGGCGCGGGAGCCACCGACACGGAACGCCAGACGCCATCGATCTGAAACGCCTTCTGTTGGCCGTTGACAAACAGCAGCCCCGGAGTAGCATCCGGAACCTTGAGCACTTTACCACGGAGAGTCGACACGTTGTTTTCCCTTTCGAGTTCAATTGCGGGAAGGCCTGGAACTCCGTTGGAGGCGGCGGTTCCGGCAGTCTCACCCTGCTAATGTCGCGGACAGCCGGGGCATTACAAGATTTCTCCGCGGCAGTCCGTGCGCGCGACCCGAAGCCAATTATTTTTGCGGATTTCTTCCTTTCCCTCGCTGAAGGGGGTGGAAGGGAGGACAGCGCAATGCTCGACATCATCATCGCGATCGTCATCGCTATCATCGGCGGCGACGTACCCATCGGCGGCTAAATGCCGCGTGGCGGAGAGCGGGGCAACGGGACGCCGCATGGCCGTTGCCCCGTACGTTCGTTACAATGGCGAGTTCCGGTGACGGATCGATCCGGCCGCGTCGCCTTCCCGGCTTCTCCGTACATCCATCGAGCATGCCTATTCGAAAGCTCGCCCTCGCGTTTTGCGGGTTGGCGCGGTTGTTCGCCGCGGATTGCCAGGTGCTACAGGCCGGGCACACGCTTCAGGCGATGCTGGGGCGCGGCCCCAAGGTCTGCATCGAATTTCGGGTGCAACCGGAACAACCCGTCCGGCTGGCGGTGGATCAGCCGGTAGACCTGGAACTTCGCTTGATCCAGGGCGGCGCTCCGGCGATCGTGGACGGCTTCGAATTCGGCGTGGAAACCAGGACTCTGCTTGCGCCTGGAACCTACCGGGTGGAGTTGCGAACGCTCGCCCCTCCCGCCGCTCCGATTCCAGTAAAGGTGTCGCTACAGCCGGTTTCGGCGCAGTTGGCCGCGGAATGGGCCGAAGCCGAAGACCGGGCGACCGAAGCCAAGCGCTCGGGGAAGGCGGAAGACCTGGCCGCGTCGCTGGCGAATTGGGAGAGGCTCAAGGAGCCCGCCGCGATCGGGCGAGCGCATCTGCTGCTTGGAGATGTGCACCGCGCTCGGGCGATGTTTGTCGAGGCGCGGGCGGACTATGAAGCAGGGCTGGCTGTTTGCCGGACGATTCGCGATGTCCGTTGCGCCGGAGAAGCGGCGAATAACAGTGGCCTGGCATCCGAGCAGCTCGGCGATTTCGACCAGGCATTGACGCGGCTGACCGAAGCCGCCACCGCCTTTGGGTCGTTCACCGACCGCGAACCCGTGGGGTTGGCCATGAATAATCTGGGTACGCTCTTCTGGCGGACGGGAGATTATCAGAAAGCGATTGCGTATTTCTCGCGGGTTTCCAGCCTCTATGGGAACCGGATTTCGATGACCGGAGCCCGAGCGGTCCACAACCTCGGGCTGTGTTACCAGTCATTGGCGGAGTACGACCAGGCGCGCGTGTGTCTCGGCCGTGCGCGGGCGCAGTTTCTGCAAGGGCAAGACAGGCGGGATGCGCTGCGGGCCAACGTCAACCTGGGCCGCAACTATCTCCTGGAGGGCCGGACAGAGGCGGCGCGCAAGCTGCTGGACGAGGCGCTGTCCGAGGCCGGGCCGGGAGACCGGAGTTTGCACGCCGATATACAGGGGTTGCTGGGGCAGACGATGCTTGCCGCCGGACAGGCGGAGGATGCGAGCCAGTTGCTGAGGGAGGCGCTGGAGAGTCACCGGGCGATCGGCGACCGCCGGATGCAGGCTGTCGACCTACACCACCTCGGTTTATGCGCCGCCAAACAAGGCGAGGTTGCTTCCGCCCGGGAATACCTAAACGAAGCGCTAGCCATCCGGCGCGCCTGCGGCCTGCGAGACACAATGACCGATACCTTAGCCGCGCTGGCCGCCGTGGAGCGCGCTGCCGGCGACGCAGCCGCAGCGCGGAAGCTTGCAGAGCAGGCGCTGACGGTGCTGGAATCGGTGCGGATTCAGGTGCCGGGAGCGGAGCTTCGTGCCGCTTTCTACGCACGCAAGCGCCGGTTGTTCGACCTGCTGGTCGATCTCGCCGCCGCACCCGAATCGCCCGATTCGCCTGTCAATGGCTTTCTCGCCGCCGAGAAAGTGCGCGGGCGCGCGCTGCTCGACGTATTGACCGAGGGCCGGCTCACCGGGAGCGTACCCCAGGAATTGCTCGACCAGCGCAAACAAATCCAGCGACAGATCGACCTTCTCTCCGTTCGGGCGGCGGCGTCCGCGGAGAGCCTCGCCGGTCTGCAACACCAGGTGGAACTTCTCACCGGTCGGGACGAAGCGATTGGAGCCGAGATCCGCCAAGCCGCCGGCGGCAGCCAGATGAGTTCGCCCGTTCAATCCTTCGAGGAGCTTCGCGGATACCTGCCACCGGACGGAGCGTTGATCGAGTTTCACCTGGGCGAAGAACGGAGCTACGTATGGCTCGTGGACTCCGCCGGTATCCGGGTGTTCCCACTTCCGCCGCGAGCGGAGGTGGAGGTACAGGCGGCGCCGGTAGTCAGATTGTTCGGCGCCATTCTCGACCGGCGTCGTTTTCCGGAAAAGCAGCGGCAATTCGAAGGTGCCATGCGGCGCCTTTCGACGACGCTGCTCGGACCGTTTCGAGGAACCCTGCTTCCGTCGCGGCTGATCTTGGTGCCCGACGGCATTCTCGGGCAAATCCCCTTCGCGGCGCTGGAATTATCGGGGTACCGCCTGGGACTGGTACATGACCTGGTGCAGATCTCGTCGGCATCTTATCTGGCGGTCGGAAGGATGCCACGGAGATTGGAGGAGTTTCCGCGCACCATCCTGGCCCTGGCAGATCCGGTGTTCTCCGCCGACGATCCACGAGCTTCCGGCAAAGCGGCTGCGGGGACCGGCCTGCAGTTGGCAAGGTTGCCGTTCAGCGGCGAACTGGAAATCGTATCCTCGCTCGTACCAGCCGCCCGGCGGCGCATCTTGACCGGGTTCGATGCGAATCTCGAAACTCTCCGAAGAGCAAAGCCCGGGGAGTTCGCGATCCTGCATTTTTCCACTCATGCCGAAATCGATGACCGGATTCCGGAGATGTCCCGCATCTTGCTCTCCATGGTGTCAGCCTCGGGACAGGCGGTGGATGGGGTGCTGCGCCCGTACCAGTTCTCGCAACTCTCGCTCAATGGGTCGACTGTGGTGCTGTCGGCATGCAAGACGGCGGCGGGTAAGCAAGTGATTGGAGAGGGACTCGCGGGATTCAGCGCCAGCCTGTTCCAGGCGGGGGCGGCGCAGTTGGTACTGACTCTGTCCGAGGTGGATGCCGAAGCTTCTGCCGAGTTTTTCCGGCAGGCCTATGACCACTTGCTGGGCAGTCGACCGGTTCCGGTCGAGCGCGCGGTCACGCTGGCGCGTCGGTCGCTGGCAAGCTCGAAACGTTGGTCCGACCCCTGTTACTGGGCATCTTATCTGGTGATGGGGCGTCTGGCCGAACCAGCGGACCCTATCCGCCCGGCGCTATAATCTCTCTTCATGCCGACGTGTCGCTCCATGCCGCCCGCCTCCTGGAGCGAGGCCCGGTTGAAGTTGGTCCACTTCTTCTCTCGCGGTCGCGGGCTTCACAATGCCGAGGATCTCGCGCACGACACCCTCGCGGCGCTGTGGTCCCGCGACGATTATGAATTTCGAAGCGAATCCGAATTTGGCTTGGTCTGTTACGGCTTCGCGAAACGCGTCTTGCAGGCTTCTTTTCGCCGGGAATGCCGCAATGGATGTGAAGAGCTGACGGACTCCGCTGGCCCAGTTCAGGTCAACGCTTTTGGCCTGAATCGCGCCGAGATGGCGATCTATCTGGACGAGGTGCTGACACTGGGGAATTCGCAATTGCGTGAGCGTGAGTGGAAGATGATTCAAAGCGGGGTCCTTGACGACGGGGAAACTCTGGCCAGGAAATTTGCGCTTGGAACGGCGAATAATGCCCGCGTGCACCTTTCTCGCGCCCGAAAAAAACTGGCCCTGCTCGCCAGATGGGACAAGAAGTAGGTGTAATGGACGATGCCCAGACGGCATAAAGAGTGTGTGAAGGCATATCTGCTCGGTTTCCTGGATGAAATCGAAGCGGCGCAGATCGAAGCGAAATACTTCGCCGACAGCGCGTACTTCCAATGGGTGCAGGACGTCGAGACGGAGCTCATCGGCGACTATCTTGCCGGGCGGCTGAAGCCGGAGGACCGGGGCCGGTTCGAGAGCCGGTATCTGACCGTACCGGAAATGCGCAAGCGCCTGGAGGAGGTTCGGAGCGCCACTCCACTGGCGGCGCGCCAGGTATTTCGCATTCGCTGGTATGCCGCTGTGGCAGGTGCGGCGCTGGTAATTTGCGTGCCCTCGGCGTGGCTGTACTGGGAAGGGCACGGCACCGGAACGTCGCGCATCCCGCATCCTGCACCGCCGCGTCCACCGCTGATACTGGCGGTCAGCCTGTCGCCGGGGGTAAGCAAGGGCGTCTCGGGCGGCGTGGAGTTCGCGCAACCAGCCAGCGGCCGGATACGGCTCTCTCTGGAGCTTCCCGGGCAGAAATCGCAGGTAGACTGCCGGGTTGATGTAGCTCGCGTCACTCCTGGCGGTGAGCGCGAAAGTGCGTGGACGAAATCGGGAGTTGTATCAAAGGCGGCTGGGACCGGCCAGGATGTGGAAATCGAGTTGGAAGCGACGGTGCTCCGCCCCGGCGATTATGTTGCGACGGCAAGCGATCTGCAAGGCGCGACCTTGGAAACCTATCTTTTCCGCGTGGCGCCGCCGCACTGATGGCGAATGAGGTTCCCTGTGCTCCATCGAAACGCCAAGACCAGGTGCTACCGAACTATGCTCGGTACACTCCTTGTGGCGTGCGTGGGTTCCGCGCAGACCCGGCTGGAAGTGCGCCATCCGGTGGAGCGCGAAATGCGGGCCGCGGGCGAAGACACCTATACGGTGCACCTCGAAGCCGGCGAGTATGCTCACGTCGTCGTCGAGAAGATTGGGATCGACGTGGTGGTCTCGATCCTGGGGACGGACGGCGGAAAGTTGGCGGATATCGATTCGCCCAACGACGATTTTGGCCCGGAAAGTCTCTCATGGATCGCCGGCGCGAGTGGCGATTACTCGGTACGAGCCGCCGCCAGCGACGATCCGTCCGCCGTGAAACCGCGCTATCGCATCGAATTGACAGCGATCCGGACTCCATCCGCGACCGACCGGCAGCGGATCCAGGCGGAAGCGGGCTTTCGCTCTGTTGCCAATTCCCATCAGGATTTTTCGGCGATTCCCCAGTACCGGAACCTGGCGGAGACTTGGCGGGGCTTGAACGACGGTTACCAGGAGGCTTGGTGCTACGTCGAGATTGCCTACATCCGCGAAGCGGCGAACCAACGGAGGATGGCGCTGGCCGACGCCCGCCGTGCCCTCGCTCTTTTCGGTGCGGTGAAAGACCTCGCGGCGGAAGGTGGGCTGCTTAATTACATTGGCACGCTGTACTTCGGACTGTTGGAGTACCGCGAAGCGGTGCCCTACTACGAACGCGCGCTGCCGCTGTTACGGTTGGCGGGCGATCGGTACACAGAGGCCGCTGCCCTCACGAACGCCGCGCAGGTGTATACCAAGTACGGGCCGGTCGATAAGGCGCTCGATTATCTGCGCGATTCGTTGACGCTCCGTCTCGCCTTGCACGATTCGGACGGTGAAGCGATCACCAGGACCACTCTGGGTGGCCTATATCGTGACCAGGGCGACAACCGCCGTGCGATGGAGGAGTTGACCGGCGCCTTGAAAGCCGTTCGAGATCCCGGACGAAGGGCAATTGCGCTCACCGAGTTGGCTTTCCTTCATGGCCAAATGGCGAACCTCGATGACGCGCTTCGGTGCCTCCGGGAGGCATCGGCGATCTACCAGGCAAGTGGGGATACGGACGGCGAGATCGCGACTCGTCACAACATCGCGCGAGTGTACTACGATCTGGGAGCGTACCGGGAAGCGCTGGAGAATTCCCGTGAGGTGCTCAAGCAACTCGGCAACGATCCACGTTCCGCCACCATACTCTCGTTAATCGGCTTGGAGCGCTCGGCGCTGGCCGACCAAAAAGGGGCGCTTCTCAGCTTCGACGATGGCTTAGCGCGGGTGTTGAAAGACGATCCAGTCACCAAGTCGACCCTGCTCAATGGCAAAGGAATCGCGTACGTTCGAATGGGGCAGATTGGGAAGGCGCTTGCCTGTTTTCAGCAAGCGTTCGCGCTCGCCCGCGGGATGGACTGGCGCGTCATGGAAGGCGTCGTGCTCCTGAATATCGGAGCCGCTTATTCGCGGAGCGGCGATTCGGCTCAGGCAATGAGCTACCTGGAGCGGGCGTTGGTCGTCGAACAGGCCGTCGGGGACCGCGACGGCGAAGCCCGCACGCTGCATCAATTGGGCTCGTTGTTTAGCAAGCAGCATTCCATGGAGGCCGCGATCTGGTTGGACAAGCAGGCCGTCAACACCGTGCAAGGCATGCGCCGCGACAACCGGAGCCTGCCCGCCAAACTGAAAAGCGACTTCCAACAATCGGTCGAATCCTATTACCGCGATCTGGCCGCGCTGCTGCTGGAACAGAAGCGCTTCACAGAAGCCGAAGAGGTTCTGGATCTTCTCAAGGACGAGGAAGCTGCTGGCTTTCTTCAACGTGACGCGGTCGCCGACCAGTTACAGTCGGCGACCCTGTTGAAGCCGGAGCGGGAGTCACTGACCCGGTACACGCAGATTAGCAGCGACCTTCTGCGGTTGGGCCGTGAGCGGGAGGAACTACGGGCGAGATCGACCGGCGGCGAGGCCAGCCCCGAGGAGCAGCGGCGCGCGGCGCGCATTGACAGCGACATCGCGGCAGCTAACGCCACCCTGCTCCGCTTTTTCGACGAACTCCGCAAGCGGCTCGATACCGGATCCCGCACCGCTCAAGGCATCGAAGACTTGCGCGACGCAGCGGGGTTGCAGTCTTATCTCAGCCACGCTGGCGACGATGTGGCCATCATTTACACTGTCGAGACCGAAGACAAGTACATCGCACTTCTGCTCACCGGCGCGGTTCGCAAAGCATACGTCAGCCCTATCCCGGAGAAGGAGCTTGACGCATTGATCTTCAAGTTCCGCGAGGCACTGCTTAACCCTTCGAGCGACCCGAAAGCGCTGGCGCAAGAACTGTACCGCATTGTCTTTCCCGAGAACCTGCGCCAGGACCTGGACGCTGGTGGGATCCAGACGCTTCTGTGGTCGGTGGATAACACGCTCCGGTACGTCCCGATAGCCGCATTGCACGATGGCCGGGATTACCTGGTTAAGCGATTCCGCAACTCCATCATCACGCCGGCCAGTCGCGATCGGTTGGCGGAAACCTCGGACGAGACGTGGCGTGGAATCGGATTTGGAGCGGCGGATGGATTCGCCGGATACCCGCCGTTGCCGTCCGTCCCAGGCGAATTGCAGCGCATCTTCAGAGGAAGCGATTCCCGGCCGGCGCCTGTCCCTGGCGTCGTCCATTTGAACGGGGAGTTCACGCGGGCGGAGTTTCTGAACCTGGGAAACGTCCGGGCCGAGGATAAGCGCGTGGTTCACATCGCCAGCCACTTCGATGCCGCCAAGGGTGCGGAGCGGAGTTCGAAGCTCTTGCTGGGAACCGGTGGCAGCATCGATCTCCGCGAAATCGACGCCTGGCCGGGGCTGTTCCGCGATGTTGAACTGCTGACGCTCTCGGCGTGCCGCACCGCTTATACGAACCACGGCGAGGACGGCCGCGAAATCGACAGTTTCGGAATTGTCGCGCAAAGGCAAGGAGCGAAAGCTGTGATCGCGAGCCTCTGGAGCGTCGATGATGCCTCGACTGGTTACTTGATGGAGGCCATGTACCGCATCCGCCAGGAGCAGCCTTCACTCGGCAAGAGCGAGGCATTAAGGCGCAGTCAGGAGCAGTTAGCCAGTGGTGCGGCAGGACACCGCGAATGGACGCATCCTTATTATTGGGCGCCGTTCATTCTGATTGGCAACTGGAGATAGAATGTGCCCACCTCCTCGCGGCTCCGGCGCCTTTCGTGGTACCCCAGTCTACAGTCCTCAACTTCGTGGGATCGTGCGAAGTCTTTGGCCGTTTGAAAGAGTTCCTTTTGTGGCCGAATTTACTCGCGCATCGTCGTGGCGTTGAACTGATCGGGAGATTGATAAAACATTATACGGATCAGATGGGTCGTCTGAGTGATGAGATAAATACAGGCGTATTGTCAACTCGCTTCAAAACACGCCGGACCTTATACCAACAAATGACATACCAGCAGCTAAGCCGAAGATTCACCGGCCATCCCGCTCCCGGAGGGTGAGGCCAAAAGCGTACCGAGTTCTAAGAAGTTCTTATTCCGCGGTGCAGCTTATGGGTTCTCTCGCGCGCTTGCAAAGGAATCTATCAGCCGATAGCGAAAAGAAGGGGTTCTGTTGCAAATGGGCGAGCAGAGTTGGCGACGAGCGAAGAAGATCGTCCGGTCTTTCGACGGAACCCTGATAACCAAGGCGGCATGGGGGCGCTATCGGCATTGGGTGGCGTATAGTCCGCATCTCCGGTTCCCACCGAACTTTGCCCCGCGTGAGAACTGGCCACAATACCGTTTCGCCTACCACGACAAAGAAGAACTGGCGCCGGTCGGCTCTGTGGGGGCTCTAACCAAAGGCTTAAAGGCTTGTGCTGGGAAGATCTGGGAACCCCCTCGCTGCGTTTCCGCCTCATCCGCCATCCTGCCAGGCGCTTCCCGCCGTCCCGTTATTCCAGAGGGCTGGCGGCTTTCAGTTCCCCCATCGCCGAGAGGCTCCCAGAAGCCGCCTCCGTCTGGGTTGGGCCCGTAATAGACTTTACCCTCGGCCTTGCCGTTTATGAGTCTCCGTACAGCAACATACGGCTTGTCGCCACCGCCGGCACCTATTACGTAAAAGCGATCTCCCTTCTCGAAATGCTGGAGGGAATTGCCCCCACGGTATAATTGGGACGTGCCCCACAGGAAGCCGGGGAGTCGTGCTACAACTGGGCCAGCCGCTCTAACCGCGGGAGCCTTGCCGATATGCCTCCCATCTATTCCGCCAAAAATCCGATTGATTCTATAAAAGGTCATGACGATCATTCTGTGAAAGGTAGTGATAATCGGGTTCTGCTGGCCAGGATGCACACGACTCGTTGCAGAGAAAACCGCTATAACCAAGACAGCGGCACATGCGGTACGGAGAAGGGGAAACGGGCGTCGAGGAGGCCGCTGTGACTGCGAGACCTCATCAGCCCCTCGGGCCACTCGCGTCTTTGCGCCTCCGGCTCCCCCGAATCGCGTTCCCTCCAGCGGCTCTTTTGTCTCTCGTCTGCTTCGCGCGTCTTCGGCTTTCTTGGCCCGAACCTCCAGTGCCTCAATCGGCATGCGAATTAAGTTTCTGATCAAGAACATTGGCAATGTGAGAACGCCGGCAACCAGTGTTCCAACGAAACATCCAGCCAAAACGCCAAAGCCAGTGATATCACCACCAAGCCTAGCGTCTTCCATGGTGAAGTGGTAGCAAGTAATTACGAAGGATAGAAATAATAGGAACAAAACAAAACTATCCATCGGCCGGTGTCGCGGGTGCGGGTCTTTACAGTTTGGACACGGGATGGGAACCGTGACGAACCAGCTATTAGCCGTATATACTGTCTCACCTGTTCTCACGATGGTGCCGACCCCTGTAAGGTGTGTACCGCCATAGGTTTCCGTAGAACGCGAAACCGCTATTCTAGTGCGGCACGTTCGACAGAGAAATGACCTTTCGTTTTCCCGTCGCGCAGAATATCCGCAGCCACCGCAGTCGTATGCGTATTCTGAGTTTTTGCGACCACATTTCGGGCACGTAACCAATACTGGTGGCATTTTAGTCAGTCTCCAGCGTTATCGTCGTTGCGCTACGACCCGCAACAGTCGGACACGGAATTAGCAGGCCGACTCCGACTCCCTCGAATTGTAGCACCAGAAGGGAATTCTTCGAGCAGGTCGGAGAGTGTAGTGTCAGCCGGATTCTCAGGGCGCCGCTTACCACCGGGCTCCACGCTGCGCCAGTGTCCAGAAACACTTCTCGCCCACACCAAGAACGCAGATGGAGTGTGCGCCGGCCTCGGCCATGTGAGCGGGGCTCGACCACCCGGCTGAACAATACCCTCTAAATCGACACACTGTATGATCGCATTCAGCGAGAGCTCGCGGCGGCGAATAAGCTCAGCATACAGTCAGCATATCTCAGTCTTAAGATTAACCGACCGTATTACCTATCTTATTCCGCTTCTCAAACCCAACATTCAGGGTCGCTGGAAGCATGGTGTCTGGCGCTTAAGGCGGGGCAAGGCGCTGCTCTCGGCCGCCGGTCGCCTGGCCGCAGACTGACATCGAGGCGCGGCGTTTCTCCAGCCTGGTGAAAAGCCTTCCGCCAGATCTGGCCTTCGTTCGACGCGCTTGTCCCCGAACCGCAGGAAAATCGGGAGTGACTTCCCTCACCCATGTGGGAGGCGTGGACCTTATTTGGACCTTATGCCGAGGACCTAGAGGGACCGTAAGGGAACGGTCCAACACGCAAAATCAGCAATTTAGCACGACGAGGAACGCCGCAGAACGCTCCAAATCAGCTTGAGGTGCTAGCGGACGGGCTAGCGGCGCCGAAGCACCGAAACACCTCGGGTATTTAACGGTTGCCACTCCTCGTCGGACGGCGGATGATTTGTCGGGAAACCCAAGGCGCTCCAATGTTCATGAGGGGACTGCACCCCACGCCGACGATCATGCGGATTCCTCTTTGGATGCCGTTCCCAATTCATTCTCCAGTTCCTCGATGGTGGGCAGACTTCCCTGCAATTTTTCGGGCAGGCTTTCGGCCAGCCGGTATTCGGATATGCCGATGGGCTTGTTGATGTCCCGGAGCGCGTATTCGGCAACGAACCGTTCCCTGGTTTTGCAAAGGATGATGCCGATGCTGGGCTGGTCGTCCGGATGGCGCAACAGGT
>PLRS01000068.1:1969-9074 GCA_003164035.1 Bryobacterales bacterium | reverse complement strand
GCGGCGTTGCCCGAGATCTTCGCCAGTTGCGACCCGAGCGCGTAGTTGCCCGCGGCGAGCGACGAGTCCGGCTGATCGTTGAAGCCGGGCGGCGTGTTCAACAGCAAGCCGCCGGAGAGGCAGACATAGAGGCACTGCATGGTGCTGGCCGCGAGATTCCCGACGGTCGCAAGCTGGGTTGCGCTTTCGGCGGTGATGTTCAAATATCCCGCCGCCAAAGTGACCCGTTCTCCGCCGGAAGTGAAATAGCCGACCTCGCTGACGTTGTCCTGCTCGATCACCTGGTAAGAGAACGCCGGCGGCAGCGAGCGCGTATTCGTCGAGCGCACCGTCTGGGTTGCAGCGGCAGGCGTCGGCGGCGTGGCGTTGAACGTGTCGTTCAACATCGAGAACAGGCCGACCATGATCACCGCGCCGGAATTCACATCGACGGCCGCGGTTTCGAGGATGTACTGCGTGGTGATCGGGTTCTGGTTGGTTTGCAGGGACTGGAAGTTCGGGAACGAGACCCCATGCGCCCCGCTGTATTCCATCAGGATGCCCCAGATCGCGTTCTCGTCTTCGACGCCGCTGCCGGTCAGGTTGATGGTCGCGTAAGTGATCGAGACCGCGCCCTTGCAGACATACCAGGCCATCGTGATGCCCTGGTTATTCGAGCTGCCGAGAAAGACCCAGTTATTGACCGGGACGCCGGTGGAGATTCCGCCGACGACGGGCGTGCCCGCGCTGTCGATGATGCCGGCGACGCTTTGCAACGATTGCAGGGCGGAGGAAGTGGTGAGCGCGATGCCGACGAGCAGCGTGTTGCCCGCAGTGGTGGCCGCGCCTGGCGTGAGGGTGAGGTTATTGGCCGCCGCGCTGCTGTTGTCGATCTTCTGAACGAAGGAGGGCTGGGACATGAGAGGGAAGACTTAGCCGAGAATGTGGCCCGGATCGCCGTTCGAATACTCTTCGTTGGCTCCGCAGAAATACATATACTGCTTCTGGTTCGCGCTGCTGTCGAGAACGTAGGTCGTCTCGCCCGGCGGCGTGATCTTATAGAGCCCGAAATTCGACAGGTAACTCGCGTCGATCATGGTGTAAGTGAGCTTGCCTTCGGTGAACTTGATCGTCTTATTCAGGATCTCGAAGAGTTTGTTGGTGATGCCGATGACGCCCGCTTTGCGGTCGGGCACCTGGGGATGGGTGACGGCCACGATGTCGCCGGGCTCGTAGAGTAGAGTGTTCCAGATCGAGTCCGGGTTCGATCCGCCGCTCGATTCGCTGTCGAAGGTCAGGTTCTTGAAGCCGTAGCGCATGAAGATCAGGACCGCCGTCAGCGCCGCGGTAAAGAAGCCCTGAAAGGCGGAGCGCACGCCGTCGGCGTTGATCGTGATCTCGCTCGAAAGGTTGCCATAGAGGTCGTAACTCGGGGTGTAGTTCTCGGTGAAGGAAGAGAGATAGTCGCCGCTGGAGGTGCCGCTCGAATTGTCGAGGTCGAACTGCATCTGCACCGTGTTGACCATGTTGGTCTGCCCGGCCTCGGGAATATCGAGCCAGGTCGACTTCCCGAAGGCGCCCACGGCAACCGGCCCGGCGAGCGGAACAAAAAATCGGCAAGTCAGCAGTCCTGCGGCGTTGATCCAGATATAGCCGCCGAGCGGCTTCATCAGTTGCGCCTTAATGAAGTCCGCGGCCGCAGGTGCCTGCGTCAGATAGAAAACAAACTGGGTGCCCGCAAAAGGCCCGTTCATGTAGGCGGTGATCGTCGTCTCGTCGTAAGGCACGCTCAACTGCTGACAGATGTTCATCAGGATCGCGAGGGGATGGCCGCTCACCGTCTTGACGTTCGACGAAGAGGTCGGGCTGCCATCGTCGCCCGTCTGATAGACGACGGCGGCGAGCTTGGTCTGCACGTCCGAGAATTGAATGTAGTAGTCGTTGTTGCTGTTGGCCGAGCTGACGGTGTCGATGAAGCCCGTGAATAGGGTGCAAAAATCGTTCTGCGCGAGGCCGACGAAGCCGACCTTGATCTGGATCTGCTGGCCCTCGAAGGTGAAGTTCGGAAAATCCGCCGTGATCGCGCCGCCATTGTCCTGCACGGTGACGCCCCCGGTGCGCTGGTCGGCGCCGCCGTCGAGATCCTGCACCGTCATATCGAGATCGTCGACCGAAACGATCCAGGGATAGTGCCCCGAGATCCCGTCGACGTAGTTGGTGAAGACGCGCCAGTAGTTTCCGATCACCACCTGGACGATGATGTTGCCGGAGGTATAAGCGGCGAGGGCGGCCTGAAAGTTGGCGGTGGCGGAAATCATGAAAGGTGCAAAAGTGAACAGATTTGAACGATGCGATTTTCTAAATTGGAGAGGTGGAAAAACCTTCTTACGACGGCTGTCTAGTCAGCGGATTGTATGAGTTGGTGGATCGCCACTTGCAAGCAGCCGGTCAACTGCCGGACACAATCGTCTGTCCGACCCACAGCCTGCACTTAAATTCAAACGAGAACGTCCCGAAGCAAACAAACTTCGGCGTCCACTCCTGCGAGTCGAGCGTGTACTCGCCCCAGGCCGCGTTCGTTGTCGAGTTCGGCCGGTAGGCAAAGACGCCGCCTGCCAGAGCGAAAGTCATGAACGCTTTCCACGAGACCAGGTCTGCGACCGGAACAAAAGGGAAGCTCAGTGTCATCACGTCATCGAGCCGCTCAAGGACGGCCTGCTTGATCCCGGAGCTGGTGATGGAATCGTGGCGGATCGCTTCCAGGCAGTCGTCGGGCTGCTTGCCGATCGGTGGGTAGGTCGGCACCCACTGCACTACCCCGCTGCCGGGGTTGTAGAGGAACATCGGCAGGATCATGGCTTAGCTTCCAACCTCGTCCGCAACCAGGCGCAGCTTCATTACAAGAGAGAAAATTCCGGGCGACTCATACTTCGTCGTCCAGTCCATCGAGACGAGCTGACAGAGCGAGCAGCCGGTTTCGCCGGAGACAGTGCCAGGGTACTGAAACATCTGATCCGCGACGATGGTGCTGCTGACGGGGTAGTCGTTCGGGTAATCGAGGATCGGTAAAAAAGTGAAGACGCCGCCCGTGAGCGCATAGGATTCAAAGGCTTTCCACGCGGCCATGTCGCTCAAGGCGACGAACGGGAAGGTGAGCGTGGTCACAAAATCGAGGCGTTCCAGGACCGACTGCTTGCTTCCATCTGCCGCGATAGAGTCGAAGCGCTTGGCTTCGAGCCCCCAGAGCGTGAAGGGTTGCTTCGTGATCGGCGGATAAAAAGGCGTGAAGCCTGTGGTCGCAGTCGGGATCGGCGGCGTGGTGGATGGGCCTGGGCCGAAGGCGATCGCGACCATACACCATCCGCCGTAGATGTTCGACCCAAAGGCGGTCGGATAACTTCCTCCGCTGAAGATGACCCGGTACTGGCTGTCGCCGTACCCGTTGCCGACCCCAACGCTGTTGTAAATGGGGATCAGCGTATATCCCGCTCCAACACTGAATTCGGAGTTGTATTGGGGATCGGTGATAAAGCAGAGCAGCAGCCCGGCGTCGGGCGTGACCAGGGGGCCTGCGTCGGGGGCCGTGAAGTATCCGCTGCTCGCAACCGTGGCCACAGCCGCCCCGGCGCTGTCGAACTCCATCAGCTGAAACCCGAAGGCTGGCGATCCGGCGCCGAGCGTAATGGTGCACTCCGTCTGCACGCTCGCGGCCATCGCAGGCGCGTTCGCGATTTGATAGACGGCGACGATCTCAGAGACAAAGTCCGAGGGTGAAATCTCGTATTGGAAAGTGTTCTGGGCGACGAGCGTCCAGGTGAACCCTGGCGTCGAAGGCGGCGCGAGCACTGGAACTGTCGGCGGTGTGCTATTGCCGATCGAGGCCGCAATCGCGCACACCAGTAAATTCCCAGCGACGGTCGAGACGCCGAACTGCCTGTAGAGGGGGCTGCCGCTGTTCTCCTGCGCGGCATCTGTGAACTGCCGTAGCATGGCTTTACTGCGATCTCCGCGTGACGCGCAGGGAATTTGTGGCGTTGAGCGTGGTCTGCCGGTTCGCAACTGCGCGATTGATCTTCTTTACGACTTTGTTCAGGTTGTCGGGTGAGATCATCCCCTTCACGTTCACGTGGACGTGGGTCTGGTCGCCGCCGCCGCCGCTGACCGCGCCGCTGTCTTTCATGTGGGTCCCGATGCGGTCGGCGAACTTCTCCATACTGGCGCTGTCGAAGCCGGTCGGTGCTGCCGCCGTGGCAGCCGAGGCGGTGACGCCGCGCGATCCGGCGGCGCCCCGAAGGGTCGGGGTCGAAAGTAACGCCCCAAAGCTCGCTGCCATGGCTTCCATGCCTGCCATGTCGCGCGGGATCGAGGCCTCGCTGCGCTCAAAATCGCCGTCTGCGGGGTTCCCGGAGTGAATATCGGGCCGGTCGCTCGAAGAGGGCTGGCTGAGGTCAAACCCGAGCGGCGGGCGCTGTGTAGGCGTCCCAAAGCCAAAGCCAGGGGCATTCTGGGGCAGGACCGGAAGAATGGCCTGGACGATCTTGCTCATGGCCGAGGCATCGCTCAGGGGCAGGATGGCTTCGTCCGCATCGCCGCCCGACGGGCTGTCGCCGATCATAATTTTCCGGCTGACGACGCCGCCGGATGCGAGTTTCGTCACGCCTCCCGTCTGGGTGCTGCCGCCCCCAGTTCCGCCGCCGAATGTGGCTTGGCCAGGGTTGGGGCCGGACTGTCCGGAGCTACTCCCGCCTCCGCCGCCAGGCATCGCCATGCCGACGGCGCCCGCGGCGCCAGCAACGACGGCAAATTCCGCCGCGGCTGCGAAGTAAGCTGCCGCTGCTGGCGGATCGAAGATCGAGTTTGCGATGCCTTCGGCGGTGTAGAAGATCGATTTCGCGAGAGCCTGCGTTGCGAGCTGCAGGAGAACCTGTTTAGTAGCTGCCTCCAGCGCCGCTCCGATTGACTTCCCGCTTTCGAGGGCGCCCATGATGGCCGTGGCGAAAGCCTGCGACATCTGCTCCTCGGTCTGCTTCACCATCTGCCCGAGTTGCTGGTAGCCCATCTTCAACCCCTGCAGAGCAGAGCTGACCTGCTTCATCTGCGCAGGCTGCTTCTGCATTAAGGTTTCCAGTTGCTGCAGGTCTTTGATCTCTTTTTCGAGGACCGTGGTGTTGAGGCCGCGGGCTTTTGCTTCGGTCAGAAGTGCCTGGGCGGAGAGGATCGCCTCCTGGACATATTTCTGTTTGCCGGTTGTGGCCAGCTTGCCGCCGATCGCTTCCTTCTCGAGCGCCTGCTCGTTTTGCTTGAGCGCGCGGATCTCCTGCTCGATTGCGGCGACGTTCAACCCGCGAGCTTTGGCCTGCGCGGCTTCCGCCTGCGCCGCCAGGAGTGCCGCGTGATTCTGCCGCAACTGCTCGGCGAGGACCTCGTTGCCGTAGGCCATCACGACCAGCAGCGCGCGCCCGTAGTGGCTCTTGTCGTCGGCCTCGGACTTCTGGTTGTATTTTTCTTGCGCTTGCAGTTTCGCATCTTCCGCTTTCGCAACGGCAGCGACTTCTTTCTGGAGTTCCGCCTGCAGCGCCGTGAGTTCGGTGGAAGTGGAAGCTGGATTTGCTTTTGCGGAGCTGAGCTTGGACTGCGCTTCGTCGCGCAGTTTCTGGGCGTCCTTCAGCTCCTTGTCGAGAATCGCGAGAGCTTCATTCGCCTGCTGCTGTTCGAGCAGCTTCAGCCGGTCGTCTTTTTGCTTCTCGGTAATCAGGTGCATCTCGGCCAGTTTCGCGATGGCCGTCTCCTGATCCTTGAAATGCTGCGAGATCGTGTCCTCGGCGAGCTTCCGTTCTTCGTCCTTCGCCTCTTTCGTCGCCGAGGTGAGCTTCTCCATCGCCGCCGACAGTTTCTCGGTGTCCCTGGCGAGCGTCTCCCGTTTCAGTGAGGCCAGTTCTTCTTCCGCAGTCTGGGCTTTTTGGACATCGCCCTGCTGTTTGTAGACGGCGATGACTTTCTTCAAATAGTCTTCGTGGGCGATGGCGGCAGCGGCGGTGGCGTGGACTTGCGCCTGCTCCCACGATCCGATGCCTGCTTTTCCAGAGGCGTAGAGATCGAGTTGGGCGCGCTTGAATTTCTCGATACTCTCCAGTTGGCCGTCGTAGGCGCGTTTCGCGGCAGACACGGCGGCGTTGGTGAATGCCTCATTGAAAGCCCGCTGCTGGTCCAACATCTTCACCGTGTGATCGGATTGAAGTTCTTCGATCTTCGCCCCGGTTTCTCGGGCGAGTTCCACTTCCTTGTTGGCCGCCTGCTCATCGCCGATGGATTTGTAGTGCGAGGCCGCGCCCTGCTCGGCAGCTTTCTCTTTCTCCAGCGTTTTGAGTTTGAGTTGGTATTCCTTCTCGGCTTGCTGCTCGCGAACTTTCAGGGTCGCTTGCGCTGCATCCTCGGCGAACCTAGCCTCGTAGCCAGTAAGCGCCGCCCATTCCCGGATCTTGGCGGCCCCGATCCTCTGGGCGATGTCGATGGTTTTCTTGGCCGCCGACTCCTGATCCGAAACGGCCTGCGCCGCTGCTTCCTTTTCGGCGAGGGAGAGTTGCAGTTTTTCGTCGGCCAGCTTCTTCGCCGTCTCAATCGCCGCCGCTTGCGCGGTCTGTCCGGCCTTCGCGGCTTCTGCGGCTAACTCGGTTGGCGTCTTCGATCCAGTGAAGAACGCGGTGATGGAATCGAAAACATGCTGCTCGCCGACAGCGATGCGGACATAGGCATCGGCAACTGTGCCAAGAAATCCGCCAAGGTTCGAGGTCTTCTGGAGTAGCTCATCACTGACGGTGGTGTGCGCTGTCGTCGCGTAGTCTCGCGCGGCTTTCGCCGCCGCATTGAAGACCGGCGTGTTCTTCGCGATCTCCTCGCGCAGCTCTTTGACTTTGTCGCTCTTGATCTCGGACTGCGTCTTTCCAAACTTATCGAGCGCGTCGGTGTCTTTGTCGAGCTGGGCCGCCAGTTCGAGCAGCGTTTTGTTTTGGGCTTTAGCGGCTTCGTCGGACTCCTTCATTGCCTGCGTGAAAATAAATGTGGTCGAGACCCAGTCGGCGAGCTTCTCCGATCCCTTCACTAGCGCATCGAGCAGGAAGAGGACGGC